>JADMJV010000032.1:84462-154344 GCA_018780265.1 bacterium
GGGCGAGTGAGGTCGAATCCCAGGCTCACCTCACCGATGCTAACGCCGCCACGCAGAGTTTGGCGGCGCTGGTGGCCCTCTTGCGCCAGACCGGGGAGGCGCTCTTGCAACGCCTGCATACTCCCCAACTGCCATCAGAGGCTGCGGGTCACTGGACTCCGGCTCAACTGCAGGCCGCCGCAGAGATTCTCTCTCGGCTCAGAGGACAATTGCAAAATTGCGAGGGCGGGTCGCTGGAAAGCCTCAACGAGCTGCAGCAGGCAGCCCCGCTGCTGGCTCAGAGCGGCGGCCTGCACCGCCTCCAGAAACTCATTCATACCTTTGAGTTTGGCCCGGCCCTGGAAGAACTACAAGTGGTAACCCAGGCCATTCCCGCCGCCCACCTTATGGCTTGACCCTGCGCTTCTCAGACTTGGGGTGAGAGGCTTCGGGCAAAGTGACGGTTTGTAGCCAGGCATATTCCTGGTCCAGTTCCTGGCGGCGTTCCGAGACGCAATCCAGGTAGACCTCTTCGGCCCAAAAGGTGCCTTTCCACAGGGCCTGGGCCTCGTCCACAGCGGAGGCGAGTGCCTGGGCGTCCCCCATGCGTTGGAGCTGGCGGGCCTTTCTACAAACCCGTTCAAAAGTGACCGAATCCACCTCGAGAAGATGCCCCAGGTTGAGTCGATACTGGTCACCACGACGCAAAATGGGCTCGGGAGCGCGCAGCAACTTGCGCAGGCGGGTCAGGTGCACGGACAGGTAGCGACGACCCAGGCGCGGCTCGGTCGCGGGCCAAATGGCCTCGACAATGCGGTCCACCGACACAAAGCGCTCTCCTGCTGAGATTAATACGGCCAGCACCTTGAGGGGGATCCCTGCAACCTCGGCACTCAAATCCTGGTCTTGATACCACACCCGCAGAGCCCCCAAGGACTGAATCCGCAAACCCGGGCGAGGGAGTGATTCGCCAAGCAAGGCCGAGGTGCGCTCGGACCAGTAGGTGGCCCCGGTCTGGCGCGACAACTCCAAATTGGCCCGCAGGCAGGCTTGGGCCGCCTCTTCATCACCGCGGGCTCGATGCCACTCGGCCACGGCCAGATTGCCCTCCAGGGCATAGAAGCCCTGTCCCATGGAGATCAAGTGTCGGGCCGCCACGCCAGCCTCCGGCAATCGACCCCGTCGCAACTGATGGCGCAACAATTCGGCCAACCAGTAAGGGCGAAACTGCGGGGAGAGATCGTTGACATCAATGCGCTGGCAGATGTCGTCATCACCGTTGCGCAGTTGAATGAGCGCCTTGAGAGTTTCCAGTCCCTGGTAGACGAAGGAATGTCCGGCTCGACGCGATTCCAGTAGAGTCTCGTCAACCAGTCGCAAGGCGGTCTCCGGACTGCCAGAAAAGAGCAGCACAACAGCCCGATCCATGGTCAGGAAGTAGGCCGGCAACGGCTGATTGCCGGCCAGAAACTCCTCGACGGCTTCCTCCAGAAAGCGAAGCGAAGCGCGAATCTCACCCTTGCCGAAGAGATAGACAAAGCCGTAGGCTACCGCCGCCGCAAAACGCGCGTGGGGACAGGGCAGTTCTCTGGAAAGTTGGTAGCTCTCGACAATCTCGGCATAACCTAGCTGCCAATCCTGGCCCGTTTGCACCAGGGTGGCTCCTCGCCAGGCCAGCAGTTGGGCTCTGACCGCCGCCGAAGGGTTAGCGCGGAGGCCACGCGCGCAAGCCTCCAGCAACTCATCGTGTCGGTTGCACTTGAGGTAAGCCTGACAGAGATGGCCCCAGGCTGCCCCGTCTTGCCCCAACCTTACAGCCCGCAGGTAATGCCCTTCTGCATCTTCCCAGTGGCCCTTCAGTTCGCACAGCGTTCCGGCCACAAGACTGAGTGCCGAACTGCCGCGCACACGGGCCGCCGGTAGTTGTTGGAGCCAGCCCGTCAACTGGATTTGGTGGCCAGCCAGCACCATCTCCAGCCCGTGGGCCTCCAATAACCAGTCCAGTTGGCCCAGCCTCTCCAGATGGGGGGCCGCTCGCGCCGGTAGATCTCGCTGGAGCCAGTAGTCTGCGGCTCGCCGTTCCACCTCGGGCCAGTCGGACTTCTTCTTCAACTGCCCCCACAGAAATTCGCGGAACAGGGGATGAAAGCGGAACCCGCTGCCCTCCACTTCTTCCAGAAACAGACGGTGACTGCGCAAATAATGACAACATTCAGTGGCGTCCTGGCCGCTTACAAAGCTGGCCAACTCCAGATTCCATTCGGCCAGGCACGACGAAGCCCGGGCAAAGGACTGAATCTCGGCGGGCAAGGTGGAAAATACTTCGGAGGCAAGATAGTCATAGATTTCTTCACGCGCCCCGGTCAGCCCCTGTAGGTAACTTTCCCAATCGGCGGGCCTGCCCAGCAGCGCCTGAGTGGCCAGTTGCAAAGCCGCCACCCATCCCTGAGTACGGGCCCAGAGCAGTTCGAGCCGCCGCTCAGAAAGTGCCAGGCCCCAGACCTCCACCACCAATTGGCGGGATTCTTCGAGGGTGAAGGCCAGATCAGACTCTTCCACCTGACGCAGCAGCCCGCGCGCGCGCAACCAGGGCAGGGGTAGGTCCAACTGCTGGCGGGAGGCAACCGACAGGCAAAAATTGGCCGGCGCGTGGCGCAGCAGAAAATCTAAAAACTGTTGTACGCCGGGTTGGAAACACAGGTGCAGGTCGTCGAGCACCACGGCCACAGGCTGTTCATATTCCAGTAGTTCGTTAATCAGCAGGGTCGAGAGGGTTGCTGGGACCTCGGGCAGCAGCGATTGGCCCAGCAAAAGATTGCGACTGGCTGTGCAAATGCCCGGATAGCGACGGGCCAGCGACTCGAGAAAGTAGAGTAGAAAAGTGTGCAAATCCCCGTCGGATTCGTTCAGCGATAGCCAGGCCGCCCCCCTGCTGGCCAACAGGGTGGACTTCCCGGTGCCCGCCGGGGCCACCACAAAGGTCAGTCGCGCCGGCGCTGGGCTATCGAGGCGGGGCCGGTGTAAAACAGGAACCGTGGAGAATTGCGGCTGCAAGCGCGTGGCCACAACAGGAACCGACTTCAAATCATCCACCCTTTCCGTCCGTTATTGCTACGCCACCCCAACAAGCAGGTCCTGCGCCCGATTGCAGAACAAACTTAACAATCAATGAGGCTCATTTAGCAGTCAATTAAGGAGAAATTTAGCACCCCTGGTTCAAGCTGAATCAATGACAGCGATCGATTCGGTCCAGAGGTTTGGCATGCAATACCAGCTCTTCAGTCAGCGCCTCCTGGGTGGCCAGGAGACAAGGACTCGAGTTGGAGTGATTCACCGGCAGGCCGGCCTGGCCGAAGGCCTTCAGGTCCTGCTGCAACAGTCTGGAGAATATCAGGCTCAGCTCCTTTCCCCCGAGTGCTGCGCGGCCCAGATCCGCGAGCTTCAGTTGCACATGGTGGTGGCCGAGCTATGCTTGTCCAGCGTAGAGATGGCCCGCGACCTGAAAGGAACCATTCCGGTCATTTTTCTCAGGGATGATAGTGCCGTCGATGAGCTGGTGCTAGAACTGCTGGACCTGGATGTATTCGGGCTGGCTCACCTGAGTCAAAGCGAAGACCTCCTGCGCGGCTGTGCTTCGCTATTAAAGGGTAGAAGCTACCTGGCCCCCTACCCCGAGGCAAAGGTGCTGCGCGCGCTGGCCGGTTTAGGCAGTCAGTTACGTCTGACCCCGCTCGAGCTAAGCCTGCTGGCGACCCTGAGCGAACCGCAGCCAGTGCCACCGATTGCCGAGGAGCCGATGGTGCTATCAGAGGGCGTGCGCCACCACTTGGTGAGAATCCAGCGGAAGCTGACAGGCAAGCACCGGCATCAGCCGGTACAACCAACAAAATCCCAGGAGGAAGAAAGTATGGCCGCCGCCCCTCCCGGCAGGAACGAGGCAAATCATCTGTAGAAAGTGGACCTGAGGGCGACCTGATGGAAAGTGTAACGCGAGCGGACCTGGAGGAAATGCTCTTTCAAATCGAGCAAGCCTTTGGGGATCATGGCAAGTGGTACGAGACGATCGCCAGAACCGTCATTTGCCGGTCGCCTTTTGACCCCCGCGAAACGAGTGATCAGGCCCATCGTCTGTGTCGTTTTGGCGGCTGGTATTACGGTAGCGTGCCTGAAAGTCTGCGATCATTGCCCGGTTTTGCTGCTTTGGAAGCTCAACACCAGCGCGTCCATCAGCGAGCTGCCGGAATGTTGGAACTGGTGACTGCTGAGACGGCCATCACCCCTGCTTGCTACGACCTTTTTGCCGATGCTCTGTCGGAGTTTCGAGCGGGTTTAACCAGCTTGAGGCGCACACTGGAGTGTGCCCTCACCGATAAGATGGACCAACGTGCACTGGAGTTGGAACAGGCGCGCCTCGAAGCAGTGGCCGACTCGCAGGCCAAGAGCGCTTTTCTTTCGGTGATGAGTCACGAGATTCGCACGCCCCTCAACGGCGTGATCGGCATGACCGGGCTGCTGCTCGATACCGAGCTCAACGACGAGCAGTTGGAGTATGCCTCTCTGATCCGAGGTTCTGGGGAAGCTCTCCTCAGCGTGATCAACGACGTACTCGATTTTTCCAAAATCGAAGCCGGCCGGCTCGACATGGAGCATCTCGATTTTGACTTGCGAGCCTCGCTTGAGGATGTGGCTGACCTGGTGGCTGCGACGGCCCGGCAAAAGAGTTTGGAGCTGACTGTGTTGGTCCGTCAAGAACTGCCCGAACGGGTAAAAGGCGACCCTGGACGATTTCGCCAGATTTTGTTAAATTTGCTTTCCAACGCCATCAAATTCACCGAGCGGGGGGAAGTCTCCGTGCGAGCCGGCCTGGATGCGGCCAATCCGTCCGGGCCAGGAGGGGTGGTGGTGGTGCGCGTGGATATTGCCGACACGGGTGCCGGGATTCCGCTGGAGCGTCAGGAAGCCCTGTTTCAGCCCTTTGTCCAGGCTGACTCCTCCACCGCCCGACGCTATGGTGGGACGGGTCTGGGTTTGGCCATTTGTAAGCGTTTGGTGGATGCACAGGGTGGGTCGATCTGGCTGGAGAGCACCCCTGGCCAGGGGAGCACCTTTTCGTTCACGATCCCCTTTCAGCCAGCCGACGAAAAAATCGCTGAAGATCTGCCGATGGCCGACATTGCTGGCATGAAGCTGCTGGTGGTCGACGACAATGCCACCAATCGCCTGGTTTTTCGCGAGCAATTGCGGGCCTGGGGTTGCCAGGTTGAGGAATCGGACCGGCCGGAATCCGTGGTCGAAACGCTGATCCGAGCCTCCTTGACTTCGGCCCCGTTCGATATGGTACTGCTGGACTTTCAGATGCCCGGTATGGATGGCCTGGAGTTGGCTGTAAATATCCGTGCCCAGCAGTGTGTCACCGATATTCCTCTGATTTTGGTGACCTCCACACCACAGCGCGGTGACGCCAAAAAATTGCAACAATGCCGTATCGACGGCTACTTGACCAAGCCGGTGAGGCGTAAGTCGTTGCTGGGGGCCCTGTCGGCCGCGCGTGGACTGGCAGGCGTGGCAGCCGGACCCCGGCCCCTGGTCACCGTTCATAGCCTGCGCGAGAACCTTCCCTCGCGACGGGTGCGAGTGTTGGTGGCCGAAGATAACCTGGTCAATCAAAAGATCGTGGCCAGGTTGCTGGAAAAGGACGGATATTCCTGTGACATTGCGGCCAACGGACTGGAAGTACTTACGGCCATGGACCGCATCGGTTACGACATCATTCTAATGGATTGCCAAATGCCCGAGATGGATGGACTGGAGGCCACTCGACGCATTCGACAATCCGACCGTGCCTGGCATTCCGTGCCGATCCTGGCAGTCTCCGCCGGTGTTAGCCTGGAAGAGCGAAGTGCCTGTGAGGCGGCCGGCATGAACGATTTTTTGTGCAAACCCATCGACCGTAGGCAGTTGAGCGAACTGCTCAAGAAGCACACTCCCGAGAGACCGCCGGGCTCCCAGGGCCAGGAACCGTAGAGTTTGCGGGCCCGAATCCCCCCCCGCTTTCTCAGGCCGGCGTGAGGGCAGTGGATGCCTTCAGTCGCAGCACCCGGTGATCGATTTGCGCTCTTTTTGCGATAGTCTGCGAAAGTAACTGCAACAACACCAGGATGTTACGGTCGTGAAAATCCAGTCTGTCTGCACGCCCAATCTGAGCAAGCTCACTCCGGTTGGTCCGCAGAAGTCCGGTCAGCCCGTTTCGGACAGCTTCAGCAAAGACTGCACACCCTCTTGGCAACCGCTCCACCGCCAACAGATGGCTAAAGCGGTAGAAGTTGCCAATTCGGATGTGGCGGGGGCTGCACCGGGTTGCCTGGCCGGATACGGTTTGCAGGGCGGGCTTTGGCCTGCTGGCGGGAGCGGTGGCCGGCACGGGAGTGGCTCTCGGGTCTAGCCCCCAAACAAATCGTCTACACTTCCCATTGCTCTGGGCAGCCTGGCCGGGCTGGCCCTGGGGGCCGCCGCCGGGACCGACCTGCTGGGGCCGAGTCTTCGACTGGCTGCGGTGATGGCCATGGGCGCCGGAGCTGGTGTGATCTCGGCCTTCTTTGGCCCTAAAGAGGAGTATAAATGAGCTTCCTGATTCAAATCCCCTAAACACATCCATAGCGCCCTTTGGCGTCTCACCCCAGGATGGTTGAGTCGACCGAGAGTTCCATGGACGGATCCACGGGCGGGATTCTCAAAGGATGACCTCTGCGATTTGGGCCAACTGATCGGACAAGGGATTCTTCCTTCTCCAGACCATACCGATGGTTCTTGAAGGTCGTGGAGGTTGGAGCCGCGCCACCGAGACGCTCGCCGAAAGGGTCTCGAGCGGCACGGCCATTTCCGGAATCAAGGTCACCCCGATGCCCGCCCCAACCATTTGGACCAGGGTGGATAAGGAACTCCCTTCCATCAAATCGCGAGGCACGGAGGCCGAGATTCTGCAAAAGGAGAGGGCCTGGTCGCGGAAGCAATGGCCTTCCTCCAGCAACAGCAGTTTCATCTCGCGCAGCATTTCAGAGTTCGGAACCGGCTTTTCGGCATCATCCAGGGGCCGAACCAGAACGAACTCCTCTTTCAAAAGGGGCGCTTCCGTCAGAGAGGCTTGGGAAATCGGTAGGGCGACAATGGCAGCGTCCAGTCGGGCGTCGATCAGGTCTCCGATCACTTTTTGGGTGACGGCCTCGCGGGGTCGCACTTCCAATCCCGGGTAGTGGCGGCTTAGATTCCTGATGATGGTCGGCAACAAATAGGGCGCCACCGTTGGGATGACTCCCATGCGCAATTTTCCCAGAAACGGCCGGGCAAGGTTTCTCAACTCATCGACGGCCTGCAGTATGTCTCGCGCCCGAACTACAAAGGCCTCCCCCAGGCTGGTGAGATGAACCCCTCTGGCCCCCCTCTCCACCAACTGGGCGCCCAAGATGTCCTCGAGTTCCTTCACCTGGAGCGAGAGGGCTGGCTGAGAAATGGCACAGGCCTCGGCCGCGCGGCCAAAATGACCGTGCTGTGCGAGCGCTTGAAAGTAGCGCAGATGCTTCATCGAGATCGCATTCATAAGAAAATCTTATCACAACTATTTGCGAATGCAACTTCTGTTTATGACGGTTTTCTGGTATGACACTCTAAAAGCAATCCAAGCAAGTATCGGAGAACCATATGAACAACAGTGGAAAATGCCCCGTGATGCACGGTGGCAACACCGCCACCGCCAAGTCCAAGGATTGGTGGCCCAATGCCTTAAACCTGGATATCCTGCATCAACACGATAGCAAGACCAATCCGATGGAAAAAGGGTTCAGCTACCGCCAGGAAGTCAAAAAGCTGAACGTTGAGTCACTCAAGAAAGACCTGCATTCCCTGATGACCGACAGTCAGGAGTGGTGGCCCGCCGACTGGGGACACTACGGCGGTCTGATGATTCGAATGGCCTGGCACGCCGCAGGCACGTATCGGATTGCCGATGGTCGTGGTGGTGGCGGTACGGGCAACCAGCGTTTTGCTCCGCTCAACTCGTGGCCTGACAACGTTAACCTGGACAAAGCTCGTCGCCTGCTGTGGCCGATCAAGAAGAAATACGGAAACAAAATCAGTTGGGCCGACCTGATCATCCTGGCCGGCACCATCGCTTACGAATCCATGGGGTTGAAGACTTTTGGCTTTGCCTTCGGCCGCGAGGACATCTGGCACCCGGAAAAAGACATCTACTGGGGCTCCGAAAAGGAATGGCTGTCCGAAAGCACCGGTCGCTATGAAAGCCAGGACCGTAGCACGCTGGAAAACCCGCTGGCAGCTGTTCAAATGGGCTTGATCTACGTAAACCCTGAAGGCGTGGATGGCCAGCCGGATCCCCTCAAGACGGCCCAAGATGTGCGAGTTACCTTTGCTCGCATGGCCATGAACGACGAAGAAACGGTGGCTCTCACCGCCGGCGGCCATACGGTGGGCAAGTGTCACGGAAATGGCCAGGCCAGCCTGCTCGGGCCTGATCCTGAGGCCGCCAACCTGGAGGAACAAGGGCTTGGCTGGATCAACCATACCAGCAGGGGCATTGGCCGAGACACCATGTCGAGCGGGCTGGAAGGGGCCTGGACCAAGCACCCCACAAAATGGGATAATGGCTATTTCTATCTTCTGTTCAACTATGATTGGAGTCTGAAGAAGAGTCCCGCTGGCGCCTGGCAATGGGAACCCGTAGACATTCGCGAAGAAGACAGGCCGGTCGATGTGGAAGATCCTTCCGTTCAACGCAATCCAATCATGACCGATGCCGACATGGCCATGATCAAAGACCCCATCTACCGAGAAATCTCGGAGCGGTTCTACAAGGATCAGGACTATTTTTCGAAGGTATTCGCGCGGGCCTGGTTCAAGCTGACCCACCGCGATATGGGACCCAAGGCGCGCTACCTGGGTTCCGACGTACCTCAAGAGGACCTGATCTGGCAGGACCCCATTCCCACCGGCCGCACGGACTACGACGTAGAGGCCATCAAAGCACGCATCGCCCAGAGCGGTCTGAGCGTTAGCGAGATGGTTGCCACTGCCTGGGACAGTGCCAGAACCTTCCGTGGTTCGGATATGCGGGGTGGCGCCAATGGCGCGCGAATTCGTCTGGCTCCTCAGAAAGATTGGCAGGGCAATGAGCCCCAGCGACTGGCCAGGGTTCTTTCAATCCTGGAACCGATTGCGGCCAGCACTGGGGCAAGCCTGGCCGACGTGATCGTGCTGGCTGGCAATGTCGGCGTGGAGCAAGCCGTCCGGGCAGCAGCCATGGATGTCGCGGTTCCTTTCGTGGCTGGCCGCGGGGATGCTATCGAGGCCATGACCGATGCCGCCTCCTTTGACGTGCTGGAACCCATTCATGATGGGTATCGCAACTGGCTCAAAAAAGACTACGCGGTCAGTGCCGAAGAGCTGATGCTCGATCGGACCCAACTGATGGGTCTGACCGCCCGTGAAATGACCGTCCTGGTGGGTGGCCTGCGGGTTCTTGGCGCCAACCACGGCGGCACCAGGCACGGAGTCTTCACCGATCGCGAAGGGGTCCTGAGCAACGACTTCTTTGTGAACCTGGTGGACATGGCCTACAGCTGGAAGCCCATCGCCAATCAGCTCTACGAGATCTGTGATCGAAAGACCGGCGCGGCCAGGTGGACGGCCACTCGCGTTGACCTGGTGTTCGGCTCCAACTCGGTCCTGCGAGCTTATGCCGAGGTCTACGCACAGGATGACAGCAAGCCGAAGTTTGTCACAGACTTTGTGGCAGCCTGGAGCAAAGTCATGAACGCAGACCGCTTCGATCTCCTTTAATCCCACTATGGCCGAGTGGCCAATTCACCGGCAACTTTTGCCAGTGAACTGGCCACTCAGGCCGTGGGCTCCGCGGCAACTCCTTCAGACCGTGCGTGGCTGCCTGGACGGCACTATATAGGAGAATCACCCCTGGTCCACGAATAGATCTCGCAAGGGGGTAGGTTGACTCTGATTGTGATAGGGCTGATTTTCACGGGCGCCCTGGTCCTAATCGCCAGTCTGTTCACCGTCAACACTCTCATCCTCGAACTTCCCCAACCTTTCCTGCAACAAAAGTGGCGCTGGCTGGCCGTGCTGATCTCCTTGTTCGTGCTGGGCTACCTGGTACTGGCACGGTTGCTGTGGGGCAGACCTGTTCTGCCGGCTGATCTGGTGGCCTCGGTGGTCTTTTTTTTAGGGGCAGGCTTCGTGCATTTGGTGACTCGTCTGTCTCTTTCCACGGCTCAAGATCTCAAGCGACTGGTATTGGTCGAGGCTGCCGCCTCCGAGGTCGCCCGCCAACGGGACCAGGCCTGCGCCGAAAACCGGGCCAAAAGCAGTTTCCTGGCTACCATGAGCCACGAGATTCGCACGCCGATGAACGGCGTCATCGGCATGACCGGGTTGCTTCTCGACTCGGGCCTCACGGAAGAGCAATACTCCTACGCTCTGGTCGTGCGCAACTCGGGAGAGGCCCTGCTCAGCCTGCTCAACGATATTTTGGACTTCTCCAAACTGGAAGCTGACAAAGTGGAATTGGAGACACTCCAGTTTAATCTGCGTGCGGCCGTCGAGGATGTCTTGGAGATGGTGGCCTTGAGGGCTCAGCAAAAGGATCTGGAAGTGCTGCTGGTGGTTCGGCCCGGGGTCCCTGCCATGGTTTCGGGAGACCCTGGCCGACTGCGACAAATTTTATTAAATCTGCTCACCAATGCCATCAAATTTACCGATCAGGGTGAGGTGATCGTGCAGATGCATTTATTGGCCTCGGACGAGAGCGGTCACCTCATCCAGTTCGATGTGGTCGATACGGGTCCCGGCCTACCCGTCGAAACCGCTGCCAAGCTCTTCGAGCCATTCGTCCAGGCGGACGCCTCCACCAGTAGAAACTATGGGGGCACGGGGCTGGGCCTGGCCATCTGCAAACGACTGGTTCAGGCCATGGAGGGTAGCATCTGGGTTTCCTCCACGGTGGGCAAGGGCAGTACCTTTTCTTTCACCACCCGCTTCAGGGGAGCTCCGGACGCGTCGGACTTGCCCAGTCAAGCCATCGCTGGCTTACGAGTGCTGGTCGTCGACGACAATCGCACCAATTGCCTGGTCTTTGAAGAGCAACTGAAAGCATGGGGGTGTGACGTGGTCACCACTTCGGACCCCACCCAGGTAGAAGCACTGCTGGCCCGACTGAAAGCGCAGGGCAAGTCCGTCGATGTTGGGCTGCTCGATTTTCAGATGCCAGGCCTCAATGGAGACGAGCTGGCCCACAACATTAAGCAAAATCTTGGAATTAAGGACATCTCGCTGGTTCTGGTCACTTCGGTTCCCAATCGCGGCGAAATCAAAAAAATGCAAGACTTGGGATTCTCTGGATATCTTACCAAGCCAGTGCGTCAGCAGTCCTTGCGCGATACCATGGCCACCGTCGCCGGATTGCGCAAGGGCTTAGAAACCCATCCACAAGGTTTCGTCACCATCCATTCCTTGGGCGAGAAAAGAGTGCGCTCTCGCGCACGCATTCTGGTGGCTGAAGACAATGTGGTCAATCAGAGAGTGTTGGCGAGAATTTTGGAGAAGGCGGGATTTACCTGTGACGTAGTGGCCGATGGGCGCGAAGCCGTCCAGGCGGTAGAGTCGTTGCCCTACGACGCTGTGCTGATGGACTGTCAAATGCCGGTCATGGATGGTTTCGAAGCCACCAGAGCCATTCGTCGCCTGGCCGGTCCCCGCGGGCAGGTCCCGATCCTGGCCGCGTCCGCTGGCGTTTCTTCGGCGGAGCGCCGCCTGAGTGTCGAGGCAGGCATGAACCGGTTTCTCGCCAAGCCGATCCTGGCCGATGACCTGATTCTGGCCCTCGATCAGACTTTGCAAAGCTCACATCAGGGCATCTGGCCTAAAGTCATCGATGAGTCCCCAGGTTTTGAAGAACAACCTGAAATGACCAAGGGGGATGCTGCCTTCCAGGCCGAGGTTAGGGGTGCGTTTCTCGAGTGCCTGCGGAAAACTCTAGAGGTGGTTCGCAACATTTCCAGCGATGAAGACTTGCCGCGCTGCAGAAGCATGCTGCTGGGCTTGAAGTCACTGAGCTTTCAGGCGGGGGCCATCAGGCTGTCCAGGATGGCTGACTTCATTGAGAAAGCTGCCGCTCAGGAAGCAGTCGAGTCGCTGCAGCCCTTACTGAACGCTTTTCTGGCAGAGGCGGAATGGATCGAGCAAACCCTACCGAAACTCGCTGGTTTGTGATAAGTACGCCCCCGCTACCATTCCGAAAGCGGCTGCTCCGAGCACTCCAGTAGTCCCGAAGGCGGCTCCAGCAGCCACACTGCCGCCGATAGTCGCAAGAATAGCGAGGTCATCTAACCGGTCTCTTTGAAAAGCGCCGTCGCCAATCGCGAATCCGGTAAGGGCCGCGGCTCCAATGGCTACTCCTGCTCCACCGGTGCCCATACCCAGCATACCCAGGGCCCCAAGTCCACCCGTAACCACGCCGGTAGCCAGAGACAACGCCAGTCCGTCGCGGATGTCGCAGCACGGGCCTCCTTCCGACTGCGGGCTCTTGGGATTCAGTCTACTGAAGCCAGACGGCGGGGTGCGCAGTGAAGTGTGGATGGTCATATTGTTCTCCAAAATTCGTGATACTCGGACCAGTTTGCCTGACCCATGGGAAAGTGCCGTGAAGGCACCCGCAAATAGCCGGTCTAGCCCCCCGGAATCACAGTTTCTTTCCAATCGGTCCGATCCAAGACTTTTCCGCTGACCAGATCCAGGACGTAGGACTGTTCCATCTCTCGGGGTCCGAAGAACACACTCAGCATGGACTCTTCCACGTCCCGGTGCTGCTCTACGAACACCATGCCGGCCGTCTGGTTGTATACGTAACTCGTCAGCGAAGCCCCGAGACCAAAACGGCCCGGGTCTTGCAGTCGAAAATGAACTCTATCATCACTCAGATCCCATAGCCGGGCTACGCCGCTCACCTGCACCTGGTGGCCAGCAGCATCGTCGCCCTTGGTCAGTCCGAGGCACGAATAGGGACGCTCGTCCAGCGCCTTGACTGCCTCGAACGTCTCAATAGCTCTGGCCGCCTCTGCCTTAAATTCCAGATCCTGGGAACGCTCACTGACTGCCTCCAGCCTGGGTTTCATCCAGGTATATGCGCTGCCAACTTTCATCTTCATATTCTTCTTTCATACTGATTTTCGTCAGCCTAATCCAAGGCTGTCATCGCTTCGTTAACGCAGCGTGATAACCAAAATGGGAGACGCAGTCCTTCATGACAATGCGATTCAAACGCCAGATCTCGAAGGTCAGCAAGAGCGCGAAGCTGAGGAGCGCGGCCTCAGGCGAACGGCTTGACGGGAATAACGTGCTACATTAGTGTAGGATCATGAAGACAGCCACGGTTCGAGATTTGAGGAACAACTACTTGCAGTTGATGAAATGGCTCGCCAGCGGGGAGCAGATCCTCATCACCCGTAGAGGTCGCGCGATCGCCCGCCTGACTCCCGAGTCCTCTGCTGAGTCCGCCATCGTTGATTGGTCCCAGAGTCCGACTGTGGCCCGTGATCGTTCTGGAGAAACCTGCCTGAGCGCTGAAGATTCGGGGCAACTGCTTAGAGACTCCAGTGGGCGGTGGTAGTTACCGCCGACACCAGCTTTCTCTTTTCACTCTTTGGCCACGACGTCCACAGCCCACGAGCCCTGGCCTGGGTTCAAGCCAATCCCAGACCCCTGGTCATTTCTGAGTTGACCGAGTTCGAATTGGCGAATGCTTTCCGGTTCGCCGAATTTTGCGGGCGTCTGGCAGCCGGTCAGGCCGCCAAATACTGGGCATACTATGAAGCCGACCGGGGTGCCGGCCGCGTTCGCGTGGAGATTTGCAACCTGGCAGAAATCTTGGTCGAAGCCAAACGTCTCTCGTCGATCCACACCCTTGCCGGCGGCCACCGCAGTTTTGACATTCTACACGTGGCCGCAGCCAGGAAGCTCGGCGGCGAGTATTTCCTCACCTTTGATGCCAACCAGCGGCTACTGGCCCAGGCTGAAAGCCTGCTCGTGCCGCTCTAGAGGCAATAGGGCGACGGGCCATTGCCTCCAGCTTGACGACTCCTGATAGGCATTTCAATCCCGGCCTTCGACATGAACGGAGCCAAAGTGTTGAAGTCATTCGCTCCAAGCACGGCTGCGTTCCAACGTTGGTGAAGTTCCAGGACTTGCCTGTCGGTAGGGTCAGCCCAGCCGCATAGGGCCAGGGACATGAGCACTAGTGCCATCGAGAAAAATATGCGCATCTCCCAAAATACTCTTGTGTTCACGCGTATTACTCTTTCTTGCAATTCGGTTGACGATGGATGCCGAAAATTAACCAGGGAGCGGGGGTTGGCTCCACACGGGGCTGGTGGACTGCATCATTTCTTGATAGGCGGGGAGCGCCTCGGGTTGAGTCTCTTTCCAGTCTGGACCAAGGTTTTTCGTGAACCAGGCTTCCACGTAGGCGTGGAACACTTGATTCGGGCTCCCCCGCAGTCGGCCGCCAGCTGCCGGGTTGGTTGGCAGGGCCAGCAGCGTATAGTCGTCACCAGCACTTTGACTTCCCGGTGGGGCGAATTCCAGGAAGCGGGGGTCGAACTGCCTGTACAGCTCGCCCATGGCCGGGGTGACTTCTACAAAAAGGTAGTCCGCGCTGCCCATCTTCTGTCTGGCCGTTCGCTGTCAACGTCCTCACTGGGTAGGTAGGAGAGCAACGCACCGCGTGCGGCCGTCGCATAATGCGCAGGAATGAGGTCCGTCACTTCGCGTAACCCCATGGCCCTCAGGTCTGAGTTATTTATCCTGCGCCTCAGGTCGAAGGACGGACCGACCCGAAAGTAGCTGGCCTATATTCGAAATAACACCAGGGATTTTCATAAACAGCCCTCACTTTTGACTATCCAGCCAGTAAACCAGGCTCCCTGGACCTTGGCGAGTGACATAGTCACTATGTCACCTTACTCCCCGGGAGAGGGAAGCCGAACTCCGTCCTGAGCTAGAATCGACTGGCGCACTCGTTTGGCAGCTCCTTTCACGCGGGCCAGCCCTGGCTCCAGGGCGGCCTTGGGTTGGCTGTGAATTTGTTCGATCAGGGCCACTGTGATCGCGTGCAATTCGGTTGCCCCTATATTGCCGCTGATTCCCTGTAAAATGTGCAGCGCTTCAGCCACCGCGACCGGGTCGTCATGGGCCACGCCTCGTTGCAATTGATGTAGATTATCCCCCAGGTTTTGCAGAAAGACCAGAATCAGATCCTCTTCACCCTGTTGGACACTGCGCTGCCGAATGCTCAATATCATCGACCAGGTGGTCGGGTCCAGGACCGGCGAAGCCGACTCCGTCCGCGCATGGGGGGGGGGCACTGCCAGCGGGCCCTGCGAATCCAGCCATCGGCTTAAGCATTGGGCCATTCTGCTAAGATCCACCGGTTTGCTCAAGTAGTCATCCATGCCGGCCTCAAGGCAGAGTTCCCGGTCGCCCTGGCGGGCGTGCGCGGTCATGGCAATAATAGGGATGCGCGAGGTGTTCTCCCTCTCGCGAATGGTGCGGGTGGCCTCGTAGCCGTCCATTCCGGGCATCTGACAGTCCATCAATACCAGGTCAAAAACGCCTCCCCATAGCATTTCCAGGGCTTCCAGGCCGTTTTCGGCGATTTTGCAGGTCAGACCAAGGTGTTCCAGCAGTCCCTGGGCGACCTGCTGATTGAACTTGTTGTCTTCGACCAGCAAGACGTGACCGGCCAGTTTGGGGATTTCGGCGACCGCAGCCACGGAGGCGCTCGGTGCGGCCGCTTTGCGCTGCCTACCCACGGCCTGGCTGATGCAATCATAGAGTTCGGCCCGTCGGATGGGCTTGCTATGGCTGGCCAGGATCTTGAGTTCGGCGGCCCGGCCTTCCCACTCCCTGTGCCCCACTGAGGTCAAGAGCACGATAGGCACCTCCGCGATGCTAGAATCAGCTCGGATCTCGGCCGCGATATCCAGGCCATCTTTATCGGGCATCTGCATGTCGAGCAACACCAGATCGAAGGGCCGATTGGCCTCAACGGCCTTGCGCAGGAGAATGATTCCGGAATCTCCGTCAGCAGCCGTTTTGGCCAGCATTTCCCAACCGAGCAAATGCTCTTTCAGGACACAGCGGTTGGTTTCGTTGTCGTCGATAATCAGAACCCGCACCCCAAAGAGGCCATCTTCGGTAGGATCTTCGCCCTTCTTGGGCGGCTCCATAAAGCGCCCAAAGCGAGCCGTGAACCAAAACGTGCTGCCCTTGCCCGGTTCACTATGGAAGTCGATCTGGCCATCCATCAATTCGCACAGCCGCTTGCAAATCGTCAAGCCCAAACCGGTTCCACCATAGCGTCGGGTGGTGGAGGCATCGGCCTGGCCGAAAGCACTGAAAATCTGCTCGCGAAGGTTGCCTGGAACGCCAATGCCGGTATCCGAAACTTCGAAGCGCAAGACGGCCTCCTCGGCACCGGCTGACTCCAACTTGACGCGCACCACTACCTCGCCACGGTGAGTAAATTTAATGGCATTGCTGAGCAGATTCATCAGGATTTGCCGCAAACGATCGACATCGCCGCGTAATATCTCGGGCACGTCGCGATAGACCAGATGGGCCAGTTCCAGGTTCTTGCGGTGAGCGTGGTCGGCCAGCAAGGCCGTCACGGATTCGATAACCTGACGCACATCAAACGTGCTCATGGACAGTTCCAGTTTGCCCGCCTCGATTTTTGAGAAATCCAGAATGTCGTTGATAATAGCCAGCAGCGTTTCGCCTGAAGCCTTGATGACAGACAGGTAATGAGATTGTTCGCTGGTCAGGTGAGTTTGCTCCAGCAAAGAGGCCATGCCCAGGACCCCGTTCATAGGTGTACGGATTTCGTGGCTCATGGTAGCCAGAAACTCACTTTTGGTGCGGCTGGCGGACTCGGCAGCGGCTCGCGCTTCCTCGAGCGCACGCAGGGTCCTGGCCTTCTCGGTGACATCGCGAAAGCTGACCACGCTGCCCCCCGGTTCCATGGTGCGGTAGCAAAGGGATGCCTCAAAATCCACGAAACCTGTCATAAAGCGTCGCTCCCACGTGCCCGCCGCGGCCGGACAGGGAGATTGAACCAGTTCCCAGAAATTCTGGTCCAGGGGCTCCTGGCTCAAACCCAGCAGCGCCTGACCGGCCGGATTGAGCAGTTGCACGAAACCCTGCGAGTCCAGGTGAGCCAGACCATCCCCTACGCTCGACACAATGGTGTCCAGCTTTTCCTTTTGGCTGGCCAGCCCGGAGTACAGCTCTTGCATCTCCTTTGAACTGACTTCTAAGATTCGTCGGGCAAAGGCCTTCCAGGCCTCTTGCGAGGTATCGGCACCCTCCACTCCCAGGCGGGACATCTCTTCTGCCAACAGGCGGTGAAAAGCTTTCATGATCGGCTCCAGATCTACTTCAAGGATTTGCCCACACGGCATTCTTGGAGGCCACGTCACTGGCTTCCTTGTCCCTGGACTATTTTCTTTCAGCCTCGCAAAATCAACGCAAATGGTGCTGCTGAATTAGTCGGCGCAGGAGCCCCGGTCCCAGCGCAACCATGCCCGATGCAACCTTTCGTAAGCCATGGTTCCCGCCACAACTCCCACCAAAGTCACCAGGGCGGCCAGACTGCCCTGGCCGATCTGCGCGAACGGGACCGCCGGACAACTGCCGGTGATGGCCCAGCCGGCTCCAAAAAGGGTCGAACCGACCAGGGTGCCCGGATGGATGCGGCGGGCGGGCATGAGACAGCCTGACTTCATCTGCCGAAAGCCAAGCACACTCAAGCCAACCGCACCACCGAAGACCAGAAAGAGGCGAAAGTCCTTCAAGGTCAACATTTGATGCAGTTCGTTGAAATCGGTAAAGCCAGCGCAACTGAGAGTGAAGCCCAGAAAGGCACCCAAAAACAGGCAGGCCAGGTGTCGTTTGTCAGCCAAGCAAGGCGTCCATCAGGAGGGACGCGACAATACCCACTCCCACAAATGTCACTGTGGCGGCCAGACTGCCCGGCTGAAAGCGGGAGCAGCCGCTGAGGCCGTGTCCCGAGGTGCAGCCGCCAGCCATGGAGGTCCCCCAGCCGACCAGGAAACCACCGCCCAACAAGACCAGATAACCCTGGAGACCGGAGCCCATCAGTCGAGCGTAGTTAGGATCGAGAGTCCAACGCACACGCCACACCCCATTCCATTGGGCCCACCACATCCCACCCACGGCAACACCCAGGAAAAACAGCAAGCAGGCAGTCAGCGGCAGGCGTAAGCTGGGCTTGCAGTCGTTGCACGGCTTGTCTGCCGCGGAAGCAGCAGTCAGTTTGGCGAGCTGTTCGGGGCTGAGGCGATCGCCAAGATCCTTGATGGTGGCTTGCAATAAGGCCTCTCGCATGGCTTTCTGGTCGGCAACCAGTTTCTCTTCCTGAAGTTCGGCCGCCTTTTCCGCTTTCCAATTGAGCAGGCGTCGCAAATAGCCCGATACGCCCAGCGGGCGCCGCAGCGAACTACAAAAAAGAAAGCCCGTCCCGGCCAATCCCACCGCCCCCATCCACCAGGCACAATACGTCAAGTTGCCTTCACTTCCAGATAGGTTCCACTGGGAAGTAAGTTCAGGGGGACTGGCTCTCCTTTTGCGCTCAACTTGTAACGGGCGCAGTCCTTGTATCCGCTGGAGTCGTGGCAATACAAAGTCTTCCACAATCCCGTTACTCCATCGTCGGCGATTAGCGGATACAAGGGACAGCTATCACAATGGCTACAATGCCCAGAGTCGCCCATGCCCACCAATTTTTCCGACCGGCCGTAAAGTCCTTTGCCAGGCCAGGCAATTCCTGTCGACTCAGCAGGCTCTTCGACCAGGCAGGCCGATCAAACGGTGCCCCCCTCGTCCTCCAGTAGGCGATGGTGAAACCCTGGATTCCTCCGTAGAGCGACAACCACGGAGTCAGCGCCGAGGGAGGAAACATCAAGCCAGGCACCGCCAGCAGCAGAGCTCCCAAAACAAACCCTTTGCCCCAGTGGGGGCTGCAGGTCCGCACCAACAGGCAAGACAGGGCGACATCATAGGCCAGATGACAAACGGCAATGGCCAGCATCGTCCAGGGCAGGGAGTGGCCGACTAAATCCTCCGCGTTTAAAATCCACCAGTCCAGCAGCCACAGATTGGCCAAGATGCTCCAGGATAGCCCGGTAGCTATGCCAAGACGCAGGCCCAGGCCTATTTGCACCAGGGTCTCGGCAACGGTCCGCGGCTGTTTTCTGCCAGGTTCTCGGTAATGCATCTCTTGGCGCTCCTACTGAGTGAGTCTAGCAACTTTTGTGGCGTTGCGAAGTGACACTATCACTTGCCTGCAAAAGTAACGCAAAATTCGCACTTTGCGTTGCTTTTGCGCGGAACCCTCATGCTTATAGAATCGAGTTGGAGAGGACGGGGTCAGGTTGTGGAGGTGTGTGCGCAGGGGTCCGTTGGGGACCGTGAGTGGGAATGGGCCCTGTCGGTAGGGCGGGTTGTCGAACTCGACCGTGGCCAGCAGTTCGCCTGGCAGGGCATGGAGTGTAGCGGATTCGGCGTCGTATTGACGGGAGAACTCCGTGTTTTTCGAATGTCAAGATATGGTCGTCAGGTCAACCTCTATCGGGTAGGTCCAAGCGAGTGTTGCGGCTTGATGGCCTCTTCGCTGCTGACTGGTTCAAGCTGCCTGTGCTATGTGAAGGCAGAGGTTGTCTCCAGCCTGCTGCTACTACCAGCCTCGATTTTCCAACAACATGTCTTTCAGTCCAGGGCCTGGTTGGATTACCTCTTTGCCTGCATGCACGAGAGAATGGCCGGCATGGTTGGCCTCCTGGAAGACGTGGCATTTGGCCGTGTCGAGGCAAGGTTGGCTCGGCTGCTGGTCAACCTGGCCCAGGCGGGCCAGATGACACAGCAGCAGTTGGCGGCCGAACTGGGGAGTTCGCGCGAGGTGGTATGTCGCTTGTTAAAAAAGTTTTCCGACAAGGGTTACGTCAAGGCGGACAAAGGGCGCCTGACCGTGCTCGATAGCCAGTCTCTCCGTCATCTGTATCAGGGCTGAGAAATGTGTTGAAGAAAGCCGTAGAGCGGAAGGTAGACTGACAGAAGCAGGCCGGCCACCAGCAGTGACACAGGTAGAGCTTTGCTCCGACCCGTTCCAGTGGAAGTCAGGGAGCGTAGCCACCGGCCTGCCAGCACTCCCAGAAATGCGCCCAGCAGGCCGTCCAGTTATGGGGGTAGGCCAATCATTGCCTACATTTCAAAAATCAATCGCCCTGTGGGAGACAACAGGATCGACTCCTTTCCGTCCTCCTGGACCACGGTAAAGCGATGCCCCACCACAGTGCTGCCGCTGCCGAGCTTTACCAATTGGTAGGAGACTCGCCGGCCAGCGTCATCTTGCGAGGCAAAACGAGCCAACTCGTCATGGGGTCCGACCATCAGTTCGGCCGCAGCCGTGTCCGCATGATTTTTACTGCGGGGCGCGAGTGATGACCACGTGATCAGGTTGTTGGTTGCAATCTGCCTCCGTGTTGTCGAGCGCCGCAAGATCAGCGCCCAAGGCTTGATACCGGTCATAGACCTGGTCCACTATTTTTCGAGCATTGTTGACTTTAACTGCGTCGTCAATGTCGGTCGCTGACTGTCTATTTGCCATGCGGATCATTGAGGGGGGCTGAATATTCATCCGTAGATCTCCTGCTTCGATGTTCCCTGATGAAATGGAATTGTCTGAGTCCACACCATAGTTCGGTTGCGCAAAAGGAATGCAAAAGGCCGAGTCTGTGGTATTCAGGGGAGGTTAGTGTGTGCGGGATGACGAAACGTCCTGGATGCAAAACCGATTGGGCGGGATTTTCCTGGCGACTTTTGGGTGCCTTGGCTTCATGTGGTTCCTCTGGCACCTTCAGCGGGGTGAGAGAGAGGGGCGTTTTTATTACGGGCGCCAGCATCGCTACGTGGTGAAGGGTGAAGCTCATTACGACGGACTGGTGACGAATCACCGCCTGATGCTAGGCTTTTTTCCGCTGATTGTGGGGGCGGGGTTGGTGGTAGCGGCGCGCCGAAAATGAAGCAAATTCGTCGGGTGCTCACGATCCCAGGCGGACTTTATGTGGGTAACATCGGCCGACCGGGGCCGCAGGCGTAGGAGATCGTCCGCCCCCACCGAAAATCATCTGGCGGCGGCCAGTACCCTTACAAGCATTTCTCTTCCGTAGGGGGGATGCGTCGGTCGCTGCCAAAGGTGTACCAAAAAGGTGGAGGCTGTGACCGATGGCTTGGGAGCCCGTCCCGCCTCCGGTAGCTGCAGAGCCGGTCATCGCTTTGACCGCGGATTCTTATGCTGGCGGGGCTGGACAGCCCATAGATAATACGGCGCCGACCGTGGCACCATCCACCCTGAGCCGGGCGGATGTTGATGGCTATCAATTTGATTCCAAGGTCGGACCCGTGGAGCCGCCATGGCGGGCGTGGAATGAATCGGCTCGAGTTCGCCTGGAGGACGTCACCCTGTCGCTTCAGGAATATCAGGCTCCGCTGGCTTTTACGAGCGGGTTGGAGGCGGTTCGCTCCTGGATCGGTCAGGTCCCCTCCGGGATTCTGTGGGTCGAAGGCCCGCCGGGCGTGGGCAAGTCATGCTTTGGGGCCTGTTTGGAGAGCGCGGCCGGGCAATTGCACACCACCGGGATCCGGGTCGCCTTCATCAAGGTCGCCCGCCGTCCTTACGGCGACTACGAGATGTTTATCGAGAACGTCAACGAGCAACTGGCCGCCTCCCAGGCTCCACGCAGGAATCGCATTGTGCCCCTGGATCGACTGGTGGTGCACGATCTGGCGGTGCAATTTCCCAGCCCTAACCGCCGGGAGCGTTGGAACGCCTTTCTCGCCAGCCTGAGCCAACTGAATCGGGGACCCATTCTGCTCTATCTGGACGAGATAGACAGGCGCCACCAGGAAGGGCCCAATCTGGTAAGTCCACTCGATTACCTGCGCGCTCAGATGCCTGAGCAGGTCTATCTGGCCGTTAGTTACAGTCCTGAGGCCAATCCGGCTTTTCTCAAGCAGCTTCAGGTCGTGGCTGGCTCCCAACTATCCCGGCTGGAGTTGGCAGCCTTGTCGGACTATCGCTCTCAGGTGACCGCAAATACCGCCCGAATCGGTGCCCCCGGCCAACCGGCCATTCGCCAGGTACTGGCGCATTCCAGCGAGTTTGCCTGGCACTGGCAGCGCCTGGCCAGCCAGGCCTGGACCGGCGGCCTCATCGACCCGGGCGCTCTCACGGACCAGGCATCTCTCTACTCCGCCATCGCCCGAGGACTCGGCCAACAGCGTCCAGAGGAGTGTGCCAACTTTATGCATTTCCTACTGACACTATGTGCCGCCTTTGAACCGATCCGTTGGGAGGAAGTGGGGGAATGGGGAACCTCAGTCGACACCATCCAGGGGCTGGTCGATTTGTTACCTGCCACCTTACTCCAGCAGAAGCCAGGTGTTTCATTCACCGTGGACATCGGCCACGAAAGCCTGCGAGATTTTCTGGTCAATCAGAATCAATCAGCCTTCGCGCGGGTTTGTCGAGGGCTGGTGGGTTGGGTGGTGCACAAAATCCGGACTGCGGAAGACCTGAAGCTCTCCAGCGAGCAGGGACGAGAGTGGGCCCGGCTGGCTTTCTATCGACTCTACCGTTGGTGTTTGTTGTGCCAGGATGTGACTGTCCTGGAATGGGTGGTGCGGGACAAGGACTTGAAGCGCAAGCAGGAGAGCCTGTTTAGCGCCCTGGACAGTTCGGCTGGTCGTCACCAAAAGCTAGGCATCCTGGACTTGTGGGTGGAAGCCAATCGCCTTCTGGTTGACCAGCACCAGATGGATGATTTGCGCCCGGACCTGGCCTGGGCCTTGAACAGCCGCGGCCTGACCTACTTGAGTTTGCATCGGCGTCAGCGGGCCCTGGTCGACCTGGAAGAATCGCTGCAAGGGTTTGACCGGCTCGTTCATCAGGAGCGCAAAACGCAGCACCGCGAAGGTCTGGCGGCTGCATTTGATCGGCGCGGGGAGATTCATCTGGCCCTGAACAGGCCGGACCGGGCGCTCAGTGATGGGCAGGAGGCCGTTCGACTCTACACCGATCTGGTGGAGGATATGGGTCGGGAAGACCTGCTGTCCGGGCTGGCACTGGCCCAGCGCAACCTGGCCGCCGCCTGGGCGGCTTCAGACAACGGCCCTGAGGCCATTCGAAGTCTCCTGGCTGCTCTCAAGATATTGTTGGGCTTGAAGGAGGGGGCCGAAAGCAGCCTGCACACGGTAGAACTGGCCCGATGTTACCTGCAACTGGCCCAGCGGCGGCAACTGGCCGGTCAACATCAGGAGTCGCTGCAGGATTCGGGCAAAGCCGTAATTCTCCTCAATCAACTGAGCGAGAGGGACGCTTCCATCGATCTCCGTGATTTTCTGGAACAGGCCCACCTGGCCCGCGGCAACAGCTACCTGGCCATGGGCGAGACGGACAAGGCGCTGCGGGACTTTACGAAATCGATTCTGCTGAGCACCCAACTGTTAGAAGAGGGCCGCCTGGACGTGCGAGAGGAACTGGCCCGTTCCCAGTCGACGAGAGGCAAGGTTCAATTCCAGGCGGGCCAGTTTCGCGAGGCGATTCGTGATCTGGGCAGCGCCCTGGAGTTGCACCAGCAACTGCTGGCGGAAGGTCGTTCCGGCCAGGGCCTGGAGGTCGCCAACGACTATCTCTTGCGGGCCGAAGCTTATAGGGCCGACGGGCAGCATGAAGCCTGCCGATCGGATTTGGCGGCCACTTTGACGTTGTTGGCGAGCTTGAGCCAACAGGGGAGCGATGTCACCTCGTTGCAATCGCGCACCTTGCGTCAGAAGGCCGATCTGGGTCTCCAGTTGGGACGTTTTGAAGAGGTCGTGGCCGACACCACCCTGGCCCTGCCTATGCTGGGCGGTCTTCTCAATCGAGAGCCAGAGGCTGAACTGCTCTTGCTGCGCGCGGAAAGTCATCGCCGGCTGGGTGATCCTGGCAAGGCCCGCGCCGATATAGAAGCCTGCATCCATATTTACACTGAGATGATACAGGCCGAGACCAGTGCCCTGGGCCTGGTGGGTGTCGCCGAGGCCTATCATAGTCTGGCCCAGGTTTCGTTGCTCAGTGGCGAATTAGATCGAGCTCAGAAGGAAGTTGGGCGGGCCGTGGAGGCTTTCGAGGTGGCCGCCCTCGGATCCGACCGCCGCGCCAACCTGGCTCGAGCTTACTCCACTCGGGGCGAGGTGCTGGAGCGCCTGGGCCGCTACAAGGCCGCCCGGGCCGAATTGGATCAGGCCCTGACTCTGTTTTCTAAACTGATCGATGGTGAGGGTCAGCAGTGCTGGCTGGAGGAGCAGGCCCTGGCTTATCGTCGCTTGGGGCGCGTCCTGTTGGGCGCAGAAGAGGCCAGCGCTGCCGGCGAGGCGCTCGATCAGGCCAGCAGGCGCTACAAGGATCTGTGGACCAAAGACCACCGCGATCGCTGGTTGGACGAGTTGTGGCGTACTCAGGTGGTGGGCAGCGCTGTAAGCATCCTCTTGAAGGAGTATGGGCGGGCCGAGGAGGTGATGCAGCGCGGCCAGGAGCATTTCTTTGGCCTTCTGCGCCAAGGAAAAGTGGAATACCTCGAGGATGTCCTGGAAACGGCCTTGCGGCGGACCAACAATTTTGTGCGGGTGGGCATGTACCCCAAGGCCGGGGAAGAGTTGACTCGATTGCTGGAGTTTCTGGCTGGCGGCACCGGCCTGCCTGGTAACATTGATTCTCGGGCGGCCATAGCCCGTGTGCTGCAGGGCCGAGCTGGCGTTTACGTCGGCCAGCAATGGTTCGAGCAGGCTTACAACGACTACGAGGGAGCCGTCCAAACCCTGCGCACACTGGTGGTGGACGAAGGGAAAACGCATCTGGCCGGCACCTTGGCCGAGGTCTATCGGAATCGGGCCAGCATGCTGGTAGGGGCAGGTCACGCCAAATCCGGTCAGTTGGACCTGTCCGAGGCGATCGAGTTGCTCAAGGCGCTGCTGGGGCAGGGTCGCCAGGAATTGCGGCGGCCTCTGTCCCAGCTCGTCTGCGAGAGGGCTGACGCCTACCTGTCCAACCATGAAGTCAAGGCTGCGGTCGAGGATCTGAGTCTGGGCATCGAGTTGCTGCTGGCGCTGACCCCCAAGAGCGACGACTCGAACCTGTTCGCCGATCTGGCACAAATGCTGGCCAAACGGGCGAATTGCCTGCAAGAAGCCCATCAGGTTCAGTTGGCCCGTGAGGACTACGAAAAGGCGGTCCAGTTGTTTACTCATCTGGTGGAGACTCGCGATCGCACCGACCTGACAGTACCGCTGGGCGAATGTTTGCTCAGCCACCTGAGTCTTGCCGGTCAGGGGGTGGAGGAACCCCAGCGTATTCAGGCCCTGGGTAGGGCCGTGCGCGCGGTGACGCAGCAGGCACGTGGGGGCAAATCTGTCCCGGAGAACTTCGTGATGGACGCCGTCACCATCGTGCGCAACAGCCTGACTTTGCGACCCCAACAGGCCAACACCGACCTGGTTGAAAGCGTGATCAAACTGTGTGAGGTCATCTTGCTGGTGCCCAGGCTTAGTTACTACTGGGCCAGTCTGACCGAACTCTTGACCCAATGCTACCAGGCTTTGGACACCATCAAGGGGCCTAAGTATGTGGCCTTCCTGTGCCTGAGCTGCGCCAGTTGTGGCCGAGAGGTGGAGGCGATGGGAGCGGCCTCCACTTCCCGGTTAGTCTACTTCCTGACGTTGCTGGGCATCACTCTAAATAGTGAACGACCCGGCGAACAGTTGGCCCTGATTGGAAATGCCTTCAACAAACTGGTCGACCAATTAGCGACTCAGCAGAGAGACGCCCAGTTGGCCGCGGGAATCCAGCGACTGGCCTTGACCTGGCAGCAGTTGCCAGCCGAATACCCGGCAGCCGCCAACGTCTCCAGGGGGATGCTTACCAACCTTTCCCGACTGGGCGGTTGAGGTTTGACGAGCCCTCAAACCGTCACTTGCAACGCCGAACGATCTGGACTCTTTCAACTTCAAAATCAAGGCCCTTCAGGGCCAACTGCAGGGTTCTCGGGTTGCTACTGGACACCACGCCCACCAGGTATTCCAGACCGCGCGCCGACGCCATTCTTGCGGCCCTGGAGAGGAGCCTGTGAGTGGTAAACTTTCCTCTGCGGGTGGGGTGCACTCCCAGATCCACGATAAAACACTGTTTTTCTCCGGTGCTGGGCTCAACGCTTGCGAAGTCAAGGATCAGGTATCCAGTGATTTCGCGAGTTCCCTTTTCTTGCTCAATCAGGACCACAAAGTGAGGCTGCTGCATCATCTGCTCAAGTTGAGCATAGGCCTGGGTGCAGTGGTTGTGCACTGACTCTGGCGACACACTTCGGGTGTGAGGAATGCTCGAGGCGATGCACATTTGTATCAACGAGCGTAGCGAATCTGCATCTTTGGATTGAGCCAGTCGAATCACGCTACTCACTTCTCAGTGCCAGACTGAGGGCCTTCCGGTCACCTACTTGCCCGGCCTGACCTTCGGGCTGTGGCTCCCGGGGGACGAAGCCGAGGTCTTTTCCGATCCGCCACCGCCTCAATGAAAGGGATCTACCGGGCCACTCCCTGTTGGCAGTCCGAGGACCAACCGGGCCACACTTCCATACATCGTAATCTTTGCCGGGTTCAGGGTGACTTAGATCATAGATGCCGACTTTTCTCACGGATAGTCTGGTAGCGCAATCCATTTTGAGAGGAACTGCAATGAGTAAGGTCCAGGCCGAGATTCCCGATGCTGTTCCCATAAAAGAATGACTCGCCCGCGCTGTTTCCCTGAAATGGGTCGCTACTTACAACGGACGCCCGCCACCCCATTGGTCCCGGTTCAATTGGACGCGGGCTTTCCGCCCATCTGGTGCAAGCTGGAGTTTCTCAATCCCAGCTCAGGCCTTAACTATGCCGCCGCCGTGGTGGCCGACCGCACCTTGCCGACGGACTCTTTCGTGGTAACCGTTTTTCCCGATCGAATGGATCGATATTTTTCCACCGAGCTTTTCGACCCATTTCGCCAATCCACCAAAGAGGAGACTGTCCACCTATGACTGAGCCCAAAGCCAAACCCTGTTGCGCCAAATGCGGCGCCGATGCCAGCCATTTCGCCTGGACCTCAAGCAGTCAGCATTCCATGAGTGGCTTTTTCGTTTACTGCAAAGAGTGCGGCGCGGTCTTGACGTGGGTGCCCCACTCGTCTTGGGCTCCTGAACCTGGCTAGCTAGAGTCAGGCGGCGCAAATCAAGTGAAGTCCACCCAGCCCTCCGCACAGCCGCTAGAGTTGTTCAGCATTTGTTGACTTTACGCCTTGACACCCCGGCAGGATGACGACTATTCCAAGAATGCTTCGCTTTCACGGCCACCGGCAACAACACTGAGTTGGCCATCGCCGTCTCTATCGGCGTTTTTTTTTGCATCAACAGCGGCCAGGCTTTCTTCGGCGTGATCGCTCTTGTCAACGTGGCCTCCTGGCGGCTCACATTATACTACTCCGCAGGAGAGCCACACTGATCTTGGTGATGACATCAGCTTTCAGCCCGGCCAGACTTTAATCTTCGTCCTCCTCGGGCTCTTGGCCGAAGCGCACCCGTTCGTAAAGCTCTGCCAGTGGAAGCTCCGCCTCGATCTCCGGCAAAGGAACGACGGCCTGCAATCCCTCGTACTTCTCCCGGACAAAGCCTTGATCGGTCCGGCGCAGCGCCACCACAAGTGTTTCGTTCTGTTCGACCAACAAATACACTCGAAGCGAGGGGATGGTGAAGTAGGCATCCTTCTTCTCACTTTCATCTGTCCGTCTGGTCCGGTTGGAAAGCACCTCGATCACAACTGAGGGAGCATCTTGAAAAGCGTCTTCCTCTCGGTTGGAATCACAGACGACCATGGCGTCGGGATAATAGAAGCGCACGTGGGTTGCGAGTTGAATGCGGACCTTGGTGTCCGAGTTGAAGGCTTGGCAGCGGCGGCCTCGCAGGCGATGGACCAAAGCACCCGTTGCGTTGGTCGCGATCCGGTTATGACGATTCTTGGCCCCCGACATCGCATAGACGGCGCCGCCTACGTATTCACTCTTGCACGATGCTCCCAACTCTCGGGCCAGATACTTGGCCGGTGAAATCCAATCTTCTTGCAGCGCGTTCATCGCTCAAGTATAGAATATTCCCTCGAGGTCGCAAAGAGGTCTCAAGAACTCATGTCATTCAGGATATCCGCTAGATTCGCGCGCGACGAGACTCTAAGCCGAGGCCTTTAGCATTGGCTACGCAGGAAAGGCTCAAGGCCATTGCCCAGCAACCCGATGAGGCGGCCAGTCTAACCCGTACGCTCTTCGTAGGCTGGCCATGATTGAGTCGGCTCAGCTCTTCAATCTATTCGTTCTGTATCCATCCTGCGTCACTATCTCTACCGACCCGTACTGCACCATGGATGCCGGAGAGCGATTTATTGCCGAGCAAATGGAACAGTCCAAACCGGCCCAGCAGTCCGCCGATCGGGGGCGGATGGCATGATTGGGCTACGGCTTGCAAAGACAGCGGTGGCCTGGACGAGTTCTGCACGAAGCGTGACAGTCCATTGACTTCAAGTATTACACGGAGTAATGTATTTGACATGAAGTGCACCTCTGGCCTGAAAGAGCGCAGTCTGCTCTCGCCCATTTTGGCGGGGCAGATGAGCGGTTTGTTCAAGGTCTTCTCCAACGACACTCGATTGCGATTGCTGCACGAGTTGATCCGCCAGGAGGAAGCCTGCGTGTCCGACATCGGGCAGGCCTTAAACATGTCTTGCCAGGCCGTCTCCAATCAGTTGCAGCGCCTTACCGACTGGCGCATCCTGGCCTCGCGGCGGGAGGGCAACAATATTTACTATCGGATCATCAACCCTTGTGTAATAGACTTACTCGATCGGGCTCTCTGCTTTGTAGAGCAGCCCCATCAATCGATCTGAGGAGAAAACCATGTCCACTTTGAAAGTATTCGACCCCCCCATGTGCTGCTCCACCGGTGTGTGCGGAGTCAATGTCGACCCGCAACTCACTCAACTGGTGGCCGACCTCAACTTTCTCAAACAGCAGGGGGTAGCCGTCGAGCGCTTCAACCTGAAGGACCACATCAAAGCCTTCACCGAGAATCCCCTGGTCATTGCCGAGATGGGAGCGGAGAACGAGTTCCTGCCCATTTTTCTGTGGCAGGACAAGATCGTCTGCAAAGGGGCCTATCCATCGCGACAACAACTGTCCAAATGGGTGGGCCTCGACAGTCCACAACCCGCGGCGAGCAATGGCGAATGTTGTTCGGGCGGGACGTGCTGCGGATGAGCTGGTGGCAGTCGCTCAACAAGCGCTATCTCTTCTTCACCGGCAAGGGCGGCGTGGGCAAAACCTCGCTGGCCTGCGCCACCGCGCTGGCCCTGGTTGAGCAGAGGAAGCGTGTGCTGATCGTGAGCACCGATCCCGCCTCCAATCTCGATGAGGTCTTCGCACTCCAACTCACGGCCAGCCCCCAGCCCCTGCCCGACGTGGAAGGCCTGTGGGTCTGCAACCTGGACCCACAGGCGGCTGCGGCAGCCTATCGGGAAAAGGTGGTGGCTCCCTACCGAGGCGTCCTTCCCCCGGCCGTAATTCGCAATATGGAAGAACAGTTTTCGGGAGCATGCACCACCGAACTGGCTGCCTTTGATGAGTTCGTGGGCCTGATGGCCGACGAAGAGGGGGCTTCCAGCTACGACCATATAGTCTTCGACACTGCCCCGACCGGGCATACGCTGCGCTTGCTCAGCCTCCCCGGCGCCTGGAGCGGCTACCTTAATACCACTACCGCCGAGGCCTCCTGCCTGGGCCCTCTGGCCGGGTTGCAAGAGCAACGAGAGCGTTATGCCCTGGCTTTACAACGCCTGGGCGACGCCAACCAGACCTCCGTGGTGCTGGTGGCCCGTCCCGACCAGTCCAGCCTGGACGAAGCCCGGCGCACTCGCCACGAGTTGGACGAGATGGGAGTGGCCAACATTCAATTGCTTATCAACGGAGTGCTGGGGGAGCAAAGTAAAGACCCCACCGCACAGGCCCTGAGGGCCCTGCAGCAACAGCAGCTACAGGGAGTGGAAGGGCAACAGGTCCCTCTCCTTCCCATCAACCTGGTAGGCCTCAACGCCCTGCGCGCCCTGTTGCACCCGCCCCAGGTGCCCGAGCTGGCACCAAGTTTGCCGTCCATTCCCACCGAGTTGGGCGATCTGGACCACCTGGTGAGCGATTTGTTGGGACGAGGTAAGGGCGTGATCATGACCATGGGCAAGGGCGGGGTGGGCAAGACTACCGTCGCCCTACAACTTGCCCACAAGTTGGCTGCGCAGGGTGGCCAGGTGCGCCTCACCACCACCGACCCCGCCGGCGACCTGGTGGAGCAGCAGGTCAACGGAAATCTGCGCGTGGACCGCATCGATCCGGCCCGGGAAATCGCCCGCTACACCGCCGAGGTCTTGAGCAAGGCCGCTCCCAACCTGGACGAGGAAGGTCTGGCCCTGCTCAAAGAAGACCTGCGCTCGCCCTGCACCGAGGAGATTGCCATTTTTCGCGCCTTTGCCGATGCTGTTCAAGAAGGGCAAGACTGCTACGTCATCATCGATACGGCCCCCACCGGGCATACCATTTTGCTGATGGACGCCAGCGAAGCCTACTCTCGCGACGTCCATCGCAACCAGCAGGGGGCACCCGAGTCGGTGCTGCAGCTGCTTCCCCGCTTGCGCGACCCACAGTTCACCCGCATCATCCTGGTCACCCTGGCCGAACCCACCCCGGTTCACGAGGCCGCCAGCCTTCAGGCCGAACTGCGGCGGGCCGGCATCGAACCCTACGCCTGGGTGGTCAATGGCTCCCTGCTGGCCTCAGCCACTGGCGACCCCGTGCTGGCCTCGCGGGCGGGCCATGAAGCCGCCTGCCTGAATGAGGTGCTGAAACTCAGCTCGCGGGCCTTCATCGAACCCTTACGACTGGCCCTACCCGTCCATGGATAGTCCCTGCCCCCGCAAAGAACTGAGCTTCCTGGACCGCTATCTGACCCTCTGGATCTTCCTGGCCATGGCTTTGGGAGTGGCCTTGGGGCGCTTTGCCCCGGGAGTGGCCACGGCTATCAGCGATATGTCCAGCGGCACCACCAACATTCCCCTGGCCATTGGCCTGATCCTGATGATGTATCCGCCTCTGGCCAAGGTGCGCTACGACCAGATGGGCGAGGTTTTTCGCGAGTTCAAAGTGCTGGGAGTCTCCCTGCTGCTCAACTGGGTCATCGGCCCGGTGCTGATGTTTGGCCTGGCCGTCACCTTTCTCTCCAATTACCCCGAGTACATGATTGGATTGATCTTGATTGGCCTGGCCCGCTGCATCGCCATGGTCATCGTGTGGAACGAGCTGGCCGAAGGCAACCGCGAATACGCCGCCGGCCTGGTGGCCTTAAACAGCGTATTTCAGGTCTTTCTCTACAGCGTCTATGCCTGGTTCTTTGTCAGCATCCTGCTGCCGGCCGTCGGCTTCAAGGGCACGGAGATCCACCTGACCATCGGTCAGATCGCCGGGACGGTGGGCATCTTTCTGGGCATTCCGTTTTTGGCCGGAGTGGTCAGCCGCTACACCCTGATTCACCTCAAGGGGCTGGAGTGGTTTGAGAAGACCTATGTGCCCATCATTTCCCCCATCACCCTGCTGGCTTTGCTTTTCACCATTGTGGTCATGTTCAGCCTCAAGGGCGGCCTCATCATGGACTTGCCCCTCCATGTGCTGCGCATCGCAGTGCCCCTGCTCATCTACTTCATCCTGATGTTCCTGAGCAGCTTCTTCCTGGCCAGAATGCTGGGCGCCGACTACTCCAAGACAGCTTCCATAGCTTTCACGGCTGCAGGCAACAATTTCGAACTGGCCATCGCCGTTTCCATCGGCGTTTTTGGCATCAACAGCGGCCAGGCCTTCACCGGTGTGATCGGACCTCTCGTCGAAGTGCCCGCCCTCATCGCTCTGGTAAACGCGGCCTTCTGGCTGCGCAAGAAATACTATCCCCAGTGAGGATCTTGTGGTTAGAATTCTAGTGATGTGCACCCACAACTCGGCGCGCAGCCAGATGGCCGAGGGTTGGCTGCGCAAATTGGCCCGCGAGGCTGGCCTGGAGGCCGATATTTGGTCGGCCGGCACCGAGAAGACTCTGGTCAAACCTCCGGCCATTCAGGTGATGGAAGAGATTGGCGTCGACCTCAAAACCCATTCCTCCAAGACCCTCGACGACATCCCCTACCCCGACAACTTTGACGCCGTCCTCACCGTGTGTGACTCGGCCAACGACGCCTGCCCCTACTTTCCGGCCCAGACCCGCCGCTATCACGTCAGCCTGCCCGATCCCAGCGGACACGACCTGGAGCGTTGGCGCCAATCGCGCGACCAGATCGGTAGGGTGATGAATGTGTTTGTCAACCATCTCTGGGTCGGCCTCTGGCCCACGCCCGAGGCCCTCGAGCAGGCCCGCGAGAGGGCTCGCCCCAGCATTTGGTAGTACTTTGGTAGTAATCTCTGTGGCAGGCTCTCTCCAAAGAAGAGGAGGTAGCCCAACATGAGTGATCCCAAGTCGACAGCCCCAGAGTCCACCCCTATAATCAAAATCGTGAGACACAGCCTCGTGAACGATGTGATATTTAAGATCGTCTTTGGCTCCACGGAGAATGCGCCAATTTTGAGGGCCCTGCTAAACGCCATTTTGGGTCTGTCCGGGCCCGATCGTATCCAGGAGGTGCAGATCAGCAATCCATACGGAGAGAAGAAGCGCATCGACGAGAAGGAGATCATCCTGGACATCAAGGCTCGCGACGGCGAGGACAGGCGATACAACGTAGAGGTTCAACTGAACCGAGAGCCCAATTACGTCGAACGTTCCCTCCACTACCTGGCCCGGCTCTTCAGCGAGCAGGTGGGCAAGGGCGAACCCTACACAACCATTCGACGCACGGTAGGTATTTCGATCCTGGACTTCAAACTGTTTGAGGACCGGACTGACCTGCATAGCACCTATCGCTTATACGACACACAACACAGCCACGAACTGACGGACGTTCTCGAGATTCATTATCTTGAGCTGTCCAAGTTTGACCAGTACAAACTACACGGAGATCGGACGCCCCTGGAGAAGTGGCTGCATATCCTCAAGTTTGGGGAGATCTATGAAAGAGGCCTGGAGCCTCTTCCCCAACAATTGGCTAGCGAGGAGGGGATAGTAATGGCCCTGGATGCAATGAAGCGTGCCTACGCGGACGATGAGGTTCGCGAGATGATAGAAGCCAGACTCAAGGCCCAAAGCATAGAGGCCACCCGCCGAGAAGTCTACGAGGCAGCGGAGCGTAAAGCCGAGGCAGCGGAGCAGAAGGCCGAGGCAGCCGAGCAGAAGGCCGAGGCAGCCGAGCAGAAGGCCGAAGCAGCGGAGCAGAAGGCCGAAGCAGCGGAGCAGAAGGCCGAGGTAGCGGAGCAGAAGGCCGAGGTAGCGGAGCAGAAGGCCGAGGAGACGATGCGAGAGGCCGAGGAGACGATGCGAGAGGCCGAGGAGACGATGCGAGAGGCTCGGCAAGAATCCAAAAGGGCGAAGCGGCGGATGCAAGAGACCGAAGCCAGACTGGCCGAGTTAGAGGAGAAAATCCGAGAAATTGAGGGATAGCGGACGATGCCTTCTTGATGAGGTCAGCCGATCGCTCCCAGATGGGCTTCCCGCTTGTCTCGTCTGTGATTGTCCTGAGCCGCGTCGGCCTGCTCCTGCTGCTCGACCATGCGGTCCAGCTGGCGTAGATAAACGGTTTCACGCATCCAAAGAGCGCGCCCAACCAGGGTCGGAGTGGCAGCGTCGTGAGCTTACGTTGCCTAAGGCCCCTCAAGCTCTTTGCGAAGCTGAAGTGTCGCCCGCGATGGCGATGCCCCGGCAGCTGCTTGCAGTACGGCTTGAGGGCCCATCAACCGGCCCTGGGCCAACAGGGCCTGGCGGGCACCGTCACCGGCAAACCAGTGGCGATCCCCCAGCATCTTGACCAGACTGGGCAGCAGAGGGGTCAGATCCATTCCCTCCTTAGCCCGGGCGGCCAACGCCTGGGCCACGCAGCCGCTGACATCGGCCCTGGCTTCCAGCAGCCGCTCCAGCTGGGAAACGGCCTCCGGCTCCAGCCGCGCCGAACGGGTCAAATAGCGGGTGAGATCGTCGGCGAAATAGCTCTCCACGTAGCAACTGCGCGGCCCCGTCAGGGCTGCCATCATCTGCGCTAAAGCCGGCTTCAAGTCCAGCCCCGCCCGGGCCATCGCCTGGTAGCACTGACTGACCAGATAGCGTTCCTGCTCCCCCTTCAGGCCCCAGCCGGGCGCCATGGCCTCTACCAAGAAGGGTTGCAGGTGACCTGCCTCGATAGCCTGGAGTAAAATTACTCCGGCATCGTCGGCATACCCCTCTTCATCGTGCAGCAAAAGCTGAACCAGTAATGGAAAGCAGCTCTCAATGGCGGCCTGGGCGGCCACCTTGCGCAGCAGCCCCAGGCTGTAATATCGGGTGGCCCGGTCGCTTTCCAGCAGTTGTCTCACTTCGGCCACGATCGGGTCGCCTTGGGTGCCCCACTGCTTGACCAGACTCTCAAGCCCTTTGAGTGCGCGTTGGCGGGTTTCCACCTCGGGGTGGCCCAGCAGGCCGCGCAGCAGTTTCAGTTCGCTGTCGCTCTGGTAACCTTGCTGGCCCAACCAGGCTACCCCTTGGACCGCTCGGCTGCGCAGTTCCTCGTCGGGATGTTGACACAACTCCCGCAGAGGCTGGGCCAGCGGCACAGGATCCAGTCCCTCGCTGTGAACGATGGCCAGAATGGCCCGGCCGCGCACATCCGCCGGAGCCTGCCTGAGGATCTGCTCCAGGGGGGCAGTTTCTTTGTTGTCTACCCAATGCCTCAGCAGAATCTGAGCCGCCAGTTGACGCGTCGACCTCTCCGGGTCGTCCAGTCTACCCCGCAAGCACTCCAGCAGCGGCCCAGGTGGGACGCCCGAGGCAGACAGCGCCTGCAAGAGCCTGCTCGCGCACCAGCGGGTCGACGTGTCCAATCCAACCGCGTAGCGCACTCCAGTCGCCGGCTTGCAAGGCTTGCTCGCTGAGGGCGTGAGCCGTATCCTGGCGCAGGTAGTCTTGAAAGTGCTCCAGCATCTGCGGGTTGGCCTTAGGGTCGGCCAAACGAACTACCTCAATTTCGATGTCCGGCCGCATATCCTCATACTCTTCGCTATAAGACACGCTGTACCGAGCCTGGCACTCGGGGCAATGGCGCGAGCCCGAAGCTTCGTAACTCTGCTGAGGCAAAAGTCGTTCCAGACTTTTGGGCAGGTCATAGGTTGTCGTGCAGTGCACCCGTCGGGGAATGAATCTGCAGATGGTGCAGGCCCAGTGGTGCCGCCCGGCGGCGGCCTCCCCACAAGCGCTCAGCAATCGGCACATGGAGGCGCCCGGGCGGGTCACGGTTTGAAGAAGGCCCTGGACCTGGGCAGCTTTGTCAGCGCTGCCGTGCATCCACCAGTAAAGATATTGGCAAACCTCGTTTTGCTGTTCTGATTTGGACAACTGCCGACGAAGACCCTCCAGAGACTCCGGATGCACTTTTCTCCCCTGGCGTTGACCCGAGGCCAAGCCTTGCCCGGCAAAGCGGCGCAAGCTCTCGTCTGGGTCAAACAATCGGTCTAGCAGGCGCTGCACCAGTTGGCTGTCATCGAGGGAGCGGCTGTTGAGCAAAACGCACAGGGCCTGAGTGGCTCCCAATCGCACCTGCGGGGCCTGGTGCTGCAGACACGGGTCTAAAGCGGACCATCTCCCTTGCCGTCCTTGCTGAAAACACAAACAGTAGGCGCTCAGCCGCTGCACCTCAGGGTCTGGAGCGGTCAGGCCCTCACTCAAGGCTCTCCAGGCGCCCTCAAGGTCCACGTCCGCTTCTACCAACCAAAGCATCGTGCCCAGTGCCTGAGGGCGGTCCTTGCAGCTTGTCAGCCAGACCACCGAGGGCGTCAGGTCCAGTCGCTTGTGCAGGCCTCCAATCACCATGTCCCTCAACAAGGTTGGCAATATTTCCCGGGTCTCGGGCCGGGCCGAAACTGTCTCAAAAATCTGGCTCAACTGCCCGGGATGAAGCAGGCAATAGCTACTGATCAGGCCGTGCCAGGGACCTGGTTCCTGGAGCAGTTGACTCAATTCTTCCAGGCTCAGCCTGGAGACGTACGGCGCCAACCCTTTGACCAGGTAGGGGCGAAACTCGGGGTCTTTCAACATTCGGCACAGGCTCGCCAGATCGTGCCCGTTCAGATAGTGTCGGGCCACCGCCTGGGCCAGTGGTTCCATCACTGGCACCTGATGGCTTTCCAGGTAGGCCTGACGGATTACGGCAAGAAACGGCCCCAGATCCGTGCCAGCCTCGGCCGCCTTGAGAACCACCCGGGCCGCGCCTTCCCATTTCGCCAGCGAGTCCAACTGATGGACCTGAAGCGTGGCCACCGCGCTGCTCAGGGGGATCTCTGCCATACCTGCAAGAGTTCTGACAATCCTGGTGAACGACCTTGCAGCCAGGCTATCAACTCTGAGCGGCCTATCGCTCAGTGGACAGGCGGAAGTTGACGCCGCTTACCACCAGAATCACCTAGGAGCAAGGCGGCCGCCTGTCGCCAGACCGAAAAGACAAAATTCTAGCGAGCTTCAAAGGTAACGACTCCATGAGCCCTCTCTCCTTCGAATTGGGCAAAGACGTTAACCTTGCCCGGCTTGACCATGAGGTCTCCCACAAAACGGTCCCCTTCCAACTGGAGAGCGTTGTCCCAATCGTCGATAAATACTGTGCGCGCGCCGGGAATCTCCAGCTCAAAATGCTGCTTTCCGGCGCTCAACTGGCTGGCGGTCGGGCTGAAAACGTGCCCGCCTTTGGTTTGAAACAGCGAACTGGTCTGAGCATAGCCGTCAGGCTGCCCGCTGAGGGCCTCGATGGTGTATTCCAATACCCCATTCATGTAGTCCTCGCCGGCCTTGCTGGCGAACACAAGCAAACGAAACTTGCCCTTGCGCGGGGCCATTACGTTGACCAAAATGCGGTTGTCGTCGCGGTCCACCATGGTGGTATTTTCCTCTACCGTGGACTGCTCCGACTCCAGCCGTGCACTCAAAACCACTTCATCTGGGGCCCGGAGTTCCACCACCGCGCGCGGGTCGGCCTCGAGCGAACCCACCTGTTGCACCACTTTCAATCCCAGGTCGTAGAATTTCGGCTGTTTCTTGGGTCGGCTCAAGAACTCTTTGCGAGTAATTGGCGGCAGCAGCAACTGCCAACGAGATTCGGTGGGGAAATGAGTGGCCAACAACTGCTCGGCCGGGGGCTCGAAATAATAGGGATTAAATTCTTTGTGAAACTTACGGTCCTCCCCCAGGCTGCCGGCCCCCCAGGTGGCTTCGATCAGTCGCCAGCCCTGGGGCAATTTGACGGCGTTCCAGGCGTGATTCTCCTCCTCGGTGGGATCAGCGTCGCAGCCGCTGGCATAGCCCGGCACGATTTCAACCTTAAGACCAGCCTGTTTCCCCAGCGCATGCACCAGTTTGGAATAGCCGTCGCAAACGGCCAATCGCCTTTGTAACGAGGTCTCAGGAGAGCCGTCAGGGTAGTTTCCAGAGAAAAATGAGTCCGCGTCATAGGCAATGCGGTCGGTGACCCAGCGGTAGATGGCCCGAATCTTCTCCTCGTCATTCTGAGCCGGCTTGACCAGGTAGTGGGCCAGCGTCGCCACCTCTTTCTCCATCTCGGGTGGCGTGGCCAGGGCGTATGCATCGATTTTGGCGTATTTGTTGGGCTCCTCTCGATGACCGGGGATGCCCATTTGGGGAGGGGGTTTCACCAGGGGCGTCTCGGCGTCGACCGGCGTTTCGCTTACTTCCGGCGTCGGGCTCGCCAGCGGTGTCTCGACTACCAGGTGTTTTGGCATTGGTGTCGCTGGTGCCACGGGAGTGACCAACGGGGTGGGAGTGGCCCGAGGAGCAGGTGCCGGAGCGGAGCGAAAATAGGTCAGGGTGCCGGCGATCAGTATCTGGAAGAACAGCAAGAACCGAAAAAACCAGGTCCACTTGTGACGGATCTTCTTGAGCTTGTGACTCAACCAGAAGGGCGGTACCACCAGCGCCAGAATCACCAAACCGATACCGGTTTGGCGCAGCCGTTCGGCTTCACACCAGCCCTCCAGGTTGGAAACCAGCCACGGCACCAGTCGCCCCGCCAGGTAATAGCCATTTCCACAGGCCAGAGCCACCCCGCCCAGAAATGTGCCGACCGACGCGCGAGAAGCCATCGATATGATTTCTGGCTCCCGAATTCTCACCCTGCCCGGAGCAAAATGTTCGTGGCCAAACCTGGATGGGGTAGCCGGCCTGTACGCCGGCGGCCCGGTCTATTTTGGTTCGGGGTGATAAGCCTTGATTACGCCCTTGGTCTTCTGGGCCTGGCTGGAGCCGTCCTCATTCTTGGCGGTTCCGTTGCCGAAGTGCAGGACTCGCTCGGTTACCGGGCTGCCCTCGGGGGCGTTCTGCTCGAGGACGGTGATGTTGCCCTTGCCGTCGTTGCTCACCACAATAGCGGTGTGGTGGGGGCGTGAGTTGGTTTCTTCGTTCCAACTGCCGTCGGCCTTGGTGTCGCGAGTGGTGTTCTCGTAGTTGCGGAACTGCAGCACGTCGCCGGGCTTCGACTCGTTGAGCGGCACCGGCTTGCCCCACTTGTAGTCGGCGTTGGGGGTGACGCGGCCGTAGTCGCTGGCGCTCTTCATGCCGTTCTGCTTTAAGGCCTCATCGGCCAGCGTGAAGCACTCTCCATTGCCGTCCACGGTGCCTTTCTTGTCCTGAGCATACTTCAAAACGGGGGCGCCGGTGTCGGCCGTAGCGCTGGTTTGCACGGTGCCAACATTGGTGGGTGCGCCCAAAGTACGGTCGGCGGCCTGGCTCGCGAATTGCGCCGGGCTGACGTTTTGCGCGGGCGCCTGCCGGGGGGTGGGGGCCACCGTTTGAACAGTGCCGGTTGAAATGTTGGGGATGCTTGCCATTGCCTCAGGCCTCCTTGGTAAGTCTCTACCAGCAGACTACCCTTGACGAATTACTGGAGGATTACCAAGGCTCGGTATTTGTGAACGGCAGGTAAACTGATTTCAGGAATTTTTCAGATCCGGGTGATGTCTTGGAAAGCCCGAGCACACCACCCTCAATTACAGACCCATGGGCGTTTTCTGGTCGAGCGGGAACTTCTGCGAAAATGAGCGAATTTTGAGCGAACCTTGAAGCAACGCTGAGTGGGGCCAGCTATGCTCAACTTGCAAGAAAACGTGGGGAGGTAGTTGTGAACCAAATTTCGCGTGTTTTGTTAGTCGGCGGCCTGGCCGCTCTGGTTTGCCTGCCGGTGAGCGCGCGCCCCGGTGGCGGCGCCCGGTCGGGTGCTGGCGGCTTTTCGAGCAGCCGGACCCGCACCGGCGCGGCCGGCAATACCCGCAATTACCAGGGCAGCACTACCCGCACCGCTCCCGGCACCTGGAACACCCAGGGTACCGTGACCGGCGCCCGTGGCAACACTGGCACCGTGCATCAAACCACCACCCGCAACGGCCAGGGCTCCTGGTCCAGCCAGGGTACGGTCACCGGGCCCAATGGTCAGAGCGGAACCTATCAGACCAACACCGGTCGCACCGCCCCCGGCTCGTGGTCTACCACGGGCAGCGCCACCGGTCCAAAAGGCAATACCAGCACCTACCAGGGCAGCACCACTCGCAGCGCGCCCGGCACCTGGAGCACCCAAGGTAGCGCCACCGGCCCCAAGGGCAACACCTCCACTTAAGAGGGCGCCACCACCATCGAACCCGGTAGCTCTACCAGTCAGGGTAAGGTGACCGGACCCAACGGCAAATCCGCGCCCGTCAGTTCCAGCGCTAAATGGCAGTTTGTCAACGGCCGTTGGGTCAACATGGTCAGCTTCCCGCGTCCTTAACCGAGACGCCGATGCATCAGTTTTGGCTAGATGTAGGAGGCGGAGGTGTCGCTGACAGTCGCCCCTTTGCTGAGCGGAACTGGGCAAAGCTCGTTTCGGAGCTGCTTTGCCGCCCCCCCGAGTTTACGGGGCCCGCAGGGCACACGAGCCCCCCGGGAAATCGTGCGAGCCGGTCAGGGCGGGCAGGTCGCCGCGGGTAGCCAGGGCCAGGTAGCGATCGCCCTGGCAAAAGACCAGCCGATCTTCCAACAGCCCCTGCAAGATTTGGTCCAGCACTTGCTCTTCCAACTTTAACTGGTTTACCAGGCCCTGGCGGGATTGGGCGGCATCGCAAGCCAGGTAGACCTGGCGCGCGATCCCCGTCAACAGGTGTCGCCTTCGCGGGGCTGCGGACCGGGTGTCCAAAATCTCCAGTTGCTCGTCCCGATCCTGCATACTCAAAATCACGGGCAGTCCCCCCGATTCGAAGCCCAAGGCCCAAGGTCGCAGCAGGCGGCGTACGCTCTCCAGCCCGGGACCTTCCGCTCCGGTGCGAATCGAGCCGGGTGCGTCTACAAAGAAGTAAGCCAGGTCATTGAGGTCTTCGGGGGCAAAGGGATAGACTCTGACATAGGCTGGGGCGGGTTGGTGGCGGATGCCATACTCTTCGGCTCTCAGGTGGTAAGGGCTGAAACGATGGTAGCCAATGGGGCAGATGGCCGCTGGCGGTTGCAGGTGCTCCAGGCTGGGAATCCACTCGGCCATCTCGGCATACCACTCATCCCGTTCGGCCGGAAAACCGCACAGCATCGACCAGGATACGCGAATGCCAAGCTCACGGCACCACTTCAGGGTCTGCACATTGGTCACGCCAGTCGTGCCCTTGTCCATCAGGCGCAGCACCTCGTCGTGCAGGCTCTCCAGCCCCGGCAATACCCATACCGCTCCGGCCCGGGCTAACGCCTCAATATGGCTGCGCTTCAGGTTGGCCTTGGTTTCTACAAACATGCGATAGTTTCGCTTACCCAATTCGGGCAGCAGGGTCTTGAACGATTCCATTCCCAGAATGTTGTCCACCACCAGAAAGTCCGTCAAATGGTGTCGCCTGCTTAACTGGTCAAATTCCTCCAGGGCGCGCTCGGGGGTTTTTACTCGAAAGCCCATGCTGCCGCCGTTCAGGCCGCAAAAGGTGCAGTGGTGCTTCTCTCCCCACCAGCAACCGCGTGACGTTTCTACCGGCAGGGAAGGTCGAATGTGCGGACCCAGGCCGGTCCGGGCCAGTGTCTCAAAATAGTCCTGATAGTCGGGGGTGGCCAGCGCGTTGAGATTGGCCACACTGGCCCGCGGCACGCCTACCGGCTCCTCGGCGCCGATCACCCCATAGGGCAGTTTTCCCTCCCCCCGGGTGAAGCGGACCAGGTCCACGATGAGCAGGTCGGATTCCCCCGAGGCCACAAAGTCTAGCCACTCGCAGTTACGCTTGAGGGCCACCCCCATGACGCCCTCGCAGTTGGCGCCTCCCAGCATGGTGAGGATGCTGGGGTCCAACTGTTTCAACCGTCGAAGCAGAGCCAGCGAGGCGCAGTGCTGCTGAAAGGTGGAGCTGCAGCCTACCAGGCGGGCGCCGCTCTGGAGCAGTCGACGGGCCATCTGGTCTACAAACTCCTCGGCCTGGTCACGCAGGTATTGCAGGGTTGTCCAAAGCGTCTCTCGCGTCAGGCCCAGGTGGCTCAGTAGGGAAAAGTAGATCTCGCGGTGATAGGCCTCGGTGTCTTCTGGACGGGGTCCAAAAGCAACCCGTCCAAAGGTCCATTCTCCCAGCAAATCCTTGGCTTCACTGGCGCCAATCAAATTGTAGGGCCCCAGGCCCACCCGCCGGGCGAATTCCAGGTTGGCGTAGACGGTCTGACACGGGATGTCGGCCTGGCGCAGCGAGGCTTGCAGGCTGCCCAGGGCCAGCGAGGGGCGCTCCAAAATGCCGTAAGGCATCGACACCAACCACACGCGATGAGCGTCGGGGGGGAAATCTACCCAGGGGCCAGAAGCCGCGTCACAACTACTCACCGGCGGGCCTTGGCTGCCCTGAGGGTGTCTCCTCCCGCCAAGACGGACAGGTCGCCCATGATATTCATTCTCAGTACCGAGCGCGCCGGCTCCACCCTACTGCGGGTCCTGCTCGATTCTCATCCTCAGGTTGCCGCCCCTGGCGAGTTGGGGCTGGGCGACCTGTGTCACCGCCTGCTCATCATCCTTACCCGAACTTTGGGCCAGACCGAGAGTCCTGCCTCGCCCCTGTCCACCGACCTGTGGCTGGCCGGGGTGGCTCCTCAAGGGGAGGCGGCCGCTAAAGTGCTGGCCGAGACTCGCGCGCTGGTCGACGGTATTCTGAGCCGCTACGCACAGGCGTGCGGCAAAGAGCGCTGGTGCAACAAGACTCCCAGCGACCTGCCCTACGCCGAATTGCTTCGGTTGCTCTTTCCCGAGGCTCGCTTCCTGTGTCTGCATCGCCACGGCTACGATGTGGTCGCTTCCTGCTTGGAGGTCAGCCGCTATGGATACATGCGCGAACTGGCCCCCTACGTCATGTCTTCTCCCTCCAACACGGTGGCTGCCATGATGCGCAGTTGGGTGGAGAAGACCGAGCAGATTTTGCAATTTGAAAGCTACTGGAAGCAACAGTGCATGCGGGTGCGCTACGAAGATCTGGTGAGCCAACCTCAATCCACCCTCGACGCCGTGCTGCGCTTTCTGGATTTACGGCCCTGCCCCGACCTGCACACCTCGGCCCTGCAGCACCCCCACCACAAGGGCGGAGGCGACCCCAGAATCTGGACCACCGAGGGGCTCGAAAGCGATCGCATCGGCGCTGGCAAGAAACTCCCCAAAGCTCTCCTTCCCAGGGCTCTGGCCGATCAGGCGGCCACGTTACTGGATAAGCTGGGCTATCCAGTCATCTGCTGAGTAACGACTCACCTTGGGCCGGCAATCCTCGGATAGACCAGGGAGCGTCGTGGGGGTGGTCAGGTCGGGGCTTGGGCGCCAGGTAGCCGCCGGGAAAAACGTGGGCCGTGGGCATGGGCGGGATCTCCCCTTCTACCGCTACCGCCAGCCAGCGTCCCGATAGAGGCAGCAGCAACCTGCGTGCATGCATTTCGCGCACCAGCGGCTCCAGATCTTCCCAACTGCATTCCAGGTCCTGGGCCAGGCGCACCGGCGTGCGCGCCGTGTCGCAGGCCTGGTAGAGACGCCTCGCCAATCCGTCGCATTGCCACTGACGGGAGACAGCCACCGGCCGCGTGTCAAAAAAGCGCAGGCTGCCTTCCATGTCGGACACGCTGCAGATGGGCGGCAGGTCTTGCCAGAAGATGCGAATCCACTCTTCCACCAGGTCGGTCAGCAGGGCCCGCCCCGGGCCCTCGCGGCCGCGTTGTCCTCGGCGCGTGGCCGTGGCCATTAAGTAGCGATAATACTCCTGATAGTCCCGTTGGGTGCGGGCTTGCAGGGTATCTTTCTTGTCGATCACCTGCTCGGGAACGCTCATCAACCCGCTCACATCGCGCTCATCTTCAAAGAAGTAAGCCAGCTTCTCCAGCCCGGCCGGATCGAGCGGGTAGACAAAGGCGTAGCGACGATTGGGCAGCAGTTTGACTCCGTAGTCTTGGGGTCTCAGTTGATAGGGGCTGTAGCGGTCGTAACGAAACTTGACCACCCCTTGAGGCGGCTGCAAATGGATGATCGAGGGCACCCATTCGGCCATCTCCGAGTACCACTCATCCTTCTCATTGGGAAAGCCAGAGAGGATGTTCCAGGACAGGCGCAGGCCCTTTTCGCGACTCCACTTCAGCGTCTGCACATTGACGGCGGCGGTGGTGCCCTTGTCGATCAGCTTGAGAATGTCATCGTGGAGACTCTCAAAGCCCGGTTGCACCCAGATCACACCGGCATTCAACAGCAGGTCGATCTGGTCGCGCTTCAAGTTGGATTTGGTCTCGTAAAAGAGCGTATAGTTGTGTGGGTCCTGGCCCAGCAGCGGCAGCAGTGTCTTGAAGTGGCGAGTGTCAATGATGTTGTCGGCCACCAAGAATTGCTCTACGCCATAACGGTCGGCCACGGCTGCAAACTCGCGCTGGGCGGCCTCAGCGGAGCGCGAGCGGAAGGTCATTCCGTTGGCGTTCAGGCCGCAAAAGGTGCAATGATGGGTCTCGCCCCACCAGCACCCGCGCGACGACTCCACCACCAGTCCGGGTTGCACATAGGCGCCCAGAGGCGAGGCATTTAAGGTGCGGAAATAGTCGTCAAAGTCGGGGGTGGGAACTTCGTCCAACTTGAAGGTAATGGCCCGCTGCACCGGTTCTGGGCGAATGCGATGCTGGGGTCCCAGCATGCCCTTGGGCAGTTCGCAACGACCGTCGAGAAGGGCGCGGCAGAAAGGCCCGAAAGTCAAATCGGCCTCGCCCCCCATCAGGTAGTCAACCCATGAAAAATTGCTGTGCAAAACCTCGCCCATGGGCGTGTCGCAGTTGGCTCCGCCCATCATGGTAGTCACTTCGGGGGCCAGCTCGCGAATGCGCCGCAGCAGGGCCAGCGAGGCGCAGTTTTGGGCAAACATGCTGGTGCAGCCGACGATTTTTGGACTCAGGGCCAGGATGCGCTGGGCCGTGCGCTCGACAAAATCGGTCGCTTTGTCTCGGCAGGCCTGGAATTTCTCCAAAATGTCGGCCCGCGCCCCAAACATCACCTGGGTCACATCCAGATTGAGCAATTCAAAGTAGGCCAACGAATCGGGTTGGTGTCCGGGAAAGGCCGCTCCGGCAAAGATCCAGTCGCCCAATAAATCGTCGTTCTGGGTGCTGGCCACCGCCTCATACAGGCCCAGACCAATCTCCTCGGCCCACCACAGATTGGGATAGACAACCTGACAGGTCACCTTCTCTAAAGCCAGAGCGGCTTTCAATACACTCAGAGCGATGGAGGGTCGCTGCACAGCCACGTAGGGCATCTGCACCAAAACGATGTCAAACACGGGCTGCTCGCAAATGCTCCGGCACCTGGTAGGGAGGCTGTCCAGGTGGCCGTTCGGGATATCCACCGGGAAACTTCCATTGGGCTTGCAAGGTCGGTAAATCTCCCGAAACCGGCAAGCTCAGATATCGATCACCCAACTGCAATATCAGCTTCTTGGCCAGCAGTTCCAGTAGTTCCGGCTCGGGTTGGGGGTAGCGCCGCGGGGCCTGACACTCCAGCAGCAAGTCACGGCTGCGACCTTCCAGCCGGTAGCGTCGCTCCACAGCGACTTTGCGTGTATCCAAGATGTGTAATCCGCTTTCCGTGTCTGACATCGACAAAATCGGCGGCAAGGGCGACCAGAACGCGTCGCGCCATTCTTTGACGGCCACATTGAGGGCGTAACGCCCGGGGCTGTCCAGGCGTCGGTCTTCTCGCCGCCCCTGGGCCGGATCGTCTTCGAAGAAGTAAGCCAGGTTTTCCAACTCTTCGGGCGGCAGGGGATAGACGGCCCGATAGGTGCGCGAGGCCATGATGGTAATGCCGTATTTCTCCGGGTTGGTGTGGTAGGGGCTAAAACGGTCGTAGCGGATGGGCGCCAATCCGTGGGCGGGCTGCAAGTGGTGAATGAGCGGCAGCCAGTGGGCCATCTCGGTATACCATTCGTCCTTTTCGCCCGGAAAGCAGACCAGGAAGTTCCAGATAACGCGCACCCCAAATTCGCGGGCGTGCTGCAGCAACTGCACGTTCATCAGGGCTGTGCTGCCTTTGTCCATGAGGCGAAGAATATCGTCGTGCATGCTTTCGATGCCGGGTTGAATCCACAGCACACCAGCGCGAGCCAGCATTTCTACCTGATCGCGCTTCAGGTTAGACTTGGTTTCGTAGAAAATTCGAAAGGTCTCCGGACGGGCGGCCAGCGCTGGCATAATGGTCTTCAGGTGGGCGTGGTCGAGAATGTTGTCAACGACCTCGAAAGCCCCCAGGTCATAGCGCTCGGCCAGGCTCTCCATCTCTTGCAAAACACGTTCGCCCGATTTGCTGCGGTAGCCCATGCCGCTGCCGTTGAGGCCGCAAAAGGTGCAGTGATGCTTCTGTCCCCACCAGCAGCCTCGCGAAGTCTCCAGCAGCAGTCCCGGCAGCAGGTCCAGAGAACTGGCCTCCAGGGCGCGAAAGTAGTCGTCGAAGTCGGGGATGGCCGTCTGATCCATGGCCGCGAAAGTCGCGCGCGGGGGTTGCCCGTCGGGTCCGCTGACCCAACTGGCCGGGTCTTGCGAAATCACCCCATAGGGCACCTTCGCTTGCCCTTCCAGAATCGAGGTAAAGAGAGGCACGGCCAGTTTGTCGGCTTCGCCCGAAACCAGGTAGTCAACCCAGTTACAATGGCGCGCCAGGGTAACCCCCATAATCCCTTCGCAGTTGGCCCCACCCATGACTGTGACGATTTCCGGGGCGAGAGCCTTGACCTTGCGGAGCAAGGCCAGCGAGGCGCAATGCTGCTGAAAAGTGCTGCTGGCGCCTACGATTTTGGGGCCAAGGCTCAATACTTCCAGTGCCGTTTTTTCGATGAATTTCTGGGCCTCCTGACGGGCCTGGCGAAGGAGTTCCCTGGCCCCAGGTCGGCTGGACAGGATTCCTCGAGAGCAGACCATCTGCAGGTAATCTTCTTCTCGTTCCGAGGTCCAGTTGAAGGCCGCCTGGGAAAAGGTCCATTCGCCCACCAGGTCTTCGCTCAGGCCACTCGAGATGGTGCCGTAGGCCTCTTGTCCCAACCATTCCCGCCATTGCAGGTTGGGGTAGAGGGTGCGCACGGACAGACTGTTTTGCTTGCATTCGGCTTGTAGCAACCCGAGCGCGATGGAGGGATGTTCGATGGCCGCGTAGGGCATTTGCACAAATACGATCACGGTTCGTCATCCAGCAGACCTGAGTTGAACAATTGATTCAATACCATCATGGTCTGCTCCAGAGTGCTGATGGGCTCGGCTCGCAGGGCCAGTTGGCTGGCGCTGAGGTTGCCCTGGGCCAGTCCTTCGCCCAGTAAGCGCATGGCCGCGTAACTTTCGTCGCTAAAGGTCAGTTTGTAGTAATGGCTGACCAGTTCAAAGCCGTTGTCGAGGATTTGTGGTTGAATGTCGTGGCGCAGTCGTAGTGGTTGATCCAAAGGCAATCGGACAGGTAAGGCCGAGAGCACTTCCTCCAGTTGAGTGCAAAAGTCGTCGACGTCTCCAAAGGTTCGGCGGGCGTGGATACGATACCCGTTGGGCCAGCGCTCGTCGGCGCGGCTGGGGCTGACCAGTTCGAAGGACCGCTCGGGCATGCGCAGCAAAATGCCCGACACGCAGGCGATCGTCGAGGTGTATTCGTCGGGTGGCGGTTCTTGACCCGTCGACTTTTTCCAGCGTTCCTGTTTGGATCGGGCTTTACCGGCGTAGGCCTTGGCGTTGTAAGCTCCATCCATCTGGAGCACCAGTTCCACGAAGAGCAGTTCCTCAGCCGTGTATTCAGCAAAAAGCTTCTTGAGGGTGCCCAAAGTCAGCACCGAAAAACGGTCGATTTCGTTGCCTCGCCGACGCGACAACTGATGAAGTTTGCGAAAGCGCGCCGGGTCTTTGATCGGTTGGGCGGTGGTGGTTTGCGGAAAACGCCCCAACAGATCGGCATAGTCGCTGCAAAAGGTTTCATAGTCGGGGTTGTCCAGGGGATCGGTGGCCCAGTAGCAGAAGCCTCTCCCCGCAGCCGGCCCCACGGTTTGCTGCAAGGCCCCCAGCACGCCCTTCCAAAGTCGGGCATTCTCCGGCGAGTAGGGCCATACCCCCTCCAGCTTTAGGGCAGATATTCCGCAAAACCAACAGCCCACCGAGCACCCTGCACACAACTCCACGGCCAGGCAGGCGTGCACCAGCGAGTCGCCCTTCTGCCCTCCTAGCTGTCCAAAGCAGCGATTGATTTGCCGTTGTCGCCAGGCCTTGTAGCCAGGGTGGGTCGAGTCGGCCGAGGTGCGCAGGTTGGTGCGATAAGCAAATTTTTCGCTCATAAAGGAGCCATAGCGCAGCACCGATGGGGACGGAGCCTGGCGATGGCTGGGGTCGTTCGGGTCCAGTGACCAAAGGCTGCGAATGGCCTCGGGATCGGCCACCAGGCCGGCAGCCTTGCTGACTCCCACCGGGTCTTGGGGCAGCTCGGCCCGAAAGGCCGGATCGGCTGACCAGTATTCTAAAAACCGCTTGGTATTGGCTACATCGCGCACGTACTCCGGGTCTGCCGTGCTGGCAAAAGGCAATAGGGGAGTGAGTTCCAGGGTCTGCATCGGCGGTGGGTTCCATCCTCATAGAGGATTCTCCCCCCACTTTCGGCCAAGCTCTGACCATGGACGAGGCCCGTGAACTTTTGCGCAGCGGTCGACTGGCCGAGCTGGAACAGCTTGTGGACCGCTTGCCCCAGGCCGACGCCTTTCACATTGGGGCCGTTCTCAAGTTGGGCCAGCAGCGCCCCCAAGAGGCTCTGGTGGCCATTCGCCAGTCCCTGGACTTGGAATCCAGCTTCTCGCAGCGCAATACCCTGGCCGTTTGTTTGCTCAACTGCGGCCACAGCGCCGAGGCCGCTGAGGTGCTTCAAGATTTGCTGTCCCAGCAGCCTGACAATCCGGATCTCTGGTTCAATCTGGCCCGCGCTCGGGCCAGCGGACCAACCGCTTTAGAAGCGGCGGCTCAGGCCAACCGGTGGCGTCCAGGCTGGCGCCAGGCCGAGCTCTTGCAGGCCTCCCTGGCGGCCCACCTGGGTCAACTGGACGAGGCCCTGGCTCTGGTCCGTCGCGACGTGACCCAGCCGATCTCACGGCAGCTTGAGATTCAACTGATCCTGAGGCAAGGTCGCCACCAGGCCGCCTCTCAGCTCTGTCTGGCTTATTTGCACGACGAAGGCGACAGTGCGCCGGTCCGGGAATTGCTTATCCAGGCTTTGCTAGAGGCCGGCCAGTTGACCCGGGATCCTCGCTTGCTCGAGTATCTGGAGCGCAGCCTGGGACTTCCCGGGGCCTACCAACTGGTGCCTGCAGCCCTGAACCTGTGGCCGCAGCGCCAGTCTTTGCTGGTGGCCTTGCTGCAAAATGACCTGGTCTGTGATCTGGCCCTGGAACGCACATTGACCGAGTGGCGACGCAACTTTCGCTTCCATCCTCAGCCCTGCGAACTGTCAGAAGCTCTGGCCGCCCACAATTTTACCAACGAGTTTTGCTTCGCCGAGAGTCCCGAAGAGGTTGACGGGCTCCAGCCGGATCATCCGGCCTATCCCCTCTATCGCCCTCTCTTGCCCGGTCAATCGGCGCCGGACTTGGTGCGCCAGCGTCACCTGGAGGAGCCCGCTCAAGAGCGGGAGTTGCAGGCACAACTGACTCCCCTGGCCCGGCCCGACGCGGTGGCTCACCAGTACCATCAGAACCCTTATCCACGCTGGCGCAGCCTGGAACGGTCGGGTCCACCGCGCCCCTTTCATGAGGTTCTGGGTGGCCTTTTCCCGCAACTTTCCATTCCCATCATGGACCCGCTGAAAATCCTGGTGGCGGGCTGCGGAACCGGTCGTCACGCCCTTTATTGTGCTCAACAGTATCGCCACGCCCAGGTGTGGGGAGTCGACCTGAGTCCCACCTCGCTGGCCTACGCCGCACGCCAAAGCGAGCGACTGGCTATTTCGGGGGTTCACTTTTTAGTGGCCGACTTGCTCGAGTTGGAAGATGCCCCCCTGCCTTCTCACTTTGATCTCATCGAGAGCATCGGGGTGCTTCATCATCTGGCCAACCCGGCGGCGGGACTGGCGGCTTTGCGCCGACGCCTGCTCAACCACAGTTGGATGCGCTTGGGATGGTATAGCCGGCGCGCTCGGCTGGGCCTGCAGCCGGCGAAACAGTTGGCCCGTCAACTCCAGCCCCTGGAATTGCGAGAATTGAGAACGCAACTGATGCAGCAACTGGATCCCCCCGACCTGGAGTTTTTGGCCGGAATCAAAGATTTTTACAGTCTCAGCGGCTTGCGCGACCTGCTTCTTCACGAGCGAGAGGTAGAATACGATCTTCCCCAGATCTCTCAGTTACTGGCCCGGTCCAACCTGGAGTTTGTGGGTTTTGACTCGCTACCCCAGAGCACGGTGCAAAAATTTCGCCAGTCCTTTGGAGCGCATAATCTGGGCAATCTGGATTGTTGGGACCTTTTTGAACAGCAGCATCCACGAACTTTTCTCGGGATGTATATCTTTTGGTGCCGTCCCTCAGATCACGCCGGGGGCTACCTTGCAGGCTCCTCCGGGGAACTCCTCGGGGCGTAGCAGCCGGGGTAATTCCCCTCGCACAGCCAGGGCCAGGTAGCGCCCGTCTGCCAGAGCCAACATCAGGCGGTCGCCGCACAGGCCTTCCAGGTGAGCCTGGGCCTGATCGAGACTGATTTGGGCCTGTTCGGCGCAGCTCTTCAGGTTGCGGGCCGTATCGCAGGCCAGATACAGTAATCGCTCCGCGCCCGTCAACACTCTTCGGCGTTGAGTTGCCACGGCTCGAGTGTCAAGAATGCGCAATTGCTCACCGTCGTCTTCCATGCTTAGAATGGCGGGCAAATCGGTCCAGAAAGCCCGGCTCCAGCGGTCGGCCTGCGCGGATAGCGCCGCCAGACCAGGCCCCATGGACAGAGGATCGTTGAGCAGCGGATCCCAGCGCTGGTCAGCCGACAGGTGGAAGTAAGCCAGGTCGGCCAGCAACTCTTCGCTGGCCGGATAGATGGCTCGGTAGGAGGGGTGGGGCTGCAGTTTGATGCCAAAGCGGGCCGAGTCCGTCTGGTAGGGACTGTAGCGGTCGAAGCGCACCTTGAAAACGCCCTGCGGGGGCTGCAGGTGGGTCAGGTCGGGCAGCCAGGGAACCATCTGGGCATACCAATCGTCTTGCTCGCCAGGAAATCCCACCAGGAAATTCCAGGAAACAAAGATGCCAAATTCGCGAGCCCATTTCAGCATTTGCAGGTTGACGGCCGTGGTGGTGCCTTTGTCCATCAAGCGCAGCACCTCGTCGTTGAGGTTTTCCAGCCCGGGTTGAATCCAGCGCACCCCGGCGCGTGCCAGCGCCTCCAGATGTTCGCGGCGCAAATTGGCCTTAACTTCGGCAAACAACGTGTATGGTCCGTCGGCCAGGGCCGGCAGCAGGTCGCGAAAGCGCTCCATGGCCAGGATGTTGTCGGTCAATTCGAAGTGGTACATCCCGTAGCGCTGCGACAGTTCGGCCAGTTCGTCCAGGGTTCGTTGGCATGTTTTGGCCCGAAAAGTCATGCCCGACGCGTTGAGACCGCAGAAGGTGCAGTGGTGTTTTTGGCCCCACCAACAACCCCGTGAGGCTTCGATAAGCAGCCCCGGCGTCACCAGTTCGTGGATCGGTGAGGCCTTCAGGGAGCGAAAATAGTCATCAAAAGTAGGCGTCGGGATGAAGTCCAGGTCGCGGATCAACTCTCGTTCTCGCTCCGGCGCCGTCTCCCGATCTCTGCGCAAAACGCCGGCGGGTAGGGGTTTTGCGGTCGGACTCAATAAATCGCTTATCACCTCGATGATGATGTCGTCGGCCTCGCCACAAACCACGCAGTCCATCCAGGGAAAGGCGGCGTAACTGGCTCGCCCCATCTCTCCATCGCAGTTGGCCCCGCCCAGCACGGTGATCACCTGCGGCTCCAGTTCTTTCACCCGTCGCAGCAGGGCTAACGAGGCACAGTGCTGCTGAAACATCGAACTGGCCCCGATAATTTTGGGCGGGGTGGGGGTGAGCAGGCGCCGGGCCGTAGCCTCGACCCATTCGGCAGCAACTTCCCGCATCGCCAGGAAGGCGTCCAGAATGGCCTGGCGTTTGCCAAATCGTTTACTGGCCGGGGCCAGGTCCACGCACTCCCAAAAGTCCGGTTGCTCGGGCGCCTGCTCGCGGAAAGCGGCCTGGGCAAAGACCCATTCTCCCACCAGATCGTCGTTGCGAGTCATGTCGACCAGTCGATAACGCGCAAGTCCCATATGCTCGGCAAAGTGCAGGTTGGCGTAGTCAATCTCATTGTCGATTCCGTGCCTGGTCAGCGCTGCAGACAAGAGGCTCAGGCCGATCGAGGGACGTTCCACGGCCGCAAAGGGCATCTGAACAAAGACTACGGGGGGCCTTTCAAACTCCGGCATGCTGGTATTCCGGTTCTTCGTCGAGTACCCCCACGGCCAGCATCTGATTGAGAGTCAGAAAGACAGTGGGCAGGTCGGCGCCCACTTGAAGAGCCACTTGTTCCGCACTCAAGTCGCCTTGAGCCAACAACTGTCCGAGCTTCTCCAGGGCTTCTCCGTCCAGACCCCCAAAGGTTTGGTGCAGAAAGGTGCTACTGACCGTGAGCCCACGTTCACCCACCTGCCAGCTCAGATCGCGACGCAAGCCGACTCGGCGTTGCCAGTTCACCGTGCTGGGCATTACCTCGGGCGAAGTGAGGCGCTGAAGTACCGTTCGAAATTCTTCGGCGGTGTTAAAGGTGCCCTCGCCAAAAATCTGATAACCCAGAGGCCAGCGCTCACTGGCCGGACAAGGGCTGATCAGGCGCACGCTGCGGTCGACCATGCTGACCAAAAAGCCGCTGATGCAGGCGATGGTGCCGGCTTGATAGTCGGTCACTCCGGTCTTGAGGGCCTTCTCCAGCGTGCGTCCGGCCACCGCCTTGGACAGGGTTTCCTTGCGGATCTGCAGGACCAGTTCCACAAAGGTCATCTCTTCTGGGCTAAAGGCCTCGTGGACGCGGTCCAATATCTTGAGCGTCAGCAATGAAAAACGATTGAGCAGGCATCCCCTCTCCTCGGACAGGCGCAGCAGTCGCTTGGTTCGCTCCACGTCGCGCAGGGGCAAGGCAGTGGTGGTTTGAGGAAAGTAGCCGCATAGTTCGTGAAAGTCACAGGCAAATTTTTCGTAGTCGGGATTGTCTATTGGATCGGTGGCCCAGTAGAGAAAGGCTTGCTCGGATGCCGGACCGATCTCTTCCCGCCACACCTGACAAACGTCTCGCCACAGCCCGCGATGGGCGTCGTTGTACTCCCAGATGTCGCCCAATTTGGGAGCCGAGACCCCGCAAAACCAGCAGCCCACCGAACATCCCTTGGATAGTTCAAAGGCGGCCAGTGGATGAACGATCCCGTGCGCACGCACAGCTCCCAGTTGACTGGTGGTTCGGGCCATTTGACGCGTTCGCCAGGCGTGAAAGTTGGGGGAGAGCGGTTTGGAGGTGCGTCGAAGCTCTTCTCGGTGAGCCATCTTCTCGCCCACAAAAGCCCGGTGTCGCTTGACGCACTCCGCCAGGTCCGGCGTAGACTGGTCAAATTTGGCATCCCATACTGGCCGAAGCGCTTCGGCGTCCGACTGTAGCCCGTAGCGTCGGGTCGCCTCGGAGGGGGAGTGTTGGAGCAGTTCTCGGAAGGCGTCGTCGCCTTCCCAGCGTTCCAATAATCTCTTGGTATGGGCGATGTCCGCCAAATATTCTGGCGTGGCCGAGCACCGTTGACGGTAAATGGGGAGAATCAGATCGAAGCCACTCCTCGAAAAATTTAGAGCGGACGCGTTCAAGCCACGACCAGCGGCTCCTGCTCTCGCTAAAATGACAAGTCGCTCAGCGGCCCTCTGGCGGGAGCCGCTGAACGACGGATAATAGGAGCGTTTGTTTAAATTAGAACGACGGCGATAACGGCCGCGGCCACGGCCGCGCCCACTGCTTCGGTGGCTCCAACGGCATTCGCGTAAACGGCACCATTGGCTTCAGCCACCGCGTTGGCCGTAGTGGCCACGTTGACGGCTTCGGCCAGATAACCGCCGCCTCCGGCCACCGTGGCCAGTTCGGCTTCGGACAGGGCGCCAGCCTGGAAGGACTTGGGAGGCGCAGGAATTACGATGGGCATGTAGTCTGGGGTGCTCTGGACCAGGCGAATTTCGCGACCTTCCGAGAGGGGCAGCAGGGCTTCAAATTGCGTCTGGGCAAAGCGGGTGTAATCCTCGTGCGTCATTGTGTGAGAGAGGCCCATATAAATTGTCTGGCTGTCGCTGCGAAAAACCGCCACCTTCTTTGATTCTGGAATCTGCATCCCGGCCTCTTTCAGCTTTGTGACCGGGTCTTTGGAAAATTCGCTCGCAAAGGCCTCGTCTTGCCAGCATCGGGCAATCATTTCAGCCATGATAACTCTATCTCTGTCACCACTCATTTGAATATTCTCCTCGTTACAAATGTCAGCCCGAGCGGTTCAAGCTGCGCCCCCTGGATCCTGCCCCTGACTGAATTACGAAAAGTAGGCCGGTCCCGGCTTTGGGCCCGTCCTGAAATAAGCTGGTCGAAATGGAGTCTGAAGTCATATTCGATGGGCCCTTAGATGAGAACGACTGCGATTACCGCGGTCTGGCTTAGCGAACAACCGGGTAGAGGCTATGTCGATCCGGTCCAATCTGTCCCTCCGGAAGCAACCATATCAGGCTTTCCAGAAGTCCAAAAAAGGGCGCCTCTCGAATCACATCCCGGGGATTGTTCCAGGCCGCACCCAGCACGTAAACTCGCCCGTCGCAGTGCTCTAGCAGCCAGCTCGCGGCCAGTACGCCGGGTTCGGATCCGCCCTTGAAGCCGATCGAACTCCATCGGCATCGACTGAGAGGTAAGCCTGGATTGATCTGCAGCACCTGGCAGGCCTGGGGAAAGCGGGACAGCCAGGCCAGGGCTCTGCACAGGTCGGCTGGTGTAGCCCACCATCCCACTTCTAGCTGGGTAGGGGTAGAAGGAATGGCCAGGCTGTTGCGGGGGAGCTTGGCCAGCTCTATGAGTAGGTGGCGCCTTCCGGGCTCATCCAGTCTCAGGAATTTCTCACAGTGGGCAGCGGTGGGGTCGCTCTTGAGTCTCAAGTGATCCAGGCTGCTCAGCAGGGGGGTCAGCAGTTCCGGCTTGGAGTGACCCATTTCGGCCAGTCCGGACTCAACCCGCTGTTTGCCCATATGGTGCAGCAGAACTTCAGCAGCGGTATTGTCGCTCAGAGAGATCATCAAGGCCGCCAAGGATTGCACGCTCAACGGACAGCCGGCGGGCCAGTGCTGGAGCAGGCCAGTGGGAAAGGACCGGACACTTTCTGTCAGCGTTACGCTATCCTGCCACATTGACCCCTTGGCCAGGGCGCCCAGCACATACAGTTTGTAGGCGGAAGCCACGGAAAGGGGCTGTTCTGGCTGGTAGCTAATCACCTCGCGGGGGCCCTCGGAAGTCAGTTCCCAGCAGCACAGGCCTACCTGCCCGGGAAGACCCTTCAGGGACTGCAGGATCGAGTCAAAGTCGGGTTCCAGTGTGTCCGACTGGCAGGAATACTCGGTGATGCGCCCGGCCGGCTCAAGCTCCAGGGTCAGACTGATTTTGAGGCGCCGATTACGCACCGTCAGGGCCGTGGCCACGCCCATGTTTTCGGCGCTCACATGCAATGGTTCCAGCCAGACGATTTTGCCGTTTTGTAGCCAGATGGTCCGCAGTTGGCAGGCCAACTGCTCTATCGTCCGGTGCCTCTGCAGGCTGTCGGAAAAAAGATCCCGAAGAACGTCGGACTGAGGCCTGTGGCATAGCTGCCCGGCCAGTTGCCCCAGACGCAGACTGAGCCGCGGATAGTCCACGGGGTTCCAGGCAGAGTGAAGGTTGGGGCCCATACAGGGTAGAATCGGGCTGGCGTGCCTTCCCCCCTGCCAACCATGACACTCTATACGGTACCCACCTCGCCCAATGGCATTAAAGTTCGGGCGGCCCTGGACTATCTTCAGATTGAGGCCGATTTGAAATCCGTCAATCCCCTGGCTGGCGAGAACAAAACCCTCGCATTTCTGGCCTTAAATCCCAACGGTCGGCTTCCGGTGCTGGTTCACGGAGATTTTGTGTTGTGGGAGTCCAACGCCATTCTTCAATACCTGGGCAATCAGCGCCCGCAAAACGGATTTTGGCCGCAAGAGCCTCAAGCGCAGGCTGACGTTTCGCGCTGGATGTGCTGGCAACTGGCCCACTGGACACCGGCCATCAGTCCCTTGCTCTACGAAAACCTGGCCCGCCGCTCGTTGGGTCGGGGCGAGCCCGATTCGCAAGCCGTGGCCAAGGCGGAGGAGGAATTCCATCGCTGCGCCCGCGCCCTTCAGCCGGCTCTGCACGAGCGGGCTTTTCTATGCGGACATCGGGTCACAGCCGCCGACTTCGCCGTGGCCCCCTTGCTGATCTATGCCGACCTGGCCAAAGTGCCCTGGCGACAGTATCCGGTCATCGTGGCCTGGTATCAGCGAGTCGCCGACCTACCCGCCTGGCGAGCGGCCACAGGTGCATAGTAGGTGGACGTGATATGGCGTCAGGGCGCAGAGACGGCCAGATAAGCCAGATCGAGGGCGTCCCAAAACGTCTTGGGAGCCTGAGTGGTGAAACGAACCGTGCAGGCCAGTCCCCGCTCGGCCAATTGCTTGACCACTTCGGGCGACGGATTGCCTCCTTCGGGCAGATTGAGGTCGACGACCTCGGCTTTGCCGGCCAGCAGATCGGCCAGTTTGGAGACCTTATCTGGAGTCAACTCCTGAGAAGTCAAACCGGAGGCCCTCGCTTCAAAGGGAACCGGACCCAACAACTGACGGGCCCGCTCCAGATCGGCCAGGCTGAGGCCCTGGGCGCTGCCCAATTCCTTGAGCGGGAGCGAACCCATTTTGTGCTGCATCGGAAGCACGCGGCCCAGGCTGGCCAGCATGTCCACTTCCTGGGGAGTGCGAAAGTCCAATCTGACAAAACTCCCCCGACGCAAAGCCTCGGCCAGTTGCTTCAGCGCGGGAGCGGGGGCTGCCAGGTCAAAGCGCACGGTGCTGTCGGGCCCGATCACGCAACTCTTGCCACGGGCCAGGGCAAGAGCCAACGGGTTAGCCTGACCGGGGATGCCCCAGGGCAGATCCAGCGTTTCTGATCTACCTGGCAGTGGATAGTTGGCCAGCAGACTGGCCTGCAATGCATGGTCTGGCACCAGGCTGGGATTGAGCAAAAAGCGCTTGGAAAAATCGACGGCCTCTTGAGGACTGGCCCCGTGCTGGCGCTTGTAAAGACCGGCCATGATGCCGGTCCGGCCAATGCCCGCCGAGCAGTGGAAGAAACAGGGTTTTGAGGTCTTTTCGACGGTCTGCAAAAACTTCTCGATCTGCTCCGGGCTGGGCACCGTGTGGTCCTGAATCACCAATTCTACAGGCTCCATGCCCAGAGTACGAATATCGATCAGGTAATCGGCCCGGGAATAGTTGGGGTAGTTAGTCTCCTCTTTTCCCGGCTCACGCAGCACCACAATGGTGCCAACCCCTTGCTCCTTCAGCCAGCGCAAACCTTGGGGAGAAGGTTGGGCACCGCGGTAAAGGCGACCGGGCACGACCTCACCAAAGTTGCCCACCGGTGCATCCAGGCGTTCGCGAGCCACGGCCCCGTCAGGCTCCACCCGCGCTCGATCGATCTTGGTAAGGACTGCCTGCAAGGCGTCGTGGGCCTTGTGCGGATCGAGTTTGGCCAGGGCGGCTGCATCGTGCAAGATCATACTCAGAGCGTGCTTGACCGCCTCATCCTGGGTCTCGGCGAAGTGTCGGACCTCCTGGGTCCACTGCTCATTCTCACGCGCCTCCTTGGCCGGGTCCGACCACACTGGCGACAGCCACAGCAAACCCAGGGCCAGGATGCAAAGCCTCTTCTTCATCATGGCGAAAGAGTTGTGCCAGACGGGCTAACTTCCCTGTCTCAAAGAATGAAAGGGGGGCGGCCTCAACCCGCGAAGCACCTCTTGGTGCGCTGCTCGTTCTGCCTGGCAGAGCACGGCGAGGTCTGGCCGACCACTACCGGGAAACGCTGCTGCGAAGCTTGCCTGACCCGAGCAAAGTTCTCGGCGTGCTGCCAGTGCGAAATTTTTGTCGAAAATGGCGACGGTCAGTGGTGGGATGACGGCCTGGCCTATTGCTTTCCCTGTAGCCGCAAGGTCCCCAGGTGTATGTGGTGCGACCGACCCGCCTTCGAGCGCTCTCCTGCCGGAGACAAGGTCATCTGTGTTTACTGCCAGGACCATTTCCCCCGCTGCGATCACTGCGCTGCGCTGATTCACGGGGACTGCATCACCTTTTTGCGCAAGGTCTACTGTCGCTCCTGTGCCAACCGGCACCCGTTGTGCCTGGATTGCGGCACCGCCATCGCCCATCGTCCTGACTGTCCCAACTGCCAGGGGCCGGCCCGAGCCTGCGGTGGGTGCAACACGCTGTTTGCCGACCGCTGGATGGTTCACGACTCTACCTGGTATTGTTTGAGCTGCTTCTGGGTGGCCTGTGGACGCTGCCGCTTCTGCCAGGAACTCAAGCCACCGGATGGCGACACACGCTGTCAAACTTGCCTGCAAAAGAGAGTGCAGTCTATGGCTGTGGCCCAGGATCTGCTGGACGAAGTGCAGTGGTTTTGTCAGGAAGAATTGGGTTTGGCCGTCCGGCAGCCCTATCAGTTGCGCCTCGCCGACACTGCCGCCGACATCCCCAAGCTGCACACCGACGCCTACACGTTGAGTCTGGCCACGGTGGGACTGTGGGTGCCGCGCGAGCGCATGATGTGGGCCGTCAAAGGCTATCCGTTCTGGTTTACCTCGGCGGTGCTGGCCCACGAGCACGCCCACGCCTGGCAACAGGAGAACTGTCCACGCCAAAGTCAGGATTTGCTAGAGGGCTTTGCCGCCTGGGTGGAATGGCGAGTGGTCAAGAACCTGGGCTACGCCACCTTTGCCGACAATATGTTCAAGCTGCAATGCCCCATATATGGGCGCGGGTTGCGTCGTTGTCTGCAGTTAGAACAGCAAGTGGGTGCCCACGGACTGCTGGAAAAAGTCCGTCAGCTCCGCAAATTCCCCCTGTGGACTTCATTCTGGGCCTTTCTGGATGAAGTATAGGCCTCAGTTTTGACAGCGGGAACTGGCCACCAGTAGCAGCGGAGCACTGCCGCGAAATTCGGCCAGGTAGCGCGAGGCTTTGTGCTCCAGGCTGACATCAAACTGGATGGTCGATCCCTCTTTCAGCTCTCCCTCCAGACGGGAAAATTCAATCTTCCACTGGTCCACCTGATCGGGAGAGTCGAGCATGGCCCCGGTGATGCCAAAGCTACTCGGGCTGCTACAGCGTCCCACGTTGAAGACCTGAACGCTCTTCGACCGCAACGGTGGCTCAGTCCGCAAGCCCAGTTCCAGAACCGCATAAGGGAAGACCTGCGCTCTTCGGGCATCATATTGTTTGACGAATTCCTCTTCTCTTATGACGACGGCTGCGAGTTTGCCGTTTGGGACATAGCTACCGGCGAACAACTCCTCCGAGATGAAACCTTTCGCCCACTCGCTTACCAATCGTCGACGAAGACTTTCCTTTCCCAGAATTTTGATCGAGAGATCACTCTGACAACCCTGAGAAAAGTCAGAGAATCCTGAATCACATGCGAGCCACGGCCTTCACCTGACCTGGGTCATAGTCGCCCACCGTCAGGCTGCTAAACTCAGGCTGTTCATCATTCGGAAAGGCGGTCAACGACCATGTCAGACAACCTCGAAGCAGAAGCAGCCGAGAAATCCCTGGAGCACTTCAAGAAAGGCCTGCTCAGCAAAAGAGCTGAAGAATCCGAGCGCGCCCAGGTTTTGCTCAGTCAGCAGCCGACGGTTCTTGGACGCGAGGCCGACCCGGCCGAGAAACTGGCAGCGTTGCTTGCAACCGAGTCCGAGGGTGTGACCGAAGAGGAAGAGGGGCGCTCGTGACTCGCAACCTGCCGGAGCCACTGCAAAAACGAGTGACCGAGTTGCTTCTCGAGCCTCTGGAAACAGGCCAGGTGTTGGCAGAAGAACTCGATGAATACCTGGTGATGGCTCGCCAACACCTGCCCTCGGGCTCTCGCCAACTCGGGCTGGCCGAAAGTCTGGCCACACGCCTGGTGGAGTTGCTTCATAGCCAGCTTGAGCCCGAGGGACGTCAGTTGGCCCAGGTGGCTCTCCGCTACCTGGTGCTGGACCAGGACGCTTCCCCGGACTTTGCCTCCGAGCAGGGTCTGGATGATGACGTTCAAGTCTTCAATGCCATCGCCGCGCAGTTGGGACGGAGCGACCTAATTCTCGGCATTTAGGCTTGTTTGGGCTTTCCCAATTGAGGTATAACCTCAGGGTTGAAGACCTTTTTATGCATCGTCCTGCTGGCCCAGGCAGCCCTCGCACAGCCTGTTGAGCCAGCCCCGGCGCCCGGGGCCGAGGCGGCAAATCAGGGCGGGCCCAATCGGCGCGGCCCTTTTAGCGGGCCCACCCAGGGAATTTTCACGCTAGGAGACGACGAGGGGTTTGGCATCGGTCCGGTCTTGCCCGACCCCACCTCGTTTGATGGCAGCAACCGCACCGAAACGGTGCTGCAGGGCAGTCGCTTTGTCGACAACTTTAACTTGACGGGCCGCTACGGCCACTACCTCACCCCCACCCAACGACTGATGGTCACAGGCCTGGGCGGCACCAGCACAGTGAGCCTTGACCTGGATTACAGCTTCATCCCCGAAGGTGGCTCTGGCTACTTTTCGGCCTACCTCAATCAGACCCGCTCGCAAAGCAGTTCCTTTCTGCACGGGGACAGTGTGGGACTGCCCGACACTAACCACCAGCCCTGGGTCTATCGCAGCAGCGCGGGTTTTGGTTACACCACCGACCCATCTCAGCGGTTCATTCTGTCCAGCGCCGTGGTTTACGAGAATCTCAGTATCCACGATGGTCCAGCCGCAGGCACCGTGAAGCCCTTCGACCGCCTGGGGAATCCACTCACCGTGTCATCGTCCGGGGTGGACCGTATGTTGCTGCTGCGCGTGATGGGAATGCACATGGATCTGGACGATATGCAATTCCCCAGCCAGGGGCAAAATTTCGCTTCTCGGCAGAACAGGCAGTCCCGGTGGGCTCCGCGCCCATCGCCTTTACACGCTTCAACGCCAACCTGACTCATTTTCAGCCAATCGGCCAGCCCACCTTGATTTTCAACCTGCAGGCGGGGACCATGACCGGCACACCGCCGCCTTATGAGGCCTACAATCTGGGCGGCACCAACTCGGTGCGCGGCTAACAGTTGGGCGAATTGGGCGGAGGGAGCAGTTTTTTGCAAAGCACAGCCGAGCTGCGCTGGCCGCTGGGAGAAATGTCGATATTAGGCAGCCAGGTCCCTTTTCGCCTCACCGCCTTCGCCGACTACGGCACCGCTTTGGGAACGGCCTCGCGCGTGTTTGGCCAGCCAGCCTTGGTGCGCAACAAACCGGACAGCGGCTTTGGCTATGGCCTGGGGGTCCAGGCCCTGAGCAGCCTTGGGTTGATCCGACTGGAAGGAGCCTGGGCGGCCCAGGCCCGCTCAACCATCAGCGTGTCGATTGGCGATCGTTACTGAGCGAGTCCTGAAAAAACTTGACCACCTGCTGACGCAGCTTGGGTTCGGAGGGTTCGGGCGAGCCGCCGTCGGGGCGAAAGGTGTGACCGGCATTCTCTACCACCACCAGGCGGCTGCTCCCCCCGGCCTGAGAAAGGCTATCGTGCAATATCTGCGATTGCTGCAAGGGAACCAGTTTGTCGCGGCGACCGTGCATGATTAAAAAAGGCGGCGCTCCGGTGTGAACCATAAAGAGGGGGCTGCCCTGCCGCCACACCAGCGAATCGTTGCCAAAGGCCCGGGCCACCGTCTCCCGTGAACTGGTGGGAGCGCCGTCGAGGCCGAGGAAATTGGTGGGACCAAACCAGTCCACCACGGCCTGCACCGCACTGGACTGGTCCAGATTTTCACCCACGTCCCAGCCGGCCGCCGGTCCCGCCAACCCCAGCAAGGCCACCAAATGCCCACCGGCACTGGAGCCCCAGGCTCCGAAACGATTTTTGTCCAGTTGATATTCGCCGGCATGGGCACGCAAGAAGCGGACCGCCGCTTTGACATCCTGGATATTGCTGGGAAACTTGAAATCGGGGGCCAGGCGGTAGTCCACGGTGGCCACCGCGAAACCGTTCTCAACCAACTCGGGAGAGGTAAAGTCGGCCCGACTTCCGCTACTCCAGCTACCACCGTGCAGCATCAATACCACCGGCACGGGAGTCGCGGGGGTCTCGGGCAATTCCAGGTCGAGCATCAACTCCTGGCCGCCGGCTCGGGAATAGACCAGGTCAGGGAAGTGTCGAGGTTCGGCAGCGGCAGCGGCCGCGGCCACCAGCAGCAGAGCCAGCAAGATTTGCTTCATGACCGCCCTGTTCGCGCTCAGGCTCGCCAGGCCTACAAAAGGTAAAGACCGCCCCACGCGAAACTGGCAACACAACCCGAGACTGTCGCCTTCCTCGGCCGCTCGAGTGTTTCTCTTTGGGACCATGAAGTTCTTCGTGGAGTTATTGCTCTTTCGGTCCTCAACCACGTCACCCGATATTTGCAGTCCGCGCTGATCATCGCCTACGCTTTGACGGGCGTGGCCCTGGGCGGCCTGATCCTATGATCCGTTAAGGCGCCACCGTGAACTCGACCTTATTATCCAGGTCCTTCCAGGCGCAGGCGATTCTTGTCTTTGTTGGCATACCATTTGCGACGTAGGCATACAGGAGCAGATTGGCGTCAGCGGTGATCAACGATGGCGCGGCCCCTCTATCTCCGTCCTCGAGTCGCCGGGCAACCTCGTCGTCAAGAGTCAAAGTAGTTCTCACATCATGGGTGTGCCGCACATGACATCATGAAGTCAATCCTCCAGAAACGGCTCCAGCAGTTGGGCACAGGCCAGCGCGTGACCAGGGGACTTGCCCTCCTCTGCCTCCCAGCAGGCCGCCAGTGTGGCCCGCACAAAGCCCCAGTCCGCCAGACGGCGACGTCCCTCCCGGTCGGGCGCCATCAATTCGAGGCGTCTGGAGGTAGTGGACTGAGGGTCGTCCATTTCCAGCAGTCCGGGCCAGGGATTATACAGGCTGGCGGCCAGTTCAAAGGCCAACTCACCCACCACCCCCTTGGCGTCAATGGCCAACCAGCCCGTTTGGGCGCACAACAGTATATTGTCATGATGCAGGTCGCCATGCAGCAAGCGGGGCGAAGGCGCACTGGCCAATAGGCGCACACTCCTTTGCCGGGCTCGATCGGCCCACTCATGGACCTGCAAAGCGGCCAGCCAATCAGACACAGCCGGGAAGCCCTCCCTGGGTCCGCCCAAAGCGGCGGCGCAGGCCGCCAACTGCACTGCCGCTTGCTCGTCTGGCAGGCTGCGCAGGGTGGTTCCCGGTACAATTCGCTCCATCAAATAGGCGATCTCGGTCCACTGAAGCAATTCGACTCGAGGTCCGGTAAGCATACGCATGGCCAAAATCTCGCGCTGCGCCTCCAGCCCCGGCTCCAACACCTTGAGAAACAGAGAGCGGCACTGCCGGTCCAGACAGGCGTGGAGTTTACCATAACGGGCACCGGGCAAGGGACCCTGGAGCTGCACCCCCCAGCGGGCGGCCAGCTCGTGATGCACCTAGTCTTTCTCGAAAAGGCGATGGTGAATCTGGGTGGGGGCAACCATGGAGGCGCCCATCACCTGGGCCAGCAACTCGGAAACGCCGGCTGCTTCGTTGATGCCAGGCCGATACTCGGGGTCGCCGCCAAAGATGCCTTTGGGGCTGAAGTGGTCGTTCTTGTCCAGCAGCAGGTTCAGCAGACGCTGCTCCATAAACCCGTGGGGCTTGGCCTGCAAGTTGCCTTTGATGACCTCGGCCCCCGCCTCGGCGTTCATGGTCGGCAGGCCCAGTTTCTGACTGGCCTGGAGCAACTCCTCGGTAGCCTGGCGATTTTCGCCCTGGAGGATGGGCGCCGTTTGCGTTCCCATGGTGGTGATGTTGAGGCCAATCACGGCCCGACCGTAACCTTTCTGGCCTGCTGCCTGAATGGTATCCATCAAATGAGGCTTGATTTCGGCGTAGCGCTGACGGTTGTATTCGTCGATCTTGCCCACGTTGGCCGAATCAAAATTGAGCATGCTCAAGGAAATCGGCGGCCCGCCATCAGGATTGGGAGCTTCCGCGTAGGTGGGCAGGGTCACCAGGAAGGAGCGCTCTTCCTTACTGACTTCCCCGATGGGGAAGTTGTTGACCACGCCTCCATCGGCCATCTGCATGCGATGCAGGGTTCGTTGTTCTCCGTCGCTACAGACTTGAAGCTGCGGCGAATTGAAGAAGCCAGGCACAGCTGCCGAACAGCACAGGGCTGCAGCCACATCCATGTTGGGCGTGGTTTCTTGGGAAAAGACGACCTGGCCATCCGGCTGAGCATTGAGCTTGGCCCGCACTTCGGGGGGGATGTCGGCGTTCAGCAGTGTGGAGGTGACCCGCAGCTTGAAAGGCAGATCGCGAAAAAGCACCGGCCGCCCTTCTACCCCAACCTTCTTGTTGATCAGTTCGGAGAGAGTGTTATACATCTTTTGCATCGAGAAAAGCCCGGTGCGGTTGATGCCGCGCACCTTGGGGTCGACACCGCCCGACAGCCACAGGTAGTCGGAGTAGAACTTCTTGAAGTCCAGTTGCTTCAAAACCTCGGACAACTCGTCTCCGCCGTAACCGGCCGCCAACAGACCCGCCGTCATGGCGCCGGCAGAATTGCCCACAAATTCGTCGATAGCCACCTGTCCCTGACCCTGACCAAGGCCCTCGCGCAGCTGGCGGATCACTTCTACGTAAGCCAGCCCCTTGCCTCCGCCGCCCTCCAGCACCAGCGAAGCCTTGATGGGCTCGCGTCCGGGAATGGGCTGACCCAAGACGTCCTCTCGGCCGGGGCCCTGAGGCAGGGGGGTGATGCTGGTAAGATTGTCTTTGGCTTCGTAATACTCGCCCAAAATCAAGGGGTTCTCGGAAAAGTCCTCGCCTCGAGTGCTGTTCAAAACCTGATCGAAGGCGACATCTCCGTAGCGCGAATAGCGTGTGGCCACCCAGTCCATCATGTCACGATGGCGGACGATCTCCGCGTATTCGGGGGTCATCAAGTGCTCGGGCAGTTCGGGCTGAGAAGCCGTGACCAGTTCACCCAGAGCCTGCTTGACCCCGGGGCTGTGAATGTCATCAGTGCCGTTCAAAATAGACGCGACATCGAGCCCACGGTACTGGTCGCCCAGCCTTTCACGCAGTCGCAGTTCGCGTGCTTCCAATTCGGGCTGATGAGCCCGAATGTCAGTCATCAAAGTCTCCAGAAACTGACGCCGTTCGGCGATTCCCAATCCCGAAATCATATGGTCGACCGCCTGACCCATAGCCAGACTCCGGTCGTAGCGCTCTTTGACAACCTTGGCGGTATGCCGATCAAGCAACTCGATGTAGGGAGCGTTGGAGGGAGAAACCCCGTCGAACTGGGGGTCCTGCGGTCCCAGCACATTGAGATTGACCCAGGCCCGCGAAACTGGCGCCATCAAGCTCTGGCGCTGCTCGGGAGAGACTTCGGAAAGCATCTTGATCCAAAAGGTTTGAATGCCGCTCAGCAGGTCCCGATCCAGGCCCACGGTGGCGTCGGCAATGTCGGTCAAAGTCGACCATGTGGGGGGCTGCCCGTTGCCGCAGATCTCCATCATGCCCCGGTAGGCTTTCTGCACTTCCTTGGAGGGAGGGGTGGCTCCAAACGGGTCGGCCAGGTTGTCTTCCTTTAACCAGGGAGGAGTGAGATGACCCTTTATGTCGCTGATTTTGTCGTGGAGCTTTTGATTGACGCCAAACATCCAGGGGTCGAGTCGCCGATAGTTGGAGTCGACCCGGGTGACCAGCCACTTGTAGTAGAGACGCGGATCAGGAAAACTTGAGCCAAGGCTGTTCTCGCGGCGAGCGATGGACGCGATCGATTCCGTGGCAATCGATTCGGTAGCAGTAGGCACACCGCACTTACCATCGGTATCTACGTAGACTGGAAACTCTTTGGCCTTGGCCTTTTCCAGTAGAAACGAACGCACCGCAGCCAGGTCATTGTCGCTGGAATTCAGACCCTCGATTACTTCCAAGGGCAAACCTGCGAACATCCGCATGAGGTGATCGGCTTCGTCCTGACGCTTGGGGCCAAGATTTACATAGGCCGCCTGACCATCGGCCAATGCCATGAACAAAGGAGGCGTCCCACCCGTATAATTTTCGATGCCGCCAGCCAGAGTCGTGAAAAGCGTCCGCTCCACCGACAAGAGGCCGGAGACGTCCACTCCAATGCTTTTCTGGGTGACATCTGAAACACGTTTTAGAACTTTGTCCACCGTCCAATCGTAGGCACCGGTAGGATCCTTGGCGACGAAACCATGCAGCCGCTCGGCCAAACTAGGCGAGCCGGAAGGAGCGGCCGAAGGGAAGCCGGCGCCCAGATCGCCACCGCGCAGCAGGGGCCCGCCTTGGGGCGGTGGCGGTGGGGGCAACTCGGACTGAAACAGAGAGACGGGGGGTTGAAAGGGAACCGCAGCAGGGGCGGGCTGGGCCGGGGTGGGCAAGGCCACCTGCGGGGGGGGAGCAGGAGGGTTGCCAGAGGGGGGAGTTTGACCGGTTGTGCCGGCAAACTGATCCTGCGGAAGAACCTGCTCAGGCTTGTTGGGAGGCGTAGAACGCTGGCCAACGACGGGCAGATTGGGGCTATGGGAGTGGATGCGGTTATTGTCTATCATGGAGTTTCAGCATCATATCATGGCCGGCAAAACTCATGCCAGGCACCAACATGTAACAATGCCGCACCCCCCTACTTAAGCAGCTTCTCGGCCAATGGGGGTCGAGCTGACCCATAGGTAAACGATTCCAGGCTGATGGGTGCTCCCAGGCGCGAAGGTCCCGGCAGGACGCCCCCGTGGCACTGCGAAACGGTGGCCACTACAAAGCGGAGGTGGACCCGAATGCGAACACAACTCAGACTACTGCTGGTGACGCTGGCCGTTGTTGGCAGCATGGTCCTGCCGGTCAGCGCTCAGCCCAAGGTAGAAGCTTTGCTACTGCCCGTGGAACTCCCCGGCCACTTCACCCCCATCAACTCCGACCAGTTGACCCTTCGTCTGGACACGCGCCTCAAACAGTTGGCCAAAAGAGCCCATCTTCAGATGGCCCGTCGCGCCGACCTCACCGCTTATCAGTATACGGCAGGCGCTTCCGACCAGCCGCCCACTGCGCAGATGGCCGAAACGCTATGCAATGCCTACAAGACCAGGTATGTATGCTGGACTTCGATCCGCTTTCAACCCCACTACGATCAGGCCAGTCACAGTCTGGCCCTGGCCGGAGCCGCCCGAGTGTGGCTTTACAGCCAGGCTGACGGGCGGGCCATGATCGACCAGCCCCTGTCGCTGGTTCGCAGCGGCACGATTGCCAACATCAAGGATGAGAAGCAGAGCCGAAAAGTGGCCATGGGCCTGGCCTCCGGCTGCGTCGACGATCTGGGAATGCAACTCGTCTACATCGCTCAGCAGCGCAATCAGACTCCTGTGGCCGCGGCTCCGGTGAACAACACCCCTGCCCCGGCTGGCTTCCAACCCACCAAAAACTACAACGATATGCTGAAGGCGATTGATTCCTACCAACGCGCTACCGCCAATCAGAACTACATGGACGTGACCCAATCCGAACAAAACATGAGCAGTCTCTGGCTCCGCCTCAATAAGGCCGAACAAACAGCCCTCGGGGGCAGATACCCAACCATTGTGCAGATGATGACCGCCCCCCCTTACGGCGGATACTGGCCCTATTACTACTAGAGACAAGCCGGGTAAAGAAATTTTAAGCACTATGCAAGAGACCCCACCTCTGTGCAAAAGGTAGCGCTTATGAGCAACGTAGAAAAAAACTGGACAAAAGAAGAACTCGACATCGCTTTGAGGCTGTTTCAAGCCTACTGGCCCACCGCCCAGGTTCCCCGCAACCCTTCGTCTGCCGAAGACACGATGCACGAGTTAATTGAAATGGCCCGCCGCCTCATCCCGGAAGGCTAGAGAAGCCACATTTTCATTCGTTAATCGTTAGAACCAGGATGCAGGGCGCCCCGGGTGAAAAATAGAGAGAGTGCAAATCGGCCCTAACCTCGCTCCCCAAAGGCTGGTCGTGTCGGCTTTTCCGGCGCGAGGCTGTATGTCTGTGGCCAGTGAAGTGTCGCCCACGCTTTTGGCAGACACCACCTCGATTTCCCTTGACCTATTGCGGACCCAACTCCAGCCAGAGGTCTTTCCAGCGGAAGTCCGCCCGACGCCAGACCCTCCCACGCCCACGAACCGACCTGCGGTGGCCGCCAATCTGCCGTTAGAAGCAGGCCTGGTCGGCAACGGATTGGTTTCCACTCAGCCAGGCCCGACCTGTAGCAGCCAGGAGGTGGTCACCAATACGCTCGGCTGGTCCGGAGAACCAGCCGCACAGGCCCCGTTTCAACAGAGCCATCGCCAGCAGATTCACGCGGGACTGGGCTTGATGGAAGAGGTGATGCCCGGCATGCAAGCCAAAATGGATCAGCTTCTCCATCAACCCGATCCCTTGTTGCAGGGCAAACTTGACGCCCTGGTGAGCGAGCAAAACCACCTGCTCGCCTCCCAGGGCAAGCTTCTCTCGATGCCCGACGAGCGACTCAACCCGAAACAGGTCCAACAAAAGGCCCGGCTGAATGCCCGCATCGCCGAGCTTTCCCAAAGCTACGACGCCACCGAAAAGCAACTCGACGACAAAAAGGCGGCCAATATCAAGCAGGCAGGTCAACTGGCCGACGCATTTCTGGGCCGGCTGCGCAAACGCGCCCGGACCCCCGACGTTTCCGACCGTGTCAAACTAGACGACAGCGCCAGGCAGCGCCTGGCCGAAGGGGGAATCGACGTATCGACGGTCCATCACTGGGTGAACGAATTTCATCACCAGACCGGCCTACCCGCCCCCCGCCAGCTCAAGTTTCGCTACAGCGAAAAGCGACCCAACTACAATTCTCAGGTAGACTCCGTAAACATTGGCGACAAGTTCAGTAAGCGCCTGACGCTGCACGAAGTGGCACACCGAGTGGAGTACAAATACCCCGAGATCAGCCTCGCCAACAAAAGCTGGGTGAAAGCCCGCTGCGAAAAGGGCGGCTTTTCGGACGAACCGGTCAGACTATCCCAACTGGTCCCCAAAGACCTCTACAAAGAGGACGAAGTAGCCCTCGAGGACACTTTCGTCAACCCTTATGTGGGTAAGGTCTACCCTGACATGGCCACAGAAGTGCTGTCGATGGGGCTGGAGCATTTTTCCAGCCCCGAGTTGCTGACCAAACTCTACCAGCGCGACCCCGAGCACGTTTTTCTTACGTTGGGAGCCATCAAGACCATGCAGGGTAAAAGCGACTGGTGAGTACGCGGTATCGACTGACCCGGCCGCGTCGTCCCATCGACCTGCCCGATCAGCCAAGGCCCGGCGCCCTGGTCTGGGTTGAGTCTCCCGAATACGACAGCGACGGGCCTTTGAGAGTCGAGGGTGAGGACCGCTTGGTGGAAAAAATTCGCCTGGCCCTGAGCATGAGTTACGGCAGTCGAGGTCGTCCCCTGCAAGGCGACTTCTCGCCACGCGACCTGGCGGTGGCCTTGGACAGCCGGGACATGGCGGCATTCGAACCGGTCGAGGAGCCCTCTTCGTCGAGACTCCCATCTCCTGGATAAGGGCCGTGGAATCCCCCCCCCG
>JADMJV010000032.1:154354-170487 GCA_018780265.1 bacterium
GCTTAAAACAGACATAATTCTCCGGCAGAATGTTACAAAGCTTTTACTCAGTTTTTGAGCCCCTAAATCGACTTTGAGCACAGGTCTGGGAGCCGGTGGCAACCAGGCACAGGCTTTTGCCGGTTCGCAGGGCGCCTTTGCCCAGGCCGGTAGTCCAGGTAGCTTTGGGTCGATGAGCGGCAACTGCTGCGGGGCCCCCAACGGAAACGCCATGTGCAATAACTTCGGAGGTGGCCCCCAGAACGCTTTCCAGGCCGGCTTCAAGCAAGGCATGATGGCGGCCAAAATGAAGAAGTTGATGCGCAAAATGCATCGTCTGATGGCCCAGATGTCCCAGATGGGTGGCGCGGGCGGCTGTGGAGGTCCGGGCTTTGGTGGCCCCAACTTCGGCGGGGGCTGCTTTGGTGGGGGCTTTGGCAACCCCGGATCAAGGCCAGTTGCCGACTCGGGCAGCTGGCTTTTTGCTTTTAGCTGGCTTTGGACTGGCGTTCCTGGTCGCGGCGAAAAGATTTGACCACGGTGACCGGGCAGTCCGCGCTGCGCATGACCTCCTCGGCCACACTGCCAAACACTTGTCGGGCCAGCCCGCTACGACCGTGCGAACTGAGAATAATCAGGTCCACTCCCATCTCATGAGCGGTAGTGACGATACGCTCGGGGGGCGCGCCGTAGCGCACCATGGCTTCGGTAGACAGGCCGTGAAAGTGGGCCTCCTGATTGACCTCAAAGAGGTACTGAGCGGCTTCCTGAGTCGCCTCGGGGCTGGACACACGCAGGAAAATTAGGTGGGCCGAACAGAGGCGGGCCACCTCGGCGGCGTGTTCGGCGGCCAACTCGGCCAGGGGTGAACCATCCAGGGGAACCAGTATCTTTTTGTAGGGCATGACTCGACTATGCTGAGTGGGAAGAGCACACGCTATGATCTTCGTCAGGCGGGGCGGGGGAGAAACCGCCCGTCCCCGGAAATCCTTTCCCATGTCTGAGGCTTTGCAGCAGTTTGCCGATGTGCTCTCGGCTCGTCTCTTTGCGGCCGGCTGGGTTCCCACCAGCCAGGCTCCCGAGGGATCTCTGCGTTGCCTGGTGGGACCTGGCGCCCACGTGTTGCTGGTGGATGCCTCGTCCCGCTCGGCCTTTGACCTGAAAAGTGAGCCGCTGGTCAAACTTCCGGCTCTCAAAGGCCACTCCCAGCGCCTGGTGCTTTATCTGTGCGAACAAGAACTATCGGCCGTACAGCGGACCTCCATCAGCAAGGCGGCCAAGCGCACCTTTTGGGGCGGCGCCAATTCTTTGGGGCTCGTCGAGATCGAAAGCGCCCATTTTACTCTTTCCAAGCCGTCGGGGTGGGTGGGCGCTTTTCAGCCGGTGGTCATCGCAACCTCCATTCAGGCCGCCTTTCAACACCAGGGAGAGGTGCCCAATTTTACCCAACTGGTGGAGAGCCAGGTCGACGCGCTGCAGCAGTTTAGCGACTGGACCGGTCAAGTCAAACCCCTCTGGACGCCCCTCTTTCTGGGGCTATGCCTGGCGCTCACAGGGATCAGCGAACTCAGCGGCGGCAGCACCGACTCCTACACCCTGTATCGAATGGGCGCGCTGTGGCGCGCCTCGGTGTTGGGATTGGGTGAGTGGTGGCGACTGGCCACCAGCACCGTGCTCCACTTTGGCTGGCTTCATCTGGCCGTCAACATGTTCACGCTCTACAGCGTGGGCACTACCCTGGAGCAGGTTTTAGGGCGAACCACCTATTTGTTGGTCTTGATCCTATCGGGCGTGTGCGGCACGCTCTTTTCTCTGTTGGGCCACGATCATACGCTCTCTGCTGGCATTTCAGGGGCGCTCTTTGGATTGGCCTCCTCCACCTGCGTGCTGATCTACACTCGTCGCCTGCCCATTCCGCCGCTGGCCCAGCGGGCCCTGGCCGGTGGATTGGCCCCGGCCATCCTCTACAACCTGTTGTTGGGATTTAGCCGCAGCGGCATCGATAACTATGCCCACGTAGGAGGACTGGTGGGAGGAGCCCTGTTGACCTGGATTGCCTACCCCAGAGCTTCCCAGCAGTTGATCCGCCACCAGGTGCCCCGACCGCTCTGGCTTGTCCCCCTTCTCTACGCGGGAGCTTTGCTGGTGGGTGCGCTCTCTTTTGCGGCCCACCCATTGCCCATGTCTACACCTCTGCAGACCTACTCCATCAGCGGCACCAAGGTGGGATTTGGTCGTGAATTCAAGCTATTCAACTCTACCGGAGTGGTGCGGGTCTATATCCTGCCCGGCTGCGTGCTGGCTTTGAGCGTCACCAGCAAAAGCCCCTGGCCCAATCCCGAGGCCTTTTTGGACCAGCTTCAGAAAGAGCTTCCGGCCATGAAAAACAGCCGGGCAACGGTGGGCGGGCACGCCTGCGCCATTTCAAGAGGCCGGCAAGACGACAAAGAGGTTCTGTCGGCGCGAGTGCTGGACGTAGGGCCGGACGTGGTGGAGGTCACTCTGCTCGGCGAGTTTGCGGAAACCCCTCGGGCCGCCATGCTCCTGGAAAAAATCGTCTCCACCATCCAGGGCACCCCTTCCCATTGGGGAAAAACCTTATAGGCAACTGACAAAGATCAGTGTGCAAAGAGTCTGGCGGTGGTAACCATAGCCTATGGAAATCGGCGTATTGACCAGCGGAGGTGACTCTCCCGGTATGAATGCGGCCCTGCGCGCCGTGGTGCGTTCGGCTATTCGCAAAGATCATCAGGTATTTGGAATTCGGCGCGGCTATCGCGGTCTGATCGAGGGCGGCGTCTCTATGCAGCCGTTACAGTGGCGCGACGTAGCCGGCATCCTGCAACGGGGTGGGACCATTCTTGGAAGTGCTCGCTGTCAGGAGTTTCGCGAGCGCTCGGGGCGCTTGCAGGCCGTCGCCAACATGTTGCGCTGCAACCTGGACCGCCTGGTCGTGATCGGAGGCGACGGCAGCCTGAGCGGCGCCCAGTTGCTGCACGAGGAGTGGGAGGGACTGCTGGCCGAACTGGTGGAGAAAGGAGAGATCTCCACCGAACTGGCAAGCCGGCACCCCAAGCTGGGGGTGGTAGGTCTGCCTGGCTCGATCGATAACGACCTGCCCGGCATTGACGTAAGCATCGGCTCAGACACGGCTCTCCATCGCATTGTAGAAGCGGTCGACCGGATCTTTAGCACGGCCGACAGTCACCAGCGCATTTTTGTGGTCGAAGTAATGGGCCGGCGTTGCGGCTATCTGGCCCTGATGGCCTCGCTGGCTACAGGAGCCGAGGTGGCCATCCTGCCCGAATCTCCCCCCGGCCCAGGCTGGGAGGAGGTGCTCTGCCAAAAGTTGACGGCCGCCCGCAAGGCGGGACGCCGTGCCAGCATCGTGTTGCTGGCCGAAGGAGCACGCGACACTCTGCAAAACCCGATTACGGTGTCGCAGGTGAAGCATTTGCTGGAAGACCGCCTCCACGAGGAAGTGCGGGTAACCATTTTAGGGCACGTCCAGAGGGGCGGCGCTCCCACCGCTTTTGACCGCAATCAAAGTACGATTCTGGGAGCGGCCGCAATAAATGCTCTCGAACACGTGGGCGAGCCCGTACTGATCGGATTGCACGGCAATCGAGCCGTGCCCACCCCTCTCAGAGAGTGCCTGCGGCGCTCACTGGCTATCGATGAGGCCCTGCAGCGAGGCAATGAAGAGCAGGCCATTGAATTGCGAGGGCCCCACTTCGTCAAAGCCCTGCAAACCCGCAAAACGCTGGGCCACATCCTGCCCGCTGGAGCCAGCGGGCAGACCTACCGGATCGCCGTGATGCACGCCGGTGCGCCTGCGCCGGGAATGAATATGGCCGTGCGCGCCAGTGTGCGGCTGCTTATGGACCAGGGGCATACCGTGCTGGGAATTCGGCGCGGAATGAAAGGTCTGGTCGAAGGAGATATCTCGGAACTGAAGTGGATGGACGTGAGCGGTTGGTCATCTCTGGGGGGAGCGCAGTTGGGCACCAATCGAAAAGTGCTGACGGGCCATGACCTGTACGCAGTGGCTCGACACCTGGAGCATTTTCAGGTTCAAGGACTGCTCATTATCGGGGGACTGGCCGCCTACGAAACGGCTGAAACCATTCGGACTCAGGAGTCTCATTATCCCTCATTCTCAATTCCGGTGATCTGCATCCCGGCCACCATCGACAACAATTTACCCGGAAGCGACTTTTCCATCGGTGCCGATACGGCACTCAACAGCATTGTGGAGGTTGTGGACAAGATCAAGCAGTCGGCGGTCGCTTCCCGTCGCTGTTTCGTGGTCGAGGTGATGGGTCGGGAATGCGGCTACCTGGCCCTGACCTCGGCACTGGCCACCGGAGCCGAGCGCGTCTACCTGCCCGAAGAGGGCATCGAGATCGAGAAGTTAATCCAGGATCTGCGCGGCTTCTCGGCCGGCTTTCGCCAGGGGCGCCGGGTGGGATTGGCCATTCGCAACGAATGTGCCAACTCACTCTACACGACAAATTTCATCGCCTCTCTCTTTGAGGAGGAAGGCAAAGAAGACTTTGACGTGCGCCAGGCGATATTAGGCCACCTACAACAGGGGGGAGACCCCACGCCGTTTGACCGCACACTGGCTGTAAGGCTGACGGCCCAGGCCTGCGAAAAGCTCTTGGAACTGTGCAACAGTGAGCAGTTTTTGTCGCTGGGCGTGGGACTGCAGAGCGGCAAGACAGATTTCATTGATCTAAGCGACCTGGGCCACCTTCTCGATCCTGCCCGAGGCCGCCCCAAAAAGCAATGGTGGCTGCACCTGCAGGGATTGATGCAGCAACTCGCTCAGCAGGACTGATCCATATCAGGGTGGGGATCGCATGATTGGGTATACTGTGGCCTATGGATAAGGTAATTGAAGTCACCGAACTGGCCCTGCGCGATGCCCATCAGAGTTTGATGGCCACCCGCATGGCTCTGGAAGATATGCTGCCCGCCCTGGCAGACCTGGATGCCGCCGGTTTTTGGTCGGTGGAATGTTGGGGCGGAGCCACCTATGACTCGTGCATTCGTTTTCTCAACGAAGACCCGTGGGAGCGTTTGCGAACCTTTCGCAAAGGGATGCCCAATACGCGCCTACAAATGCTGCTGCGCGGTCAAAACCTGCTGGGCTACCGCCACTACGAAGACGGCGTGGTGGACCGATTTGTAGAAAAGTCGGCCGAGAACGGCATGGATGTCTTTCGCGTCTTCGATGCCCTCAACGACCTGCGCAATCTGCAGCGTCCCATTCAGGCCGTCCGCCGCACCGGCAAGCACGCCCAGGGAACCATCTGCTACACAACCAGTCCCCTGCACACGGTGCAGGCCTTTGTCGACATGGCCGCCGGACTCGTTGACATGGGTTGCGACTCCATCTGTATCAAGGACATGGCCGCCCTGCTCAAACCCAAGCCTGCCTACGATTTGGTTAGCGGGATCAAGCAGCGCTGCGGTCCCAATATGCCGGTACACGTGCACGTTCACGCCACCACCGGAGTGACCCTGGTGAGCTTGATGAAGGCTATCGAGGCGGGTGCTGACGTGGTTGACACCGCCGTCAGTTCGCTCAGCCTGGGACCCGGGCACAACCCCACCGAGAGCCTGGTGGAGATGCTGGAAGGCACAGGCTTCATTACTCGATTGAATCGAGAGCGACTGGGCCGGGTGCGCGACCATTTCGCCCGGATCAGACCAAAATATCACGCCTTTCTGTCCAATATTGTGGGAGTGGACACGGATATCTTCCAAAGTCAAATTCCCGGCGGCATGATAAGCAATATGGAGAGCCAGCTCAAACAGCAGGGGGCGGCCCATAGAATGAAGGAAGTGCTGGAAGAAGTGCCGCGTGTGCGCGCAATGGCGGGCTTTCCACCCCTGGTCACTCCTTCCAGCCAGATCGTAGGCAGCCAGGCGGTCTTCAATGTGATGATGGGTTCTTACAAGGTTTTGACCGGCGAATTTGCCGACCTGATGTTGGGCTACTACGGGGAAACCATCGGGCCGCGCGACCCTGAAGTAATGAAACTGGCCGAAGAAAAAGCCAAAAAACCGTTGATCACCCAACGACCGGCCGACCTGCTCAAGCCCGAATGGCAGGAGTTGCGCGAGTCCGCGCTGGCCTTGCCGGGCTGTCAAAGCTGCGACGAAGATGTGCTGACCTACGCTATGTTCCCGCAGGTCGCCCCCAATTTCTTTCTCCACCGCAAAGAGGGCCCAAAAAATGTGGGTAGCGACCCTGCCAAAAACGAGGCGGGGCAGGCTGCTCCTTTACGCGGACCGGTAAAATACGCCGTCACTTTTGCCGGCAAGACCCACGATGTAACGGTGGCACCCCTGTGAGGAGAGATTTGGCATGAACATGCAGCAACGGGTGGATGAACTCCACAAAAAGCGCCAGCAAGTAGAACTGGGAGGAGGCGCAGACCGCCTCGAAAAGCAGCGCGCTCAGGGCAAATTGACGGCTCGCGAGCGTGTGACTTGCCTGGCCGACCCGGGCAGCTTTCAGGAAACCGGAACCTTTGCCCAGCATCGGGCCACTTTGTTTGGCATGGAAGGCAAGGAGATGGCCGCCGATGGGGTGATTACCGGGGCTGCCTCGGTGGAGGGCCGCCTCATCCACCTGGCCAGTCAGGACTTCAGCGTGGCCGGAGGCTCGGCGGGCGAGGTTCATTGCGGCAAGATCGCCGACATCATGCAGCAGTCCCTAAAAACAGGCTCTCCCTTTGTGTTTATCAACGACTCGGGAGGAGCCCGCGTGCAGGAGGGCATCGACTCCCTGTCCGGCTACGGCCGCGTCTTTTACGGCAACGTGCAACTAAGCGGCTCCGTGCCCCAGATCTCGCTGATTTGCGGACCCTGCGCCGGGGGGGCGGCCTACAGTCCGGCCCTTACCGACTTCATTATTCAGACGCGCCAGGCCCAGATGTTCATCACCGGGCCCGACGTGATCCGCCAGGTGACCCACGAAACCGTAACAGCCGATGCGCTGGGGGGGCCAGACGCCCACATGCGCAGTTCCGGGGTAGTGCATTTTGTGGCTCAAGATGACCGCGAGGCGGTATTGATCTGCCAGAAACTGCTGAGCTTCCTCCCCTCCAATAATATGGAAGACCCTCCCTTGTTGCCCACCGACGGCAACGTGGAGCCAGATCAGAGCCTGCGCACGGTACTGCCGGAGGATGCCAAGCAGGGATACGACGTGCGCGAAGTGATTACCCGGGTCGTGGACGAGGGAGACTTCCTGGAAATCCAGAGTGGCTACTCGCCCAACCTGGTGATTGGATTTGCCCGCGTCGTGGGACGGACGGTGGGCATCGTGGCCAGCCAACCCAGTTATCTGGCCGGTGTGCTGGATATCAATTCGAGCGTAAAGGCCAGTCGATTTGTGCGTTTTTGCAACGCCTTCAACATTCCCCTGGTTACCTTTGTGGACGTGCCCGGCTTTCTGCCTGGTGTTCAGCAAGAACACGGCGGAATCATTCGCCATGGCGCCAAAATGCTGTTCGCTTACTCCTCTGCCACCGTTCCCAAGATCACCGTGATCTTGCGCAAGGCATACGGTGGAGCCTATCTGGCTATGTGCGCCAAAGACCTGGGAGCAGACCGAGTGTTTGCCTGGCCCACCGCCGAAGTAGCCGTGATGGGAGCCGAGGGGGCTGCCGAAATCGTCTTTCGGCGAGAGATTCATGGGGCCCAAGATTCGGCAGCCAAACGGCAGGAACTGATCGGAACCTACCGGGAGGCATTCTCCAATCCCTATGTGGCCGCCAGTCGTCGCCTGGTGGACGACGTCATCGACCCGGCCGACACCCGCCGGGTACTGGCTCAATCCTTGGAATATCTGGCCACCAAGCGCGAATTGCGGCCGGCCAAGAAGCACGGACTGGTGCCGCTATGAACGAAGACGAATTGGCCCAAATGCGCAGCGACATTCGCGCGTTGGGGCGTCGAGTCGAACATCTGGAGGGGGAACTCCAGAAACTGCGCGAGCCGATTCCCGAAGATGATATTTTCTTGCTGGCCGCGGCGGTGGCCGCCTATCTGGGCAAACGGGCGCCCATTCGACAGATCCGTCTGCTGGGCACGACCACCTGGTCGCAACAGGGTCGAGTGTCGATTCAAGCCTCCCGACGTCTGAGTTTAGAAAGGTAGGCCGCCCCGGTGAAACTGAAAATTACCATTGAAAATCGCATTTACGAAGTGGACGTAGAGGCCTTTGAGCCCGAACCCGTCCACCACCATTTCAGCCAGCAGGCCGGCGTTGCCCCGCCCCCCGCTGCCACCGCCGCCCCCGAAGTCAGCGACAAGTTAGGTCGCAGTCCGGTAGCCGGAGTAGTGGTGCGCATCCCTGCTCAATTGGGTCAATCGGTGCAACCGGGGGATGCAGTGGTGGTGTTGGAAGCCATGAAAATGGAAACCCTGATCACGGCCGCGGTGGCCGGCAAGGTAAAGTCGGTGCTGGTTAAAATTGGCGAACCCGTGCAGTCTGGCCAGGCCCTTTTCGAATTAGAGTGATAAGCGATTTCTGGTAAGACCAAAGCACACCGCCTGCTGACGGGAGGAGCGATAGAGGACCAGGCCAAAGCGGTACAAATGAAACCGCGCATCATTTTGGCCGGAGCCGGCCAGACCGGCCAAGAATTGGCCAGGCGACTCGTCTCCGACTGGACCGTAGCCGTAGTGGACCCGGATGCCTCCAAGCAGGAACAGCTTCCCGAAGTGGAGTTTTTTCCGGGCGACGCTACCAGTTCGCTGGTGCTTCAGAAAGCCATGGCTGAGGGCGCGATGGCGGCAGTGGCCGTCACCGGCCGGGACGACGTAAACCTGGAATTCTGCCGCCTCGCCCGCGTACTCCACAAGATTCCCAGAGTGCTGGCCTGTCTGCGCCAAAGCGACGAAACAGCAGCCTTTGAACAGTTAGGGGTTGTGACCCTGAGCAGGCCGGACGCGGTGGTCTCGGCACTGCAGTCGCGACTGGACCACAAGCGGACGACCTCCGAAGTGGGCTTGGGCAAAGGGGAAATTGTGGAAGTCAGTGTGCTGCCCCACTCACCCGTGATCGGCAAACGAATGCTGGACCTCAGCCCTCAGTCCTGGTTGGTGGCGGCTATCTATCGCAAAGGACAGTTGGTGGTCCCCCACGGGCGCACCACTATCGAAGAGGGGGACAATGTCTTATTAGTGGGAGAGCCCGCCATTCTGCCGTCCATCGCCAACTTTTTCCGGGCCGGACAGTCAGAATTCCCTCTGCAGTTCGGGGGCTATGTGGTGGCCCAATCCCCCCAGGTATTGGCGGAGGCGACCTACCTGTGCGAGCACACCCACGCTCTGGGTTGCGTCCAACACTCGCAAGACCCGGGTTGCCTGGTGATGCATCCTCCAAAGCCAAATTGGCGACAATATCTGGGACTGGAGCCCAAGAAATTCATTCTCTCGGTTGAGGCAGCCCGCGTCCCTGTATTGCTGGCGCGAGGCACCTATCCCTATGACGACATTCTGGTTGCGGTCAGTCCTGGAGCGCTGAGGGAAGTGGAACTGGCCATCGACGTGGCCAGGGTGCTGGGAATCAAGCGCATCAGCGCCGTAGTCGTTCTTCCTCCCGCCATTGTCACCGGAGTGGACCGTATCGAGCAGCTCCGCTCGGCCTTGCAAGGCGCCGTAAAGATGGGTGAACTCTATCGGGTCGAGGTGGCGGCTGTGGCCCTGGAGGGGAACCCGGTTTCGCAGATTCTCCAGTTTTCCAGGCGCTATCGCCTGCTGGTGATGGGCCACAGGCCCTCCCGGCACAGCCTGACAAAGCCGGACGTTTCTCGACTTATTCTGTCGCGATCTCCTATCTCCACGCTGGTAGCCTGCAGTGCCCGCTGAAGGCCTGTCCGGTCTTACGACCTCGACTCTGGTATTGATTTCGCTGGGTGCATTTGCGATCCCCATCCTCTGTCGACCCTTGAAAGTCCCGGCGGCGGTGGGCGAAATCCTCTATGGAGTGGTCATCGGTCCGCTTTTGGGAATGGTAACGCCGCATCGATTCGTGTCGCTCCTGGCCGAACTGGGGGTGCTGTTACTGATGTTTATGGCCGGATTGGAGCTTGACTTTCGACGCATCGAAGAGGCGGGACCCAAGTTGCTGTTTCGCTCCGGCATTCGAGTCCTCACCATCTTCCTGGTTTCCCTGGGGGCCAGTTGGGCCATGGGATGGCCACCCTTTCTAGGCCTGGTGCTGGGGCTGATGTCGATCGGTGTGCTCATCAGTGTGCTCCAGGAAAATCGATTGATGCGCACGACTCACGGGCAGGACTGGCTGCTGGTAGGATCGGTGGGCGAATTCGTGAGCATCCTGGTGGCCACCGGCGTCAACGCCCACCACCTGGCTGGTGGACTGAACATCCAGTTCTGGACCCAGGTGATGAAACTCGCCCTGGTCTTTTGCGGGGCCTACGGTGTCCTGGTTGTACTGCGAATGGCCGTCTGGTGGAAGGCCGAGTCCTTTGCACGGGTGGTGGAAACCCACGATCCCTCGGAGGTTGGAGTGCGTGCCGGCATGGCCTTGATGTTCGTTTTCGTTGCCGTGGCCTCGGCCTTTCATATCGAACCGATTCTTGGATCGTTTTTAGCGGGTGCCCTCTTCGCCTTCGTATTTCGCGACCGAGGGGCGCTGGAACTGAAATTCCTCAGTCTGGGAAACGGGTTCTTTGTGCCGGTATTCTTCATCTCGGTAGGTTTGGGCTTTGACGTCCACTCGGCCCTGGAAAGCGACCCTATCCTTTTCCTAAAAATGCTCTCCGTAATGCTACTCTCCCGCGTCTGCGCCATGATGTTGTTTCCTCCGCGCAATCGGCTGACTCTGTCGGGTGCCTTCCTGCTCACCTGCCCACTGACCCTGATGGTGGTTTTTGCCGATCTCGGCGTCCGCTTAGAGTTTATCGAGAGCAGCTTCCGTTCGACCATCGTGCTGCTGGCGGTGTCGACCAGCATACTCTTTCCCGCCTCCGCCAAACTACTTCTATCTCGCCACGCACTACCAGCCCGCAAGAGACCGGTGCGTCTATAGCGCCGGGCCGTTGCCTTGAGGACGTCGTTCCCAGACCATAAGCAATAGCACGATTACCAGTATCATTGGGAGTTGCGCTGTCCTGGCATTCAGTTCGGGCACTTTGACGATGACATTGTCCAAGCGCCAATAGTTCGGATCGTTCTCAAAAGTGAAGCGAATTGCGAGGTGGTGGTAGTGACCACGAAAGTAAAAGTTCGCAGAGTAAAGCCAAATAGAGGCAAAGGGTTGGATAAGGACTCCAGCGTGCTGAGCGAGGTGGGATCGCCAAACTGCGCCAGAAAGGTGCGCGTGGCAAATCGTGAACCTCCCGTACCAAGCGAGTACGAGATTTGATAGGTTTGGCCAACGGTGGTGGCCAGGTCCTGGTTGGCGCGTGCCTTGCGCGGAAGCAGCCGCTAGAACGAAGCTGAAACCTGTATCTTCAATCATAGATAGCTATGGAATTCAACGAAAAGCAAGCCTCAATCCGCAATCGCCAAATGGCCCAGCGTAAAAAATTTTACTTAGCCCACGATACTTTAACAACTGAATAGGGTGTCTCACCCGGTTCTTGTTCGACTACAGACCGAATAACAAACTCATAGGACGCAATGAGAGAGAACCGGTTCCAGCAAAAGTGGGATGCACAGGAGTCTTCTATTTGGAAAGATTTTGACAGACTATGCTTCGCAGAGTATACTGTGCAAATCTACGGTAAAAGAGTGAAGTCGCACGGCTGCACTCTTTTTTTGTTGTCAAGACGCGGACATTCCGCTAAAGTGTGTCGATGCCTGATGCAAACCTGGGTGGACTGGAAGAAGAGATCCTTCGATCCATCCGCCGAATTGTCCGTGCCATCGAAATGTACTCGCAATGCCTGGTCAACCAGGTGGGCCTCACCTCACCGCAGCTATCGGTGTTGAAAGCGGTTCAGCGGCTCGACCCGGCCACTCCCACCACCATCGCCAGAGAGTTGAGTCTGAGCCAACCTACGGTGAGCGGCATTCTAGACCGCCTCCATGCCAAACAACTGCTTCAGCGAGACAGCCACGCCGAGGACCGCAGAATGCGCACCCACCGCTTGACGGCTGAGGCAGCTCGACTGGTGCAAAGCGCACCCCCTCTCCTGCAGGAGAGTTTTTTGCGCGGCCTGAGCGACTTGCAAGACTGGGAACGCAGTATGCTCCTGGCCTCGCTCCAGCGTGTGGCGGGATTGATGGATGCCGAGAGTCTGGAAGCTCATCCTTTTCTCACTTCGGGGACTGCTCCTTTGGGGGCAGACCTGGAGAAGTAATCCACTCAACGACTCTCAGAGCTGCCCGCAAAGGGGACGGCTCAAATCCTTGATACTCCTGACCCAGATTGCAGCGCAGTTGGAGTTGCAGGGATGGGTCCTCGGCCTGAGTGCGCAGGCGCTCCAGAAAACCATCCATGGTGGATTGAGCCATGGGTTTTGGCATCGAAACAAGACAGCGCACACGGAAATGAAATTGGCCGGACTCTTCCGTCAGCGGTAGTGCTTCCACTCGGACCGACTCGACCCAACCACCCGGCTGAGCGGCCATCATCTCCGCCAATCCCTGGCGCACAAGCGACTCCACCTTGAACTGTTGGACCTGTTGCTGGCTGGGCGGCCGATCCCATTCTGTGGCTATCGGGCCCGTCTCTGAGTAGAGTTGGCTCAGGGTGGTCCGCACCGTCAATTGAATGGGCCAGGGACGCCCTGTCCATTGTTGCATCTGCCCCTCCACGGATAGGCGCAGCTTCTTTACCAGTTCACCATCAAAAACGTACGGACTGCGCACCGAAACGAACAGACCTGGGGATTGGTCGGAGCTCTGGGTGGTTCGGAAAAATTCCAGGTCCGCTCCAGAAAATTGCTCCAGGGCGGACGTAAGTGCCTTCTCCGTGAGCCCCAAGATCTTGTCGTCCTCTCGGTAGAGACTGCCCGAGGGGCTCACGTAACTGGAAAGCACAGTACCCACCTCGAGGTCCACCGGCAGCTTGAGTTCGGCCTTCAGGGACACCTCAGTCTGGGCGGCAAAGGAGGCGGGCAACTCTCGGGGAGCGCGGGCCAGGGCACGCACCTCCACTCGGCCCCGAACCAGTTGAACTCGCAAAGAATCCAGATAGGCACCGGGAACTTTGCGGATTTTCTCGAGCAAAATCCTGCGCGTGGCCTGACTCAAGTAGCGCTCGCGCACCAGTGCGTCAAACTGATTCCAGAGGAAGGCCCCGGTCAACCCAAGCAGGGTGAAATTTACCATCATGGCGCGTCGCAAGCGATGCTCTTTAAAGGGTTGACTCCAGTGGCCAAGTCCGCTCAGGCTAAAAACGACCACAGCCGCAAACTGGATGGTCAGGAAGTTGGCTAGAAAGAGCATAAAGGCGCCCAGGCTTTCTCTCCAGTTGGGCAATCCGTGCACACTGCTGGCAGCGCACAATCCACTGGTGCAGAGCGGAGGCACCAGGGCCACGGCGATGGCCACTCCTGCAATGGAGCCGCTGACCTTGCGATTAACCGTCGCGTAAGCACCAGCCAGGCCTGCCGCCAGACCCACCGCCAGATCGAGCAAGGTGGGTCGGGTTCGAGCTACGATTTCGCTCTGAGTGAAGTCGATGTTGTCAATTCCTATCAGCGACCCCAGGCCAAAGGACACCAGCAGACAGACCGCCACACCTACCACCTCGGCCACCAGGGCCCTTTGAAGCTGAGGCGCATCCCCCTGAGCGAAGCTCAATCCTGTGCCCAAAATCGGGCCCATCAAAGGAGCCACGATCATGGCTCCGATCACCGTGGCCGACGAGTTGGCCACCAGGCCAAAAGTAGCGATCACCGTAGAGAGCACCAGCAAAATCAAGTAAGACCTGGTCAAACCGGCATTGGCGTGGACGGACTCCTCAATCACCGCTTCGTCCTCGGGGGTGACCATAAGCTGCTGAAATGGTTTAAACATCAATAGATGGCTTGCTATGCAGGTGGCCGAGTTCCTCTGAAGGGGGGAGGCCTCCTGAAAAGGGAATGCCGTTCTCGCTTGAATTACCATCCATGAACCGTCAACTCCGTGGTGCATTTTATCGCCTGGAAAGAGTCTGGGTGCGCGGCCCCGTGGCCCAGATCTGCTTGCTATTGATGGCGCTGGGAATCTTCGCACTGCTGGGCGGACTGATCATGTTTCTCCTGCACCCTGGCTATGCAAATTATGCACAGGCTTGTTGGTGGGCCTTCCTGCATCTCACCGATACCGGCTACATGGGAGGCGACAAAGACCCGCTGGAACGCGTCATGTCGGTCGTTTTAACCTTTAGCGGAGCGCTCTTGTTTGTGGGTGGCGTGATCGCGATTCTAACCACCTCACTGGATCGCCTGATGTCTGCAGTGGCCGCCGGCCGCACCCGGGTGGTGGAGGAAGGCCACCTGCTCTTGCTGGGCAGCAACCCTGGCCTACCCGATCTCATCGCGGAGTGCGCCTGTGCCGCCGCACAGCGCTGGACCCAGGGGCCCTTGCCCACCGTTGTGGTGCTCTGCGAGTCCCCTCTCCAGGTGGTGTTGCCGCGCACCCTGCCAGCGGCGATTAAGCGACGCACCCGCGTGATCACCCGCACCGGTTCCCCGGCCGAGGAGAGCAGCCTGGATCGAGTGGATTTCGCCAGGGCCAGCGCCATTGTGGTGCTCTCGTCCCGGGCCCGTTGGGGCGCCGGTCCTTCGGACTTAAATGTATTGAAGACGCTGGTGGCCCTTCGCAGTTGTCTGCCCGCGAACGGCCCACGGGTGGTGCTCGATCTCTCCCACCCCACCAATGCACGCCTGATTCCCTCTCTGGCGGGCTCCATTTCCACGGAGGTTCTGGCCAGCCTGGAGATTTCTGGCCGCTTGCTCTGCCAGTGCCTGCGTTTCCCCGGAATTTCCCAGGCCTATCGACAACTACTGTCCGATGCATTGGGTCAGTCAATCTTGCTGCGTCCGTGCCAGGAGGACGGCTTGATCGGACAGAGCCTGGGGCAGGTAATGGCCACTCTGCGAGGCGGCATCGTGCTGGGAGTTCTGAGCCAGGGAAGCACCTACTTGCTCGCTCTAGACCGACAGATTCAGGCAGGCGATGAGTTAGTCGTTTTGGCCGACAACCTGAAGGACATCGAAGTCCGCCCCTCTCTTTGTGTAGCGCCCTGGCAACTGGGGGCCTGCGAGGCGCGTGGGTCGGTGGGTCCAACCAGCGTCCTGGTGGTTGGTTGGAATGAGGGGCTGCTCTCATTGCTGCGCGAGTTGGGACGGTATACGCAGGAGAGCTACAATCTGACCATTGCGGCCGCCCTTCCCCCTGAACTGGAGTCGGCTGTGCGGGCTATTCCGTCTTCCAATTTGGAAATCGAACTGCTGCCGTTCAGCTTGCGTCAACGCGAAGACCTGGAGAAGATTACCCGGCAGAATTTTGACCGCGTGCTGCTGATGGCTGGACAGCAGCAAGATCCCCTGTCCGCCGACGCCGAAACGGCACTGCGATATGCACTTCTGTTGGAACGCCAGGGCCGATTTGTGGTGGAATTACATGAAGAGAGCAATGGTCCACTCTTCGGGGGCGGCCATGACGTAATTACCACCGATCAGATCATCAACCACATGCTGGCCCAGGTCGCCTTTAAGCCTGCCTGCCGAGGCCTCTATGAGGAACTGTTTAGCCACGGCGGGGCAGAGTTAAGCCTGGTGTGCCTGGATAGCCTGTTGCCTCCCGAGGAGATACCTTCCAGCTCCAGCTGGGGGGATCTGCAAACCCGGCTGCTGCAAAGAGGCCTGCTGGCCCTGGGCATCCAGGGCGTCGAGTTGATTTTGAACCCCGCCGTCGAGCAGTCCTTTGCCGTCAACGCATTGACCAGGGTTTTAGTGCTGCAGCGCTGAGCGCCCCAATAGGGCCCCTGGACAATCCATAGCTCAATATGCTTTTATGGGTTGTCAGTGGTGTTCGACCCCAGTATTCGATACCAGTGTGTCCAGTATGGCAAAAGCTGTTGCTGCTCGCCTCGATGGCCTTTGCCGACCAGAGCATCGTGAGCTTTCGGCTAGCCTGTTTGGAAGGGATATCCGAATCTGATATCCTCG
>JADMJV010000097.1 GCA_018780265.1 bacterium
CGAGGATATCAGATTCGGATATCCCTTCCAAACAGGCTAGCCGAAAGCTCACGATAATCCACGACGGCCGTGATCCCTGCCAGAATGGCCCGCACCGTCACGTCCGAAGTGCGATTGGCGACGGCGATGTAGCCCTGGTTGATGGCGTATTCCATCTCCTGACGGGCCAGGAAGTTGGCCGCCAGATAGGCCCGGTTCTGTTCCGCAGCGCGCGCATACGCGGGCCAGACCCCCATGAGGGAAACCACCACGCAACTCACCAAAAAGGCCGCTAACACCACTTCCAGCAGGGAAAATCCCTGCGGTTTACTCATTGCGGATGGCCCGCAGCTCCCACTGTCCTGCAGTACCTCTGCCATCCTTTCCTCCGATGGAGACGTCATAGTGAATTTGGCAATCGTCCCAGGTGTCGATGCTGAGCCCCACAAAGGAGCCGAAGAACTCGGAGGTGTCGTAAGGAGACAGTTCCAGGCGCTTACCCGCAGCTGCCATATAGGCCCGGCTGGTCCCGTACATTCCCAGGCGGGCCGAGGAAGTGTTGGTTGAATACAGCTTGAAGTTTGCGGGCGACCCCAAATCGTTGAGCTTGGCAGACCCGTCCATGTGCAGGTCATCGAGCAAAAACACCGTCACCGGGCCGTTGACCAGCAGCTTGGAGCAGTTGCTCAGGTTTATCTGGCGGAAAACATACACTCCCGCGTCCAGCGAGAGCGAGGCATTGCCCCCCAATTGCAGGTCTCGGTAGGCGCCCGGGGTCAGAGTTTGGGTAGCCGAGCCGGCCAAGTTGACGTCCGTCGTGCCGACCGGAAACGGCGGTGTGTAAGCGGGCACGGGTACGCTGGCGCTGGCGGCTGAGGCCGTTCCGGTGTAGGAGCCGCTGGAATCGATGCGGATCACGTTGCTGGGATTGCCCCCCACCCCTACCCGGATATTGCCCATCACCTTTCCGGTGTCCCGGAAACGAATGTCATCCGAAGCCACCGAGTTGGTGGTTAGCGTGAAAGGTACGCGGTTGGCCGCGCTGTAGTCGCCTCGGGTTGAATCCCAGGCGTCGAAGATCGGATTGTCGCGAATATCGACCTGGCCATCAAACACCAGCCCATCCAGCGAACTTCCCTGCTTGATCACCAGAGCGGACATGGCTCGGTCGTTATTGGTGCCCTGGCATTTTCCCGTGGACCGTACAAAGATTCCCCCGGGCGGAACGGCGGTCCCATCCGGGGCTGTTTGAGGAGTGGTTCCCGCGGAGTTGTTGAGCACGCTGACCGCGTAACTGACTCCTGGGGAACTGGGCAGCCCATGCCCGGTAAAGCCGGCGGACCAGGTGAAATCGGCGCGAATCAGGCTGAGGGCCTCTTGCAGGCCGGCCACACAGGCGTAGTCGATCTGGAGGCTTCGGGTGTTGTGGCGCCCTTCGTTGAGGCCCTGGGTGGCCTGGAAAAATACCCCCAGAGACATGAGAGCCAGCATCATCACCATAAAAAGCAAAGACACCAGCAGAATCCCACACCGCCCCGTTGCGCGCATGGGGGATACGTATTCGAGATCCTGGCCATGTGTCCTGTGCTGCTTTTGACCACATCGATGCTTGGCGAGGTTGGTCCGACGAAGGTGCCGCCGGAGTTGTTCACGTCGTAAGACCGGCCTCACATTGTCCGCTAGTGGTAGAATAATTCCCCGACGTTCTTGGCGCTTGAGAGCGGCTTGGTTTACCGATCAAACGGCCGCGGGGCCCGAGTGACGCCAAATCCGTGCTCGGGGCTGGTGTATTCAGCGTAGCCTCCGCCGGGTCGGCCAAGTGAGTAACTCCCGCCGCTGCCCTCGGGCAACTTGCCCTCCATCATGGCCATTAATTTGGGGTTGTGAGGCTCGCCCAGGGCGGCCACCACTTTGATGGCGTCGAAAGCTTGATGGAGTTGGTTGGAGTCTTGGTAGAGAACTTCTCGGTCTCCGCCGATTCGATCGGACCTTTCGCTTTTGCTGTAGCGGTCGCCCAACTGCTCCAGAGCCTGACCCGCGATAAGCTGAATGTTGGGGTCATCGACGTTTTGGGCGATCTGGTTGAGCATGCTGAAGCCCACCACGTTGCTGTCGCGAACGTCGCAAACGGAAGCGGTGTTAAAACTTTGGGCACGGGTGCTATCCATTTGACGGTTGCCCAGGTCGGCCAGCACTACTCCGATGGGGCCGTTGGCGCAGCCACCGGCGGCCAGGTAGCCCAGACCTTCGGTCAGCATGCAGTAGCGCGAGCCTAGACCGGAGTCCCTCATTACCCCTTCTTTGGTCAGGCTGGTCTCTACGTCGGCCGCCTGTTGGAGTACTGCTTTGGCAACCAGTTTTTCGGCATCACTGGCCTGGTGCTGGTTGGCCACCGCCTGAAGGCCGATTTGAGCCAGGTCACCACTGGCTTCGTAACCGATACCACTGGCCGAATGCAGAGCCTTCTGAAAGTTGGCGGCTACATCCTTGCCCTTGCCGTGGGAGGTCGAGCGGACATGGCCCGCACCGGCACTAAAGCTGTTGTTGATCGATCCTGCCACGACATAGCCTCCTGAGGTTAGCGAATTTGTTACATTTGAACGAGGTGGCCTGAAACTCCTGCCGGTCAGGATGTCGGTCATCGTGGTCGCCGTCCAGGCGCTGACCGGCGCGGGCTCGGCCCACCAGTTGCTCGACCTCATCAGGTCTCAAGCAGGGGCCGGTAGTCAGCAGGGTCGTCGAAGCCGAACGACCAGGCCACCGCCGATTCACAATCGGAAATGTGCGGCGGTACCCGCAGATAGTGCTTGCGATGAGTGGAAGGGCAGGTCACTTCCAGCAAGACGGGGCACTCTCCGTCCACCTTCCGGCGCAGACGGATGAGCCGGCGCTCCATTTTCTCCCGGTCCCGGTCGGTCGCGATGACCTTGCAGCCGGCCATCGCCGTGAAGCGCTCCCAGCCGATGCGTTGGATCAAGCGGCGACGCAACTCCACATTCTCCTCTTTGACTATGCGTTCGATGGTGATGGATTCGGGGGTCAGAATGTCGGCCATCAGACAATCAATGCCGCCCAGAAAGGGATCCTCGATTCCGTCGCCCCAACGCACGGCCGGACCCGTGTCGTTGTGGATCTGCCCACTCGAATCGAAGTGCATTTCCAGTGGGGGCCGGCAGATAACAGCGCGGTTTTCCGTGAGGATGGCGTCCCATACTCCACCCGTCACCAACTCTCTCCACACCCGGATGGCGTGGCAATCGGCCGGCCCGAGCCTGGCCAAGAAGTCGAAAACCATGAGGTCGGCGTTGCCGCCACCAAGGAGGTCGCAGAACGGGCCAGGGTAGATCGCTTCCCAACCCCATGCGGTGCTCACCCAGATCTGGTGCTTTTCGGACTCGTCAGTTTGATAAATAAACGACCTCCACATCGCGCGCATGCAATTGTGGTGCGCCTCCATGGGTCCCCGAACATGGTCGTAGAGAGCCCGCACGAGGGGCGTCTCGTGATAGTTCGCCTCGGGCAGGTGAGCGATGTGGAAGTCGTGGGGCAAGTTGCTTCCGCTGGCATTCAAGGCCTGGTAGCAGTCCCTCCAGATGCGGGACTCGATGCGCGCCCAAAGCTGTTTGGTCTTGTCTATGACCGGTCCAACCGGCGCCCACTCAAGGATGGGAGTTAACACCTCATCGGGCGTCACGTCCCAGCACGCATAGGGACTCTCGCACACCACCACTTCCGGAACGGGAAGCTCGAGCAACTCGTAGAGGCGGCTCACCCGCTCTTTCAAGTCGGATTCAGTTGGACGAGCCGTGCTCGCGACATTGCGTTTCCAACCGTCGATGAACCCGCGTACCAGCTCTTCATCGGCCAGGGCTTGCAGAATCGGCTGGTCCGAATCGGTAATGCTGACGCTGGCGGCGTCGATCGTGGTCGGGGCGCCGGCTTTCTTGATTGGCCTGGCCATCAATCCCACACTCCTCTTACGCCGCCCGGAGTGTACTCGCGCTGGCGAGTAACCCGGTATTCTCCGGCGGGCAGAGTCAGCGCCGCGTGCTCCGGGTGCGACAGCACGGCGCCGTCCGGCACGCTGACCATTAGGTGACGCCCCATCCTGGTCAACTGCCCTTTGTCCAACTCGTGGCGATGGCCGGTCCCCTCTCCTTCAGCCACGATGCGGTGCGGTAGCCTCAAGCCAGTCTCGAAACGAGCCAGTAGCCTCCGGTCGTCCTTGTGGCCGGCCTGAAGTTTCACCAACAGCACATCCCCTTGACGGTATTGCATCCCTAAGGCTCTTCTCTTCGTCTCGATGAGGCCAGGTTACCACCGTTCCCACTGGCTCTCTGTGAGAAAGTACCGAACACGACCGACATCTGGTTGCCCGAGTCGACAATGTTGTGAAGCCTGTGGGCTTCCAGGCCAATTGCCAGATTGCTTCTGGCGGAGGCAAAAGGGGAACAATCGTTCCCTGGATTTGGCGAAAATCTCGCAGGCTTACTGCGCCTGCTTCGTACCGCCCGCAGCCACTTTCTGCTCTTGTGAGACAGATTCTGTCATAGCCTGGGCCGGCGAGTGAAGTAGGCTTTTGCAGTCGCGCGACGGGATCGGGGCCCGAAGGTGTTGGGGTGGGCAACAAGGAATGCTTAGCCATGCAGATTTCCTCCTCTCACTACAGACCCGGCAGTCCTGTCCCTTCCTTGACCCGGCCGCCAACCGCCTCACAGTCGACGCCTCCCCTGCAGGATCAGGTGGAATTGGGTGGAGGCCTGTCCAAGCCAGGCGACTTCGACAACCACCAGGGCAACAGGCCGGGATGGGGCCAGAAATTCCAACACGGTGCTTTCAAAACGGGCATGATTTTGGGTGGACTGGCCTTGGGTGGACTGACGGCGGTGGGCATCAGTTCCATCGGCGCCTCCTTGGGACTTATCAGCGTGGGCCTGGGCTTACTGGCCCAAACGAGCGATAGTGTCAGAATCAAAATGGCCGGCGCCCTGCTGATGCTGGGCCCGGTGGCGGGGGCCGCAGGCGCCTTAGGCGCCTTGGGCTCGGCTTTCAGTTGGGGGGTGGGCATTCAGTTCGCCGCTGACTATGGCGGCAGCGCTCATCAACTGGCTAACGACCTGCTCGAACGCCGCGCGTAGGACCGCCAATCGCAAGATTGGAATGCGACGGAAACACCTTGGTCGGTGCCGCAGAGAGAAGTGTGTCTCTAATGCTCGCCTTTTGGGCGGTTGTGCAGGGCCTTCTCAGGATGTGACAATCTGTCGTACCACCAGGCTGGCGCACACGTTGCCAAAGGTGCCTGTAACGAAGCCGGCGGTACCGTAGATCATCGAGCGATCTTCGCAAGAATGAAAGTCGTTCTTGCCTCCCGGGCACACGCAGCGGAAGCCTTTGCCCTCGTCGTAGTGCAACTCGTGAGGTTCGGCGGTGTGCTCGGTGGAGAATACTGCTGGAATGTTGAATTTTCCCTTGGTCGGAAAGGCGTATTTGCTGCGCAGAATTTTGCGGACCGCTGAGGCCAGCGGGTCGATGCGGGTTTCGGCCAGGTCGGCGACCTTGATCTGGGTGGGGTCGATGCGACCAGAGGCCCCCGTGGAGCAGACGACCGCCAGGCCGCCCTGGCGGCAGGCGTTGAGCAGGTGGCATTTGGCCGTGATGTTGTCGATGCAATCGACGACGTAGTCCGGTTGGTGGGAGAGTAGTTGCTCCGAGGTGCGCTCGTTGTAAAAGTGGCGAATGGCTTCTACCTGGGCCTGCGGATTGATTTTTTGAAGGCGTTCGGCGAGTACATCTGCCTTGAATTTGCCAATGGTTCCCTGCATGGCCTGCGACTGGCGGTTGCTGTTGGTGATGCAGACTTTGTCGAAGTCCACCAGCCACAACTGGCCGATGCCAGAGCGACAGAGTGCCTCGGCCGCCAGCGAACCGACCCCACCCAGACCGATGACCATGACCTTGGCACGAAGCAGGAGAGCCATTTTGTCGTCGCCCACCAGTCGTCCGATGCGGTCAAAGCGGCGATGCAGTCGGTAGTTGTCTTCGATTTCCAGGTCGGTGTCGGTGGTCAGTGTCATGGCGCCCTCCTGCCTAAGTCTTTCTGAGGTATGCCCAGAAATCGGCATAGATTAGCCTCAAAATGGTCGTCTTGTAAAGGTTGATGCTGTTTCCAGGCCCGCGCCACGGCCAGCACGTCTAACAAGGAACTCCCACGCGAAGGGGCATCGCTTTCCACCAGTACCCGGTCCAGCGGCAGGTGCTTCATGAGATCAGCCCGCGACAACGCGTGCGGTCCCAACGACAGGTAGGCTCCCCGGCGTAGCCACTGCCGGGCTTCTTGGATGCTGCCCAGAAAACCGTGGACCATCACGCCTAGTTCTGGATAGGCCTCTAACTCGTGGAGCAAAGCGCTGTGGGCACGCACGCAGTGGAGCACCACGGGCAAGCCCCACTGCCGAGCCAAAACCAACTGTTGGCGCAGTAGCTGGGTTTGCTGCTGGCGAGATTGCTCGTCGGGGGCCCGGTAGAAGTCCAATCCGCATTCCCCCATCGCCACTGCTCCGGGCAGGGCGGCGCTCAGTTTGGCTATGCTCTGCGGGTTGCCTGAATGGGCCCACCAGGGGTGCAGTCCCTGGGCGATCAGCACTCCCGGCAGTTGGGCTACCTGCTTTTGGCGCTCCCAACTGTCGATGTCGGTGGCGCAACTCAACCAGCCGTGAATGCCCTGGCGACGGGCCTGATCCAGGCGCTCCGGGAGATTGTCCCAGGCCGAGTCGGCCAGATGGCAGTGACAGTCCCACATTTAGACGTCTTCCACTTTGCGTGCTTTCTTTACGGCTTGCAGAAATTTGTCGCGTCCCAGACTCTGAGAACGTTTGAGCAATTTGACCAGAGAGGGGCCGTAATCAGGGTCTTGATGGCGGGTGATGCGTTCGGCTTCGGCCGTGGCGCCTTTGGACAGCAGATAGTGGTATTGGACCCAGCAGGCAAAGCCCTCGGTCAGGGCTCGGTCCTGTTGGGGACAGGCCCGGCTTTCGTAGGCATGGGTCAACTCGTGGGCCAGATGTGAGCCGCTTTCAATTTCGGTTTCGCCGCTTAAGAGGTAGACCATCTCGGGATTGTAGGGGCGATAAAAGGCTACCACATCGACGCTGCGACCGCTTTCGTTAAACTTGGTCTGCATTTCGTCCAGATCCACCAGTTGGATGGGGGGCAGACTTTTGGCCTCGGGTCCCAATTGCTGCTGCATGAAGGCGACCACCTGCGTGGCCAGCGCGGCCACGCGGCCTTTGTCAAACATGCCCACTTTTCGACACACGGGACAGATGTGGCGCCCATCGCGGTAGGCTTTGCCGGGCGAGGGGTTGTCGCACAGGGCACAGGCTGGCAGGGTGGTGCGGCACTTGGAGCAGACGGGATGGGGTTGCCCATCGCGGTAGCGAATGGTAGTGACCTCCAGGCCGCCTTTGCAGAACTCGCAGGCGGCCTGGGCCAGAGCTAGAGTGGAGACGAAAAGCAGAAGCAAAAGAAAAAGAGGCCGGTTCATGCCTACCCCTTCTGCACTCAACCCCGCCTGGCCTTGGCGGGCTCCGATCAGCGGTAGATAAGGCTGAGGCTGAGAGCGGGTGAGACCAGCGCTTCCAGAGCGACGGGCTGAGCGGCCATGGGGATTTCGAAGATCAGGTAGCCATTGGTGGTCTCGCGGGTCTGCATCTCGCCTTGAGAGAATTGCGAGTAGAAGGTGTTGGCCGGGTAGGGAGTGCCATTCTGGTCGCGCACGTTAAACCAGCCTGCCCTCTGCCTCGTTTTGCTGACGTTTTCCAGACGCAGGTTGACCACCAAGAATTTGTTGCCCGGCTGGGGTAACAAAGGCGGTTTCATGCCCTTGAGGGCTTCGGCCAGCTTGACATCGCTGAGGGTGACTTTGAAGACTCCGTTGTCGGCCACGCGCGTCAGGTAGCCGGTAGGCTGGGCTACCGGTTTGGCCCCCTTTAGAGTGACGCCTTTTTCCAGTTCTTCCTGGGTCATTAAGCGGGGCATTTCGCGGGTGCTGTCAAAAGGAAGCTGCTTGTAGTCTGGCGCTCGCGGCACATAGGGCGTATGCGGGTGTTTGAGCTTCCACTCGGCGGCCATTTTCTCGTCCCAGTCCTCGAGCATTACGTCGCCAGGGGACATACTCAGGTCGGCCCGACGCTGCCGCTTGTATTCTTCGGCAGGCGTGATGTAGTCGGCGCTGTAGTAGGGGATCCCGGCCGGATTGTTGTTGGCCAGTTGGAAAAATAAACTGGTGCGCACGGGATCGCGCTCGACGGTGGCGCCGGTGACCCGGGCCACAGCTTCGGGAGTGGTGAAGACCGCCTGGCCAACGGCCAGAACCGGCTGCAAGGCCTGGCCGTTGATAAAGACACCCTGGGCGGAGGCCTGCATTTTCATGCCAAGCGCCGAGATGAGTTGCTGGGCATCGAACCATTCCTGGCCGGATACCGTTATCGAGTTGGCCCCACTGCGGACCCCATTGACGTAGACGGACCAGCCTTTGGTGACGGCCTGCTCGTCGTCGTCGGCCAGCAACGGCGTGGCCAGCAGGGCCAAGCCAAGTGCAATCGCGACCAACTTTTTCACAGGTGACATCCTCCGTTGCAATGAGCTGACAGAGTCTTCGACGCAGGCCCGGAAATTCTCTTCCCGGCCTTCTAAAACTGGCGCTTGATGGCGTAGGAGCTGCAGCGGATGGCGCCTTCCAGCTTGGAGATGGCGCCCATTTCCAGGGGGATGACCTCAAAGCCGTTCTGCTGATAGATGGACTCGGCCAGTTTGTCTAGCGCCGCACAACCATACTGAGGCAGATATACCTTTTTGACGGTCTCTCCGTTCTGGTCCGAGTAGTTTTCCATCATGCAGTTGTTATAGGTCAGGTAGGGCACCGACCATGTGGTACGCAAGCCCATCAGGGCCGGGATTCTTTGAATTTCGTAACCGGACTCGGCCAATTCGCGTGCGGTGGCGTCGTAGTCGGCCTGTTTTTCGGGGGAACTATTGGCCGCAATCAGCTTCTCGATCAGATCCTCGCCGCTTGTGATGCCGGCCTGCAGGGACATCGTGCGATTGGTCTCGGCCCGCTCTTCGGGAGTCAACTGATGGAGGGCCTCGATGGCCAGACTCGGGTCTCCCACTAGAAACTTGCTGTCGCCGATTGGCGTCAAAGTCATATCAATGTGAAAGGCAGGTTGCTGGCGATCCCGGGCCACTATTAGAACGGGGCGTTGAAATTCGCTTTCGAAAACCAGTCGGGGCAGATCTTCCCACATGGACTGGCCTGGCTCCTGGCCGCTGGCCTGACGGTAAAATTCTTCGATTTGGATCAGCTTTTCTGGGTCTTGGGCCAGTTCTTGCAGGCGCTCGCGGGTGTGGCGAATGGAGTCGCTGCCTACAACCGTCTGCTTCTGATTGCTGAGCACGTTGCCGCCATCGATACGTAGGGCCGGATGGTTCTGGGCAGTGATTTCGGGGTGGGCGGCCTGAAGCAGGGGAGAGATCTGGTTGTCTTCGGGACCGGGCCAGTAGGTGCGGTCTTGAATCAGTAGTTTGCTGGCGCTCTGATCGTTGCGGACGGGCAGCATGGAGTCGCGAATCCAAATAGACATGCCCTTTTCACTGTGGGCCCCGACCACCGTCACCCGTTCCGGGTCGATACGGCCTTCTTCGACCATGTGATTGACCGACTCTTCCCCCTTGGCATCGGCGCAAACAATGGTGAAATGGGTTTCCGGGCTCATCGTGTGCATGAGTTTGTCCCACACGTTCAGCAGTCCATCGTGGGTTTCTTGGGGGAGGGGTTTGTCAAACTCTACATTGCCCATTTGCAGGGCCAGGTGCTCGATTTTGCCGTGGCTGTCGGGAAAGATCAGGCCTCCGATGCCAAAAAGAGGGGCGCCGTTTTGGGCGGCCTGAAAGGCTACTTGGCGCTGACCGACGGCCACGGCCCGGGCGGGAGGATGGGGTGCATGCGGCCCAGATGCGACTGCCGGGTCGGTGTCGCGTGATTTTTGCACGTAATAATCCTGAGGAGCGGGTGCGTTGGGAGCGGCGGAGCGAAGTCTGGGAGGGGCCGGGGGGAGCTGACTCTGGATCTTCATTGAACTTATTATGGGCCTGGACCGTCAGACTGGGGTGAACACGATGTAAATGCTAGGTCTGGTTGGCCTGACCGGTGACCGTGATGGGGACGTTGTTACCATAGATCAGCACGCTGATCTTGATGACATTGGGTGTCTGGGCTTCGACAGTGAATTTTTCCACCTGGCGGGCCACCACGCGGTAGCCGGAGGCACGCAAGGGGTCGACCAGGCGTAATTCGCGGCTGGGGGCATCGTGGTAATACTGGACATGCACTCCGCTGGGCGGTGGCGTTGTGGCGCTGTTCTTATTGTTGCGCCATAAGTCCATGTTGCTGGCGGGCGCGCCGCCCAGGGGCGGAGCAATCCAGTCGTTGCAGGTGGATACTTCGCGCAGTATGCGGGAAATGACCACGGTGGCTTCGCGGTAGTGGAAGGTTTTTTCCAGAGTGACTACGTGGGCTCGGTAGCCCAGCACCAGGGCCCGGCTCACCATGGTCATAAACAGGCCTAACAGCGAAGTGACAAACAACACTTCCAGCAGTGACAGGGCGATGCGGTGACGCTTCACAGATCTACGTCCCAACTGTTTTCCATCAGGAGTGATTCGGGATTGGAGGGCGAAGCCAGTTCGCGGCGCATGAGAATCGTCCCGCTGGCGTCCCGCACCATTCCCAACGAGTGCACATCGCCGATGGCGTCCTTCCAGAGTTGAAATCCTTCCAGGCCGGCCGGGTCCAGCGCGTAAAAATCGACTGGAGCGGCGGTCAGCGTGGTGGTGCCGTAGAAGACGTCTCGCATGAGAAGTTTGCGCGCGAAGAACATACCGGATTGGGCTGCCGCCTGGGCCTGCTGGGAACGCTGCAAATTAAGACCGGCGCGAGTATCGCGATCAATGAAGATGAGCATGGTGAGCCCCAGAATAAACAGGAAGCTGGTCAAGAAAATAGCCAGCATGAGGGCCACGGCCCGCTCGTTTCTGGATTTCAAGACGCCCCCGTCTGCATTGTGGCTGATTTCTTGTGTGGACCGGGAAAACCTGTTTGTCAGGCCAGGGTACCCGGGGTAGATCACGAATTTTGCGGCTATGTCCAATTTGACTGTGCGGGTTTTGCTGGCCCTGGTGGTTTTGGCCGGCTGCGCAGAAACGCCGCCACCCTACCCCAAGGGCTCGCCACGGTCGGAGGATACCACTCCACTCGCCAGCGATTTTTCCCCCGGGACGGTGCGAGGGCCGGTGGGCGGTCCGGGGGGCACATCGGGTGGAACCGGAGGGGGGACTGTGGTCACGACTCCAGTTGCTTCGGCAACTCCTGGAAAGGCCCCGGTGGGGGCCGACTCAGGACAACCGGAACCACCTATTCGTGCCGGCTTGGCCCGTATGCCGGGATATCGCGCCAGCGTCTCGGCGATCAACCCCAGTTCGGGCAATTCGGACGGTCTGGCGCGAGGCTACAATCTTTACCTGGCCACCTGCGTGATGTGCCACGGCACCGACTTGAAGGGCCCGCAGTCCATGGGCGGCAACCACGTCGCGCGGCGGTCGCGCGACCTGTCACTGGCCTCCAATTACCGCTATGGCTCGACGGACCAGGCCATCTATCGCACCATTCGCTACGGAATCCCCCGCACGGCCATGGGCAACTATGAAAAGGTGTTGAAGCCGGAGCAGGTGTGGGACCTGGTCAATTTCCTGAAATCGCGCTGGAGAGCCGATGTGACGGCTCCTTTGCCTGGTTTCCCGGCTCCCCCGGCTGCGCCACCGAGTCACCACGTCCACGGAATTTAAGGAATAGACATCAGGTAAGTGCGCAGGGCGCTCAGGTCTTCTTGGGGCATGCTCATAATGTCCGGGTAGCTGGTCATCACCACGGGATTGCCGGTGGTAAATTTGTCGGGTTGGCGAATCGACTCGTCAATGTAAGCGCTCACCGTGAGACTGGTGCTATAAAGGGAATTTTCGGCATCCTTGGCGGCTGTGAGGCTGGCCAACCCCAGGTTGGGAGAACCCGGGACGGGGGTGTTGGCTCCGAGAGCGTGGCACGAGCTACAGCCATATTGCTCAAAGGCCACGGCACCGTCGCTGGGAACGAAGAGTCCTCGGATGGTGCAAGTTACCAACTGCGGGCGGGGTCCACGCACGCTCACTTCGACCACCTGAGAGAGCGGGTCGTAGGTGGTGGGGGTGGCGTTGATTTTCATGTCATAGTCTGGGGCCCCGGTTACTGGAGCGTAGACCGGGGCGGGTACGGGTGGCGCGGAGTTGACCATGATTTCGTCGAGTTTTCCCTTGGCCAGGCTGTCACGCACGGTGGCGAACTGGTTTCGTTTGGGCCAGCTGACGCCAGCTACCACCACCGACATGACTCCGCCAGAACTGACGAAAATCAGACCTAAGGCTAACACTAATTCGACCAAACTGAGCCCCCGGAACTTTCGCATAGCTGTACCAGTATAGCAAACGATTGCTCAAGCGCCAATGTTGTTCAGCATTCCGTATACCGGTAAAAACAGGCCCACAAAGAAGAACGCGGTCAACAGCCCCAGTCCGCAGATCATGACGGGTTCGAGCAGGGCCACGATGGCAGTGATGGTGAGATCAACTTCTTGCTCGAGAATCCTGGTCAGTGAGGAAAGCAGAGTCTCCAGGGCGCCTATTTCTTGCCCCACGCTGGCCACCGTGGTGACCATGGCGGGAAAGTAGTCGACAATCAGCATGCTTTCGGCAAAGTCGCCTTCCTCGAGCAGGGCCGCGTGGACTTTTTTTAGGCATTCTCGATGGGCCCGGAAAGGAGCGGTGGCAGCCATCATCTGGATGGCTTTTACCAGCGATACCCCTTCTTTGATAAGCGAGCCGAGGACGTCGCAGAACTGCGCCCCCAACACGTTGCCTATCCAGCGGCGAAAGGGCTGCAGGTGGAGCAGGCGGGTGAACATGCGCTCCTGGATTTCGGTCCAGTTGCGCCGAATGGTGACGATAAGCAAAAACATGGACAGCAAAAAAGCCCAGTGATTGCCGATATTGACCACCCCGATGACGATCTTGGTGATCTCTGGCAGTTCCACATTCATGCCGCTGTACATGTCGATGAATTTGGGCATGACGAACTTTACGCACAGGTAAAGAATGATGCAGGCCACCGTCACCGTCAGGGCGGGCGCGGTTAAGGCGGATTTGATCTGCTTGGTGAGATTGTCGTTGCGCTCCATCAGTTGGCCGGCCCGGCGCAGGCGGGCGGCCAGATCGCCGGTGGCTTCACCTGCCTGAATGAAGAGCACGCAGTAGGGGGGAAAGACTTCGGGATACTGAGTGAGGGTCTGGGAAAATTTCCAGCCAACTCGGGTGACTTTGTATTCGATGTCCTCAAGAATTTTGTCAAAGACAGGGTCAGGCGTTTGATTACGAACGGCATTGAAAGCCTCGGCCATGGGGACGCCGGCCTCCAGCATGATAGCCATGAGTTGTAAGGCCACGGCCACGTCCTTGCGCGTAGGCAAAGGCGGGCGGGGTTTTACGCGTTCCCAGATACGTCGAAGTGTGCTATGGTTGTCCCCCACCGCATCCAGATTCGGCGTGGCAGTGACGGCAACCTGTAGGGGTCTGTGGCCAGTCCGCGAATCTGCCCGAGTGAGTCGCAGCAAAAAGGCCCGCAAAACCAATACGCACGTGTGGACTGCGGCTGGCACGGTCACCGTCGATCCCGGCGCACCCCCGCCGGTGATGGACGTATTTGCCTTCGACAGCGAGGAACTGGTCGAGAAGCGGCTGGAGAACATCCAGTGGTTGCAGCACCACAAAGACAAGTATCACGTGCTTTGGGTGAACGTGGACGGACTGGGCGACGCCGGCCTGATCAGCGATATTGGGAGAATCTTCAACTTGCATAAGCTGGCCCTGGAAGATGTGGTCCAGGTCAATCAGCGTCCCAAGGTGGATATCTACGACGGTTACCTGTTTATTACGCTGCGCATGCTCTACACGCACGAAGGCCGGGTGGATACCGAGCAACTCAGTCTTTTCGTTGGTAAAAATTTCTTGCTGACTTTTCAAGAGGGGATTCCGGGAGACTGCCTGGAGTCGATCCGCGAGAGGCTGCGCAAGGTCTCCACTCGTTTGCGATCCGGTTCGGCCGATTTTTTGGCCTACAGTGTGATAGACGCGGTGGTGGACGGCTATTTCCCCTTTCTGGAACACCTGGGTGAACGTCTGGAAACGTTGGAAAACGAGGTTTTGTTGCAACCCTGTAAGGAGGTGGTGCGTGGCATCCACGATATTAAGCGCGACCTGCTTTTGATTCGGCGGGCTGTGTGGCCCCTGCGCGAAGCCATTAACCCGCTGCTGCGCGAGGAAACTCCGGTCATCACTCCCGAAACTCGCGTGTTTTTGAGGGACTGCTACGACCATTGCATCCAGGTGGTAGACCTGGTGGAGACCTATCGAGAACTGGGCTCAAGCTTAATGGACATCTACTTGAGCAGTCTGAGCAACAAAATGAACGAGGTCATGAAAGTTTTGACCATGATCACCACGATTTTTGTGCCCCTCACCTTCATTGCCGGCGTCTATGGAATGAATTTCAATACGGAAAAATCGCCCCTGAACATGCCCGAACTCAATGCCCACTACGGCTATCCCATCTGCCTGCTGGTCATGGCTCTGATCGCCGCGGTGGAACTCTGGTTTTTCTACACGCGCGGCTGGATTTTTGAAAAGCGCGAGAAGGTCCATTCGCACGGGGGCCCTTAACTCGGGGCTGAAGCTTGCCCAGCAGGTTTAACAAGCGACTGTAAACCCCACAAAGCAAGCGTTAAGGGGGGGCGAGTTGAAGTCGGTTCTGGATACCCCAAGCAGGGCCCGGCTGGCTAGCCCCTGCCAGCCAGGCCGCAGCCTGGTCATGCCGCAAAATGCGCTGGCACCTGCCAGTCAGCCATGCCGCAGCCTGGCCGTCAACCCCGATTTGCCATGAGGCACATGGAGTTGCCGTGCGTCATGGCGAAGGCCGCCTGCTGGGAACCCCGCCTGACACCTGCACGCCGTTGGGCCATGCGGACGACTTGGGGGCGTCCACCGAAACCGGCAGCCCCGGGCGGCGCCGCCGCCCTGTGCGATGCCCCCGGCCGCATTCTCGGCATGATGCACCCAGTCCCCCAACTGGACGCGCACCCCCATAGGAATTTCGTTGTTTCAGAGGGCCTGCGCGCCCAAACTCAGCTAGCCAAGCGGCTCAGTCTGCTGGATCGCACTTTCTAGCAGGTCTCCAACCTGTAGTTCCGCCGCCCAGTGTCGCAGGTATTCAAAGTCCAGGCGGCTCCCTTGAGTGGCCAAGATCGCCAGAACGTCTCGCCATTGGCGGTCGGAAAGCTGCCGCCCGCTCCGATACCATTCGAGCTTGATCAGTACCATGTCATCGGGGGAAGAAACCCAAAAATTTGCGGGGAAACCGTCGGGAATCCGTCGACGCTTTGCTCTGCAACGATCAAAAGGTCGATTTTTGCTTACGAACAGGTCGATTTTATACTGGCTCTCAAAATGGATCAGGTTAAAGCTGGATCGACGCCTGAGAGCCTCTAAAGCCGCCTCTTTGGATACATAAAATTCCGACTCGATCACGACCAGTAGCTCTTCCAACTGAGCCGGAGCAGGCCACACTTCAATATCCGTATCCTGGGTATAACGAGGCTCACCATAAAGGCTGCTGGCTACCGAACCGCCCACCAAATAGGGAATTTCCAAGGCCGTCAGCGCATCTAGAATTTTCTGAGTAACCCCCAGTGGATCCAAAACAGTGACCTCCCGTCCCGCCAGCTTGCAGCCGCAAGTCCAGGCCCCGGCCAATTGCTGGCGAACTTTCTGTGGGGTGGAGTTCAACCATTGCCTGACGAGAAAGCGCTCGGCCTCGAGCGAAGTATCTTCCATGAGGACTGCCATAGCCCAATCCTTCGCCAATTGTTAACCGAAACCCGCTCCAGTGGCGCTCACCTAACTGGCAATCTGATCCGCCGGGCTTGGGTAGCTATCGGCACTGAGAGACACCAGCGTAAGAACGTACTCGAACGGAAGTTCCGCCATAGACCCGAAATTGGCATTTTTACCCAATCGGGCCGATGTAGCCGCCGGGGAGGACAGGCCGCAAAGAAATCGAGCCAGTTGGCGAGGGTTACTCAGAGCGGGATGGGCAAGCGCGCGAATTCTCTCGACCCGGCGCCGGTGAGCATCGCTCACCCTGACTTGGGGCGCGGGCAGTTGATCGGGAGGCCGATGCTGGCAGGATCCGCAGACCCCGCAAGTTTGTTCTAAAGTCTGCCCGAAGTAGGTCAACAAGGCGCGGGCCGTGCAGCCTTGGTGCCGAGTCAGTTGGATCATTTCTTGAAGCCGTTCCAAATCGCGCTGCTCCCGCACTCGAAAACGCTCCATCAAGGAATGGAGAATGGATTTGAGGTCGGGTTGGTGGATCAGACGGCGATATGCCTTACGCGAGCCACTGGTCTGCAAATGGATGTGCCCCTGCTCTTCAAGATAGGTGAGAGCGCGGATAATTCTATCCCTGGACTCTGCCAGACGGACCGAGATTTGCTGGGGATCCAGCCGCGTCCATTTAGGGCCCCTTCGTCCGCAGGCGAAAAGCATGGCCAGGAATTGGGCACGCCGTTCATCAAAGAGCGTCAGGATTCTGTCTGGAGGCGTTTGCCAATCAATTTTGTATTCACTGTAAAAGGGGCCGGTGCCCTGCAACACACCGTCCAACTCTAAGTAAGTCAACGTTGTGTCCACCACCAGGTTGCGCATGTCATGCTCACGGGCAAGCGTGTAAACGGACACATCAAACTCAGCGGGACCCTGCAGGATCTCTTCAAGCATACCCCCCAGAGCTTCGAGTGTTGGCGTGTCGCCCAGAGTAAAATTTTCCAGAGCCAGCGCGTCTTCTGGGGCAGCCAGAAGGGTACAGCGCGAAGTCAAACCGTCTCGGCCAGCCCGCCCGATCTCCTGAGCGTAGCCCTCGATGTTCTTGGGCAAATTGTAGTGAATGACGGAGCGAATGTCGGCCTTGTCCACCCCCATGCCAAAGGCAACGGTGGCCACGACCACCCCGTTCTGACTGGCCATGAACTCCTCTTGAATCTTGCTCCTCACGTCGGGTTCCAGCCCGGCGTGGTAGGCGGCCGCTGGATAGCCCTTCTTTTGCAAGAAAGCAGAGACTTCTTCGGCAGTGCGCTGCAAGGTGACGTAGACGATATTGGGGCCGGGCACCAGGGCCGCTAGCAATCGGTCGTTGCGAGTTGAGGCCGGTCCTGGCCGCATCTCCAGATGCAGGTTCGGGCGGTGAAATCCACTCCGGACCACCCCTTCGGGCGGGATTTCAAAGGCAGCGGCAATGCCTTCTGATACGAGAGGGGTTGCCGTAGCGGTTAGGGCCAGGACGCGAGGGAATTGGAGAATTTTTGCAAGCCCGGCCAGTTTCAAGTATTCGGGGCGAAAATTGTGACCCCACTCGCTGATGCAGTGGGCCTCATCCACAGCCAGTAAACAGAGTTTGAGTCCGCGCAGAGCCTCCAGAAATCGCTCGTTGGCCAGTCGTTCGGGAGCGATATAAAGCAACCGCACACGCCCGGCCCTCAAGTCGGAGTAAACCGCCCGGGTTTGGGCGGGATTCAGGGTAGAGTCGAGACGACTCGCAGGAATGCCCTTCCGGTGCAGGGCGTCTATCTGATCTTTCATCAGGGCAATGAGTGGGGAGATGACCAGGGTCAGGCCGTCAAAAATCAGGGATGGAAGTTGATAGCAGAGACTTTTACCTCCGCCGGTGGGAAAGATGGCCAGTGCAGATTGCCCTGCCAGGAGTCGCTGGATCACCACTTCCTGCCCGGGCCGAAAGTGGTTGAGTTTGAATGTGTTTTGAAGAATGTGTTGCATGCGGCCGAGTATAGGCCGACCTTGTCGGAAAAAGGTGAACTGGGTAATGCTGAACTTATTTCTAAAGTTAACTTTGCCGTGCTTGCAATCAGTTGACCAGGAGAGTCGGTAAGGTTCCAACTTGTCCTTTTCGGTCTATGTGCTCGACATGCAGGATTGATAGGCCACGGGCAAGGTCTCGCCTTGGTCCAACAAGGCATAAGCTCGATGAACGCCGAGCGAGTCGTTGGGTCCTCCGACCTCTTTGTTTCGTCGCAGATCGTCCAGGCGCTGCAATACGCTAGGATTCTGGGACCAACCCTCCCTGGTGGCCTGCAAATGCTTACAAGATGAGACTGCGAAACCCAAAGGAATCTAGCGATCGGTCTCTGTCCCACGAGCCCCCGCTCACCACCCCCAAGGCAACCTTGTTTGCCCTCGCTCGACCAGGACCTGGCTCAATAATCGCTGTTCTCGGAACGGAATGCGAAAGCCTGACCAGGCTCGGGTCTGGCATTGCTATTGGGTCGAGCCGCCACGGGTAGGCGATTTCCAAACTCCACCGTTCTCCCAACGCAAAACTCCCATGTGGGGGGCATCGGGCTTGATGGTCGAACGCGTCACCTTCGTCGACTGATGCGCGCGTTCTTTACACTCCGGCAACACCGTGACTCAACCCGTCACGGTGTTTTCACGCTTTACAAACCAGCCTTGGCCTATGCTGAGCTTGTAGCAACGCCTGGAGGAATATAGCAATGTTCGGAAGTGTAGCCCAAGTCGGAGTCAATACGGCCAAGACGTTTGAAGACCTCAACACGGGATTCCGCTTTCGGGTGGTGGGCGACGGCAGAGTCGAACCCGAAATCGCCGACCGCTTTACCTCGCCGGGGTTTATCGAGGACGTCGAAGATCGTCGCCTAAAGGCCTTCGCCACCGCCCAATTGGCATGCGCCAACCAAAAGGAAGTCGAAGCCAGCCTGAAGGAGTTAATGGGCGACCAGTGGAGCGTCAGCAACTACTACTCGGGCGGTTCAGTCGGCGCCTTGCGAGTGGAACTGGTTGAGCCGGGCGCAGGCACCCAGGTGGCCTACTTGGACAACCGCGACATGGTCCTTCATCTAACCACCACCAAGTATAAGGATGGCTGGAAGGTAGAACACCGCATCCAGGGCACCCAGGGCAAAAAAGAATGGATGGAAGCCGCCACCTTCGAGCGCGCCTAACGTTTTGAGCGGCGTCAGTCGAATTGCCATAAGACTGGCAAAAGTTGCCACTCTTTTGGCAATTCCCTGATGGAACTGGCCTGAGGCCACACACTACCCTTGAAAACAAGTAGGGGCGGAACGGCGGTGGGAGTTAACTTCGTCGGGTGGACAGAACTATGCGGGGTTCAAGAGCTACCCAAGAAATCTGGCCCCTTTCTGTCTTCACTAGATAAAGACGGCGGTGGGGGAGCGGGCTGCATGGGGCGGGCCGCCAGCAGGCCGTGGACGGTGCGGGCGGCGACCCGGTCGAGCATTTCGTTGAAGGCTTCGTGGGCCTTCTTTTCATAGTATTGGACGGGGTTTTCTTCCTGGCTGGCCTCCCAGGCATTGCCTTCGCGCAGGCCGTCAAGTTCGCTGATCTGTTCCATCCATTCGCGGTCTAAGGAGCGCAGGTAGACGGCGGCCAGAATGCCTGGCAGGGCCGGGCCCATACGCTCACTCTGAGCGGCCAGTTCCTTTTCCAGGGCGGATTTTAGCCAGGCGCTGCGCCCCTTGGCGGGCAGCGCCACCCGTGGTTGCGGATCGCCCAGCAGGTAGTTGGCGTCTTGCACGAGGCGTTGCTGGTCGAGGTCGCTGCTGCGAGTTTCGAAGCTGCCACAAATGCGGGTAACGAAGTCTCCCAAATTCTCCTGGACGTCAGAACCGTCAAGCACGGCATCGCGTGCTTCGTAGACCAGGCTGCGTTGTTTGTTGACCACGCGGTCGTATTTGAGCGAGAACTCGCGCATCTCCAGGCTTTTTTCGTCGGCGTGCAACTGCGCCTGACGCACCAGTTGGGGTGGTTCGAGTTTGGCCAGGGCCGCCTTTTCGACATGGAGCTGAAAGAGTTCGTCTTGCTGGCTCAACCAGAACTGACTGCTGCCCGGGTCGCCCTGACGACCGGCCCGACCGGCCAGTTGCTCGTCGATACGGCGGGCTTCATGGCGCTCGCTGCCCAACACGGCCAGGCCACCCAGCGCGATTACTCGGGCCTTTTCGTTGGCGCACTGCTGTTGCGCTTCCGGGTTGCCACCGAGCAGGGCCGGATCACCGCCCAACTTGATATCGGTGCCGCGACCGGCCATATTGGTGGCCACCGTCACGGCGCCGAGGCGGCCGGCCTGGGCGATAATGTCGGCCTCGGCCTCCAGGTTTTTGGCGTTGAGGACTTGGTGAGGGATACCCCGCTCTTGGAGCAGGCGTGAGAAATCTTCGGAGCGCTCGATGGAGCGCGTGCCCAACAGGACCGGGCGTCCCTGCTGGTGGAGTTGGGCCACGTGGTCAGCCAGAGCGGTGTCCCGCCCTTTGGCGCTGGCAAACATGACGTCATCCAGGTCTTTGCGCACCACCGGGCGATGGGTGGGCACGGGCTGCACATTGAGACCATAGACCTGCTGAAACTCGTGCTCGGAGGACTGGCCGGTGCCTGTCATTCCAGCCAATTTGCCGTACATTCTCAGGCAGTTGGGATAGGTAATCGAGGCCATGGTCAGCATGGCGTCGCCCGGGACCAGTCCCTCGGCGGCCTCGATGGCCTGATGAAGGCCTTCGGAGAAACGGTGACCAGGCTTGGGTCGACCGGTGAATTCGTCGATCAGAACAATCTCGTGGTTGCTATTGAGGTAGTGAACTCCATTTTGATAAAGGGCTCGGGCCTGCACGGCAGTGTGCAGGTAGGCCACCAATTCTTCGTTCTTGGCGCTGTAGAGATCGCCCACACCCAGGATTTTTTCCACCCGCTCCAGGCCGGGTTCGGTGAGCCAGGCCTGGCGAGTTTTCAAGTCCGTTTGAAAGTCGACCCCTTCCTTCAGGTGCTTGACCACGGTGGCCATTACGCGCGTAGGCTTGGGGTCTTCGGCCACATTTTGCGAGATGATTAGGGGGGTGCTGGCCTCGTCGAGCAAGACCTTGTCTGCTTCGTCGACCAGCGCAAACACCTGTGAGAGGTCGCGGCTGACGCGGGCGTTGGGGTCAGTGGTCAAATGATCGGTCAAATATTGAAAGCCAAATTCGGAGGCGGTCCCGTAGGCGATATCGGCCTGATTGGCGGCCTTGCGCTGATCCTCGGGGAGGGCCCGGGAGACCACGCTGGTGGTCAGCCCCAGTTTTTCGAAAATTGGATTCATTGTGCTCTGGTCGCGCTGGGCCAGGTAGTCGTTGGCCGTGATAATGTGCACCCCTTTGCCGCTAAGGGCGTGCAGGTAGGCCGGCATGGCCTCCATGAGGGTTTTGCCCTCGCCGGTCTTCATCTCCACGATGCAGCCTTGATGAGCGAAGGCTGCGCCCAGCAATTGCTTATCGTTGGCGGTGAGTCCCGTGGCTCTTCGGGCGGCTTCGCGAGCCACCGCAAAGGCTTCGACCTGGATGTCGTCGAGGCTGGCACCGGAGGCCAGGCGGGTTCGGAATTCGTCGGTTTTTGCGCGAAGTTGGGGGTCGGTCAAGGACGCCATGGCCTGTTCCTGGGCCAGCACGGCGGTTGCCACCTGTTGGGCCTGCTCCAGTCGCGAGGTGCGGCCGGTGACCCAGTCGCGCAAGGCCACGCCCAGATTGCTAAACTTGGCCAGCCAGCCGGTTGAGGCGGACAGGGCCGTGTGAGCGCCGGTCTGGGCCAGGCCGCGCACTGGGGCTTGAGTTAGCGGCACCCAAGACAAAGAAACGGAGGGCACCGTTTTCACGGTGCCTCCGTATCCGTCGGAGGGGGCATCCGGCCCGGGCGCCGCTGTGAGGGGGCGCTGGAGCGGAGCCGGCCGGCTGGGGCCGGTGGGCTGGATTTTCAAAGGCAGTCCTTTACCAGCGCGACGAGCGGCATTGATACTGGTCGGCAGACACGTACCAGCCACCCTGCGAATTGGGGCAAATCAGTCTTCCATAGTTATCGTAGAAGGGCTGTTGCACCTGCTGCTGAGGATACTGAGGGTAGGTGGGCGGGTAGTAAACCGGAGGAGCCTGGTCGGCGATGGCCCCGCCGATGATGGCGCCCAGGATAATACCGCCGATGACTGCGCCGGCATTGTTGTTGCCGCCGCCGTGATGACGGTGGTTGCCGCCGTAGCCGCGATTGTAGCCATTATGGCGGCCGCCAGCGTGGGCCTGGGGGGCGGCGCCGAAGAGGGCGGCCCCAGCCGTGGCCAGTCCTACCGTGGCCAGAATCGCTTTCTTGGTTCCGGAAATTCCCGTTGAAATTTCGGGGGCGTGCGCGGCAGGTGCGTTTTCGCCAACGCGGGTTTCGATGGTGCTCAAGTCAGGGAGCGAATCCACCGGAGACTGGGGGGCTTCCGTGGCCGCGGGTGCGGGCTTGGAAGTGGGAGCCGAAACCCCTCGCAGGGTGGGCTGGGTGTTGAGGGCGCCTATCATGACGTTGCTGTGACCTCCACTGTGTATCTTTGTGTGTGAACCCAGTGTAATGGGTGCGGCCCCTGCAGGGGCTGATGGAATGTAAACATTCGGGTATAGGCTATTTGTCCTGGACAAACTCGGTGAGAGCGTTGTGCGCCTGGCTGACGTCTTTGCCTGCCAGTTTGACCGATTCGAGCATGCCTTGTTGGTAGCCGTTGTAGGCGCCCTTGCCCAGGCCGTAGAGGGCACCGCCCACTGTGGCCAGGGGCACAGCCAGTACCGCTCCCGCCGTGGCCAGAAATTGCCCGCCTACCTTGAGGGGTAGGGCAGCGTCGGATTTCCATAGTTCCTTACTGACTTTGAAATAGCCCTGAGGAAGGTGAAGCAGCATGGTGCCGCCGATACCCACACCGTCGATGGCCGCGGAGGCCGCGCTGGAGATCAGGCCCTTGCCGGCCTCGATGACCTTGATTTCGTAGACCTCCTCTGGTGAGTCAGGCTCTTTGGTGGCCATCTCGCGGATGCCCTCCACCACCTGCTTGGTGAATTTTCCGTGCATCTGTTTGCAAGTGTCGATGCTTTTGGTGATGGCCGCCAGGGGGCTTTTGGCGGAGCCTTCGCTGAAGCCTTCAAACATGCCGTACCCCAGACCGGCCAGAGTGGCCAACACAGGGGTGACCAGGCCGGCGGTCAGGATGACCGGGGTCAAGGTGGACTTGAGGACCGGGCCCAGCATTTTGCTTTTCCATACGCCCCGAACGGCTTCAAAGGTGATGCGGGGGGACTTGATGACGCTGGCTACGGCGGCTCCGGTGCCGTCGATGACTCCACCGAAAACGGAGCCGACCACGCCTTTGCCCAGATCGAGCCAACTGAAGTTTTGCTCGTCGAAATCTTTGTGCTTATCGTCCTTGAGGATGGTGGGCAAATTGCGCAGAGGTGGCAAATGGTAGTGGCTGGTTTGAACGTTCATGGCAAAGGTGCTTTCTGCCTGCGTACAAAGCGCGGCATTGTAGTGTGTATGCAAAACACTTATATGCCTGGGGACCCGATCGGAGGTGAGCGATTTATGAACAGGCGGACAAATTTACCAGCCTGGACCCCAATAGTTATAGTAAGTGACTTGCAGGCCGTAACGCCCCACTTTGCGTTCCACGGTCAGGTACTTCTCGTATTGGTTAGCGTCTCGCCAGGTGATGTCGATGCGGTAGACCAGATTGGTGGGTACTGAATTCCAGATCAGATCAACATAAGGTGTGGCCTGGTTGTAATACCAGGTTTTTGTGAAACGTTGGGTGTCGTTGGATTTTTGGTAAACGTCGATTTTGTAGGGCCTAAAGCCGTCGGTGCAGGGCGTGGCCCTGATCCAGATTGAGGAGAGCGGCGAATAGAGGGTGATCTGGGGAGTGGTCGTGCGGCCTGGGACCACGTTCCACTGCAGGTCTCGGGTGAGAAAGTCGCGACGGCTGACTCGGACCTGGTGGGTTCCCTGGGCCAGCGGGGTCAGGGAGGCGATGCCCCAGCGGTCGGTCAGTCCGGCGTAATGTCCGTCGACATAAACGTTGGCGCCGACCACGGGTTGGCCGTCTTCGGAGAGGACCTTCAAGCGGAAGCGGCTCTGCGAGGGTGCAAAATTTTGGCTCATCAATCTGGGGCTCGCGGCTGCTCCAGCTACTACCGTCAGCGCGTCAGCGTTGGCCGGCGCTCGATAACGAATGCGTGAGGGGGTCCACTCCAGAATGGAGCTTGCCGGAAGTTGCTCCGAGCCCACCACCAGCCGGCCCTCGTCGGCGGGACCAAAATGATCCCCTTCGATGCACTGTTCTTGATGGTCGCCGGGGTAGGTGCGGGCCACCACCGGTACCTCGTTGCTGTCGCTGACTCGGAGTCGAAGGGCGCGGTTGGCGAAGAGCCAGTAAGCGGCTCCTGGCTGCCACCGGGTGGAGGCGCCCAAAGGCAACTTCTCTTTCCCTGACACCATGTTGGCGTCGATCCAGCCGGGACAGACCTCTTCCCAGATTCGATTGAATTCGGTGTCATCGCTGGCGGTCAATTGGTAGAGGTCAAGAGGATCGTATTCGGGCGAGCCCACCAGATTCCAGCCCGGCTGGAGTTCGAGAGTGCAACTGGTCGCTTGTAATTCTCCCCAGACGCAGGCTGAGCCCGAACGGGCCGAGTAGACCCAGTAGCCCTGGCCGGGCTGGGCATGCAATGGCGAAAGGCTTTGGCCCGAGCGAGGGCTGACCAGTGCGTCGATGCCCTGACTGGCGGTCACCTTGCCAAAGGGAAACGAGAGTGTATTCCAGCCGGCTTTCAGGTCGTAGCGCTGAGCCAGACCTTGTTGGGGTGTGATTGAGGCTGCCGAGACAGGAGCCGGAGGGGTAGCGGGTGGAGAAGGCTGACACCAGCAGGAGAGGGTCAGCAAAAGGAAGATCCACCACATGAGGAGTCTCCTTCTTCTCGATCAAAAACGGTCCCCCCTGAGAGGGAAAATGTCACAGACGCGTAACATCAAGGCTGTCACACTGTAAGATGTTAAGTTTTCCTTAAAGATCTGGTCAGGAAGGGTAGACGGCCCGGACTGCAAGAATGTGACAGTTGGAGGTAGATGCCGTGTCTGGTGCGCTATTGATGGAAGCTAATGCCGCTTACGAGCAGGGTGAATGGGACCAGGCCATTGAAGGCTATACCAAGGCTCTCGAAGCGGATCCCAACGATGCTGAGTCTTGCCGGCGTCTGGCCGACACGCGGGCCATTCGTGGCAATTTGAACCTGGTCGTCGATACCTACCTTCAGTTGATGGATATTCTTTGCTTGCAGAGCAACTATGCGGCCGCCTTGCAGGTGGCCGAATGGGTCAAATGCATCAAGCCCGAGTCGGACGCCGTTCGCGCTAAAACGGTTGATATCTATATCAAGCTTGGCGACATGGCCAAAGTTGTGCAGCATTCGATGGAATTGGCTCGTCTCTATATCGAGTTGGGCCAGGGCGAAAGTGCGATTTCGCTGTTGATCGAGGCCCAGAAGGCCGATCCGGGCAATTTGGAAATCGGGCTGGAGTTGGCTGAGACTTATGTGAGTCAGGGCCATATGCAAGAGGGCGCCAAGCAGTACCGTCTCATGGGTCACGTACTGGTGGATCAGGGCAATCTCGAGCGCGGATCGGAGGCGTTTCGTCGGCTGAAGTTGATCGCCCCCGACGACGCCGGTATCCTGCTGACTTTAGGCAACATCTATGTCGAACTCAAGCGCTATAACGAGGCCGAGCAAGAGTACCGCTCGATTTTGCGCCATAATCTGAATCACGAAGAGGCTTTGCTGGCTCTGGGCCGGGTCTGCCAGTTGAAGTGCCAGTGGCGAGACGCCATTCTGGCTTTCAATCGTATTCTGAACATCAATCCCGGGGAAGTCACCGCCAAAGAGCGTCTGGGTGAGTTGTATCAGCAGCAGAGCTTGATTCAGGACGCCATTAAGTATTATTTGCTGGCCGCTCAGGCTTATTTTGAAATCGAAGAGAAAGAGCGGGCCATTCGGCTCTATCAAATCGTACTCGGTCTGGATCCGTCCCATCCGACGGCGGTTCGGGAGTTGACCAATTTGGAAGCGCCATTGGTGGGTATTCGCAATGAGAATATTGACCCGCCTCAACCCAGGGCCGAGAAAATTTCGGCCAGCGACGCTCCGCCGCCCACTCGAGAAGCCGGCGGTTCCGGGTTAACGGCCCGGCCCGCAGGAGAAACCGGTCGCTCCGGACTGCTCACTCGAGGTGCCGGCAAGGCTCCTCCCGGAAAGGCTACCTTATCCGGCAAGCCCAAGTTAGGCGAAGGCAAGCCGGCTCTGGGGGGCCCCACCGGCACTACCAAGCAAGGACTGTTTAGAGATCGAGGGGCGGCTGGCGGGGATAAGCCTATGCTCAGTCGTCGTGGAGCTAAGCCAGCGGCCGAGGTGAGTGAAGAGCAGGCCGCGCCCCCGCCCAGCCCTCGCCCCATGTCTGCCCCCCCGGCCTTCGCGGCACCAGCGGCGGAGGCGTTCAGTTCTCATGGGGAGGGCCTGGGTTCACCTCCGGAAGATGCCTCCTTTGCGGTGGGTTCGTTCGCCATGGCCTCGGTGGCCGACCCGTTCGCAAGCAAGGATTCTGACCCGTTCGGCTCGTCGGTCGATCCCTTTGGCAGCCAGGAAGACAACCCCTTCGGGAAGACGGTTGACCCCTTTGCGTCTCAGGTCGATGACCCGTTTGGGTCGGACGTAGACCCCTTTGCTCCGGGTGCTGATCCCTTTGCATCTTCTTTTAACCAGGGGGACCCCTTTGCAGCCTCTCAAGCGACTGTCGACCCGTTTGCTGCGCAGGCTTCCAATCCGTTTGGTGGCGGCCCAGACCCCTTTGCCTCCAGCGCCGATCCTTTCGGCTCGCAGACTGCCGACCCGTTCAGTGGGGGTGGGGATCCGTTTGCGGCTCCGTCTGCCGACCCGTTTGGCGGTGGACACGACCCCTTTGCCGCCCCGGCTGCGGCTGATCCGTTTGCCTCCAGCGTCGATCCCTTCGCCTCCCCAGCAGCCGACCCGTTTGCGGCACCCTCGAACGATCCTTTTGCTGCTGGCGGGGATCCTTTTGCCGCTCAGGCGGCCGACCCGTTTGGCGCGGCGGCCGATCCGTTTGCCAGTTCCGACCCTTTTGCGGCCTCTGCTGATCCGTTTGCCAGTCCGGCAGACCCGTTTGCCAGTGCCTCTGACCCTTTCGCCGATTCGTCCGACCCCTTCGGCGCCCCGGCTGCGGCGGACCCGTTTGCCAGTTCGGCCGACCCCTTCGG
>JADMJV010000170.1 GCA_018780265.1 bacterium
GCGACCGGGAGAGGATACAGCGCTACCAAGATGCGCAAAGACGGTGGTTATCGGCTGCGTGATTTTTACCCATGAATAGGAGCAGGACTCGAACCTGACTCAGATCATATCGGGTCCATTCAAAATTTGATATGCTTTTGGCTAAAGCTTGTGGGAGATGGGGACTTTCGACATGACTGCAGCGGACTCTATTGGCCATTTTTCGAACTCGGGGTCGCCCTGGGAAACGTTGCAAGGCCTGGCCGAGGCTCAGTACAGCCGCAGGCGCCGACCTGGTCCGCGAACTCGAGGTGCATAAGATCGAGTTGGAAATGCAGCACGACGAACTGCGTCGCGCCCAACAAGCTCTGGACGTTTCCCTGGAGCGCTATAGCGACCTGTTCGATCTGGCCCCAATAAGCTATCTGACTTTGAGTGAGCATGGGCGGATCATCGACGTCAATCAGGCGGCGGCCCGACTTCTAGGAGTGGCCCAAACGGCGCTGGCGGGGGCGCCTTTTCATGGATTTGTGCTGGGTGAAGATCAGGATCTTTTCTATTTGCATTGTCGACAATTATTTCGCACCGGCGTTTCGCAGGCCTTCGAAGTGCGGCTGTCGCTGCCCGATGGCAGGTTGCTGGTGGCCTGGACCGAGATGAGCGCGGCTCAGGGCGGGGCCGGGCAGCCGGTTTGTCGTGCCGTCCTTAGCGACGTTAGCGACCGTCGCGGCCAGGAGATGCAAATGCGCTTGCAAAATCAGGCTCTCAACTCAACCAGCAGCGGTATCCTTTTTGCCGATACTCTGGGTAAGATCGAGCGTGTCAATCTGGCTTTTACGGAACTGACCGGTTACCGCGCGGCCGACGTGGAGGGCAAGAATCTGTCACAAGTTTTCAGTCTTCCCGTGACCGTGTCCGAACTGCGGGAGGCTGCCCTGCTGGCGGACTGGGAGGGCGAAGTGAGCACCTGCGCAACGGACAACAGCCGTCGGCACCGTCTGAAAATCAGCCCGGTCAAGGACCGCTTTGGTCAGAACACGCACCTGATTGCGGTCTTGGAACCGCCGCTCCGGGGGGGCGCCAGACCGGTGGCGGTGGAGAAGCCCCTCCCAAAACCAATGGTAGCGCCTGCCGCCGAGACGAAGAGCGTCAAGCGCGGGAGGGTGCTCTTCCGCGAGGGTGATCGCCCCGGCCAACTGTACCGGGTAAAGTCGGGCTGGGTCAAGCTATCCCGAGCCTCACTGAAAGGCCGGGACCTGATCGTGGACGTGCTCTTTCCGGGAGACTATTTCGACATTCAGAGCCTGCTGGATGGCCAGCCCAGTTCGTATACGGCGTCCACTCTTCGCTATTTTCCGGCCGAGATCGACTATCTGCCCTGCCAGACCGCCCTGGATGACCCACACGTGAAGAGTGCCCTGCAGCAACAACTGGTTTCGCGTATGCGCCATCAGCAGGAAATGATGTCCGCCCTGGCAACTTTTCGGGTCGAAGAGCGAGTGCGACTGGCGCTGCGGATTTTGGCCAGGCGTGCAGGCAGCCGGGAGGGAGCCGAAAGGATCGTTCCCATGCCACTCACCCGCCACGAACTGGGCGAGATGATAGGGGCCACCGCCGAGGCGACCATTCGCGCCCTGAGCGACATGCAGCGGCGCGGACTGGTGCGCTGGGTAGGTCGCGATCTGGTTTGCAGTGCAGTCGTTCTGGAGGATCGGGCTCTCTGCATCAACTGAGGAGACTTGCTCCAGGAGGGGAAGCCGGCTGATGGCGAAAGGCCCCTGATGCCATCCCCACCAGCCACCGACGCTCCCCGACGCTCCTACCGGGCCGTGGTGGGAATTGGGGCCTCGGCCGGAGGCCTGGCTGCTCTCGAAGCTTTTTTTACCGCGCTGCCCCCGGGCGATAGCGGTCTGGCCTTTGTGGTGGTGCAGCATCTATCTCCAGACTGCAAGAGCATCCTGGGCGAACTGATCCAACGTCGAACCTGTCTGGCCGTTTTCGAGGCGGCCGATCTGATGCCGGTGCAGGCAAACTGTGTCTATATCATCCCGCCCAATAGCGACCTGGCTTTGCAGCAAGGCACGTTGCAGGTGCTGGAACCGAGCGACCCGCGGGGACAGCGCTCGCCTATCAATTTTTTCTTTCGCAGCCTCGCCCAGGACCAGCGCGAGCGGGCTATCGGCATTGTCCTCTCAGGAACCGGCAGCGATGGTGCCCTGGGAGTGAGGGCCATTAAGGGCGAGGGTGGACTGGTGATGGCCCAGGAGCCCAAGTCGGCCGAATACGATGGTATGCCGCTGAGCGCGATTGCTACCGGTCAGGTCGACTATGTGCAACTGCCAGCCGAGATGCCGGCCCAATTGTTGGCTTATGTGGGTCGCGCCTTCACGGCAGGGGCCCAGATTCAGGCGCCAGGTATCCCCGACGAGGTCTTGCGCAAGATCGTGCTGCGCCTGCACGGACAGACCGGCCACGACTTCAGCCTCTACAAGCAGGACAATCTGGCCCGTCGAATCGCCAGGCGCATGGCTGTCGTTCAGGTGGATCGCGGGGAAGACTATTTAGGCTATCTGGAGCAGAGTTGGTCGGAAGGCGAGGCGCTCTTTCGCGATCTGCTCATCGGCGTCACCCGATTCTTCCGTGACCCGATGGCCTTTCAGGCCCTACAAGAAAAAGTGATTCCGCGAATTTTTGCCGATCGTCCCCCGGGCGCCCCTATTCGAGTTTGGGTGCCAGGCTGTTCGACCGGCGAGGAGGCCTATTCGATTGCCATTTTGCTCCAGGAGCACGCCGACTCCTTGCAACAGAATTGTAAGGCTCAGATCTTTGCCACCGATATCGACCGTCAGGCCATAGATCACGCCCGGAGCGGCCTCTACCCGGCCAGCATCGCCGCCGATATTTCACCGCCAAGACTGGCCCGCCATTTTACCCCCCTGGAGGAAGGCGGCCCCTACACCGTTCATAAGCGAATCCGCGAGATGCTAATTTTTTCCGAGCACAATGTAATTTCGGACCCTCCTTTTGGCAGGCTTCATCTGATCAGCTTTCGAAATGTACTGATCTACCTGGATGTGGAACTGCACAAGAAACTATTTGCGATCTTCAACTATGCTCTCCATCCCGGCGGCTATCTCTTTTTGGGCAGCGCGGAATCGCTGGGAGAGTGCGGGTCGCTCTTTCACCCCCTGGACCGCAAAGAAAAGATCTATCAGCGCAGTGGCGACGGCCGGCCAGGTCGCCTGCCGCTGGGCCGCCACCACCCCTACAGACTCACCGAACTGACCGACCGCCCTCCACGGGCCAGTACTGCCAAAAGAAGCCATACCTTTCGAGAACTGACCGAGCGGGCATTGCTTCAAGAATATGCAGCCGCGGCCATTTTGGTGGACAAGTACGGGGAGATTCTATACCTCCACGGTCGCACCGGCTCCTACCTCGAACCCGCCCCGGGGGAGGCGGGATTGAATGTGCTGAAAATGGCCCGCGAGGGGTTGCGCCGCCCCCTGACGGGCGCACTCAATCAGGCGGTGGCCCACTCGCAAAAAATCGATTTGGGAGCCCTGCGGGTTCGTTCGAACGGGGGTCATGTCGCGGTGAATGTGTCGGTGCGACCCGTGCCCGCACAGTCAGAGCCTTTTCTCTACCTGATCATTATGATGGCTCAAGAGGAGGGGGGGGCGACCGGCTTTCCGCCAGTTCCCGTGGAAATGGCAGTCCCCGAACTGGACAGACGGGTGATCGCGCTGCAGGAAGAGTTGCGTGTTCAGCAGGAGCAACTGCAAGCCGCCTATGAGGAATTGGAGATCTCTAATCAAGACCTGCAATCCGCCAATGAGGAGATGCAGTCCATCAATGAAGAGCTGCAGTCCGCCAATGAAGAACTGCAGACCTCTCAGGAAGAGCTGCAGTCGATCAACGAAGAGTTGTCCACCGTAAACAGTGAGTTGCAGAGCAAGGTGGCCGACCTGTCGCAGGCCAACAACGACATGAACAATCTGTTGGCCGGCACCGGCGTGGGCACGGTCTTTGTGGACCACAAACTAAAGATTGTGCGCTTCACGCCAGCCGTAACTCAGGTGATCAATTTGATCCCGGGCGATGTAGGTCGACCCGTTGCTGACATCGTCCCTAACCTGGTCGGCTACGACCGACTGGTAGCCGATGTCGAGCAGGTCTTGGACACATTGGCGTCCCGCGACGTTGAAGTGGAAACCCGGACAGGCAACTGGTTTCTGCTGCGAATACGGCCCTATCGCACCCTGGAGAATGTGATCGAGGGCGCTGTGATTACTTTTGTAGATATTACCGAAATGCGCAAGGTACAGGAGGATTTGACAGCTCGAGAGCAGTGGCTTCGTCAACTGGCCAATACCTTGCCGCTGTTGGTCTGGACCTGCGGCGCCGAGGGTCAGTGTGATTATTTGGGGCCCCAGTGGTACGCCTACACGGGGCAGTCCCCGACGGCCCATCCCGAGGCCGACTGGGCGGGGCGGTTACCCGAACCAGAGCGGGCAAAAATCCTGGTCGTCTGGGGCGAGGGCATTCGGGCCGGGCAGACTTTCACAGCGGAGTTTCCTATCGCCGCTCAGGACGGTATTTATCACCAGTTCCGTTCGTGGGCGGTTCCCCTGCGCGATGCGGCAGGGATGTTAACGCGCTGGTTTGTGACCAGTAGCAAGCTGGACCCTGGCGGGTGAGCAGGTCGATGCGCGGGCTAAATCGATTGCTACGGTACCATTGGCGTAGGCGACTCCGCCACGGCCTGACCTCCATGAGACCGGACCGTTGCGAGCCTGGCTGATCCATATCACGCTTTTCCGGGACGCCAGGATTCTGCCATATCACTGAGGTAATTTGCATTTACAACCTGCAAGGGAACCATCTTTCAAAGGGAGATTCCATGGCTGGAGCAATCGCCCCCCTGTCGACTCAAGTCATCGAGGCGTGAAATACCACAACACGTTGGATGCCGTCACCTACTTTCAGACGGCGGCCGAAAACAGCGCTCTGTACTACCAGGGCTTCGCCCTGGCCGAATTGCGCCTGATCGCTGAACTGGCTCGGCGCAGAGGCGCAGGTCAGAAGGATTCGACATTTTATGTGGTCAGCGACTGCGACGAGACACTGCTGGACAATTCGGCTTACAACAGTTGGCTGATCGAAACAGGGCGCGACTTTCATGACCTATCCTGGAGTGAGTGGTGTCAAAGGCGCGAGGCCGTAGCCACGCCGGGTTCACTGGAATTTGCCAAGTTTGTCGTGGAGCATGGGGCCGGCCTGATGTATGTGTCCAGCCGTTTTGAAGCCGACCGAGAGGCCACCGCCGACAATCTGCGGACGCTGGGATTTCCTCTGCAAAATGCCTCGCCCGATCCGCAAGTCACTGCGTTGTTTTTGTCGGGGATGGTGATCGATGGGACGCCGAGCAAAAAGGGCGCGCAGTTTGCTTACCTGGCTCAGCGTTTTGGCGCAGCGCCCATGATCCACCTGGGCGACAACCTGTCAGACCACGATGCCAACCGTTACGGCAGCAAAGTGCCGGCCCCGGAGCGCCTGGCCCGGGCCCAACAAGACGACCATCGCTGGGGAAGCGACTGGATTGTGTTTCCCAACTCGATCTACGGCACCTGGCGCAACACCCTGTCCGCTGCCGACGAGGCGCCACCGGCCCCGTTTCAGGAAGGTCCGGTGCGTCCTTCGGCCGCTGAGGCTCCCAAGATGGCCTTACTCAGACGTTGGAAGCCGTGACGGGAAGTTTTCCTGGCCTTGTGCGACGCTACTGGAATGCTTAAAACTCTGCTGTTGGTCTGGCTGTTGTGCACCAGTCTGGCCGCGCAAGACACCAGCCTGGATGGTGTCACGCTCGGCCAGAAGCCGCCCCCCGACCCTCGCGGTTTCACCCGCATCGAAGTCAAGGACGGCATCGTGGTGTCCGTTTGGGGCCGGCGCCTGCAGACCAGTGAAGGCCAGTTGGTACAGTGGGGCGATAGCGACGCGGCGGTGCTGGCGCACCTGGGCAAAGCCGAGCGCACCCTCTACGGCTGTGGCAAGGAGAATCAACAGGTGCGCTTTTACGACAAGCGCGGGCTGGAAATCACATCAACCAACGACAAAGTGACCCAGATCCACCTCTTCCTCAAATAGGGGTCCGACTGTTGAAAAGGTCCTGACCGCTGTACAGAGAACACGCTCACCTGTGTTGAGCCGATTGATTTTCTTGATACTGTTGACACTGGCGGCCTGGGCGGATGCGCCCAAGTTTCGCACGATCCCCCTCGATATTCGAGTCAACGACAAGTTTGACCGACCCTTCGAGGTCCCAGATAACAGCGCCAAAATCGGTGTGCGCTTGGCCCAGGACGAGAAGCAGACCAACAAGGAAGTCTCTGAATACGAGACGCTCAGTTGCGCCGGCATCGACTTCCCCCGCCAGACCCAAGAATACGTGAAGTTCCCCCTCCAGAGCGGGGTGGCCAAGGTCCAGTTCGTGGTTTTTCAGGAAAACAAAGCTCCCGTGGACTATGAGTTGGTTCTGATTGACGAGAACAACGTCGTTCATGACCTGAGTCCTCACATCTGGCAGATCGGCACCGAAAGCACCAATGGCGACATCAAGGCCGAAGGCTTGAGGGCTCCCCACAGCAGCAAAGAAATCGCCATTATCGTGATCTACTCACTGCTGGGAATGGCTCTCAGCTACTGGTTGTTGGGGCGTGTACTCTTCGCCCGCATGTTGCGCCAGCGCAATATGGAGGTGTCCTCGGCGCTGGTGTGGTCCAATATCCTGGTGCTGTTGGCCTGGGTGCTGGCCTTCACGGGCACGGCCATCATGATCTTCTTTCCCATGATTGTGTGGCAAAAGCTTTACTGGATTTACGTCTTAGTCCCGGCCGGCTACGCTCTTCTGGTTGGCACCATGTATGGCGCCGGCCACCTTTTCACGCGTAGCTAGAAGAAAGGTAGCCAACTCGTTGAGCGAAACGCAAGGCAGTAAAAACGAACAGATTCGCATTCGGCCCACCCTGATCATCGGTCTGGGTGGCACCGGTGGCGACGTGATCATGCGCATTCGGCGCCGCTTTTACGAGAGCTACGGAAGCCTCAGCGAATTTCCCATCGTGGGTTATCTGTGGCTGGATACCGACCGCAGCGAAAAGCACATCCTGGCGCGTGAAATTCGCGATTTTGTGCGATTGACCGATACCGAGCGTTTGATGATGACCATCAACGACACCACGGCCATTACTCAAAACCTGAAAGAGCCGAGTTTTCAACACATCGACCGCTGGTGGTATCCCGGACTCAATTCGCTGGGTCAGATGAACGAAGGCGCAGGTCAGATCCGCGCTTACAGCCGACTGGCTTTCTTTCACCACTATACGGCCATTCGAGCAGCCATTGTGGACGCCAACAAGCGCATCCGCGACCCGCTGGCCCAGGAAACCATGATGAAATCCCCGGTCTTGAAAGATCAGGGCCTGCTGGCTCAGGTAGAATTTGGCCAGCCCACCAATGTCTACCTGGTCTCTTCGATCGCCGGTGGCACGGGCAGTGGCATGCTGATGGACGTGGCCTTTCTGGTCAAGGACGTCTTTCAGGAAGGCAACGTCTCGGTGTGTTCATTCCTGGTCTTCCCCGACCATTTCGGCAGCGTCACCAATGACCGCATGAAAGCCAACTCCTATGCCCTGCTCAAGGAGCTGAATTACTACCAGTTTGGCGTGTCCCATTTTGCGGCTGAATGGAATCGTGGCACCCCCGTCAAGGTGCCCATCCCGCCTTTTGACTATTGCTACGTGTTTGACAATCACAATGCGGCCGGTCAAGTGACGGGCGGTCAACCGGGTTCGCAAGAGTTGGTGTTTGAGTTGCTGGCGGACTCGATTTTCAAAGATTTCTCGCACGGCGAATTTGCAGACCACAAGCGCAGCGCGCGCATCAATTTGCGCCAGTACATGAACAAGACCTACGACTACGAGCATCCCCGCTTCAAGCAGCATTTCATTCAGCGCTACGGCTCGCTGGGTATGGCCAGCATCATGGTGCCCCACGCCCGCATCATCACGGCCTGCGCTCACCGACTGGCGGCCGAAATCGTGGACCGATGGGGCGGGCTGTCTGCGGCCGATTTTAACGACGCCGACCTGCCGCGCCTGGTTCGTCAAGAGGTGATGGCCAAGGTTCGTCTGCAGGAGGACGACAAAAATCACGACCTGCTCTACTCGCTGTTGGACACGCAAGGACTGGGCGACCCGGACAAGGGCAAGAGTCGGGGTTTGATCGACGAATTGACGCAGTGGAAGCAACAGCGGCTGGCCGACGTGGAGCGCGGAGTCTATCGCCAACAAAACCTGCAACTGCGTGACTTCCTCGATCGTGCCCACCAGGAGTGCGAAAAGACCATGTGGGCCGAGCAGATCGGTGTCAACCCCGACCAGTGGGGCTACTATCCGCGCACCATTCGCTCCAACCTGGAAAAGTTGCTGGTGCGCACTCAGGAGGCCCTGCAGCAGCACGCCTATTCACTGGTCGATCAAAAGCACGAGAGCCTGCGCTTTGCCGAGGCTGTGCTAAAAGAAGTCTCAGCCGTGCTACAACAGGTGGCAGATTCGTTGACCAAGCAGTCTCAGGATCTACAAGACCGCCTGCAACGCCGTCAAAAGGAAGCCCAGCGACGACTTTCCGAGGTGGCCCGCCAGCAGGGCCGCATGAACTGGGACGGGCGCAAGGACGTGATTTTGAGCTACGTGTCAGATCGCTTTTTGGAGAGCCTGGTGGGCGACCGGGGCAACCCTGGTCTGCTGCGCTGTCTGTTGCAGGACCGCATATACAAAGACGGAGTGGAGTTTTGCAAGCGCTTGATCCCGGCCCTTTCCGGCCAGGTACGGGCCGACGGCAGCCTCTCGGGCGGGGTGCGCCAGCAACTGGATCAGTTGCAGCGCGACCTGGGCGGAATGAAGGCCGACCTGATGGTGGGCTATAACTACTTTTCCCAAAAAGAGAAGCTGCCTCAGGCCCTGGTGCTGTTTGAAGCCACCGATGTCGAGAAAAAATACTACCCGGCCTACGTCAAAGCCAACACGGTGGCCGACACCTCCAAGGCCGTGCTGGCCAGACTGGAGCGCAGCATTACAGGCCTTTCCGGCGATCTGGCGGCGGGCCGATCCGATCAGTGGAAGCGGGCCCTGCTGGCCGAATGTCGCCAGGTATTTCTGGGGGTGCGCAGTGACTTCCACGTGGTCAAGGTGCTCTTTACGCAGGTTGACGACACTTCGCGGGTGCATCACCTGAAGCAAATCTTCGCCCGTTCGGCCTATTGGGTCACGCGCAGCGGCATTCATGGGTCGTTCCGCATTCCCACCGAGCAAATCCACACCATGGTGGGCCTGCCCGGACCTACGCCGGGCATGGACCCGGGCCAACGAAGCGAGTTGGAGGGCTACATCTCCCAACTCAAGGTGATGGCCGGCCGCGAACTCAGCACCGACCTGCGCTACTATCCCATGCCGGACGCCAGCGAATTGATCTTCTATCAGGAAACTGGCGGCTTTCCTATCAACTACTCGTCGCGGCTTGCCGACTTGCGCGAAGCTTATCTGAAGCTTTACACCGCTGGCGAACCGCTGCACATCGACTGTCGCGACAAGAAATTCCCCGATCTCATGATCCTCACCCCCGAGGAGCGCCAGGCGGTGGAGGAGGCTCATCAATGCTTTGTGCTGGGCAGCCTCTACAATCTGCTGGAATACAAGGGCGAAGAGTACCTTTGGATGGAGCGCGACGGCTTCCAGATGCGCCCTCACCCGCTGGGCGACCAGTTTATGACGCTGCTCAAGCTGAGCACGCACGCCCCCACTCGTGAAAAACTCTACGCCAAGGTGCGCGAGCAGCGCCAGCAGTTGCTTTCCAGCAACGACGAGGACTTGCTGGCCCGTTACGCAGCCATTCTGGAACTGACCAAGAAAAACGCCTGGGGCGAGGACTGGGGACGAAAGTCAGACGAGTCCGAGTTGCCCTTTGACCAGATGATGTCGATTCGGATTCTCAACACCGAAGTCGAGGCCGTCAAAGAATGTCCTCTGGCCCGGCGCCTGGGCCCGGAACAGTTTGCCGACAAGGTCAACAAGGTAGCCGATGGGCCACCCGAAAATCTGGGCAGTTTGCGCCAGGACGGTCGACTCGCCCTGAAGATGTAGACTACTTCAGAAGGGTGAACCCGGGCTCATTAGACGCTTTCTTGTCAAAAGTATAGGTCTTTTGACAGCCACCCACGGCATTGACCCGGGCAATCAGGTTATCGGAGAAATCGGCCTTGCCCTCGCGAAAATCAGCCACGGCCAGGCGAACCGCGTCTGCATTTTCAAAGCGGAGTTCGACCACCTTCAGTAGCTGATTGAGAACCCCTAACAGCTCGGACCTGCTTTGCCCATAGCAGTCCTCAAGAACCCAGATCAACTCGCAGAGAACCACGTTGTTAATGTAGCCGGGCCGCTCGGGCGTCAGGCTCTCTTCCATAAGACAAGTGGCGAGTTTGGATTGGGATGGATCATCTTGAGTCAAATAGCGAACCAGAATATTGGTGTCTAAACCGTGCAACGCTAACCCCGGAACCGCTTGCGCACGGCTTGCTGCATCTCCTCCAAAGTGACCGGCAGAGTTGGAGCTGCAACCATCCCCTTGAGACTGGTCACCGGTGCCGTAACCGCCGAGACTGTCACTCTTCCGTCGCTTTCCACAGAAAAGGAAACAACATCACCACTTTTCACCTTGAGGTGGTCACGAATCGCTTTTGGCAGGGTAATTTGACCTTTTGAAGTCAGGTGTGACTCAGGCACCTTGCAAAATCCTTTCCAAAACCAAGATTCCTTACTTTAGGCCAAGGAAAAGTTTGAGTCAAGTATTCGAGGCGAAAATTCGCTAAAACGGCAATAATTTGGCAGCTATGGGCGGCCACTGGTAGTACTCGCGTAGTCGGTCGGTCTCTATCCTGAGGGCATCAAATCTCAGGAGGTTTCTATGAATATTAAGAACGACTCCATCACACGCTTGCGAGAGTCGCTTCGAGACGAGCGCGAGGAAATGACCCGGCTGCGCTGTCACACTGTGGAGAAATTTGAGGCCAGCCAGCGGCGAATCCAGGACATACGAATGAAGGCCCAACTTGCCATGTGGAAGGTGTGGAACAAGCGCTGGGGCAACGAAGATTAGAGGCCCTCAGGGGAGTTTGCGGTGGTCCTGGTTTTGGTGGGGAAAGCCGCCGTGCACCGAGTACGCCCCCGTGTTGGTCAGTTTGCCCGGGTCTGGGGCGTTTTCGGGAGTTCCCCCCACCCCATTGGGTCCGGCAAAGGTGCCTTTGGGCGTGTAACCGGGCACGGGAGCCCCTTTGGCCACGTACTTGTAGGACGAGCCCAGGTCGGCGATCAGGTCAACCTGGCGAGGCTCTGCATTGAAGGCCCCCACCAGGCGAAACATCATGGGTTGGCCGATGGCCAGCGAGGCTGGCGGCAAATTCTGTCCTCGCCAATCAACCCGAATGCCGGCCGTAAGTTGCCCGACCCAGATTCTTCCGGTGGCGTCCTTGACGCGCACCTGACGGTGATTGACCGATAGAAGTTGGCCGCTCAGAGTGCTCTGCACACGGGGCGACTGGGCAAAGGCAGGGGCTATCAATGCGAGCCCGAGGAGGAGGTTCTTCATGGATTGAGTTTAGGTGGGTGAGTTGACCGAATTGCGTGGTTTTGTTAACAGTTTGCGACCCATTGAGACCTAAGGAATCGACCACAGTTGAGGCTTGCCCCGTCGGGGCGTGAGTACGGCCAACTTGCCGTCCGGCGAGACAATGACCCTCTGAAAGTCACCCTTGATCTCGGCCAGCGACTTTTTGGCGGCCACGTCATACAGGACGGCCTGGTCCTCTTGCAGGCTGAAAATGCGACCGCTATTGCCCACAAAAGCGATGTCCCTGTTGTAGCCCTTATAAAGCTGGGATTGAGTTTTCACATCCCACAGGCCGGACTCGTTGCCGCTTCCGGCCAGCCACTGGCCGTCCGGGCGAAACACGATTCTTTGAAAGCCGCCCTCAAGTTTCGCAAGCGAAGCGCCGCTGGTGGAGTCGGCCAGGTAGACTCCCCCCCGAGCACTCATGGCCAGGGTAGAACCATCCGGCGAGTAGGCCAGATCGCTGACATTCTCCAAGCCAGGCCAGCGGAACAAGCGGTTGCCCTTTGCCAATTCGAAAGACGACACTTCGGAACTGCCGTAGCCGGAGGCGGCCACACGCGTTCCATCGGGGGATAGCGCGGCATGACCGAATCCATAGTTTTTGGAAGCCTGAGGTAGTTGGCCGACACGTTTGAGGCCCGCCTCGTCCCACCAACTGAGTTGGCCGTGAGCGTCATTGACTAACAATCTCCCCCCCGCCCCAAAGGCCAAAAAATTCACATTGCCGCCCTCGCGACCCCCAACCAGTGCCTTTGTCTCGTTGGAAGTGCCACCGCTGGCGTGGACCCAAACGATGGCATGGTGCGTAATCTCCCGGGAGGCAACCGCCAGTTGTCCCGCCGTAAATTGTCCGAGACTGCTTCCCTTGTTCACATCCCAAACCAGCACAGTCGGCTCGAGAGCGCCGCTAACAGCCAACTTACCGAGCGCAACAGCCACCGCTGAAACCATCCCCTTAACGTCAAGTGGTGACGCCTTTTTGTGGCCTGTCGAGTCAAAGACAGCTACCTGACCCTTGGCGTTGCCCGCCACCAACCAGTGGCTGTCTGGGCCGAAGGCCACCTTCTCTACCTGTTCTATCTCCAGTTCGGCCACCCGAGTGGGCGCTGACTCACGGGCACAGCCCACCATGAAAAGACCCGACAGCAGTAATGCACGGAGTAGCATGATGGAGAAATTCGAAACCCGGACCGGCCCACCTGTCAGAGTTGCGCGCTTGACAATTGAAAGGGCGAGGAGCATAATGCTCAACATGAGCATTACTCTTTTGAAAGAAAAATGCCCGAACTGCGGGGGGCCTTTACGCACCACACAGCCATCGCTGGCCGTGTGCCCCTTCTGTGAGGCGGAGTTTCGCCGGCCCTGCGCGGCGCCTTATCGGATCCCGACGCCGCTACCCCGCCCCACTGTGGATCGTATTGGGCGCATGAGCCTGGGGAGCCAGGACTACCTGGTTCACGGTCGACTGGCCCAGGGTACCCATTGCGATGTCTTTCTGGCTCGCCGGGACAGCGCCCTGACAGAAATGGTCATTCTGAAGGTGGCTCGTGACGACGGCGCTGCGCTGCTCCGCGAGTGGCAGGTGCTGACCGAATTGCACTCCCGGCCGGATCTTCTGACCGCTCTGCTAGCAACGCCCGTGAGCCAGGGAATAGCCCGCTGCCATGGCCACCAGGAGCGGACCGCAACCGTCTATCGCTGGCGCAGCGGCTTTGAATACACGTTCGAAGATGCTCGGGCTGAGTATCCTCGAGGAGTAGATCCCAGCGCCTGCGTGTGGATGTGGAATCGTCTGCTCGACCAGTTAGATTGCCTGCATCGAAGGGGCTATCGGCACGCGGCCGTGAAACCCCAGCATCTGCTGCTGCACCCTCGCGACCACGGCCTGGCGCTGTGCGGTTGGTGCGACTGCCGAACGGGCTCGGGGGCGACCGATCTGGTCGCGAGCGCCGAATGCATCGCCTACCTGTTAGGATCGGGCGGACCACGTCCGCTGCGAGACCTGATTGCAAGGGCCGGCAAGTTTGCCGATGCACTGCTGCTCAAAAAAGAGTTGAAACGGGTTGCGGAAGAGGTCTTTGGGCCTCCCCGCTTTCGCCCGTTTAGCCTGACTAACGGAGGCCACCATGGGATACGGTAACTATAGCTACGAAGCACACGAAAGCCTGGTCAGTTCGCGCACTCATCAAAGTCGTGACGAGGTCTTTAAACAAAGCAACGTGCACCCGCTGATGAACCCCTTTGGGGTAGGAATGCGCGAGAGCAGGGACAGTCCCGACCACCCCAACTCGCTGCCCATTATCTTTGCTCTGGACGTGACCGGTTCGATGGGGGCCATTCCAGACATGCTGGCGCGACGTGAACTGCCGCACTTCATGAAGACCTTGTTGACCTCGGGGGTGACCGACCCGCAAGTGCTCTTTATGTTCATGGGCGATGCAGCCCACGACGCAGGCCCTTTACAGGTGGGTCAGTTTGAGTCCACCGCCGAGGACATGGATCGCTGGCTGACCTGGAGCTGGCTGGAAGGCGGCGGCGGAGGGAATGGCAGTGAATCCTACGACTTGGCCATGTATTTTGCAGCCCGCCATACGGATACGGACGCCGCCAGCAAGCGCCAAAAGCGTGGATACTTCTTCATGACGGGAGACGAGAATCCTTATCCGTCAACCGCTCGCAACTGGGTGCGTAGCTTGATTGGAGACGACCTGCCCAAGGACGTGCCGCTGCAACAGGTGTGCACCGAGTTGGCCGCAGTCTATCATCCTTTCTTCTTAATTCCTGACCCTTCGCGCTTGAAACGCTGTGAGTCTGCCTGGCGCAAGGTGTTGGGCGACCACGTCATCTGCTTGCAGGAGTCCGAGGACACCTGTCGGGTGGCGGCCGCACTGGTGGCCCTATGTGAAGGGGCCGCCCACAATGTTGACGCGATCGCGAAAGGATTGGAGGTTGAGAAGCTGGACCGCAAGCGCATCGCGGGCATCGTGAGGGCACTGACCCCCTTTGCAGCCACACTGGAGCGAGACTTCCCACGCTTGCAGCCGGTGTTCTTCCCTTGAACTGCAGCGCAGCGGTGGTGGCCGACCTGGGCTTTGGAGACGCCGGCAAAGGTACGCTGACCGACTGGCTTGTGCGCCGCACCGGGGCCAGCCTGGTAGTGCGCTACAACGGCGGGGCCCAGGCCGGCCACACGGTGGTGTGTGACGACGGGCGCAGTCACACGTTTGCTCAGTTTGGGGCAGGCTCGTTTGTTCCCGGAGTGCGCACCCATCTATCGCGCTTTATGATTGTGCACCCCGGCGGGCTGTGGCGCGAAGCTGACGCGCTGGCCCGACTGGGGGTAGAGGATGGGCTGGAGCGGTTGACCGTTTCCGGTCAGGCTTTGCTGATCTCCCCTTTTCTGCAGGCAGCCGGTCGACTGCGCGAGGTGCTGCGCGGGGCCAACCGCCACGGCTCGTGCGGCATCGGGGTGGGCGAAACGGTGCGAGACTCGTTGGAACACCCACCAGACAGCCTGCGCGCCGGCGACCTGTTGTTGGACGTGGAGTGCCTGCAGCGTAAACTGCAGCGCCAGCAGGCGCGCAAATGGGAGGAGTTTGCCCCCCACCGTCAGCAACTGCTGGCCGACCCCCAAGGGGCCAGAGAGTGGGCCATACTGGAAAGCCACTCTGCAGCTCAGGAGTGGATCGAGATGGCGGCCGGGCTGGCGGGACGAGTGGCTGAAGATTGCTGGCCCGGGGGCGCCTCGCTGGTCTTGGAAGGGGCTCAGGGGGTGCTGCTGGATGAATGGCGGGGATTTCATCCCCACACCACCTGGTCCACCTGTACCTTTGACAACGCCCTGGAGCTGCTCAAGGGCTGGGACGGAGAGGTGCTCAGGCTGGGGGTTTTACGCAGCTATGCCACCCGGCACGGGGCCGGGCCGTTTCCCACTGAGGACCCCGAGTTGCACGTAGAGGAGGCCCACAACGGAAACGGCCCCTGGCAAGGCCCCTTCCGCCTGGGCTGGCTGGACGGGGTGCTGCTGCGCTACGCCCTGGAAGCCTGTGGCGGCGTGGATGGATTGGCGGTGACCCATCTCGATAGCGTAGATTCGCGCTGGCAAATGGCTACCGCCTATGAGGGGATCTCTGCTTTGGAGCTGGGACCGTGGCAGGACCTGGCCTACCAGGAAAGTCTGACGCGCCTGCTTGAGCAGGCTCGCCCAATCTACCAGGAGCTGGGCGGAGAGTCGCTGGTCTCGCTGCTAGAGGAGCATTCGGGGGTGCCGGTCTGGGTGGAGTCACACGGGCCGCGCCCGCGCGACAAGCGAGAGACAGGTGCCCCCTTTGGCTCCCACCAAGGGTTTGACCGGGGCTGACGGCATGCTTGGCCAGCGAGACTCGACGAAGGTTACGGAACTCTCTGGTAGAGTCTCGAAAGGCTCGCATTGTAGTTCGTTCTTTGCTAGGCTCTAAAGCAATGCGTCAGGGTTACTCACTTCTGGAATGCGTCATGGCGATCGGACTGCTGGGGCTGGTGGTGCTCTCTATGAGCGGGCTGTTTTTGAGCAGCCAGGCTTCGGCGGTGCACAGCCTGGAGGGGTCGCAGGTGTTGCAAGGGGTGAGCGGCCCGGGTCGCCTACCCTTCACTTTTGTGGTCGATCCGCCCGGCTGACCGGCTCCGCAACCAGCTGCTAACATCGGGGCCCGTTTCACCTTGTGCCAGGGGAGACCCCTGTGGCCGCGAAGCTCCGACGGGTGACCCTCGAAGGACTGTATCACGATCTGCTTCGCTCCTTTGTCAAACTGCTGGAGCTGAGAAACCCGTTCAATATCGATCACTGCCAGTTGGTGGCCCAGCATTGCGAGAAGATAGGCCGTCAGGTGGGGCTTGACGCAAGCAGCCTGCAACGCTTGCTCTGGGCGGCCGAGATTCACACTGTGGGTGTGCTGCTGCAGATGGAGGAAAAGCATGCTGACCGCAACCTTCCCATCAGCGGCCTGGGCGACTTAAGCGGTCGTGAGGTCTCTATTCACGAGCGCGAGGAGCAAATCTTTCGGCATGTCCTGTCACAGGTGCCGGCCTTCCAAGGTTGCCTGGAAATTCTCCTTCAGCGTCATGAATGGTATGACGGGAGCGGCTCCATCAGCGGCCTGAGTGGCCAGCAAATCTGTGCCGAGGCCAGGCTCATGGCGGTGGTTGACGCTTACGTCGACCTGGTCACGCCCAAAGCGCACCGGCCTCCAGAGTCCCACCAGGAAGCCATGGCTCGCCTGCGTGAATTATCGGGGCTGCAATTTGATCCGGTCTTTGTCGATGCGCTGGAACGCAGTCTGGAGCTGCAAGACGAAACGACCATGACCACTCGAGTGGTGAAGTTCCAGGGCGCACACTGTCGCCACTACCTGACCCTGGGCCACTTTTACACTCAGATCCATGAGACGGAGTGGGCCCTCCGTTCCTACCTGGCGGCCGCGCGAATGGCCGCCAGGATGGACGATGCCGGCCTGGAGCTGGGAGCCATCTCGGGGCAGTTTATGGTGTTCTGCGACCTGGGCCAACTGGAAAGAGCCCGCGAAATACTGCAGGAGGTACGTAATCGAGGCACCACAGCCCGCGACAAGCTGGGCTACCAACTTCTCTGGGGCTTGCTGGAATGGCTTGAGGAGAACCCGCTGGGCAAGCAAATCCTGCAGGAAGTGATTCGCAAGCATACCGAGCTGGCCAATCTCCCCGGACAGGCGGCCGCACTGGCCTTTCAAAGCTGCATGACGCTTTTCCAGCAGGGAGCCGAGGATCCCGAACATGTGGCCTATTTGCAGTCGTTCTTGCAACTGGTGGCCAGCCACGATGTCTTTGATGTGGTTGAACGCTACCGACCTTACACGATACCCGTCCTGCTCAACGCGGTGGTCCGAGGCATCCGCGGCCAGTTGGCCAGAAACCTGCTCACCCGAATGGGTGAGCCCTGTCATGGCCCACTCCAGGAGCGCCTGCGGGGAGTCCATCCCGCCCGGTGGACCGCGGTGCTGATGGCAGCGCCGCTTCTGAGCGCGCCCGAACCGGTAGCGCTCCCAACTGCGGGGCAGGCGATTTTACACATCGACACGCTGGGTCCATTTCAGGTCCGCTGGGGCGAGCAAAAGACGGCCGTTGAGGACTGGCAGTCCCTCAAGAATATCAAAGTTTTTTTACGTCTGGCCAGCCAGGCGGGTCGTCCGCTCAACAGCGAGACGCTGGCCGAAGAAATGTGGCCCGAGGCCGGTCTGAAGAAGGGGAGAGACAGCCTGCGCAACAGCCTGGCACAGGTGCGCAGAACGGTGCGCACCTTGCTGGGTGACGACAGCCTGGAAGTGGTCAGCCGCAGCCGCAAACACAATCTGCTGGCGCTGGAGTTGCCCTGCCGCTTTGACTACGAAGATTTCGAGGAACTCTTTGCCAGGTCCCAGGCCGCCTATCTGGAGGGAGACGGTGAGCGGGCCCTGACTCTGGCCAGGCAAGCGCTGACGCTGTATCGGAACGATTTCCTGGAAGGTTTCGAAGAAGACTGGGTGGTCGCCGGTCGTTCCCGATGGGCGGCCATGAGATACCAGGCCCTCACGCTGGTGGCTCGCTGCCTGCTGCAGCAAGGCAACTTCGAGGCGGTCGAGCAGTGCGCTCGCGAGCTGCTGCTTATCGACGACCTGCGCGAGGAGCCCCACGGCCTCCTCCTGGAGGCGCTGGCGGGGGCAGGGCGTCCGGCGGAAGCCGTGGCCCACTACGAACGAGCCCAGCGGCTCTTTGAAGAAGAGATTGGGGTTTTCCCGGGACGCCTGCGCGAGACTCTGGTGGGCCTGGGGCTTTTGCTCTAGCTAAGCTAGGCTTTGAGGGACTCTTCCTCAAAATTCACCAGCAATCCAGTTTCTGAATCGAGGAGCACGACACTACTCTTTTCAGAGGTGACAATCTCAAAGCGGGCGCACCTGGCGTGGTCTTGGTCAGATTGCCAGCCGAAGGTGGTGGTGGTGCCGTCGGCTCTTTGCGCCTTAAAGTGTTAATTCATCAACGGTAGTTTCACGGTGGCAAACCCTCTCTCTTTGCGTTCTGTTTGCGACGCGCTCCTACCGTGTTGCTGCAGCCCTAGAGGAGGACATTCTTGACTTTCCACATGACCCAAATCGCCCATCCTGAGTACAACCCGGGTGGTGATGAACTCAGCGAGAACTGCGGCCCTACCAGCCTGGCAATGGGGCTGGGCCGATTGGGCCTGGCCCCTCCACCGCTACCCGCCCTGCCTACCGGTAGAACCTGTGCCGCGTGGCTGTCGTTGGACTGCAGGGTGCAGGACCGGATCGACGCTGCTCGTTATGCCATGTTTTCCGATTCCTTGGGACGATCACTGAACACCGAAAAGGATGGCGTCGAGTGGATAGCCAGTGGACCAAGCAAGGCACTTCGCAAGCACCAGTCGCTGATCAATCTGGACGATCTGCGTCGAGGAGCGGCTAACAGTGGAGCTCTGGCCATCCCTTTGACGAGCCTTAGAGATGTGGGCCGGGCGTTGGGTCACAATCATCCGGTTCTGCTGATAGGGGATCCCGCGGCCAGCGGCGCCTACGGCCCCAGGTTGGGCGTATACTATCGGGGCGGACACGTCATCCTGGCGGTCGCTTATGAGGGCGGCTTTCGGGTGCATGACCCCCTGTGCCTGACGGGCCCTGCCTGGGTGAGTTGCGCTGAAATCAGTGCCTTTTGTGGGGCCCGAATCTTTGGAGAGCAGCTGGGTCTGGCACTTTGCGCCGCTTCGTAGCACAGACATTGATGTGAGTTGGCCTCAATGCGATTTTGCAGATATTCAAAGGGAAAGCTCTTTGGGCGGCATGCTGAGGAGTGTTTGGTGGGCTCCTTCGAAGGAAGCCGACCACCCGTCTCATCATCGGTAAACGTCAGTCGCCGCTCGGGGGCAAAATACCCAGGACTCTTTGGACCCAATTCGCCTTCTCATTGGGATATTGGAGCTCTACATGAAAAAATCCATCGTCCTGGACGCGTCCCATTGCGATCCACTGCGATCCCACGTCCGGTAGCTTGCTCCAATTCGATTCTATAGACCTGCCCTCAGTAATGGAGCCTCGCCAGAAGTTATTCACAGTCATTCTGACGGTGTCGTTATCTCGGCCACGTTGAATAAGAACCTGCAGGACCGGGTTCAATGTCTCTTGAAGCAGTTCTGCTCCGCAAGTCACTCACCAGGCCTGTCGGTCTCCTGCTTGGGTTCGGCGTCGGCCGGTGCCCGCCAAGCCAGTCCGAAGGCTCTGTGTGCGGCGCTTCGTAGGACAGAGGGTAGCTGTGGAGGGCGCAGAATGCCCGACTCAGGATGATAGCTAGAAAATTATCAGGTGCCCTGTGCGGCCTCTTACTGAGCAGCGCTTCGGTATGGGCCGACGTCGAGGTCTTCTCGACCTTTCCCAATGACATGACGGTTCGCTACAGCAGCGCTGGCGGGGAATCGCGCGAGGCCACCCTGACCAGCATGCAGGCCTCGTCGCTTTCCAGCGCCGACAAGCCGCTCGAACTAACCGTGCTAGACGAGCAGGGTAACAAGGTCTTTCAGGGTATGGCCGCCAACCATCGATACTGGGTGCTGAGCCCCGCTAAAAACGGTCAGGCGGCCCTGACAGAGGCGGGGTCCACTCGGCCAGGCCCAAATCCGCCCAAGGCGGTCAGCTTCTTTAATGCCAACGGCTTCCCGATATTCTTGGAGATGTTTGCCATCACGGGCGATGATAGCCTCACCGACGTGGCCGTTGGAGCCAACGAGGCGGCCGGACCGTGCGAGTTGCCCGAGGGCACCTTTCGCCTTTTTCTGAAAGATGCGGGTGGTAATCCCATCGGGAAGTGTTATTCCTATGTGAAGGCCGGCAACTTTTACCTGATCTACCGCAAGCGCCCCACCCTCTACGACCTGGAAAAACTGGGGACCCTCACCCCGAACTCTCAGTGATTGAAGACAAAGGCAGGATTGCAGTATTTGCAGTGCAACTGTCAATTGGCAAGAAGGAGTTTACAAACCGTTCAACTCTGGTTCATTTCTTTGGGTCAGTGACAACGCCCAGATAACGACCCCGAGCCAAGCTGGGATCAAATACTGAAATGAGGTAGATCCCGTGAAAGTCAGTGAATGGACACAACCCCGCTACGAGAATGCCGGGCTGCTGGATTTTGCTCGCGGGCACGAGTGCTCCGCCGCCCGCTGTCTCGGCATACAGACGCCCGCCAATTGGGGCGGCCTGACCGTGTTGGACGGATTGGATCTTCAAGAGCCCGCGGACGAACTCGGGGAAGCGCCTGTACCTCGCCAGATCTACTGGCCGCTGAGCGGGGCCCCATCCACCAAATCTCAGACCGCCGCTTCGACGGCACCGGTGACCGTCAGTGCCCCACGCGGCGGCCTGGGAAAGGCCGCTTCGACCCAAGGATCCAACAGCCGAACCACCCTGCGGCCCGCCCGAACCCAATCGGTGCCGGAGGCGGCTGGGGCAGCCAGGCCGGTGGCTCAAGCGGGGCCGAAAGCCACTCTGAATTTGCCTCCCCGTCCCGAGGGTTCGATGACGGGCAGGGACTTTATTGAGCGTACCCGTCGGATGAGCCGCCCCCAAAGGGAGGCCTTGATTCTGGAGGAGATTCAGAAAGGCAACGTGCCCGATTTCGCCCGCCAGATGAAGGAATTGCAGGTCAGCAACAACGGACACAGCGGAACTCTGCGCGTAATGCCCGACTATCTGGCCATCGGCTCTAATGAAGATTTTGTTCGTATTCCCATGGATGCCAAAACGGCCCAGCGCATCGCAGACCAGACCGGAACCAGCTTGCCTACTACCAAAATGGTAGATGACGTCTATCGGCAGGCAGACCTCAAACTTAAGCCGCAACCACTCCCGCCGGGCGCGCAGATGATGTCCAGCGACTACTACCTTAGACACAACACCATGGTGGAGCAGCAAATGGCTTCGCTAGGAGCAGAGCACGGCCAGTTAACGGCCGGTCATCAGAAGGATCTGGTGATCAGCAACCAGTTGACTCAACACCCCGATAGAGTGGCCATTTACGGCTGGCATCAGCCCAATGGGAAGCCCATCCAGCCATTGAGCACCATCCACGAGAGCAGCTACGCGGACTACAGCCACGGAGTGAGATTGGTGGGCGGCACCATGATCGTAGATGGTGTTGAGCGACCGGTGGCCGAGGTCCTTCGCGATCCCGAACTAGCCGGTTTGATCAGCAAAGAAGGGGTGATACGTGACCCTCGCGTGCCCCAACCGGCCTGAGGCGTGCCCCAGGAACGGTGCCGTTTGGGCGAGGGGGTGGCCGCCGGTCCCAAAGTATGCTAACCTACTACCCATGAAAATCGGGTCCTGGCTCTTTAGCTCCGGGGCGACCTCGAAGGGGTCGACCGGTAGGTCTGTGCCCGCCAGCGCCCTTTCTCAGGACCGGCTATCTCGCGACGGAACCGGGGAGTTGGGTCTGGGGAATGGATTTAGCCTGGGTACTGATGGCAAGGTGGTGAGCAAGTCGTTTTGGGGTAAGGCCCGCGCTTGCAGCTGCGGAGAATCCATTGACGCTCTGGCCCAGGCCTACCAACAGGGCCAGATCTCGGCCGAGGAATTAAAGACTTGCCGGCACTACCCCAACACCAGCCTGCTCATCCTGGGGGAGCGGCCCCAGGTGCTGCAGGACAAGCTAAAAACCTGGCCCGAAGCAGATCAGGCCAAGTTTGAGCAGTTGCTGACTTCGGTGGGGACGGGTCATTGCGATCAAGGTGAAAATAGCTTCTTTTTAGGATCGGCCCTGGAGAAACTGGCTCTTCAGGACAAATTGACAGGGCAAAAAGACCAATCCGGGCTTAGCCTGCTCGACAACCTGGTGGAGATGCAGAAATTGTGCCAGGCTGATGGGGCTACGGGCAGCGACCTTTTTGCCTGGACATTGGTTCACAGCGCGTACTCCAAGCGAACGTTTCACCAGGTCCCTGGCAAGGGGATCTGCGGGGCGGCCACGCTGGGTTATGTGCTCTGGCAAGAGAGCCCCGCCCGAGTGGTGCGGGCCTTACGCGACTGGGCCTACGAGGGCCAGGCACAAACCCGCAGCGGCCCCGCCGAGCGCCCTCAGCGAGCCTACGACCCTTCTCAGGCCGCCCCGCTGGCCGATCAGGTGCTGCAGGCCAGCCTCATGAATCTGGCGGACCCCCAGTTTGCCTACGATATCGTACAGGACCAGTTCTCCAAAGCCGGCGAGCAGCGAGAGAGGGGCCTCTTTCCGGAGCATCAGCAACATCTGCTCAACAGCCTGAGCACCCACGACTGGCAGTCCCAGTCCGTGAGCAGCGCTCACCTGCAACCCCTGCTGAAGCAAGGGAGCGGACCGATACCTGTGGCTCTGGAGTGGACCCAAATCGGAGATTTGCACTCGCGGCACATGCTAACGGTCAATCGGGTCACCGACCAGCACGTTTACCTGCGCGACCCGGCCGGGGAACTGGGGCTGACCCTGGAGAACAGCACCCAAGAAAAGCTAGGCGAAGGCTTCCTGCGCATGAGTCGGCAGGAGTTTGACCAACGGATTCAACAAGGGCTGCTCCCCGACTCCAAGGCCTGAGAGCGAGCGATTTTATTCAGGGTTTTGTGAAGCACCTGGACATCCTGTAAGGGAGGCTGCCGGCCACCGCTCCCAGCGGCGACGATGGCGCCGCCAAAACCGCCAAACGTTCCAGGAGCCTTCAGGACGGGCAGGGCGACCGTGCCGGCAGCCCCTCCCAGCATCGCAGCCAGCCCTGTATAGAGCGGGTTTTTGCCGGTTTCCTTCCAGGCCGCCTGGCCTGCCCAACAGAGCGCCCGCGGCCGGGCTGAGGGCCAGACTGATCAGACTGGAGTTGACCAGCCCCAGGCTGGCCGTCTCGATCGCCCCCATCATGGAAGGTGCACCCACAACCATAGGTGACCACGGCATTGTCAGGAATGTCGACCTTTGGAGTCGAAACCGGCGACGGATTGTGTCTGTGTAGCGGCGATATTCATTTGGGGGTCTCCTCACGAGGCTAGTTGGTTAGCGTTGCCGGGGTTTGAGCGATCCTGGCTGAGACGTCGGCCCGTGTCGGAGAACTTCATAATGTCGGTGCTCCAACCGGCCGCCTGCATTTCTTGAAGAAACGGCTTCATATCGCTGGGCGTGCGCTGTAGGCTTGCGTGCACGAGCCAGTTCTCGGCTTCCGACTGGCCCTTTTCTTTGGCCAGGCGGGAAAACTCTTCACCGGCCTGCAAGTTTTCCAGATGAATGGCCTGCAAAATGGCCTGGCAACGGTCCTCAGCACTGCAATTTTCGCGCAGCATTACGTAAGGTTTGCCGTCTTTCATGTCGAGAATGTAGTTGCGGCCCTGGTACAGGCCCTTGAGTTCGGCGTTGCGCTCGCGGGTGGCCGGGCGGTTGTCACTGCCCAGGGTAATGGTTCCGTCCTTGCTCAGACTGGACATCATGTCCATCAGTTTGTCGGGCTTAGGTCCCAGCACTTTGCCCTGCTCATCCAGGCCCTTGACCACACCGCGTAGGCCGTCCTCGGTGACGGGATGGTAGTCCAGGTGCTTGACCCACTGAGTCATGGCCAGGGTGCCCAGCACTCCGGTTACGCCGGCCACCACCGGGATCGCCATGGCGCCCGCCGAGTAGTGGCTGAGAGCCGCCATCAAGGCGGCCCCCCCGGCCCCGGCCGCAAAGCCCACGAACATGTCTTGATGACTGTTGGCGATGTTGACCTGAGCCAGATTCCCGTCAATCGCCTGGCGCTGGTTGATGTTGGCGGTGGCCGCGCCTTTCATTACTCCCGCCACGGTACTGATAGCCGCGGCCGCCAGGGTCACGCTTAGCAGCCCTCCGGGCACGTGGGAGGTCAGGGACGGGACCGAGCCCAGAGCTCCCACAACCCCTCCTAAATTTGCCAGCGCCTCGCCGGCGATCATCCAGGCGCGGGGATTCTTCTCGGCCTTCTCCACCTGAAAGGAAGTCAGAAAGCCCGTGCCGTTACACACGTAACCACGGATTAAGCCAAAGCTGGCCATGGCCGCGCCCCCCTTGACGGCCGCGCCCCAGGTGGAGTCATTGGCCAGTGCGGCCAGCGCAGCCGCCCCGATGGCGAAGCCTCCGACTCCGTGCACGAGCTGATGCAAACAATGCCAACTGCGGGTGGCCAGATAGTCTTTGCTCACGGACGTCTCCATATTGGGTGGAAATACGACTCGCTTACCCAGAGCCAGGCTGCGATCCAGCAGGGTGCGGGAGCCCGGAGTCTTGCCACTGCCTCCCTGCACCTCTAACTGACCCTCCTGATTGTATCCATAGACCACTTTTTTGCCTTGATAGGTCTCGCTAAATTGATCCTGGCTGACCATGGGAGGCTTGCTCCCGAGCACGCGGGCGGGCTGGACGGATGGGGCTTGAGAGATGATCATGGGTCCTCCGTGGGTTACTGGTGAATGCAGTGTAGCCTGCCCATCACGCCGCAGCGTCTTTGCAACGTCAAAAAGACCCCAGATCTGTTACAATCTGTGGTCTGTTCTCCCGGCTGGGGAGAGAGTTTAACTGCGCAAGAATTCCCACACGCCTTCGCCGATGCCAGCAGCCACATCGAGCACAGCACTGGCCATGCCCTTGCCTACCTGCTCACCGATCTTGGCCCCCTCCCGGGAACCAGCGACAAGCCCGACCATGGTTCCTTCTGTGGCGTTTTGAATGGCCAGCTTGATAGGCGTGCCCTGGGTGTTGTCGGCCAGGGCTGTTTGCACAGACTTGTCGACGCCCTTCAGCCAGGCTTCATCGGCATCACTGGAGGCGGCGACCATTCCGGTCGCCAGACTGCCTATCAGGCCGGCGGCACCGCCCACCAGCAAGCCGCCCGGACCCGCCATGGCGGCACCGATACCGGCTCCGGCCGAGAGCGAGCTGAAGGCAGAGAGAATGTGGTAGTTGGTGGAGTCATATTTTCCGGTGACACCATCCACCAGTCCATCCAGGGCGCCCATGGGGGCGTGAGTGAGGGCGCCAACACCGGCCCCCATCCAGCCCGCCGCCGTCTCGATGCCGTGGCGGACGGGTCCAGGTTGGGGCTGCTCGGGTTGGGGCGGCTTTTGTTGGGGCGGCCGAACCGCAGGTTTGGGGGAATAGGGCTTCATTTGAGTGATCATGGGTATAGTATTCCTTTCAATTCTTCAGTTATGCTTTGGGTCCGAGGACGATGTCTTGAATGGCCGAGGCGATACCCGCGGCCACGTCGTAGCTGGCATCGGCGGCGCCCACGCCGCCTTGATAACCGTAGACGGCTCCCGAGTGGACGCCTGCGGCCGCGCCGACCATGGCGCCCTCCACCAGATTGCGTGAAAAAGTGGCGGCCGGGTTGTCCATCGCCGGATCGTTGGCGCGGGCCTGGTTGACCGCAGTCTGCACAGAGTCGACGATTTTCTGGTCGATGCCCGTCTTGTTTTCAATGCGGGTCAGCAGTGCCCCGGCTCCCAGTCCCACCAGATAGCCACCAATGGCCCCGAGGGGGCCAAGTAGTATGCCTCCGGCGATGGCCGCCGACACGGACGACTGAGCCTTGACGGTAAATCTGTGAAAGTCTTTGTTCGCTTTGTAGTCGTTGTCGGTGCCGGCGACGCCGCCCTGAAGAGCGCCGTCGAGAGCGCTGAGGGTTGAGCCAATGCTGGCCCCGGCCACGCCGAAGGCTCCTCGCAATACGCGCCGACCGATCGAGGGCGGCTCCTGCTGCTGGTTGACTGGGGGTTCGGTTTGGCCGTCATACTGTCCCAGCAGGGCTTTGGTGCCATCCTTAATGCCTTCGATAGCGCCAGCGGCCGCGCCCTGGCCTTGCTCCTGGCCCACGCCAAAGGCGGCCCGGCTGCCCGCGGCAGCCCCGTTGAGCGTGCCCTCTACCAGCGCCTTGGTGCTATCCTTGAGGATGGACCCGGAGGAGAGGTTGTCGGCCAAAGCTTTTTCCACGCGCTCAAAAGTGGGTTCAACAATGCGCTGCGAGCCGCCTGACAGATACTGAGTGGCGGCGTAGCCGGTTCCTACGATCAGGCCGGCCACTCCGCCGACAATGGTGGCCGCCACGCCCAAACCCGAGCCAGCGGCCATCCCGGCGGCCGTCAGAGTGAGACCGGTGAGGGTGGCGTGCGCCGGCTTGGCATCCTCGGCGCTCAATGCCTGGTTGTGGGCGGCGTGGTTTACGCCCTTGATGGCTCCGGTGAGAGCACTGGGCGCCAGGCTGATCAACGAACCGGCAGCGCCCGCCACGTAGCCGGCGACCTGGGTAAAACCCTTTTCGATAGCACCGGGATGGTATTGATCCGGCGGAGGAGGTGGGGGAGTGGGAGCGCCTTGGGAAGGCCTGGGAGCTTTGATGCTCCCTGATTGAATAGGGGAAATCATTGGGGTTACTCCTTGATGTTGTGTGTGTCTGTCTGGTCAGAGTAGGGGTCCAGAGCAAAGGCAGCGTCTCGACAGCGTGAAAAGAGCCAACTGGATGTTGCCGGCAGATGAATTCATGCCGTGGGGCCCAGGCGACGGAGAGATTTTCATAGGGGGTTGTCCCTATCGGGTAGCCGGGGGTCTTTCGACCCCCTAGCTCCCACACCACCGTAAGTATGG
>JADMJV010000182.1 GCA_018780265.1 bacterium
CCGTGATCTACACGCGCTCTCTGCGCAGTCATTGGGCCGTGCTTTACTCGGGCTTACTCAACTTTGCCGGAGTAATGCTGGCCGGCGTGGGGGTGGCTTACTCCATCGTCAATCTCTTCCCTCTGGAAAGTCTGATGAATGTTGCCGGCGCCACCTCGCACACACTTACCCTGATTTTTTCCGTACTGGGCGCGGCCATGGTGTGGAATCTGGGGACCTGGTATCTGGGCATTCCGGCTTCCAGCAGTCACGCCCTGATCGGGTCTATTCTGGGAGCCTCGATGGGCTACTGCCTGCAAACCGGAGCGCCGCTCCAGGACGGGGTTCCCTGGGATAAGGCCCGCCAGGTGATGGCGGCCTTGCTGATTTCGCCGCTCTTTGGTTTCGCCTGCGCTGCCCTCACCCTAACCGTGATGCGCCGTTTTCTGCGTGACGATCGCCTTTATAAAGCTCCTCAAGGAGAGCAACCTCCACCCTGGTGGATTCGAATGTTGCTGATCGCCACCTGCGGAGGCGTGAGTTTTGCCCACGGTTCCAACGACGGCCAAAAAGGAATGGGCCTGGTGATGCTGATCCTCATCGGCATGGCGCCGGCCACTTTCAGCCTTAACCTGCACGGCAATCCGGTTCTCCAGCGAGGTGCCCAGACGGCCTGCGTCGAGATGGCGGCCTTGCTGCCTGATGGCCCCTCAAAATTGCCGGTGGAGGACGAACTGGGGGCCTACCTGAAGGGCTCTCAGCCGCCCGCCAGCTTGCGTCAATCCCTGTTGCACTCGGCCGAAGTATGGGGCCAACCGGTCACCCGTCTGAGCGTCGAGGAACGCCTATCCTTACGCCGACTCACCACGCTGCAGGTAAAGTGTCTGCGCAAGCTATCACACGAGCGTCCCGCTCAAGCCCGGGCATTCCAGATCGGGGCTACCGCCCTGGAAGCGCCCATTCAGTACGTGGCCAGTTGGGTCAAAATCGCCGTGGCTCTGGCCCTTTCTCTGGGCACGCTGGTGGGCTGGAAGCGAATCGTGGTCACGGTTGGCGAAAAAATCGGCAAAACCCACCTCACCTATGCTCAAGGGGGGGCCGCTCAACTGGTTACGGCCACCACCATCTTGCTGGCAGACCTCTTCAAAATGCCCGTCAGCACCACCCACGTACTCTCCTCAGGTATCGCCGGAGCGATGCACGCTCAAGGCAGTGGACTGCAGCGCAAGACTCTCACCAACATCTGTCTGGCCTGGGTGCTGACCCTGCCCGTCTGCATCACTCTATCGCTGGGACTGTATCTCTGCCTCAGCGCCTGAGCCAGAAATTGTGCTGAACGGGCCAGGGAAAGTGCTGGCACCGCCCTAATGGACGCCAATGGGACAACGAGCCAACTATGCAATGGTAACCGCGACCGGCTACCAGTTGTACTACTCCCACTGGGGCGCCAATGTGGTCGACATGGACCTTTTTTGGGGTCCCGAGGCCGCCCGAGATTTCATCGGTTCCCAAACGCCCACCGAGGATTGGCTGGACGAACGCTGGTGCGAGGGCGGGGTCGTTATGGACAGCGCCCAACGGAGGCTGCTGCTCTTTGGTGGCGAGGACGTCAAATACGACCCCTTTTTGCACAGCGTCTACCTGCGCCTGCTCGAGTGCGCCTGGCCCGGCTGGGAGACAGGCTGGGCCTACCAGGGAATTGTTGACCTGGCCCTCTTTCTGGGAGTGCCTGATTCGGTAGTGCTGGTGCCCGAACCAGGGGCCGGCAGGCGCGCTTCGCCCCCTCGTCTCACGCGGGCCCAAGACCCTTGGTGCCGCACTCTGGTGCGCCTGGACGAGAGTTGGTATGCTCTAGAGAACGACCTGTCAGAGGTTCTCCTCTCAGGGCCAGGGGTCGTGGCCCTGCTGCGCCGGCTCAGTGGCGCGTGCCTGGTTGGGCCCGAACCTCCCCAGGCCATAATGAATATCGACGAGAATCGCCAGCGTGTCAGCTACTGGTACCCCCGGGACAGGCCCTTCCTGCCAGACCTGGCAGGAGCCGTCTGGCCTGGTTGGCGACTGAATTTTGATCGCGAGGCCGCCTATCAGTTGCTCCAGGAGGCGGGCGATCTGATTCCGCGTCGGAGTGAAAAAGAGTATGTGGACGACCTGGCCGCCCACTTGTTGCGCCAAATTGGCGACCGGGGCGAGAGCTTTGCCCAGGTGACTCGACTTCTGAAGGGCAAAACGGTAGAGGTGTGCTCCTGCCAGGCCTTCCACGACGCTCGTCCGATTTCAAACCCGGAGTTGCGACAAAAACACCTGGCCGAGGCTCTCGACCGCTACTGGAGCAGCCCTCAGCGCCCGGCCGGCTTCTAAGTTTGTTCGGGAAAATTTCAGGCCTTGCGCATACGTTTAGCGGGTCATGCAAATTACAAGTCGTTTACCCATCGTCGCTGATCCCTCGGCCACGCGAGTGCAGCCCAAGTCAACGCCGACCGCCACACCCAGTCCGGATCAGGTGAGCCTGGGTGGTCTTCAGGCTGCCCCCCAAACCGCCGCGGCAAGTTCCAGCCAGGCAAACGAGCCCGCCCAGCGCAACTGGCAGGACGAGGTGCTCTACTTCGCCATGACGGACCGCTTTGCCAACGGCGACGTGAGCAACGACCAGGGCTGTGACCCTACGGCTGAGCAGCGCTTTCACGGTGGTGACTGGCAGGGGATCATCGACAAACTTGACGACCTGAAGGACCTTGGCGTATCGGCCATGTGGATCTCTCCGGTCCAAGAGAACGACCGCGATTTCCTGGGCATGGACGGCTTTCACGGCTACTGGCCTCGCGACTTCGACAAAACGGAACCCGCCTTTGGTTCGATGGAAAAGTTAAAGGAATTGGTGGAAAAATCCCACGAGAAGGGGATCAGGGTCATGATTGATCTGGTGCTCAATCACACCGGTTACAATCACCCCTGGACCACTGACCCATCGAAGCAAGAATTTTATCACGACCGAAATCTGCCCTTCACCAAAGACATGGTCAAGGGCAGCCTCTTCGGTCTGCCTGACCTGGCTCAGGAAAAACCGGAAGTATCCGACTACCTGATCGAGATGGGCAAGCACTGGGCCCGGGAAACCAACTGCGACGGATTCCGTCTCGATGCCATTATGCATTTTCCCAAGGAGTTTCAGCAGCGCTTTGTGGCCGAAATGAAAAAGGAGCGAGGCGAGGATTTCTTCGTTCTGGGAGAAGCCTATACTGGGGGTCCAGAGCGAGTGGCCGAGTTTCAAAACAACGGCCATATGGACTCGGTGTATGATTTTCCCCTCTCCGAGGCCATCCGTAACGTCGCCGGCCATAACGAAGATCTGGGTTTTTTTGGACGCTGGAAGCGCTTTATGGATCTGCGCAAGGAATTTCCCGGTGAAGCCTACCGCATTCGTCGCCCCAACCCGGATGCCCACCAACTTCAAAATATTTTCGCCCGGGACTCCTCTTACAATAATCCGCACCTGCTGACCACGCTGGTGGAAAATCACGATATGCCGCGCTTCATCACCGCCGCCGGACCTGACGCCAAGGAAAAGTTTAAACAGGCTCTGGCCCTTGAATTTACGGTGCGCGGTATTCCGCTGCTCTACTATGGGGCCGAAGACGGCATGGGACTTCGCGGAGATGAGGACCTTCGAGCCGACCGCCGCAGCGGGGACGACCCGGACATGCGTTCCTTTGTGAAGACCCTGACGGGATTGCGCCATGAATCGGTGGCCCTCAGACGAGGAGAGCAAAAGGAACTTCACTGCGACTCCACCAGCTACGCGTTCGCGCGCATTCATCCTGACCAGACGGTCGTGGTGGCCGCTAACTTTGAACGACGTGAAAAGCAGCAAACCCTCACCGTCCCTGGCCAGGATCTGGTCTTACGCGACCGCCTCAGCGGACGAACCTACGAGTCGCTGGGCGATCAACTACAACTTGAGTTGCCTGCCCACGGGACGGTGATTCTGGAAGTCGTGGGGCAACATGAACCACGTCCCCCCGTAGCGCCGAAAAAGGAAGACGAGAAAACAAGCTGGCTTGGCTGGCTGGGCAATCTCTTCGACTAAGTCCCTTGCGTTTTTGGGCGTCGAGTGGCGACGCGATGTATCGCGTGCCGTGAAGCCAGATTTCTGCGCCGTCTGCGCGAGGCGCTGCCCCGAATGCAAATCGTGGCCACGTCGCACAGTCCGCTGATCACCATGGGCGCTGATCCCGATGAAGTGCTGGTTCTGCATCGCGAGGACGACGGCACCGTTACTTACCGCCCCGCCCCAGACTTGCCAGGGTCAAATCGCAATTACACACCTCTCCATGGAGTCGGGGGTCTTGCTGGCGCACGACCTGGACATGCACTGCCATCGGCTTTGCCTGCGGACCGGGAAGCCGCTGGGGACGGTCAGATAGCGCCCGCGGCCTCACGAACAAGACGTGTTCAACGCGATCTTGAAACATGTGGATCCGCTCGCCCGCTGGCTGGTCTATGAACGGGTCCGAACCGCCGGCCCGCGGGTTTTGAACCGAATGCTGCCCACCCTACGGATTGAGGAATTGACCGGCCCAGGTGCCCTCGTCGAATCGCTCCAGAGTGCCTGGTCCAGGCCGACCGACAGGGTTGCTTCCTGGACAGCGACTTTCCCTGGCCACTGATCACAGAGGGCGAATTGGAGGAGTTCCAAGGTTTGGACGAACTCGAAGCGGCAGTGACGGGCCGCTATCCGGGTGCCCTGGGCCCGGTTGAGTTCAAACGGGCGGGCTTGATTCAGATCAACGATGAGAGGGCACGGCACCGGTTAAGGTTAACGTGGATCTATCTTGAGTTCACTGGGGGCAGCATGAACGACTCACTTTCTTCCGAGGCATTCTGACGAGTGCCGCTCTTGCCTGGCGTCACTTTGGCCGCCCGCTATCGGGTCGTCCGCGTTATCAAGTCGGGGGGCATGGGGGCCGTCTACGAAGCGAAGGACGGCCATTTGGACGACTCGCCATGTGCCCTCAAGGAGATGCTGGAGCAGCATCTGGGCACCGAGGACGAGGCCTTGATCGAGCGCAAGTTCCGAGAGGAGAAGGCGTTGCTGGCCCAACTCAAGCACCCCGGCATTCCGGGAGTCCGCGACTACTTTCGCCTGGAAGGTCTGAGCTACATTGTCATGGACTACATCCAGGGCGCGAACCTGGAGCAGGAGTTGGTGGATTCAATAGGACTGACAGGACAGCCCCTGGCAGCGGAAACCGTGGTCCAGCTCGCCGTGGAGGTTCTGGACGTTCTGGTCTACCTGCACGGTCATCACCCTGCCATCATCCACCGCGACATCAAGCCGGCCAATCTGATCCGGCACTATCGCACCGGCAAGGTCATGCTCGTCGATTTTGGACTGGCTCGCCGGCTGGATGTGGCCTCCACCCAGACCACCATCGGGACGTTGGGATTTTGCCCCATGGAACAAATCCAGGGGCACGCCGAGCCCCGTTCGGACCTCTATTCCTTGGGCATCACCATGCACTCGCTGCTCTCGGGGCAGGTTCCACGCCCGCTGGGCGTGTCTCCCCTGAGCGAGGTGTCCCCCGGAGTGGACGCCGCCCTGGCGGCCCTGGTCGACCGGGCCTGTGCAACCTCGCCCGAAGGCCGATTTGAAACCGCACGGCTGATGAGTGAGGCCCTGGAGACCTGGCGAACGCGCCCCCGTCGAGCCCATGAGCCGCCGGCGGAGCCGGTCGCGCCTCCTCCCACTCCCGTGCTGGTTCCGCCAACCAGGAGAGTGTTTGCGAGCGGATTGGTGGCATTGCTGGCCCTGGGGCTGGGCTACTTGATGGGCAGGACTCCAGCCAGCAGCCCCTCACCCGCGGGTCAATCGCCCCCCTTCCGTCCCCCCTCCGGTGCACAGCCGACGGTGCCTCGAGAAACCAGCCTGGCGGTGGCCTCGGAAAGTCCGCAACCCGGCCCGGCCGTCGTTCCGCAGACCCCGGTGAGGATCGACAGCCCTCCACCAAGCCCCCGACCGAAACTCCAGCCCCGGCCCCAGCCGACTTCGGGGCCAGTGGCTTCCATACCTCAACCAAAGACCTACCCTACGGCTGCCCCCGAGCCCATGGCCTACCCAACGGCTTCACCCCGAACTCGAACTCGGCCACCGTCATCTGCCGACCCGCCGGGGGAGAGCTATGATAACCGGGAGTTTGGAGTGCACTTTGAGGTTCCTTCGGGCTTTGTGCCTGTGCCCGAGGTCGTTCCGGGCCGGACTCGCTTCGACCGTGAGAGTCCCGGCCTGAAGGAGACGATTCTCCTGCACCTGCAGAGGGGGCCCGAGCCATCGTCTAGGGTGGAGCAAGAGGCGCTGGCCATTCGCTCTCCCTGGGGCCAGCGCTCCCCCTTGCGAGGCAGCGTGCCGAATGGACTGCCCCACTTTCAGGGGTTTGAGGTGGGTGGCCCGGGCGCAGACCGGGGGGGATATGAATTCCTCCGGGTTCGACCCGGTCCTGGAGGGACAGGGCACGAACTGATCGTGATCGTCCTGGCCTTTGAAGGGCGACCCCCTCGAGGAAGGCGGGCCGAGGTCGAGGACTGGATGCGGACTGTGCAGGTTTCGGATCCTTAGGTTCGGAACTCCAGACCGCGCGTCGAATTCTCACCCACACCGTTCGGACCAGGAATCAAGGATGCGGGAGGTCCTTGGAAATACCGAGGCCCTGGGACTTGAGGGCCAAACTTACTTGATCTGGAATGCCCGCAAACTTACCAGCCCACCGAGTCCGACGCTGGGCTCGGCACTCTGTCTTGGCACTGTCGACGTGGATGGAGAGTCGAGCGCGCCTTGAGTGCCGCAGCCCGCCAGGAGCAAAAACAGGCAGAGCTGTCCTGTCAGCTTAGGACGCACAGCACGACACCATATTGGCAAGGTGAGGCGGAGTCGGTGGTGGAATGGCGGGCAACAGTTCGAGGCCGGTGGGCGGGCTCGGGGGCACCAGCGGAGGGAGCGGTGCCGGGGTAAAGAGGAGCGGGCTCGTTACCTGAAAGCGGAACACGTCGTTGTTGCAGGCGACAACTTCGTCCCGCGATTCGTCCAGCCTGCAGTTGCGAGTGGGCAGGGTGCTGAGCTGCATGCCAGGTGATAAATCCCGGGTTTACAGGTACCGCTCGCCGGTGTCGTCCTTCGACAAGAATATCGGGAATAAAACAGCCTGTGCGGCGACCGCAGAAGAATGCGGCGACGATGGTTGGAATTGGTCCTGGTGATTGTGGCGGTGGCCTTCTTTAGCATCTTGAGCCGTCGCCCTACCACCCCGTCAACCCAAGTCACGCCCCTGACCGGCACCCCTCAGCCCATTGCGCGTTCCCAAACTCCTCAGGCCAACGACCCGCGCCAACAGTATGCGGCCTGTGCTCACAATTTGGAGAGCATGATGCAAGACTTGCAAAAGACGGGGGGGGAAACGGGCGAAGTCTCGATGCTAACCCTGAATATGCTATCTATGAAATATCCCTGCCCGGCCACCGGTCAGCCGAGCATCTCCGCCACCGGGGGCGTGAGCACCCCTACAGGGGTGTCACTGACCGACCTCACCCTGTTCTGCCGCGGCAAGCAGCATATGGCCGCAGGAGTGCCTGAGAACTATCCGGATTTTCATTCGGTGCGGGGGCTCAACCGCGGCCTTGCCCCCAATTTCGTGGCCCGTGACTGACAGCGACGTTGAGCACGTGCCAGTGCCTTCCAGCGCGCGGCCTTGTAGGTTAAGCGAAGTTCACCCAGTCGCCTGTCAGCCACCGGCCTGAAGTTCACCGGCTACTCCAAGTTCCCAGCCCAGGTCCAGGCCTTCCAGCGGGCTCCTGGCGTTCAGGCGCCGACCCTGCCATTGCAGAATCCATCCGGGTAGATAAGCCCAAGTCTAAAGGCCTTTAGCGTAGGGCCCCGTGGCCCACAGACTGGCCACCACCGGCACAACAAAGGTGACGAAGTGAAGCCACCCAGGTGGAAAAGTCCGCCCGACCGTGTTGGGGGCAGAGGGCGGCCACGCCCAGATAGAGGAGGCTGCTGAGGATCAGCAATACTCCGGCCCGGCGGTTGACGGGATACCAAACCTCGGTGTTTCCTATCGTTTTGGGGGTACGCACACCGACCCAGATCCTTAGAAATTCCTTATTTTCGCAGCGGCGTCCCCTCGCTCAGGTCAGGTAGGTTGGTGGCAGGAGGTGTCTGATGTCACGAACTGGTCTTTGGTTTCTTGCTATGGTCTTAGGCCTGGCCTGGCTGCGTCGTGTAGCCGGGGCCGAAGAGCCCCGGTCGGGCTACTTTGAGGCGATCACCCAGGAGATTCGCCGCACTCCAACTGACCCGCAAAACCTTCCCTTTCGACTGCACTGCCTGCTGTCCACGGCGCGGCTGCTTTTGCCCCGGCTAGGCCCTGAGGCGGTAGACCGGATCATGCCCCCGGAGCGGGTGAACGAGATCGTGGACCGCCTGGAGCGGGGGGATGACAGTCTGCGGATGGTGGAGGACGGCTTGCTGGGGCTGTGCCAGTTGGGCGGCCAGCATCACCTGCTGCCAAATCTGCGCCGCGTGCGCTTTGCCAGTCGCCAGGGCAACCCGGTGGTGGGCTGCCTTTTCGTGCCCGAACGTCCGTCGGGCCGAGCCTTGATCTTTGGCCACGGGGGTTTTGGATTCAAGGAGAGCTGGCTGGACGTGATGGAGGAGATTACGCGGCACACCGGCTGCCACACGCTGGCTCTGGACTTCGAGGGTTGCGGAGAGAGCGGTGGCAGGAGTTCGTGGCGGGCCCGGATCGACGACTTTCCCGCGGCCATGGATTTCTTGGAAAAGAGCTACCAGGTTCACGACTTCGCCCTCGGAGGTCACAGCGGCGGAGGCGCCTATCCGGCGGCCTGCGCCGCCCTGGAGGACAGCCGCGCCACCGTGTTGGTCCTGTGGGATTGCATCTTTGACTTCTATGATACCCACCTGGCCGAGTCGGCTCCCGACCCCGGGGGGAATCCGGCGGCGCTGCTGGAGCAGACTCTGTCTTCCAGCCGAGGCAAGCGAGTCGTGCCGATGGAGGTCGTCGCTTCGCGCGGGGTCGAGGAGCACCTCGACCAGATCTATGAGGAGGTCGACAACACCTTGCGCCACTTTCGGCACCCCTCGACTTTGCTGGCGAAGGCCCAGAAGACCCGCCGCCTGGCCATCTTGCACGTAACGGCGGAGGATGTTTTGCAGCAGGTGGGTCCCGAACCTAAGGGTCAAACCTTCCGGCTGGCTGCGGCTCAGGCCAGCACGGTCCGGGCTCGATTCTTGGGCCGCGAGCTGGCTTTCCACGCCTCCGGGCTCTTCAATCGGCCTGCCGGAATGTGGGACGGCTGGCGCCGGGATCTGGGGCAGCCGACCCGTTTCACCGTTATCTCCGGAACCACCCACGCCTTTGAGGCTCCGGGGCGCCGTCAGGCCACTCAAGAGACGGTGGCCTGGATTCAGAAATACCTGGGCGCCGAGGGCCGCGCGGGGGGTCGCCCATGAAACCGACCCGGCGCTTCCAAACGGCCTGTCTTTTGCTCTCGTTACTGTTGGGGTGCGGCCCGTCGTCCGTTTTGGGCGACAACCCGCCCTCGGCCCGCCAGACCACCGTGGCCCTGCCCGTCCGTTCGGCCTCGGTCACGCTGATTAGCGCTCTGCCGGCAACCTCAAAGGGGAACGATTTTCCGAGTTCCGTGGTGGGGGTAGTTGGGGGCAAGGTGCGCGTGGCTGTCAGCGAAGACCCCATCTACGTGCTGGACGGCGATACCTCGGTGGGCTCGGTCGACCTTGAGAGGTCGCCCTTCGGCATTCACCCCGCTCTGGTGCCAGACGATCCCGACGGTCCTTTTGCCCGGGCCCAACGGTTGGGCGTGCGCTGGCACCGAGGCATCTACGCCTACTGGATCAAGATTCAGCCCACCGAGGAGGACGTCCGAAAGGGGATCTTCCACTGGGAGACTACGGACGGTGAGTGGGGAGCGGTACCCAAGAGCATGAACATCCTGGCCAACATCGGCCTTCCAGAGCGATTACAGGACGGACCCGGACCCCCGGGAACCCCCTTTCGCCCCCCTACCACCTGGAAGCTCAACTTGCCGGAAAGCGCCTATGTCACCTTCGTCAAGGCGGTCGTTGAGCGCTATGACGGGGACGGCAAGGAGGACATGCCGGGCCTGAAGGTGCCGGTGAAATACTGGCAGTTCGAGAACGAACCGGACGGTTGGGGTAACCGGGACTGGGAGGGCTATGCTCACCTTCAGGAACTGACCTACGGGACCATCAAGGAGGCCTGTCCCGAGGCCAAGGTGCTGATTGGGGGGCAGGTGGGCCTGGCTCCAGACGCCTTCCAGCAATTCTTCGAACCGGCTTTGCGCAGGCTGCGAGGGAAGAGCGTTGACGTCTTCGACTTCCATTGGTTCGGCAACGCCGGGCGAGACGGCCAGCTCCTCGAAATGCTGATCAAGGACACCCGGGCGCGCCTGGATGCCCTGGGCTATGCGGCCTGCCCGATCTGGATCTGCGAAACCGGTACCTACAGTGGGCAGCCCGGTGACGAAGCCTCACCGGCTTTGCCCGGAGCACCCCCAACCCCGCCCATGCCCCCCCAGAGCGAGCGCGAGCAGGCTCAAGACCTGGTGAAACGCTACACCCTTGCCTTGAGCATGGGCGTCCACAAGGTCTTCTGGGCGTTTGGACTGATGGAAGGGTTCCAAAACGACGACGGTTACTTTGATCACACCGGCCTGATCTATGACGGCCGGTTCGACCACGATCCGCCCAGAGGAACCCCCAAGCTGGCCTACTATTCCTACGCGAAGATGACGCGCCTGCTCGAGGGCGCCGACTGGCCGAGGGCGCGGCGGCTGGACCTGGGGGTCGGCATCTATGCCTTTGAGGTTCCGAAGGGCCAGGGCACAGTGACCGTCCTTTGGGGTCAATAGCCCCCGTGGAAGGGGGGGCTATTGACCCCGATGAAGAATGGATTCGAGGCCAGAACTGGAGGAAACTTGCGGGAAGGACCCGGCAAAGTCCTGGTGGTGGACGACGAGGAGTCCATCTTGGAATTCGTGGAAATGGGCTTGCGCCTGGAGGGGTATGCGACTTTGCTGGCCCCCGACGCGACCACCGCTCTGCGAATGCACCGCGAGGAGTCCCCAGACGCGGTGATTTTAGATCTGATGTTGCCCGACATGAGCGGTCTTGAGGTTTGTCGCCAGATGCGCCTGGTCAGCGAAGTTCCGATCCTCATGTTAACGGCCCGCGGGGACCTGGAAGACAAGGTGCTGGGCCTGGACATCGGCGCCGACGACTATCTCTGCAAGCCCTTCAAAGTGAAGGAGTTACAGGCGCGCCTGCGGGCTTTGCTGCGCCGGTCAGGCCGGCCGGGTGGCAACACCTTGACCTTCGACGACCTTTCTCTTGAACGCGCCAGGCGCATCGTGCGACGCGGCGGCCGGGCGGTCGGCCTGACGGTCCGCGAATTTGAGCTGCTGGAACTGCTGATGCAGCGTCCTCGCCAGGTCTTCACGCGCGAGCAAATTCTCAAGAAGCTGTGGGGCTTTGACTACGATGGCGAGAGCAACATTGTAGAAGTCCATGTGCGGGGCCTGCGCCAGAAGATCGGAGATCACGACCGCCGCCTGATCCGGGCCATCCGGGGAGTCGGCTACACGCTGGGAGGATGATCATGGTTCCGAGGGACTGGGTTTGGGGGTCCAATCTGCGCACCGTGCTCACGCGCTCGTGCCTGGCCCTCCTGGTCGCCACCCAGGTGGCGGTGGGGGTAGGGGTCTTTGCCCTGGTGGAGCACTTCCTTTGGCGGACCTCGGACGGGCAGTTGCTGGAGGCAGTACGAAGCCTGTGGGAACATCGGCCTGCCTTCATGCAGGGCGAAAATTCGGAATTGCCCGGTCTGCGACCTCATCTTACCTTCTCAGAATGGGGTCCGCACTTTGGTCAAATGGTGGCCGTGTCGGTGGGCCGGGGCCTGGTGCGGATCTATCGGGACGACGGCGCTTTGCTGTTCGCCAATGGCCCGGCTCGAGGCGTCCCCGATCTGGACGCGGCCGCGGTGGCCAAAATACTCAGTCCCGGGAGTCTGCCCCAGAGCATGAATGCCTCCAGTGAGGGCCAGCGATTTCACATCCTCTGTCTGCCCCTGGTGGCCCGCGGTCAGTGCCTGGGGGTGTTGCAGGTGACCAACAGCTCAGAGGGGGTCGAGGTGCAGTTAAGAAAGCTGGCCCTGTTCATTCTGCTGTGCAGCCTGGCCGCATTGGTGCCCGGCTATTTATGGCTTCTGTGGCTGGCCCACACCCTGGCCAGCCCTTTGGAAAGGCTCAAGCAGACGGCCCTACGGATGGGCGCTGGAGACTTGCAGGCCCGCACCGGCCTGGGGGGAGGGCGGAATGAGGTTTTTGCGGTGGCTGCCGCCTTTGACAGCATGGCCGTCCGGCTGCAGGCTAGCTTCCAATCCCAACGTCGGTTTGTGGCCGATGCTTCCCATGAACTCAAAACCCCCCTGACCACCCTGAGCGGTATGGCTGAAGTGCTGCAAATGTCCAATCCTTGCTCGGACCCGCAGACCCAAAAGGCGCTTCGGACCATCGAACGAGAGGTGGAGCGGATGAATGGTCTGGTTTCCGACCTCCTCGAGCTTTCGCGAGCGGAGGAGCCTCACCCGCAGGATGTTGCGGCCGTATCGATTCATGAAATTCTGGACGAGTTGGTAGAGGAAGCCTCGATGCGGGCCCGCACAGTGGGCTGTGAGTGCCCCGCCGAATTGGCCGTCCGCGGCCCCGAGAGCCGCCTTCGCCGCATCTTCGGCAACCTGCTTGACAACGCCCTGCAATACACACCGTCAACAGGAACGGTCTGCCTGCGCGCCTACCTGTCTGACTCGGGGATGGTGGCGGTGGAGGTCAGCGACAATGGCGCCGGCATCAGCTCGGACGACTTACCCCACGTCTTCGAAAGATTCTATCGGGCGGATCATTCTCGGGCCCGCCGTTCGGGCGGCACCGGCCTGGGGCTGGCGATTGTCTGGTCCCTGGTGGAGAGCCTGCAGGGCCAGGTGGAGATTCGCAGCACCCCGGGTTTCCCCCCGGAGGGATACCCTGGCCAGGGAACGACCGTGACGGTGCGTTTGCCGGCCTGCCGGAGGCCTTGATGGCCAGGAGCTTTCCCCTTGATTCGGCGGGATTCAATCCCTTCGGAGAGCTTATTGGACTGAGCTTCACCGGAGTCGAAGACGGCTGTTCCCGGAGTCTCTTGCAAGTGGAGCCGAAGCTCAAGAATCCCAATGGTGTGGTGCACGGCGGGGCCCTCTACGCCATGGCGGATACAGGCATGGGCGCCGCTCTGTTGACCCTGCTGGAAGACGATGAAGTCTGCACCACGGTGGAAATCAAGATACAGTACTTCAAGTCCGCAACGTCGGGCTCGTTAACCTGCGAATCTCGGGTGGTTCACAGGGCGAGCAGGTTGGCCTTTCTGGAATCGGAAATCAGAAACGGAGACCGGGTCGTGGTGGAGACCGTTCTCTACGAGGATCTGGAGGATGTCCGACGGGCTTGTCGCTCGCTCGGTATTCAGCCCGGCGGGCAACGTGGGGTATGGCTGTGTAGTCTGGCCATGAGCCGGGTTGCGAGCTACACGAGCCGCTCGACGTGGACGAGTTGGGACTGGATCTACGCCGGTCTTTGCCGGCAAGTGCGCGCGTTGGCGAGTAACCTTCAGGCAGGGAAAGCGCTCGAAGACCCCAAACAGGAGCAGTCAAAGTCTCCCGGACGCTGGCGATCCGGGGCACTCCTCGGCATGAACTTCAGGTCACCGCCCGTCAACCTGGTGGCCGACGTGGGTCAGGTAGATAACGCAAGCCTCAGTCTGGGACCCGTCTTTCGCTACCTTTACCCCGAACCGATCGGCCTGAAAGTGTGTCTGTGCTTCTGCCAGGCACCAGCGTGGCCTCCAGGCCAACCATCAACGACCGGGGCGATTACGCCTTCCTCAGGTATAACGCGGGATCAGGCCACTCGGTCGAATTCTACGACCAGGTCGTCGCCGGGCCGCCCGTCTTTGTTTCCGTCCAACGGCTGCCCAAACGGATCGCGGAGTAGCTGGCCGGAGGCGACAAACTTGTAGTGCCCTTTGGGCAGTTTGGCAAAGTCGAAGCGCAGTTGGTTGGTGCCCAGACGCACTTCTTTGGGCGCTCCAGTCATGACGGCCTCCGCCTGCTCGTTGAAAACCTGGAAGGCCTCTGGATCCTTGACGCTCGCCGGGTCCAGGACTTTGTCAAAGCGCACAGTGAGTTCCATGGTCTGCCCGTTGGGAAAGGTCTGGGTGGTTACACTCAGGGTGGGCGCTTTGACCGTTTCGGTCAAGGCCCGACCGGCGTTCACTCGCCCGTACCCCATCTCGTCTCCCTCGAGCCGATCCGAGGTGCCGGCGATCTGGGCCCAGCGTTGCGCCGCGCTCCAGTCTGGGTGGGCGCTCTGGACCAGCAGGTCCACTCCCATCGCCACCGGGCTCGCCATACTGGTCCCGCTCAGGGCCCCCACGCGTCCTCCCGGTAAGGTCGAGAGTATGTCCGCTCCGGGAGCGGAGATGTCTATGCCGACGCCATAGTTGGAAAAATCACTGCGCTGATCGCGGGTGGCCTCGGCAGTGTCCGTGGAGGCCACCAGGATCAGGTCGTCAAACTGCGAACGCTTCGGGTTGCGTTTGTTGTCGTTGCCGGCCGAGTTGAAGAGCAGCACGTCGTGGTCGGCCAGCTCGCGATAAGTTGAGGCAATCGCAGTGTCGCCGACGAAAGCGTCAATATTGAAACTGGTGTTGATGCTCTTGACGCCCTCCCGCAGGGCATACAGATAGGACTCCACCAAAATCGAAGAGCTAAAAGGGCGCTTTCCGCCCGCAATGCGCAGGTCCATGCCTTTCGTGCCGGGAGCGACGCCGGACACGCCACTGCCTGGCTGAGCAAAGAGGATGCCGTGCACGTGCGTGTGATGAGCCCCCTGCGAGTCCCTCGGGTCGTTGTCACCATCGGAGAAGTCCCAGCCACTCTGGTCGTCGACTTTGCCGTTGCCGTCGTCGTCCAGCCCGTTACCGTCTATCTCAAAGGGGTTCTGACAAAGGGTTCCGTGGAGCAGGGGATGCTCGGGATCCGCGCCGGAATCTGTGATTGCGCCGGTGACCGTCGGACTCCCCCGGGTTACCTCCCAAGCGCGTCCGGCCTCGATGATGTCGAGATGGACCGGATGATCGGAGTTCCCCGGGCGAGCTTGATCAAAAAGTTCCCCGGTATACTCATAATTGATCATAAAGTCGGCTCGCGCCTCGTCCGCCTGGACGAGCAAAAAGGTGGTATCCTCACTCCGGCCGAGCACTTTCTCTACTCGAACTTCCTGAGACAGGGCACTAGCCCGGCGGCTGTCAGCCGCCACAATATAGCTGCCCGCAATCGGGCGGCGCTGGATTTCCATCGAATCAAGTATCCGGCCTGGCCGCGTGGGAGAGTAGGCCGGTGTTGTTACAAGAAAGCCAAATAGGCCGATGCGGCCGACGTGGAGCCGTCCCCAGCCAGAGAAACTGCAGATTGGACTTGCGAGGCTTCGGCCAGAAGATTTGGGTTGCAGTCTTTCGGGCCTACCCGAAAGGATTGATCAGTGGAATCCCTGATCCCGCAAAGTCGTGTACATTTCGCGTCACCAAAGCCAGCCCATAAGTGAGAGCGGTGGCCGCAATCTGTTTGTCGATGACATTTTCATGATGCGGCACCCGCAATCGCCCCCATACCTGGGATTCGGATTCGGTGAAATCCAGGATACACTCTGCGTACTCGGCAATGATCTTCTGCAACCAGGCTTCTAGTTCGAGGGCTTGCTCTTGATCGCCACGCTGGCGGATGAGTTCAACCCCTCGGCGCAGTTCCCCCACTGTGATCACACTGATAAACAGGCAGGCTTCCTGCACAGCACTTCGTTTGAAAAATTGCTTAACTCCAGGGTTTGCCTTGCTCTGTTTACGGAGCTCGCTGATGACGTTGGTATCAATCAAATATATCGGCAGCTCTATCATCCTGCACTCGCACAAAATCGCAATCGTTGCCAACGTTGGGGATCAGCCTCAGATCAGAACTTCGGCAAAGGACCTTTTTGGCGGCCTCAGCAAAACCTGTTCCAGAATCCTACGGTGTTCCGCTTCGGCGCTGACGCCACGCAGGCTCGCTCTCATTTTAAGGGCTTTCACGACTGCTTCATCAATATTCGCACAATCAAATTGGCCATAGGGTGCCTCCATGCACGGCAAAGCGATAGCATTGATATCACTGCGAGGCAACCGCCGGACTGGTCTAAAGGCCTTGCAATACGCCCAGCTTGGGCAGCGTGGCCACCAAAACAAGGCCCACCAGCGACGCCAATGCGTATTCCATGGGGAAGCGGTTCAGGGCAGCACTAGACCTTTTTTAGAAAGCAGGTCTTAAGCACCAGACCTTTCACCTTTTCGACTCGACATTCGATCTCGTCCTCGTCGGAAGTCAGGTGAATGTTTTTGATCACCGTCCCCCGCTTCAAAGTGACCGAAGTCCCTTTGACCTTCAGATCTTTGATGACTTGCACCGAGTCGCCCTCGGCCAACAGGTTTCCATTGCTATCTTTGACTTCCACGTTATCAGCACTCTCCAGCCCAGAAATTGCCTTCATCCCCGGTTTCTCCTTGTTGGCGGTCGAGAAGGGACCGATGGCCGGCTGGTCAAACCTCCACCGATGTTAACTTCCATCAATCCGGAGTCGCTGGGCGCTCCCAAGGGTTTTTCCAACGGGATGTTGGCCGCCAGGGGCGGCCAATTGTTGTTTGTGGCCGGTCAGGTGGGTTGGGACGCGCAAGGCCAGTTTGTGGGCCCTGGCTTCAGCCAGCAGTTTGCCAAGGCTCTGGATAATGCGCTGGAGGTCGTTCGCGCCGCCGGCGGAGGGCCCCAAAACATCGGCAGGATGACCATTTATGTCACCGACAAAGTCGAATATTCCCACTGCCAGCGGGAGGTGGGCCAGTGTTACCGCGAACTCATGGGCCGGCACTTTCCGGCCATGGCTCTGGTCGAGGTCAAGAGCCTGTTAGAGCCCCTGGCCAAAGTCGAGATTGAAGTAACGGCGGTAATCTGAGCAATGGCCATTCATCCCCAATTTTTTTTGTTCGAATTGAAGCCCGATGGGGTGGGGGTCATCACCCTCAATCGGCCCGACCGTCTCAACGCCCTTACTTTCGATGTCTATCGAGAATTGCGCCAGGTTTTTCTCCAGATCGATCTGGACCCCCAGGTTCGCGCCGTGATCCTCACCGGATCGGGACGCGCCTTCTGTTCGGGCGGAGATGTTGAGGACATTATCGGGGCTCTGCTCGACAGAGGCTTCCAGGATTTGCTCGAGTTTACCAGGGCCACTGGCGACCTGATTCTGGCCATGCTCGAGTGCCGTAAGCCGATCATAGGCGCCCTCAACGGCACCGTGGCCGGAGCCGGGGCGGTCATCGCCACCGCCTGCGACTTTCGGGTGGCTGGCGAGAAGGCCAAGATCGCCTTTCTCTTTACCAAGGTCGGTCTGTCCGGGGCCGACATGGGGGCCTCATGGCTGCTGCCGCGCATCGTGGGCCTGGGGCGGGCCACGGCCATCCTCATGACGGGCGATTTTGTCAGCGCCAGCGAAGCCGAACGCATCGGCCTCTACCATCAGGTAGTGGCTCAGGACCAGGTGCTTGAGCAGGCCCTGCAATTGGCTTCACGGCTGGCCCGGGGACCCGCCTTTGGCCTGGAAATCACCAAAAAGCTTTTGCTGCGAGAAGCCAATATGGACGTGCGCTCGGCCATGGCCACGGAAGTAGAGATTCAGGCGGCCTGTATGCTTCACCCCGACTTTCGGGCCGCCTACGAGGCCTTTCGAGCCAAGCGAGAGCCGGCTTTTCAGTGAACGTCGATGCCGTCTCTGTCTTCCTCGAAGAGGGTCATTTGCGTCTGGCCGAGAGGCTGGGCGAGTTTGGGCGTACCGAGATGACCCGTTTTGCCTGCGCCCACTCCGACCAGGAGGCCCGGGCCATGGCTCGGGAAGCAATACGGGCCATGGGCGGGCCGGGTTGGCTGCAGGCCCACGATAGCCGCACTCTGTGTCTGTTTCGCGAGGCCGTGGCCGGCATCTCGCCACTGGCAGACGCTCTCTTCGCCATTCAAGGTTTAGCCACCGTGCCGTTGCGCCTGGAGGGTAGTCCGGCTCAGCAGGACCGCTGGCTGGACGTGGCCGCCCGTGGCGAAGCCATCGGTGCTTTTGCCATGACCGAGCCCCAGGCCGGTTCCGACGTGGCCAATATCCAGACTTTGGCCCAGCCCTCCGGCGATCACTGGCTTCTCAGCGGCGACAAATGCCTGATTTCCAACGCCGGTATCGCCGACTTCTATGTGGTCTTCGCCAGCCTCGACCCGACCATGGGCAGCCGTGGCATCGGCGCTTTTCTGGTGACGGACGGGACTCCGGGCCTCCGATTCGCGGGGGCCCAGGTGCTCAGCGCGCCCCATCCCCTGGGCAGATTGGAGTTTCGCGACTGCCGGGCCGAACTCATCTGCAGAGAGGGCTTTAAACTGGGCATGCGTACCCTCGATACCATGCGGGTTTCGGTGGCCGCTGCCGCCTGCGGCATGGCTCAGCGGGCCCTGGACGCAGCCTTGGATCACGCCCGCACCCGTCGCCAGTTTGGCCAACCTCTGGGCGACTTTCAATTGATTCAAGAAAAACTGGCCATCATGGCCATCGGCCTGGAGGCCTCCCGATTGCTTACCTATCGGGCCGCCTGGCAGCGTGATCAAGGGCAGTTACGCAACAGTCGCGAAGTGGCCATGGCCAAGGCACACGCCACCGAGACGGCCCAACAGGTAATCGACCAGTCGCTGCAGATTTTGGGCGGGCAAGGGATGCTGGCCGACCATCCCGTGGAACGTCTTTATCGCTCCGTGCGCGCCCTGCGTATTTACGAGGGAACCACCGAAGTGCAACATTTGATTATCGCCAAAGATCTGCTGAAAGGGGCCTGAGGCCATGTGGATCCCGCCCCAACGCCAGCGCCACCAACTGCCCGCCGGGGAATGGCCCAGTGCCCAGCAAGCCGCTCAATCTCTCTGGTTCTCGTCCATTCAGGTGGGTCCGGTGACCCTGCAACAGCGCACCTGGATTCCCGCCATGGTACCCTGGCGGTCCAATCAAGAGGGTGAAGTGACTCAGGACGTGATCGACTTTTACGAGCGTTACGCCCAGGGATTTCCCGGGGCGCTGGTGCTGGAAGCCACCGGGATTCGCGACATCCCTAGCGGTCCGCTTTTGCGTATCGGCCATGACCGCTACCTGCCCGGACTCAAGAAATTGGTGGAGGTGGTCCGCCGGGCCAGTCAGGGACGCACCCGGCTATTTATTCAGATTATCGACTTTTTGCCGATCCGGCGGCGGCCCGACCCCGACAGGTATTTTGCCCAATTTTTAGAGATCAACGACCGTCACCGCCAATTGCTTCCCGGTCAGAGTGACGACGAAATTCGTCGCACCCTGGTCCGCCGCGAGGACCTGCTCAACTCTCGCGAATTGGAGTCCCTGCGTCACGGCTATCGCGAACGCGTCACCGACATGCACCTCGAATCGGTGCGCAATTTGCCCCAGGTCTTGCCCGAAATGTTTGCTCAGGCCGCCGCCCGCGCCCGTCAGGCCGGTTTTGATGGAGTAGAATTGCATTACGCTCACGCCTACACCATGGCTTCCTTTCTCTCGGGCCTGAATGATCGAGCCGACGGTTACGGCGGCACGCCGGCGGAGCGCCTGCGCCTACCTTTGGAAGTGTTTCAGGCGGTGCGCCGTCAGGTAGGTCACGACTATGCGGTAGGTTGTCGTTTTTTGGCCAACGAGGCCATTGCCGGTGGCTACACTCAGGCGGACGCCTGCTACTACGGAGTCGAACTGGCCAGGGCTGGCATGGACTTTCTTTCGCTGTCACGCGGGGGCAAGTTCGAAGACGCCAAACAGCCGGCCGTGGGGGCGGCCTCCTACCCCTACACCGGGCCCAGCGGTTATGAGTGCATGCCCAGCTTTCTGTCCGACCGCCGCGGCCCCTGGGGTCGTAACGTGCCCGATGCCGGTCCCATTCGTCAGGCGGTGCTGTCGGCCGGCTTGACCACTCCGGTGGTGGTCACCGGGGGCATCTGCTCCTTTGCGCAGGCCGAGAACCTGCTCGAGAGTGGCCAGGCCGATATTGTAGGCTCGGCCCGCCAAAGCCTGGCCGACCCTGACTGGTTTCTTAAGGTATACCTGGGGCGGGGCGACGAAGTCCGTCGCTGCAAATTTTCCAACTATTGCGAGGGCCTCGACCAGAAGCACAAGCAGGTCACCTGTCAGTGCTGGGATCGGCTCAATCTGGAGGAAGAAGGCATCAAGATGGCACAGGATGGCAAGCGACGTCTCATCGCTCCTCGGTGGATACCGTGAAGGTTCACATTGTAGGGGGAGGCCCAGCAGGCCTCTATTTGGCAATTTTACTGCGTCAACTGGACCACAAGGTGGAAGTTTGGGAGCGCAATCCCCAAAACAACACCTTTGGCTGGGGGGTGGTTTTCTCGGATCAAACCCTCGCCTCACTCCAGGAACCCGACCCCACCACCCACCGTCTTATGACTCAGCGCATGCGAACCTGGGAAAACGTTGACATCATTCATCGGGGAGTGTGCACTTCGGTGGCCGGCAACCGCTTCTCGGGCATTGCTCGTATCGACCTCCTGGCCGTGCTCCAGGGCCGCTGTCAGGAGTTGGGCGTGCCCATCCACTATGCCACCGATATCCGCCACATCCCCCCGGGTGCCGACCTGGTCGTGGGCGCGGATGGCGTGGCCAGCCGCTTGCGTCAACGTTTTCGTCAGCGCTTCGGCACCCAGTTGGGCCTGGGCAGCAACCGCTATATCTGGTATGGCACCCAGGCTCCTTTCGCAGGTCTCACGCTCACCTTTCGCCTCGACGGTGACGATCTGTTCATGGCTCATTCCTACAAATACAGTCAGGATTTGAGCACCTTCATCGTCGAGGTCGACGAAGCCACCTGGAGGCGCCTTCGTTACCTGGGCGAGGCTCGCTCGCGGCGTCGGCTGGAGCAGGTTTTTGCCCCCGAGTTGCAAGGACAGCCCCTGCTTTCCAACCGCTCTAAATGGATCCGCTTTGTCAACGTGGTCAATCAGCATTGGTACAGCGGCAACGTAGTTTTGCTGGGCGACGCCCTGCACACGGCCCACTTTTCCATCGGGTCTGGCACCAAGCTGGCCATGGAGGATTCGCTGGCGCTATGGCAGGCTTTCCGCACTCACTCCACAGTAGAACAGGCGCTTCCGGTGTTCGAATCCGGTCGACGTTCCGGCCTGGACGGCTTCCTGGCCGCCGCCGTCACCAGTCAGCGCTGGTTTGAGCAGGCACGCAACCATATGCATCTGGACGTGTTGCCTTTTTGTTATCGGGTGATGACGCGCAGCTCGCGAGTGGACGATACCAGCTTACAACGACGCGACCCGGCCTTTGTGGCCGCCTACCAGCAATGGCTTCGTCTTAACGATACTGGACAGGAGTAAAGCTACGCGAGTCGGAACTGACCTCGCCGGCCGCGTAGTTCAGCTTGTAGTGGCGATAATAGTCCACTTCGGAACCGACACGGACGGGGCTGGGAGTTGGCTGAGGTGCGAGGTCACCTTCATGCCTTCAGTTCACTTTGGATTGCTGTAAGGGACCTGAAAGCCCGGCGCCTCAGGGCGAGGCGCCAATGTCCACTTTGATTTGAGGCTGCCTGTCAGGGGGAGCATGTTCACTTTGGGGGGAGAATTTTTGCAGTCCATTTCCGATCTGACCCAGCAGTTCGTCAATCACTTCGCCCGCTCGCAGTTGAGCCGAGCCTTGCTCGTCAAAGGTCATAAAGGGCATGTCGCGCAGGGCGCTCAGGGTCTCTCGCACCCGCCCCTGGGAGTCGGCCATGGTCAGCGTACCCATCACCTGATCCTTACTGGACTTGATCTCCACCGAGATGACGCAATCAGGATCACTGTTGACCAGGTCGAAGCCGGGTTTAGTCAACCCCTCCGTCATTTTTTGTTTCAGTGAAGCCGGATCCAAAAAGACTTCGTAGGGTTCGACCCACTCGTTGCGTCGCCAGCCGGTGCCGCTGCTGCGGGTATTGAACCCCGTGTAGCCCAGAGCTTCGAAGTTGGCCAGGGCTACCCGCAGTCGCACTGGTACCAGTGCGATGCTCACGGAGGTCAGCCGGTCAGCCGCGACCTCTAGCTCACCCTCGGCGCTGTAGTGGCCCGCTGCGCTGGCTCGATAGTGATGGCGCCCGGCGCTTACGTCTGCCAGGCAAGGGGTGGGCGCAGCCTCGCCTCCATCCAGGGCAAATTGCACCGGCGTGCTACCGGATTCCACCCGCAGATAGGCGCCCATGGGCGCCAGTACGATGTCCTCAGCAAAGGTCTGGCCCAGTTCCAGAGACAGTCTCTTCTGATAGGGCTGAAAATTCGTTTGAGTGACCAACAAATGGTGCCTTCCCGGCGGCAGTTCCAGTTGACATGGAGTGGTGCCGGCCGGCTGACCGTCTACAAACAACTGGGCCCCGGCCGGGCGCGAGGTCAGCGCCACACCTGTATGCAGTTCGGCCTGCCGAATCAAGTTTGGAGCGCTTACCTGGAGACATTTAAAGGCCCCTTCTGCAGCCTCTTTTGGCGACTGGTATTGTCGCAACATGTTGTCCACGGTAAAGCGGTTGCCCTGACGTCTTACTACGGCCAGGGCCGGCAGTTCCTTGGCGCTCACCGCGAACTGGCTCTGCCAGAGTTGGGCTACCCCGGGGGCCGAGAAGTCCGCCGTTGAGATATTGAGCTGATAGTCAGCCAACTGGTTAGCCTGGCGCAGCAGCACCAGATAGCGTTTGGCCTCCGCTGACCGCTGCCGATGGGCGCCCTGACGGCTGTCGAGCAGCAAGGTCACTCCCGGCTCAGCTCCAGCGGGAACGGCTGCCAGGAGTAGGGCAAGGGTGACGCGCTTCACGCGGAATGCATTCCCTCTGAGCGTGCCTGCCCCTGCTCAGCAGCGAGTGAAGTAATCGTTGGGTTGAGGCCGCGAGGGCGGGTCGGACGTCCAGACCCAGGCCACACAACTGCCCGCCAGCCCAATCAGAGGAAGCAAGCAGCCCGCCAGGTACAGAATCCGTTCCAGGGGGCGTATCCAGCCACAAAACTCGGCGGCGACGATATGATGGCCAACCCAGGCCCACACCCCCAGGCTGAGCATCAGCGTGAGAAGAAAACAGGTCTGGCCCATTTTGCGGCCCGCCTGATGGGCATCCCTGCCGGCTGGATCCTTGAAGTCACGGCGTCGACAGTGCATCAAGAAGCGGGTGCCGGCATAAAGCGCAAAACCGCAACAACCGCAAGCCAGCAAGAACAGGCCGAGATTTTCCACGACACCTCCAGAGAAACGAAAGGCTTCAGTGAAAACAAAAATAACACCGTTAAGATGCAGTGTCAAGATGACCTGGCTGAACGGCAGGCCTGCAGCTTCATTTTCCAGTAAAGGGCATCCTATGAGCTTGCTGCAGCAGATGGTCGGGGACCTGTGGAGAGCCACGTGCGGGTTCCGAAGTCGTCTCGACACACACACGCATTTTTGGAGGACCACCTATGAGACTAACCGCTCACAGCGTAAATCGCCGTGTCGACTGCCTCGAAGTCAAGTTGGAAGAACATACCGGCCTACTCAAAGCGCTGGACACCAAAATCGACGAGCGCTTCAATTCGCTGGATGCGAAATTCAACACGCTGGATGCAAAGGTCGTTACGCTGGACGCTAAGCTCGATGATCGATTCGACACTTTGCTTCGTCACATCGACCTCAAGACCGAGTCGATCCTGAGTGGATTCCGCACTTTTCGGGACGAACTGGGTGGTCACTCTAGCCGCATCGATCGTCTAGAAGTAGTGGCGGACTCCCACGCCTTCCGGCTGGAGACTCTCGAGAAAAAGCGTTGATTCAGCAGTTACTCAATCCTGGCGCCAGGCCTCAAGCACCTGGTGGGCGCGCCCGAGCATGGTGCGCACGTGTTCGTGGGTATAGGGCACCGGTAGCAACAGCTGGAGGACGCCCTCGTCGAGTTGGCTCAGGCGCTCCATGGTCGAGTTGCGATACCGGTCGGTCCAGGCCGGGTGGCGACTGGTGGCCCGCGCCTGAACCCAGAGGCGATGGTCCCAGATGGCGTAGCGTATGGTTTTGTCGTCCAGATTTCGAATGTGTCGGTGCAGTTCGGCCATGCCTTCGGGCCAGTAAGTCCACCACGGGGAGAGGCGCTTTTGGATCTCTTCTAGACTGGGGTCGACCAGTTTTTCCGGATGGTCGAAAGGAAAAGGTTGGCGGGCTGACAGGCCGGGCAGATCGGTGCGCCGGGCTCCGCGACGGGCGTAGGGGATGTCTCCGTAGCGGGCTTGCTGAATTTCCAGGCTGTTCTCGAAGTCGATCAGGCAGGGATGGCCTTGCTCGTCGACGAGCAGATTGCCCGAATGATTGTCGTAGCGACCCATCACGAAGGAGACCACTTCGATGTCGGCTTTGACGAGGGGGTCGAGGTTCGCCAGCAGTTCAGGCGTAGTGGGTTTGACGGTGAGGAAGATCTGCACGGAGCCGGTGCGGGTGGCCTGGGGAAAGGGCCAGGGGGTGGTAGCCGGCCATTCACTTTGGTGCAGGATGCGGAAGACGGTGGGAGGCACCAGGTCGAGTCCCAGCCAGCGGGTCAGGCGGTAGCCGGCGATTTCCCCCTGCGATCCCCAGGGCTCGTCTTCGCTGCGGAAGACGGCTCGAGTGCCGTCGCGCAGGTCAAGCAGCCACAGCGAATTGCTGCCTTCCCAAGGGCGGCCGCTGTCTTTGAGCACCTGTTCCAGGTTGCGGGCCGCCTGGATGGGCTGCGCCGTAAGGCTGTGAGCCACCGATTCGGGCCAGCGCTGGGACCAGGCGGGCGGCACCAAGAGGAGCACGAGTAGACAGATTCGCAACATGCAGTTTGTCTTCTGTGCGCGTCCGAAGCTCCCCGTGTAGTTCGATCACAAGCGCGTCGCGGCAGGGAGAGGCCGCGCCGATGGGAAGTGGCCTGGCCATGAAAAGGACATTTTGGATGGGGGCGCTGATTCTGGCGCAATCGCTGCTGCTCAACGCCGAATCGCTGGACTATGCCGGCTGGAAAAGCCGGGCCGAGCAGTTGATGGGGGAGCACCGGTCAGAGCGCTCCCGCAACGTGACCACTCCGTGGGACCAGAAGGACAAAGCGGCGCAGGCCGGGGAGGCCTGGTTGGCGGCGGCGCGCCAGTGCCAGGATCCGGCCTTGCGCTTTCAGGCTCTGGAGCAGGCTGCGCTGGCCTTTGGGGAGAGCCGCAGCTCGCTGGGGAATGCTCAGCTGCTGGCGCTCACCGAGGCCCGCGATCTAAAGGGGGCTTCCCAAGCCGACCGGGCCCGGGTGGCCCTGAGGCTGGCTCGGGTCACCCGCAAGCGTGCCGATTACGAGGCGGCCTGCGGGTTTGCCGGGGCGGCTCCCGAGGTCCGGGGTGAGGCCTATCACGAGCTGGCCCTGAGCTACCTGCTCGAGGCCAAGAAGGACCCGGCCCTAAATGTTCCGCTGGCCGAGAACTACGAGAAGGCAGCCGCGGCCTTCGCGGGCCTTGACCTCGGTCGAGCTGGAGTTGAAGTGGGACAGGCGCAGCTTGCGGCCGAGAATATTCCCGATCGCAAGCGGGCGGTGGCCACACTGGACCGTCTCTACCAGACTCAGTTGAGCTACAGCAACCAGCAGAGCCCGCTGGGCCAGGCCATGGTGCGGCTGCGCTGGGCGGACGCCCTGGAGAGGCTGGAGTTGGTGGACCGGGCCCAGACGCTGCGACGGGAGCTGGGCAAATCGGCGACTACTCCCCTGGATCAGCGTCAGGAGGCCTGGATCAAGGCCAGCGAGGCCGAGGTGAAGCGCAAGCAGCCCGGCCAGGCCTTGAAGGATCTGGACCAGGCCCGGCTGTTGCGGCTGGACAACTATGTGTATATCGAGAAGATTGCCCACAAACAGATCGAGGTACTGTATTCTCAAAGAAATCTCGAGGGAATTGCGGCGGCCTGGCAGCAACTGGCCGCCCATCCCAAGGCCTCTCCTCAGCAGCGCGACGAGAATCGCTTAAAGCAGGTGCGCTGGCTGCGTGAGCTCAAGCGCCAATCGGAAGCCGATGCCTTGTTAGATTCCATCCTGGCCGCTCCCGGCTCGCCGCAGGCCCTGGCTCGAGCCTGCGAAATGAAAGTGGAGGCCCGCCTCGACGCCAAGGACTATGCCGGGGCGCTTCAGGAGATCGAGCGTCTGACCCCTCGACTCCCGCAGCCCGCCACGGGCCTGTTGGATTTGAAGGGGCGCTGTTGGGCGGCCCAGGGCAAGGAGGCCGAGGCGCTGGACTTTTGGGAAAAGTTACACCGCCACCCCTCCGGCTCGATTGTGCCCTCCAACGTGATGATCACGGCGCTGGAGTCGCTGTATCGGGAGCATCTGGCGGCTGGCCGCCTCCAGGCGGCGGCGGCCCTAAAAGCCCGGGCCAAGAACTGGGTGGTGCAAGACATTCTCCACGATCTCTGGGAAGCGGAATATTGCCTGGCCGCCGGTGACAAGGCCGCCGCCCGGGCGGCCATAGACAAGGCCCGAGGGCGTCTCTCGCGCTTTTCCGGGAGCCCTCGGGTGCAGTTGGAGAAGCGCATCGAGGGCCTGGCGGGCAAGCCGTAGCCCCAGACCTCAGGGAATATCGGCGGTGACGGTGCCGTTGAGCCGGAAACTACCGGTGGCCGGGTTGTTCATCACCCTGGAGTCGGGCACCATCTCCCAATCGTCGAGGCGGATGCCCACCGTGCCTACTGGTGCCGGGGCCTGGCCTCAGGCTGGTGATGGTCATCAGACCCGAAGCGCCGGTTAAATTGGGTGCCGTCGGGCAGCACCGAGACCAGCGAGATCTGGCCATCACTGAGACGGTAGGTGAACAGGTCACGTACGCCATTGTTGTCGTTGGGGACCAGGTTGGTGGCCTCGGAAGCGAAGGATTTCGCTAAAAACAACTTCCCGATTTCAAGTCGGCTGAGGGAGTGCCCTGT
>JADMJV010000184.1 GCA_018780265.1 bacterium
GTTGCTGTTGCCCTGATTGTGGCACTGTCTCCCTCGCCGAACTGCCGCCGGGTATTTTGAAACTCAGATCGAAGCTGGAAGTCGATTTGTAGAGCGAATCCTATCCACGATTGAAACCTGTCGACGCCAGGGACTCAACGTGCTGGGATTTCTAACCAAAGCTGTGACTGCTCGCCTTAGCGGTTCCTCAGTACCGTCACTTCTACCGGTTCCCAGCGGATAAAGAAAGTGGTCCCCGCCAACCTGCCGAGTCGGAGGGGGGCTGAACGGTTACCATAATTCTTGAAGAGAACCCAAGGGACGCTAAGGCTCGGCGGCATGAAAAAGTTAAAGCCTGCCCAACCAGTCGAGTAGGTTGACGTCCTCTTTTGCCTCCGAGCCTACGCCCTGATGTAGGAGGAGGTTGGTAAACACAGGGGTCACCAAGCTCTCAAGGACTTTCTAAATCCAGGTAGGGTTGCAAACTGTCGATAGAAGCATGCCCAAGCCAGGCGCGAATCACATTCACTTCCACTCCGGCCTGGAGTAAATGAACCGCGGTCGTGTGTCGCATACTGTGGGCTACAAGTTGCTTCTTGGCCATCGCCGGTTGTTTTTTGGTGGCTTCGCGGAGGTAGCGAGTAATGATGCGGCCGAAAGAACTCCGGAGGATTGTATGTGGCTCAGAAGGTCCGGCCGTTCCCGAACCATGCGGGCGGCGTGACGAGAAATGTCTCTCCGCTCCGCCAGAAAATCCAGAAAAGGGTCTATCAATCGGAGGCGAGCAACGACCAATTTTGCGGGGGATGTCTGGGCATTTCGGACGGTCCATTCCAGCAAGGAAACCTCGTTGATATCTGTTCCGGTAAGCTTGAGGAACTTCACCAACGAACGTGCCGCTGCCAATTTGTGGCCGCGTTGCCCTGGTGAATCCTCGAAGACAAATGTGTCCATCCTCAGCGCTACCGAATTCAGCCGAGAACGGTTGCTCGGGCCTAATCAGGTAGGCGATGCTCACCTGCTGGCTCTGGCTATCCGGCGAGGCTACGTTCTGGCGACCTTCGATTCGGGACTCCGCGAACTCATTCTCGAGGAGCGCCGTAAAGAATGGGTGCTTCTGATTCCCCGCGAAAGACCTGAACCGCGCCACCTCTCCAACGCCTCTCCCCGTTGCCAATGCGCTCCGTCCAGCGGGCCGCGTGTGGACGGGAATCTATCAGGCCCTCGATCAGCAAACCAGGCAACCGGTTCCGCTGCGCAAGCTGGAAGGTCAAAAAGTGACTCGGGAGATGCGCCTTCACCTGTTGGCAGAAGGACGATTCCTGTCGCTCCTACGACACGAAAACCTGCCCCGCAGTCTTGAAACCACCGAAAGACAAGAACGGCCAGGACGACCCGCGCCAAACCAGCTTTCGGGGTAATGGGGGATCCGGTCTACGCCGCACCCTAACAACTGGCCGGCGAAGCGTCCGACCCGGTGGACTCTATTCTCTATTTTCTGGCCACCGGACGCGGGCCCGTGATCGGCTGCAGCAAACCGCATTAGAAATGCCGCTCTCAGAACTGCGTCCGGATCTTTCCCTGGTTCTTTGTCAGCGAGTGGAATGGCTGCGCCAGCCCGATATTAAGCTTCGGGCCCAAAATGTGGAGCCAGCCAGCCAGAATTTCTACCCATAGACCGGGTCCTGGGCTAGGCTAGGCTAGTCCCAGGACACTTGCTTCTTGAAAAGGGGGGCATAATGCCGGGACAGAGGTATCTTGCGGTCGGATCCGGACAGTTCCAGGTCGTAGGACCCTGACCCGCAGAGTTCCACCCTGCGGACGCGGTCTAGATTGACCAGGTAGGAGCGGTGGACTCGCATGAAGCTCTGTGGGGGCAGTTTCTCTTCCAGGCCGCCCAAGGTGTCCATCGAGCGCAAACAACCCTCACTCAGGCGCACGTAAGTTTTTTCATTATCGGCGCTTACCCACACAATCTCCTCGAGTTTGACGACGTGGCGCAATCCCGTGCGTTCATCCAAAAGGGCCAGGCGGGTGAGTGGCAACGGACGGGCGGCTTCCAGGGCGCGCAGCAACCCGCCGAGATCTTGGGGCAGGGAGCGCTGCAGTCGGGCTACGGCTTGGGCCAGTCGTTCGCTCTCCACCGGTTTGAGCAAATAGTCGATGGCTTCCACTTCAAAGGCGGGCAGCGCATAGTGGTCAAAAGCGGTGACGAAGACCAGGCGGGGAGGCTTTTCCAGCAGACTCAAACGGCGAGCGGCTTCCAGTCCATTCATCTCGGGCATTTGGATATCCATGAAGACCACCTCGGGGCCCAGTTGCTCCACCAGAAGCAGTGCCTCACAACCGGTGGCGGCCTCACCGACAACCTCCACTCCGCCTACTTCGGCCAGCAACTCCTTGAGTAGTCCGCGGGCCAGGCTCTCGTCATCAACGATTAGGGCTGACAATTGGGCCATCGGGCTTCTCCTCTCTGACGGACAGGGGCACGCAAAAAAGGACCCGCGTACCCCCTTCGGGCGGGTTCTCCACTGTCAGGGCAGCCAGGTTGCCGAAGGCGGCCATGAGCCGCTCTGATACATTTCCCATTCCAATGCCAGCCTGGTAGCCTTCTTCCGTCCCCCTCCCCGGAGGCGGAAACCCGGGTCCATTATCGCTGATGGAGATCTCAACCTGCCCTTCCCGTTGCGCCACTCGCAATTCGATTCGCCCCGAGCCGCTCATGCAAGCGATACCGTGAATGACCGCGTTCTCCAGCAGAGCCTGCAGGCTGAAGGGGGGTAGCACCACCTCGGGCAGGGGGTCAGGCAGGCTTTCCAGATACTGGAGCCTTTCCTGAAATCGTTCCTGCTCCACCGCCAGGTAAGCACGCGAAACCTCAAGTTCGTGCTGTAAGGAAACCAAAGCCTGGTCCTGACGGAACGATTCACGCAGAAAGCGCGAGAAGTTGCTGACAATTTTGCGCAGCCGCGGCGGGTCGTGGGCCAGGGCCGCCATGGTATTGAGAGTGTTGAAGAGAAAGTGGGGACGAATTTGGGCTTGCAGAAAGCGAAAGCGGGCCTCATCCAGATGGCTCTTCTGCTCCAGCACGTGGACCTGCGAGAGCATTCCCGATAAAACCAGGCCCAATCCGTGCAACGACTCGCGCACCCAGGGTGAGAGGGCGCGCTGGCGGGTGCCCAGGACGCCCAGATGGGCCACCGTACGCGGACCAACCTGCAAGGGCACCAGCAGCGTGAAGCTATAGGGGCAGGCATCCGGGCAACCTTGAAAAATCTGGTTGTGCTCGAGCGCCTGATCCGACTCGGGCAGGCTTTCGGCCGGATGGAGATGAGGCGCGCTGCCAGCAAAGGCCAGCGTTCGACCCTCCGCCAGCAAGTAAGTGGCCGGAACCCCAAGGGCATCTCGCACCAATTCGGCCAGTTCTGAGGCCTGGGTGGAGTTCAGTCCGGTTGCCAGCAGACCCGAGGCTCGGTGGGCCAGGCTCAGCACCCGATCGGCGGCCTGGGCCCGCTGACGCTCGCCTTCGCTGAGCAGCCATTCCATAGTCTTGAGCAAGAATCCGCAGATGAAAGAGAAGGAGAGCACCAGCGCGGCTACGTGCACCAAGGTCAAGGGCGGTGCGGACAGGAGACTCGGGAGTAGCCAGCTTCCCGGGCGGTCCGGCGGATCCATAGCCACCAGCGAGAGGATGGCCCCGGCTGGAGCCAGCCACCAGGGGGAGGAGCGTCCGGGTCCAAGCCGGCTTCCCAGCCATCCTCCGAAGAGGCCGGCCACCACATGAAGCGCGACGGTCGGCAGCGAGGCGCCTTTCCAGGCCAGCCAGGTCGCGCCGGCAGCACCCACGACGTAGCCCGGCCCCGGGCCACCAAAGCGACCCGCGAAGAAAGGCACGTAAGCAGAGGTCATGGTCAGGCTTGGGGCTATCAGCGCCGGCACCATCCAGAAAAGGCTGAACAGGGCCTGGGTGGGTGAGTCTAGATCGTTGCGATAGAATAGATTGCGGAAGAAGGGGAGTCGCGAGATCACAAAGAGCAGAAACACCAGGACCGAGGCGCGCACCCCCAGGTTGCCCGCCTCGGCCAGGAGTTGCAGAAAGGGAGACAATTACCTGGCCAGTCTCAGGCTGGCCTCGGCCCGTTCCAGGCTTTTGTGAGCGTCGATCAGCTTGCCTTGCTCGACTTGCTCTTTTGCCTGCGCGACCAGAGATACGAGCTCTCTAACATCCTCACCAGCCTGACGGCGCTTTTCCAGGGCTTTGCCCACCTCTTCAAAGCGGGCCCTGGCGGACGCGGGCTCTAGAGGAAACAGACCCAAAAGCCAGCCTTCCATCTGCTGATCCTCAAAAGTGAGCACCAACTGACGCGCCATTTCCAGCCGAGCTCTCTCGATCGGCTCCTCGATTTCGCGCACGGCCAACAGACGTTCCATGCCGCCAGGCGCACGCACGTCGGTCTCCGCCATCTGGCGATGGCGCTGCTCCAGTTCGTCTTTCACAGCCAGAAATCGCGGCATGTTTTGTTGACGCCAGGCCTCGATCATTTGTTTTTGCTCAGGCTTGAGCGCCACGCCGGCCACCAACCTTTCGACATTCTCGACAAGCTGGCGAGGACGATTTCCCGGGGGATAGGAGTCCAGGGTCTGACGCTGGGCCTCGCTAAGCATGCTTTGGATCTCCTCGTGCATCTGTTGTTTGCGTTGCAACATGCTCACCCGTAGTTCCAGCAACTGACTCTGCAAGACCGCCAAGCCGTCCTCATCGGCGGTGGCCATCTCTTTTTCCAACTGTTGAGCCCGGGTCCGATCCGCGGCCGTCTCGGCATCCAAGGTATGGAATTGGGCCAACAATCGATTGGCCTGCGAGCCAGATACCCCGGGCAGGCCAAGATAGTCGGGGGGCTCATCCCCGGCGGTCCGAGCCAGTTCGGGCAGACCGCGATTGAAACGAGCCATCTGATCGCCGTCCAGGATCAGGGCTACCAGCTGCCAGTAGCGCTGGCGCAACTGACGGGGATCGGTCGGAGAAAGCCTGTCGGCGAGTGTGGTCAGACGCTGAAGCAGGGCCCGCTGTTGCGGCCGCAGGTCCGCCGTCTCCAGCAGCCGGTGACGGTAGAAACGGTGGAGTCCTTCCTCGTCGTGGGGAAGGCGGGCGGCCAGATCGAACTGCTCTCGAGTCAATTCGCTCTCCAGCAGGCGACGGTATTCCGCTATCAGTTGCCGCTTTTGCTCGGGCGTGGCCCGAGGGAACTGTCGACCCAGTGGCGCGAGCTTCTGGTGAAGTCGCACCAGTTGCAACTCCGACAGCCCCGGAACGGCCTTCAGCACCTCGGGTGGAAAGGGCATGCCGTTCTCGCTGCTTTGGCTGCGAAAGGCTAAAGCGGCCAACAGCGCCACCGTGGTTAGCGCGATCAGGATTTTCATGGCCATGATTACTCCATTCTCTCTCGTTTAGGGACGGGCCTGGCTTCTTACGCACACCAGAGGCCGGGTGTTTGCCAGGACCCTCTGGGGTTCGGCGCCCAGCCAGCCCTCCAGCAGTCCGGCATAAATGCTGCGAAAGTCCAGCGTATGTCGAAGGTTGTCATTCTCGAGCTTCTCAAGATCCGATTGCTGGCCGTGAAATCCCGGTCGCACGCCGGGGCCGATCAGGAAAACCGGGCCGGCCGTGCCATGGTCGGTTCCGCCGCCGCTGTTTTCGGCTGGGCGTCGACCGAACTCACTGTAGACCATGGTAAGGACCTGCTCGGCCAGGCCCCGACGGGCCAGCTCTTGCTGGAAGACCGATAGACTCTGGCTGAGTTGCTCCAAAAGCCGGGCATGCTGAGCACGCTGATTCACGTGCGTATCAAAGCCGTCCATGGAGAGATGCAATACTTGAAGTCCCAGGTCCGCCTCAAGAAGGGCCAGGGCCGTGCGCAGGTCGCGGGCCAGCCCCGGACCCTGCGGCTGCTGGGCGGGCCGGATTTTGCTCAAGCGCCGGGCCACTGCCAGGGCAACCCCCCCTTGCCGCCCAACCAGTCCTCGGGCGCCTGACCGTTTAGATTCCTCGGCATACAGTTTATCGATGCCTTGCAGACTCTCAGGCAGCCGGAATCGGTCCGGGTCGGTGAAAGACAAACCAGGTCCTTTCGCGCCATACAGGCACATCGGAGGCGTTGGCTGAAGAGAGGCGGCGGGCACCCCTTCGCAAGTTCTGGAGAGGTCAAGATAGCGACCAAGCCATCCTGTGCTGGCCTGGTCGGTGGCCCCCGAGTTCCAGATTTCCGCGGACCGAAAATGGGAAAAACTGGGGTCGGGGTAGCCGACACCCAGGGCGATGGCCATCTGACCCTCACTGAACAGTTTGTGGAGTCCCGACAACGAGCGGTGAAGACCAAGTCCCCGCTCCAGCGGCAGCACCTCCCGGGGGGACAGGGCCAGACCAGGGCGGAGGCGGCCGTAGAGTGGGTGCTGGTAGGGCACTACGGTGTTGAGACCGTCGTTGCCGCCGTTCAGATGCAAAACGATCAGCGTGCTGCGCCTGGGCAAGTTCGACGGCGCGACCGCTCCCGGTAACGCCAGCAAGGTACCGCCGAGCAGGGCCATTTGGAGGAAATTTCTTCGATTCATAGGGCGGTCTCCTTAATTCAATTGGAATTGGGGGCTGGCCAGGACCCAGGCCAGGGACAACTCCGTGGAACGGCCATCGCAGGCCAGGGCCAGAGTCTTATCAGGTATGCCGGTTAAGCGTGCCAGCCGGTCGGCTGCGTGCATCCTCTCGACCAGCGCCCCGCCGGACAGCCAGGCAGCGCCGCCGTCCCAGCCTTTGACCGAAGGCGGGTAGAAGAGGGCCTGCCCCATCCCCCAAAGACGCCCGAAGGCCCAGTGCGGTACCTGAGACTGGCCGAGGGCCCGCAAAGCGGTCACCAGAAATTCCACCGGGCTCTTGACCAGGCTGGCGTAGCCGTCCAAAAACTCGCTGTCATTGAAAAGCGCCTCCAGCGTTTTTCCGAGGTCTCCCTGGCTTGCGGCAAAGACTCGGCAAAGCCGTTTCAGATAAGCCTCTGAGGGATTGGAAGAGGCGAAGAATCGGAGCAGCTTGGCACACACAAATTCGGCACAGCCAGGGTGGGCGCACAAGATATCGATGATATCATCGCCCCCCAGCGGCCCGGTGTGCCCCAGGAAGGTCTTCTGCCCCGAATCGTGATGCTCGGGACGAAAGACGAACCGGCCCCGTTCGCAGCTCCAACCGCTGAAAGCTCGGGCCGCTTCGCGCACGTCTTTCTCCTGGTAATGGCCCACTCCCAAAGTGAACAGCTCTAGCAGTTCGCGGGCGTAGTTTTCGTTGGGACAGGAAGCCCGGTTGCTGTTGCCGTCCAGCCAGAGCAGCATGGCCACGTCCCGCGAGACACCTTTGAGCAGAGTCGAGAAGTGGCCGGCCCCGGATTTTCGAAACAGGCAATACTGTCGCCACATCAGGCCCGGGTCGGAGACTTTACGGTTAGACGTGGCAAAATGGCCGTGCCAGAAGAGGCTGATTTTCTCGGCCAGGCGCCAGCGGCCGCTGAGCATCCGGGTCAGCCACACCTGCTCGGGGGCGCCCGGCTGATAGGGGTCGAAATCGGCGGGCTCGGCCGGAGCAGGGTCCTGCAACTCTGCGATCAGACGCCGGACCCGCTGGCCGTGGCTCAGAGGCAAATAGTCGTCGACTTCGAAGTGAGCCAACCCGAAGCCGGCCCGCCTCATCAGGTGGGAACATTTTTCCATCTCGGTCATGGGTCCAGCCTAGACCCTTGGGACTAGAACGAGAAGAGATTTCCGGCAACACGAGCATGGCGGCGGCTCAGATGCATCGGGACCCGGTCAGTGGAAATCGAGCCAGCTTTTGAACTCATCACTCCGCCAGCCCTCCGGCGGGCAGGTTGCAGTCGCCGCCCAGCGCCGCCAGATAGGCCCGCTCGGCCTGCATGGCCCGGTCGGCGGCAGGGTCGCCGAGAACTTGAAGCAGCTCAGCCACTTCGTCACGAGCGCACTCGAGGCCGAGAATGCCCTGGCAGGGGGAAGGCAGGCACTGTTTGGGGGAGAGCGGATGGACCTCTGGCGCGGCAGCGCCACTGGCCAACCCCAGGCGTTGTAATCATCCTTTGGATAAGGCCACCATCTCTCCAACGGGACCACGGCCACCGTCGCCTCCACGGTGGGCGCTTTCATCCCGCCCAGCGGACCCCCCATGGGCGTAGCCGCCGCCGTAGCCGGGGGAATCATCGGTGGAGTGGTGGCCGGCAAGGGGAGAAGGTATCGGAATTGATATCGACGCCCGTGGTGACTGCGGTGAGACGCCGCTCATCCTTGCCTGCTGGCAGTCGGGCCCGTCTGGCGTGGGGGCAATGCGGCGAGCGGTGGCAAACTTTCCTAATATCGATATCGGACCCCTCTGGCTTACGGATATCTCCCTCCGGGTCACAGCGAAGCCAGAGATTATCCCGTTCTCTACGTCATGGACGGGCACGCCCTGTTGGACGGCAGAGAGCGCCCACGGGAACTCGACGAGAAGCTGGAGGCGCTCTTGCGTAGTTGGGGTTCACACTCGACGCCTGGCGGACGGCTCGCCCGAAAGTGACCCCAACCTTTTGGTCGGTTCCGTTGGTTGCATCGCTCCTGCGTTCAAATTGACTGTATATACACACATGTAGTAACATTGTGGAGATACGCTTCTAATGGGACCCCGCCAAGGCAGTCTCCAACAAGGCCAAGCACGGAGTTTCGTTTGAAGTGGCTGAGCAGGTTTGGACTGACCCGATGAAGCTTGAACTCCAGGATCGCTGGGAGAACGGCGAAGAGCGCTGGCAGACGATCGGAGTCGTGGGCGGGGAGACGCTGCTCTGCGTGGCCCACACGGTCCGCCTGGATGACCAAACCGAGGTGATTCGCATCATTTCTGCCCGGTGTGCGACTCGAAAGGAGCGTGAAAGCTATGAGCAAGGATAACAGCGAGCGGCTGGTCCGCCATTCATTCGACCCGCAAAACCCGCCAAGGCCGACGCCCGAGCAAGAAGCCGAGCTGCGGGCGCTGGCGACAATGCCCGAAGAAAGCATCGACACAAGCGACATACCCGAGCTCAGTGACGAGCAGTTGGCGCGCATGGTCCGCGCGAGGGGCACCTATCGGCCGACCAAGGCCAGCACCAGCATTCGCCTAGACAGCGATGTGCTGGCCTGGCTAAAGGCTGGGGGCCGCGGCTGGCAAACGCGTATCAACGACATCCTTCGTCAGGAGATGCTAAAAGGGCGGGTCTCCTGAGTCGAGAAGGTTCTGCGGGACCACTCTGAGACTATGCGCCGGCAAGCTCTTCCAGACTGTAGGCTACCCGCCATCAAAGAGCACCACGCGCCAACGGTTGGGGTGGGCGGGCCACCTCGGAAGGCGCGGCCCAGAGGACACCGGTTGCGTCCTGGAGTGGGAGTAACATGACCGGAGATTCGCCTGCATGCAGACGTCCGAATCTCTCTTCGCAGTTCTGTGCCTGCTACTCAGCACTTCCAATTCGGCTTCGACGTTCCACTCGTGCTGTGCCAGGGTCCGGGCGCGACCTGAACGCAGAGTCGTCCCTGCGCGTCGCATTCCCAGTCTCTAACGCGGTTGCCGGCGAAAAAGAGGGCGCCCTGGGCGCGGCCGGACCAAACGCGACCGGTGACCTGCACGCGGTTGGTAGAACTGTCGGAGTTCTGGCGGCGGTCGGGCAAGAGCGATGCTGGCCGCTACGTGGTCAGGCGGCGCCCCACTGGTCCCATCCTTCAGGAATTCGGAGTGTTGGGCCCTGACACAGTTCACTCCAGGTGCGACATCCACCAGGGCCCAAATTCGGCTATCACAGTCGGAGAATTGGCTGTCGTCGGCAGAGTCCAGATGGGATGAGGGCGGTGGTGGAGAGCAAGGGCGGGTGGGATGAATTCCTGCGCCAGGTGCGCCGGCTCTTGAGGCCGGGCGGTCCACCCGCAACGTCTTCTATCACGACATTTTCCAACTTGGGCAAGGCCATTATTGTCGGGTCCTCTCGAATTCTCTTAGCTCTGTCTGACGGTCCAAGACGCTAAGTATGCTCCGCACTCTATCGGGACACTCGATGCAGCCACATGGTGCTGGTGTGTTCTATCTCCTCCTGACTCCAGGTCTCCGAAGGAATCCATTTGCTCGCGCTGGGTAAAAGGGTTTCCGGCAGTGGAGATCGGCGTACTCGACAGACTGCAATCCGATAGCAGACTGAGGAGGCGATGATGATTGCACACACAAGCCAGAGGGACGGGCAGGCCAAAGGCCGCCTCTTGAACGCCTCTAGCGGAGAGCTGCGGCCGGGAGACCGCTACCACTTCACCCCTGATGGGGACCTGTCGCAATACCGCCTGGTATTGGGGGCCCTGGATGGACCAGGCGTCGAGGGTTCCAGGGAAAACAGCCTGGTCTTGGACTACATGCCCCGGGTCGAGAAGCACTTCTTCGGCCTGAAGCCCGGGTGCGTTCCCCCTGAGGTGGTTCCTGAATGGCTGGGTCCCTGGATTCGGCTGGAATGGTGGCTTCTAACCAGGGAGACGGAACTGACCGCGACCAAATTTGTCGAGCGTAGGTCAGCCCCGGTTCCCTTCGAGCAAAAGAGCCCCCGGAGGACTATCTTCGGGGGCTCTTTTTCACTCAACGGTCGTTTCGTGAACAGGGGGTCAAACGGGGGGGGACTTTCTTTCTGGGCCGGTGACTCTTCCGGTTGGCCTCGGCCTCCCTTCGGTCCGCTCCTCTCGGGTCAAGCCGTAAGGACCGTGGCCCCAAAGCTCCTCATTGGTTAGCCCCTGTCCAATGGTGGCCACCAGGCCGGCCGCTTCCTTGACCTTGGCAAGGTTAGCCGCATAGTGGGGCTGCATTGACGCCACTTCAGCCGCCAACTCGGGGCCCTGCATCATTCCCCCCGAGGTGAACTCAGGTTGCATCAGGCCGCCGTCCCCTTGTCGCGCTCCAGCGCCTCAACCCTCTTGGCGAGATCGTCAATCTTCTGGTCTGCGCTGACCTTCTGGCTCTCAAGTGCGTTTTCTACAGCGCCCAGCACAGCGTCGAACCGGTCATTCGTTAGTCGCAGGCGACCCTCAACCCACCGAGTGGTTTCTGACAGTTCGCTGAACATCTTGGCGTTCTGCCCCATCAGCATCTTAAGTGTCTCATTGGTCGCCTGCGCGTGTTCGTCCAACCGCTTGGCCATGTCGTTCTGCCTTGCTGACATCATCTCGAAGTCGGCCCGAATCTCCCGGCGCAACTTCTGGAACTCCTCGATCATGGTCTTACTCCGTTACTTTCTGGGTCTGGCCATTCGTTTGACGGGCGATAGTCCTTAATGTCTCTGACATCCCCACAAGAAGGCGAATGCTGCAAGAGACCATTGCCAATATCAGCCCAACGCCAACACGGGGGCCGGAGAATCGTACATCGCCAGTACGATCCAGATTAGCCCGCCGAATGCGCAAATCCCAAAATAGCCGTTTCCAAGCGAACTCAGTGAGTTTTCCGTGACGATCTTGTCTGATTCAGTCATGCTTTACTCCTTTTGGGATTGGCCGTTCAGCAAGAGCTGGCCAGGAACATCCTTTGGGAAGGTGGATTCGGCGGGTTCGGTGCGCTGGATGTCCTCTGCAACGAGGCGTTCCACGTAAAGCCTAGCCCCCTCTGGATGGTTTTTGATGTGATGAATAGTCTCAGGAGACAGTCTCAGGGTAACCTGCGGGGCTCCTGGCCTGTCGCCACTATAGACCTTTGGCCTGCCCGGCTTCTTCTTGGGGTCGGTGCTCATTGCGTTCCTTCAGTCAACAATAAATGGTATGCAGAAACGTTGACTTACTGCATACCATAAACTATACTACCAACATACCCACCAAGCAAGGGAGACTCACCGTGAAAGTAGTTGGATACGTCCGCGTAAGCACCGAGGAGCAGGCCACCCAGGGCGTCAGCCTGCAGGCCCAAGAGGCCAAGCTTCGGCAGTAATGCGACCTCTACGGACACGACTTGGCCGAGGTTGTGGTCGACGCAGGCCAGAGTGCCAAAACCCTCAACCGCCCTGGTCTGGGCAAGGTGTTGGCCTCCCTGGAAGCAGGGGAAGTGGAAGGCGTGGTCATTCTCAAGCTGGACCGCTTTACCCGTAGCGTTCGCGACTTGGGCCACCTGCTGGAGACCTATTTCCAGAAGAACGCCCTGCTCTCGGTGATGGAGCAGACCGACACGTCAACCGCCGGCGGCCGCCTGGTCCTCAACCTGCTCATTTCAGTCAGCCAGTGGGAACGCGAAGTCATCGGTGAGCGCACCTCTGCCGCCCTGCAGCACAAGAAGAGCCAGGGCGTTAAGTTGGGGGCTCCTGCCTTGAGCGATGAAGCCACCCTGTCCCGTATTAAGGAATTGCGCACCCAGGGCCTGACCTTGCTGAAGATTGGCCAGGTGCTCAGCGCCGAGGGTTATCAAACCGCTCGCGGGGGCTCCTGGGGACCGTCTACACTGAAGAAGATTCTCGACCGTTCTGGGGCATAACCCCGTTCCGTCTCCCATTCAACCAACGAAAGGATCCCACCAACATGCCCAAAGGCTATCCCAGAGGCCGAGGCCCGACAGAGAATCAACCTTTGGAAGGCCCGCCAACTCGACCTTGGGGGCCAAGCCCTCCAAGGCATCCTTGCCGCCGAGCTGGGCTTCGACCTGGCCGAGTAGACTTCACCCAAAAACATGGGCCCTGGCTTTGCCATTGCCCGAAACAAGAACAACGAGGAACCCCACCGCCCCACCTGACCGAGAAAGACTCTTGGCGGATGGGGGCCCACGGTGGGTTCTACCGCCAAAACGACCGGCCTGGCTTTGCCCATGCCTGAGACAGGCTTCTGGCCTTGGCGGTTTGCTTCTGGGCCTCTTTCAGTTCGGCCAGCAGGGCCTCCAGGGGCGAGGTGAAGACAGGGCTGTTCATATTTCGATGGGTCCTTTCTTGGCATACTTTAGCGAGCAAGAGGCCGCCAGAGCCAGCCAGAGCGCAAACCTGGCTACCGCCAGCCCAGAAGGCTGGAAACCCGTTTTTCCTGGCTTCCGAGGAGTCAGAGAGTCATTGGCCCTGGCCGAGGTCATCATGAGGCAGAGAACGCCGAAGCCCACGCAAAGGACGCCTATCAGGTGCTCACCTCCCTGGAATCCACCCTTCAAAGGCTACACCAGGGCCTGCAGGGGTTGTCGGAGGCGCAACCATGTTGAAGCCCTGTGGCCAACTACGCCGGCCCGTGTTGACCGACTGGAACGAGGTGGCTTCAGGGGCCGCCCTGCTTGCTGACGGCCGTGTCGTTCCAACCGCCCCGATCGCTGACCGACTTTTCGCCTTCGTACTGGACGCGGCCGGGGTCGACCCCTGGGGCCTGCCAATTCCCTACCAGGCAACCTCGGAGGGTCAACCGTGACCGTGGAACTTCCATTGGAGAGAATGGAACTTCCGTGGAACTTTTACTCTTCTGGAACGTCGATTTTATCGGGGTTTTGGAACATTGGAACTTCTGGAACTTGTTCGAGGCGGTTCACTTGCCAAGGAGGGTGCCTATGACCTGGTTCACGGTTGAACTGCAAGTCGAAAGCACCCACTACTGCAGAATCGAAACCCCAGACCGGAACTGGGCCCAGAGGAGGAGTATGCAGGGGTAGACTCGGTGGAATACAGCATTCACAGAGCCGCTGGGCCGTGGGCTCCTCCTGCCTACGCTGACCGGGCCGCCGAGACAGCGCCACCCTACCAAGCCCTGCAGGCGCCGACAGAGCGTAAACAGGACCCGTCGCCTCGGTGGTCCGTGGAAACCAGGCGCAATCTCCGCACAAAAGAAAACGGCCCCCGCTCGTAGCCCTAGCAAGCTATCGGGAGCCGTTTTCCGTCATCGTCTTTGACAACTGAATGCCCTCGGTTGAGATTGGGACCTCGAACCTTGGGACCAGGATTCCCCTGGCTGAGAGTTGAGACCTCTCGACCAGGGTTGTCCTGTTGTTTTAGTGCTAATTCGGGGCCGTCAGGAACCCTCGGTGCCCAACAGGCGCCCAAGGAGTCCTTCGGTGCCCCAAAGTCGTCACCGTCTTAAAAAAAGAGAAACCTCGATTGCTCGAGGTTTCTTAATGGTGGGCGTAAACGGATTTGAACCGCTGACCCCTACGATGTCAACGTAGTGCTCTAACCAACTGAGCTATACGCCCATTGACTGGAGGCGACGGGCAGAATCGAACTGCCGTGGAGGGTTTTGCAGACCCTTGCCTGACCACTCGGCCACGTCGCCACTTATGTTTGGAGCGGAAGACGAGATTCGAACTCGCGACCCTCTGCTTGGGAAGCAGATGCTCTACCAGCTGAGCTACTCCCGCGGACGCCCCGGAGTATACCCCAAGCAACGGCCGCCTGTAAACCCCAAGATTGAGACAGTCGGCAGTTGACAAAACCCCGCCCAGGCCATAGAATCCCTCGGTCTTACCCGTCCCTCGAACGGATGCACCGTCTTGGGAAATAACCACAGGAGGTGGCCGCAATGGCCCAAGTCGCACTGGCTTCGAAATTCCGCAAAGGAACTGGCAAGGGTGTCGCCCGCAAACTGCGTGCCGCCGGTCAGGTTCCTGGTATTCTATACGGCCCTTCCATGGAGCCGATTCCCCTGCAACTCAACGAGAAAGAAGTTCAGACCCTCGTTCAGAGCAAAGGGCTCAACCGCATCATCGAACTCCAAGTCGAAGACTCGCCCGGTGAAAAGTCTCACCTGTGCCTGATCAAAGACCTGCAGCGCGACGTGTATCAGCAGCGAGTGGTCCATCTTGATCTGCGCAAGTTAGACCTGAACGAGAAGATCGTTGTCAGCATCCGACTGACGCTCGAAGGCGAAGCCGCCATTCGCGCCAAGGGCGGTATCGTCGAGCAGATGGTGCGAGGCATTCGCGTGCGCACCCAGGCCGCCAACATCCCGGAAGGCACCTTTGCCGACATCTCCGGGCTGAAACTCGGCCAGACCATCACCATTGGCGAAATTGTTTTGCCCGAGGGTGTAGAACTGGTAGACAACCCTGAGTCACCTGTAGTGAACATCTTCGCCGCCCGCGGCAGTTTGATGGCCGGACCCGGCTAACCCCGCCAGGACCAGCCGCGAGCCCCGCCCTGGCGGGGCTTTTTCATTTCTCAGCAAGGAGCCAGCCAACTAAATGGCATCTAAACATCGCGCATTGGTAGGCCTGGGCAATCCTGGCTCCCGCTACCAGGATACCCGCCACAACGTTGGCTTCATGGTCCTGGAAGTGCTGCGCAAGCGCTGGGGCTGGGCCGCCTGGAAGAGCAAAAGCAACCTGGAGACCGTCTCGGGCCGAAAGGGCGAGGGCACGGTGCATCTGGTCAAGCCCATGACGTTTATGAACTTATCGGGACAGGCCGTCAACGCCGTCCGCCGGCAGTCACCCATGGAACCGCCCGATATCCTGTGCATAGTGGACGACTACGCCCTGGATCTGGGGCGTCTGCGCTTGCGCGAAAGTGGCAGCGCGGGCGGTCACAACGGCTTAAAAAGCCTGATCGCCGACCTGGGCAGCCAACAATTCCCCCGCCTCCGGCTGGGGGTGGGCCCCGTGCCTGCCGGATGGGACTCGGTTGACTTCGTATTGGGTCGCTTTACCAACGAGGAACGCAAGGCTCTGGAAGACATGTTAGAGCGCGCTGCCGACTGCGCCGAATGCTGGCTAGAGCACGGCCCCCAGAAAGCCATGAATCAGTACAATTAACCGTCCCAAAAGCAAACTCGGTCGCCTCCGCCCGACCGGGCCGTCTCCAGCGCGTCCAGAGCTCGCTTGTGCAAAACCTCTTCGCTGGTGGCATCGTGGGGCACCCCGGCCACGCCCACGGAAGCCGTCAACTTGACGGGAATCTGAGGAGGGCCAAAGACACAGGCAGCCACGGCCACCCGAATGCGCTCCCCTACCGCCTTGGCTCGCTCGCGGTCGGTGTGCACACACAGAATCCCAAAGTCATCGCTCTCCAGGCGGGCCGGCACGTCCGTCTCGCGGGTGGCCTGACGAACAATCTCAGCGACTTCCACCAGAATTTTGTGAGCGGCAGCCTCGCCGATTTTCTCAAAGGCGGCCGCGAAACCATCCAGATCCAACAAGATCAGACTGACCGGATAGGTATAGCGACGCCCGCGCATCACTTCTTCCTTGAGCCGTTCTTCCAGGAAGAGCGAATTGTAAAGGTGGGTGATCGGGTCGTGCAGACCCCGTTGGATATGCCGTTGATATTCCAGCGAGTTCCCCAGCGCCGCACCGGCCAGGTCGCAAATACGTAGTAGTAGATCTTGTTCTTCGGGAGAAAATTCGTTGGCATCCGTACGCCCCAAATAAATGGCTCCCAGCACGTCCTGGCCGGCTTTTAAGGGACAGATCAAGGCGCTTTTCTCGTAGGGCGTCAGGGTATTGATGGTCTGCCCTTCCACCGCGACTGAGCCATTTTCGATGCGTAAGGGGCGCACCCGGGCCACGCAGTAGCCAGGCGCCTCCTCCCCCATCTGCAAAATACGATTTCGGAAGGCGTCCGTATAGGGGCTGGCGGCCACTTCGGGATATAACTCGCGGTGACCGTCCACCTCATCCACCAGAAAAATCACGCAAGACTGCGACGGCAAAACCGTCTGCAACTGGTTGGTCAGGGCCAGCAAGGTATCGTTGAGGGCAAGCGTCCCGGTCAGGTCACGCAGCACTCCCAGCAATCGGGTTTCGCGCTCCAAGCGCTTCTGCAGCATAAACATGTCCCGCTCCATCTGGCCGCGAACGCGATGGATTTCCTGGGCCATCTGGCCCTCGCGCTGACCTGAGGAATGCTCAAGATGCTGGTTCTGCATCTCCATCTGTTGCGCGGCAGCCTTAAGATTATCGAGGTCGTCGACGGCCTGCATCAGTTGGTCCTCCACCTCCATGCGAGCCTTCTCCTCGCGGCGAAGCCTGGTTTCCAGTTCGGTCACCACCGTTTCGCGCTGTCCCACCTCGGCGTAAATCTTGCCGATGTCCTGGGTCTTCTTCTGCATCTCCTGGTAGAGCAGGTCTTTTTCTTGGCCCATTTCCTCGATAAACTGAGCTCGCTGCCGACTTTCACCCAGAGCCAGATTGCACAAATACAGTAAAATCAGCGAAAACAGTCCCTGAGTTCCGATCAACTGCAACGTTGACAAGGCGCTGGCGTCTGAACCGTCTCGCATGCTGCTCAGCAGCGGCAAAGCCAGCACCGCGCAGAAAAAGACACCGCCAATGCCGGTCAAGAAGATCCCGGCCAGGGTGCTGAAAAAGCAGGCCGCTTCCAACACCGGCAGGGTAAATCCCAAGAGCAGGTAGGGGGCACCAAAAATTCGCCCCAGCGCGAACCCGATCAGCGTGTCAAAGGTCACCAGCAAGCCAGCCACGGCGCCTCGAGCCATGTGGGTGAGCACACAGCCCAACAATTGATAAAAAATGATGGCAGCCGTCAGCAGCATCACCTGAGGCTTGAGCACCTCCGGTAGGCTGGGAGCAATCCTGTGCATTTGAGTCAGGGTTAAGCCCAACACCAGTCCACCGAGGCGGGTGACGATTAAAAAAAGCCGTAGGCGGTCCGCGCCTCCCTGAGCTTCCTGCATTGAAGCTTGCTGTTCTGCAGGTTCGGCCAGTCCCCTTGCTTCGCTTAGTTCAAAGCGGCCTGGGGTATGAGGCAAGGATGCTGCAAATGTGCCCCAATCTCAATCGTGAAATTTTATTGTCTGAGTGGAAACAAGCCCTGGAAATATTCCTGGCCCACCCGGCCAGCTTACAACTCAAAGAGCAAGTTCAAAAGCAACAAACCGTCAGTTGCACAGGCCTGGTGGCCTCCTCCCGCCTGCTGCTGGCCCTGGCCTGCTGGGACGAGAGCCCGGTGCCGGTGGTCTGGTTGACACCCTCTTCGGAAAGCGCCGAGCGCCTGACCCAGGACCTGCGCGCCGCCATTCATTCCGACCAACAGAAGGCGGTGGTGCACTTTCCCGAACAGGACGATTCCGAGAATACCGTCATCGACCCCGTTCGGCTGGGCATTCTCGACCGACTGGATCACGGCAACTGTGGCCTGATTATCACCTCGATCCGGGCGCTACTTCAGACCACTCTAAGTCCCGACGATCTGAAGCGAGGCCGCTTTGAAATCAAGGTGGGCGAACTGATCGACCGCGATACCATCGTTGAGTTACTCAGCGGTGAGGGTTACAGCCGCGTGGGCATGGTGGAACGTAGAGCCGAATTTTCTCTGCGCGGTGGAATTCTGGATATTTTCCCCGTCACCGGCGACCCGGTTCGTCTCGAATTCTTTGGAGACGAAGTGGAGACCATCCGTATTTTCGACCGCGACAGCCAGCGCTCGCTGTTGCAGATACAAAGGGTCGAGATACTGCCTGCCAAAGAGTCCTCGGACAGTCAGGGCAAGCGACTGTCCGACTATCTACCGCGCGGCACCCGAGTGGTTCTGGAGGAGCCCAGCCAGTTAAAGCTCAATGCCATGGAATGGACCCACGAGGGCTGGGGAGGTCAGTGGGGTGATGTGCTGGCCTTGTTGGCTGCCTTTCAGCCCATCTACTACTCCAGTTGGAGCAATCCCAGTTGGGACACGATTGCCCGTCCCGACCATCAGATCGAGTACGAGTGCCAGGCCCAATCCGGCTTCGCCAACCGCGTCGAAGGCCTGATGGCCCACCTGCCCAAGCTGCAAAATGCCCACGTCTTGCTGGTCAGCTTGCAACACAACCGCCTCAAGGAACTGTGCCAGGAGCGGTCCATTGTGGGCATTCACGTGGTCCATGGCTCACTCAGTGAGGGATTTCGCCTGGACCTGCGGGGCAGCTCTCTAGAAGTCTTTAGCGACCGTGAAATCACCGGCGCCGTGCGCCGCCGCCGGCCAACCGAGAAGGCCGAGCGCGGATCGCTGATTCGACTGGAAGAATTAGAATCGCACCAACTGGTGGTCCATCTGCAGCATGGCATCGGTCGCTATCTGGGCGTAAAATCGCTGGTGGTGCAGGGTAACGCCCGCGACTTTTTGCACCTGGAGTATGCCAAAGGGGACGGCGTCTTTGTACCCATCGAGCAATTTGACCTGGTGCAGCGCTATCAGGGCATCGACTCCGAACTGGCCAGGCTGTCCAGGGTGGGCAGTCAAGAGTGGACGAAGGCCCGGGCCAAGGTCAAAGAAGACGCCGAGAAAATGGCCCAAGAACTGCTCAAGCTGCATGCGGAAAGGGAAACCTCGCGCTCTCATCCGTTCCCTCCCGACACCCCCTGGCAACGCGAAATGGAAGAAGCCTTCCCGTGGCAGGAAACCGAGGACCAACTGCGGGTGATCGCCGAGGTCAAGGACGATCTGGAACGAGCCCGTCCCATGGACCGACTGGTCTGTGGCGACGTGGGCTACGGCAAAACGGAGGTAGCCCTGCGGGCGGCCTTCAAGGCAGCCGTGGAGGGACGCCAGGTGGCCGTGTTAGTCCCCACCACCGTGTTGGCCCATCAGCACTATCAAACGTTCTGCGAACGCCTGGCCGCTTTTCCGGTGCGCATCGACATGCTGTCGCGCTTTCGCAGCAGCAAAGAACAGAAACAAACGTTGGCCAAGCTGGCCGAAGGAGAGGTGGACATCGTCATCGGCACCCACCGCATCCTCTCCAAAGACGTGGTTTTTAAACAGCTTGGTCTGCTCGTTATCGACGAAGAGCATCGCTTTGGCGTGCGCCAGAAAGAGCGCATCAAGGAGTTCAAAGCCAACGTAGACGTGCTGGCCATGACGGCCACTCCCATTCCACGCACGCTCAATATGGCCCTGATGGGCATCCGAGATATGTCGGTGATCGAGACTCCCCCTGAAGATCGAGTGCCCATCAAAACCTATCTCTTTGAGTCGCATCCCGATGTGATCAAGGGCGCCATCACTCGCGAAATGGCCCGAGAGGGTCAGGTTTTCCTGATTCACAACCGCATTGAGGGTATCGAGCGTCTGGCTCAGGATGTTCGCCGACTGGTGCCTAACGCTCGCATCGCGGTGGGCCACGGTCAGATGGACGAAGAAGGCCTGGAAAAACTGTTGATGGAGTTTCAACAGGGAGACTACGACGTGCTGATCTCGACCACCATCGTGGAGAGCGGCGTGGACATCCCCAATGTCAACACCATTTTGATCAACAACGCCCACCACTTTGGGTTGGCCCAACTGTATCAGTTGCGGGGACGGGTGGGACGTTCCAGCCGTCAGGGCTACTGCTATCTGCTCTATCCTCCTCAGCGAGAGCTGCAGGAAGACGCTTTGAAACGTCTGGAGACCATTCGAGACTTCACCCACCTGGGGGCCGGCTACCAGATCGCTTTGCGCGACCTGGAAATCCGGGGCGCCGGCGACATCCTGGGTCGCGAGCAGTCGGGAAGTATTGCGGCCGTGGGCTTTGACCTCTACTGTCGCATGCTCAACGAAGCCGTTTTGGCCCTGCGTGACCAGAAACCCGAGGCACCTGCCCAGGAGGACACGCCCGTGGTGGTGGACATCCCTGTTCCCGCCTGTCTTCCCGAAGATTATATCGCAGACTCCAAGCAGAAGGTCGCCCTTTACAAGAAAATTGCGGCGACTCGAACATTGCACGACCTGGAGCAGGTACGGGCCGAACTAAAAGACCGTTTTGGCGATCCCCCGCCCGAAGGCCAGAATCTCCTGGTGATGATGGAGATCCGGGTGCGCGCTCGGGCTCTGGAAATCCCGTCCGTGCGCGTCAAAGAAGGCAAACTGCAACTGCTCACGCCTTTTTTGCGCAAGCTGACCCTCAAAGAAAAACAGCACCTCTGGCAGGTCACCGGTTGGAAGTCGCTGGAAGAAAATATGACCCTTACTTTTGGCAGTCTCTTTGGGGTAGCCGCCGGTCCACCGGTTTACCCGCCGGCCGAAGAGATGCTGGGCAAAATTCTGGCCATCCTGCTCTACCTGGAACGCTGCCGAACCACGTAGGGAGGCTGCTCAAAGGGACGAAGGCCCAACTCTATGTATAAACTTCTCATCGCAATGCTTCTTTTGGTGCTGCCCGCAGTGGCCAAACCGTCGTGGCCCTTCAAGGCCAAATTCGACAGGCCGCCCAGCCAGGCCAAGGAGGCAGAAGGCACCGCCTGGGCTTGGGAAAAAGAACACGAAAGCCAGTTGGTCTACCAGTTCAAAGAACGGCGCACACTGGGACAACTGAAAGAATATCTACGCAAATCCATGCCACCGACCGTGAAACCCACCGAGGAATCGCAAGCCCAGGTGGGTGGATATCCGGCCGTGGTCTGGGGAGGCCTGAACGACGACGGAGTCCCTTTCCTGGTGTTGATGGTGTCGACGCCCAGGCAGAGCTTCTTGTGTGGCTCGGTGACCTACGACATGGCCCACAATCGCCAATTCATTCGCTCCTTCACCTTCGCCAAACCGTGAGTGTCCAAAGTTTGGCCGATCTGGGTACAACCATGAAACGCATGGTTACTTCGCACCAGGAGACGCCCCACGAGGAAGTCGTAAACAGCCTTACCCATGCACTTGGCTTTGGCCTGAGCGCGGCCGGGTTGTGGAGTTTTTTGCATTGGTTTGGCAATCGCCCAATCGCCGCCTGGAGCACGGGCCTCTTTGGGGCCACCCTCACCTTGCTCTACCTATGCTCGACCGCCTATCACGCCTGCCCGAGCAGCGCCCTGAAGCCTCGCCTGCAACGACTCGACCATGTGGCCATCTTTTTGTTTATCGCAGGGAGCTACACCCCGTTTTGCCTGCTCGCGCTGCCCAACCCTCTGGCCGACTATGTATTGGCCACTGTGTGGACGCTAGCTACCGTCGGTGGCCTCTTCTCCCTGTGCGGCGGAACCCGCTTTCCCACCCTTTCCATGGCGCTGATGCTGGCGCTGGGCTGGATGGCCGTCTTTATTTTCCCGTATCTGCTCCATTCCCTGTCCTGGTCCGCACTTGGCTACCTGGTCGGCGGTGGGCTTTCCTATACACTGGGTAGCGTTTTTTTCGCCACCCACTTTTTTCGCTTCAGCCACGCCGTCTGGCACCTGTTTGTCATGACCGGCAGTCTGTGCCACTTTGCCTGCGTCTGGATCACAGCCCAAAGCTGCCCCTTCTAGCCGCCTAGGTTTGTTAAGTCAGAGCGTCGAATGTACGGGCCATGACACGCGCTGCCCGCACAGGTCTGACAATTGGTGAGTTGGTCATTGCCAGCGGCCTGTTAGCCCTGATGGTCGTCACGGTCATGGTCTTGTTTGGCCAAATGCTTGAGTCCACCACCAAAAACGCCCTGGTTTCGCAAGGCACTTTTTTTGCCGAAACCGTGATAGAGCGAGAGATCTACCGTCTCCACGACACTTCTGGCACGGTCGTTCCACCCGTCTATTCGCAAGACTGGATATCGGTCACCGACGACGCCAACAAGACCCAATTTCTCTACCGAGTGGAATCCTCCGTCGCTGACCTGGGGCTGAGCGCCGACATGGGCCACACCTTCTCCATCCAGGTCGAAGTCCGTTGGTGGAGCGACGACATGAACGGGGCAGCCCAAAATCGACGGGGCTACGGCAAAATGTTTCTCAAGCGCAGCCGGATGGTCTATGTTCCCATCCCGTAATCATCATACGGCTTTCTCCATTATCGAATTGATGGTCGCCGTCTCGATCTTCGTGGGCCTGCTGGTGGTGGTCTTCCTCTTCTTCCGCTATGGAACCCGAGCCTTCTTAACGGCCACTCAGCGCCAGGGAGTACAGGCCGATGCTTTAAGAGTGATGGATGGCCTGCAGGCCGATCTCAAGCGCACCTCAGGTGCGTCGGTGCTGTTTAAGCGCGATGTCTCTCGCACTCGAGTCATAGAGGGAGTCACCGTGCATCGCGATGTGGTCTCGTTTGCCAGCTTAAAAGACTGGTCTGACCCTTCCAATACCGAAAATTTTGACGTTACCAACGCCCAGCCGATTTGGAACCGTTACTGGGTCTACTATGCGACCAACAACGCCGACCGCGGCAGTATCGTGCGGCTCAAAATCGACCCGATCCCCCCGCCCATAGCACCGCGCCGTCTGACCACTCCTCAATTGACCCAGTTGTCTCTGGACCTTCCCGAAAACAACAACTACGATGGACAGGTGCCGGCCTTTGTATACCTGGCTCGCAACGTCTATGAGTTCAGTTTTGAGGTGGTCAGCCGAAATCAGTTCCAAATCTCGTTAAAACTCCAGGAAAAACGACGTTTGCGTCCGGACGGCGGCAAAATAGAAGGGATGGAAACCTATCAATTAATCATGAACGTAAGGCCTGAAAACACCACCCCCCAGGATTTCTAACAGTTTTGCCGTATAATTACCTCGTGTGACCTGAACGGCGCAGCTCAGATGCGGAGGAATCCTCGTTGAAACAACGCGGCATAGCGCTCATCACCACCATGATGGTTATGGCCCTGCTTCTAACACTGGTTGGGGCTTTCATCTCGGTGGAAAAATCCGCCAACCGCCTGACAGGCAATGCGATCGAGCGCCGCTCCGCCCAGGACGGATGCCTGACGGCCCTCAACCTGGCCTGGAGTTATCTGGAAGACGACCCCTTGTGGGGCAGCGCGGGCCATTTCTCGGCCCACGCCCCAGAGCCATTGCCGGCAACCAATCCCACCGTCATGTTGGAGCGTAAACTGGTGGGCTCGGACATGATTCTCAGCGGCGTGGTCCACGCCGAGGGTGCCTTTGATGCACCCAATGCTGTCAAATTTGAGTTGAAGATTTATAACAACCTTAAAGTGGACGGCATCCCTGGAGTGAACGAGCCCACCGCCCGCAAAGCCTTCACTTTTGGCAATCTGCCCGTGCCAGCCCGCAGTGTGCGCCTGATCTGCATCGCCAGGAGCGGCAGTTCGACACGCCGCATGGACACCATTTTGCGTCAAGTTCCCGTCTCCTATGATTCGCTGGTGGCCCATGGAGATGCCAATGTCGACACCACGGGACTGGTTCGCCTGGAAAGTCGCGACCCGTATGTCAACCGCATCCGCGCTGGCGACGACCTGAGTTTGCCCTCGGCCAACAATGTCCAGTTCCTCAAGCAAGGCAACGCCGATTCCAACAGTCTCAGTCTGGGCGGCACCGCCACCACAACGGAGTCTCAACTGAACAGCGCCAATGACGCCAGCGGGGGCATCTACAACATCGGCCAGGGCCCGCCGAAAATCCCTGAATTCAATAGCGAAAATTTCCGACTGCCCAACGAACCTGGCAAAGTCAGCGCCATCCAGGGCGGCAACTACGAATTTGGCGGCCTCGCCCGAGTCCGATATCTACCTCAGGAGATCGACTACCAGGAGCCTGATCAACCGCCGCCTCCCGGTAGCCCTCCTGGAACTCCATCCACTCCGGGGGACTCTGGCTCGTGTCATCGCAACCAAAAAGAGACCTCCACCTACGACCAGTTGATCGACGCTGAGGGTCGAATTTGGGTTTCTTCGCAGGCACGTGCCGGCAGCGTGGTGCTCGACCCACCCACCGTGCCATCCTCACCCTACCCCGATCAATCGATGGCGGCCGCGTGGGGTTACGATCCGGGTTTGCCGTCTGGCTTTCCCGGAGGAGTGAACCCACCCGAGTCTGATGTTCACGAAATCTATCCAGGTCTCTTTGCCAATGTGCTGACGGCCCAGATGGCTATCAAGCCCGGCTACCGCATGGACTGCAACGGTGCCTTTCGAGTCACCGCCGACGGCAGTCGCTTGCCCGAAATGCTCTTTGGTTATGCTTTCACGGGCGGCGGCGTTTCGGTGCAAGAGTCGCTGGATGACGGCCTGGAAGCCGCCCTCAACAGCCCGGAAAAGTACATGGCTGGCCTGGTAGCCACCGGAGACGTGGATATTCCAGGTGGTGCCCTGGGCTACGGCAGTATGATGGCCGGCGGTGATATGACCCTGAAGGCTTCCTCCGGTCTGCGCGCCGCCCCTCAACTGGGCGTGGTAGTCAAAGCGCGCAACCTGACCATCAACCCCGCCACCGAAGCCGAACCGGCCCTACCGGGTGAGCCTGTCTCCATGGACTACCCGGTGTTTCAGGAAGCGATTACCGGTTTTGCCGCCGGTGACTGGACCCAGTTTGACAACTGGCTGACCCAAACCACCGCACAACGCGTGGCCACCACCCGCAACATGAAGGTGACTCCCCTGAGCAGTTCGGCCTCTACCTTGTGGAGCCAGTTGAACACCGAACTAAGCACCAGTTTTCCCGTGCCTACCTTCGGCCCCGGCTGGTCCGGCCCGGTCACCATCGAGCAATATATCCGGCTTAAAGAATATATACAAACGCTGGCCAGCAACTACAATCACGGCCTGGGCGACCCCACCTGGATCGACATGACCAAGCACCAGGTTGACGCCGAGACCCGCCTGTCCAACACGGTGAGCACAATGGCTCAGTGGGCCAAAAGCTACAAGAAAACTCTGCAGGCCTACCTGAGTAACCCTGCCGCCCAGGCTCCTGACATGTTCTACCAGGGCCTGGTCTACGCCGACCAGAATCTGACGATCAACGCCAATGGCAAGTCTTTCCGATTGGAAGGGTCGGCGGTAGCTGGCGGCAATGCCAGTATTATTGGAGCTCGCAGCATCGACCTGGTGTACGACCGGACGCTCGTCGACGACCAGATGAAAACCAATCACACCGTCAACAACAATAGCACCCACATGCGCCTGGAAAAGATCTTCTTCACCATCAATTAGAGGTGACCCATTGAAGCCGCTACCCTACAGGTTAGCGGAAACATCTATCCAGGGTGTGCCGCGCTTCACATACTCCGCGCAGTGGCTAATTCTTCAGCCTTCTTGAGGGCCTCTGAGGCGTTTTTCTCTCGGTTCAATAGGGTATAAGCGTGAGCCAATTCGCGGTAGCCATCTGCTGTAGGGCGCACTACCAGGAATTTTTGGTATTGCACAACAGCCAGAATCGGTTTATTGAGCATCAAATAGACCCGGGCAAAATTCCGGAAATGTAGGGGCTCGTCCAGATGGTCTCGAGTTAAAGTGCGAAACAGGTTCATCAGTTCGGCTTCGTTGCCTTGACCCAACTCGAGAGTCTTCTTGATGAGCGGCTCGTTGCCGGGGTGGGTCCTTAGCGCCTCCAAGGCCTGCCCTAAATTTTCACAGGGAACGTCTTCTTCGACCTCTGGCTCGGGTGCGGGGGTGAGTTCGTGCAGTCTGGGCAAGGCCTGAGAGTCATGGGGGTGCAGTTCGGACCAGGTTTGGCAAACGCGCAAAGCCGCCCCCCGTTGCTGGTGGGCGTCCAGAAAATCGACCCAATCCGCCAGCAATTGGGCGTGCCAGGCCGCTCCGATCTCAGGTTCCAACTGCAGAGCCTGGCCCATGGCGTAGACAGCTTCCCTCAAATGCCCCTGGCTGTGCATGGTCTTGGCCAATTCCCGGTAGGGAGCAGCGGGAATGACACTGCCCGACGGGTCGGGTTGAGCTATCCAACACTGCAAGTGCACGGCCTCGGGCCTGACCGCGGGTCCTTCCGTCCAGGGAGGAGCCGGCTCCGCGACCGCCGCAGGTGCAGTTTCGATTACGGCCTCTGGTTGGCACGGCTCGGACGGCTGCAAAGGTTCGGCCGAATCCCCCACTTCAGGTTCGGTGACGACCACCATCTCCAAGGTCAGACCAGACTCGACCAAACCAACATCCACCGCCAGCACAGGCTGGCTCTCCTCGACATCCGCAACGGGCATAGGTTGTTCCTCGACCGGTTGAGCCTCTGCAACGGGCAAGGATTGGGTTTCCTCTACCGATTCAGCCTCCGCAATGGGTAAGTCCTCCGGGTCAACCTCTGCAGTCGGCAGGGGTTGGGCTTCCTCGACCGGTTGAGCCTCCGCTACGGGTAAGTCCTCCGGCTCAGCCTCTGCAATCGGCAGGGGTCGGGCTTCCTCGACCGGTTGAGCCTCCGCTACGGGTAAGTCCTCCGGCTCAGCCTCTGCAATCGGCAGGGGTCGGGCTTCCTCGACCGGTTGAGCCTCCGCTACGGGTAAGTCCTCCGGCTCAGCCTC
>JADMJV010000163.1 GCA_018780265.1 bacterium
TATCTCAACAGTATTGAGCGCCTCATTTTGGCGGACGCCCGCAAGGAAGCCCTGGAGGAGGGCAAGGCTGAGGGCAAAGCTGAGGGGAGTGCCGAGACCCTTCGCAAGCTCTTGTGTAGGACGGCTCGGGTCCGCTGGAATCTGGACGTGTCAGCTGAGGTCGCGGGTCTGGCCGACCTGCAAAGGATGGAGACCCTGATGGAGATTTTGGTGACCGCGGAATCTGCGGAAGTCTGGCTGCAGCAACTGCGCTCGCCACTCCGGTAATTTCTTCTATGGACACGATTGAAGTGGCCGACTGATTAGAGGAGGCGCCCAAGACTACTGCCTTACTCCGAGCGGTTGATTCATAGTCTCTTTGATGATATGCCGGATTTGGAGTATGTGGTCGGCGGCGCGCCACCGGGACATCAAGAATTTGACCGGGTAGAATCCCAGTATGAAGAGCGGAGCCAGCAGCAGTAGCATGGCCAGTCTTTCGCGAGGCCGAAGGGACTGTGATACTTCATAGGTGGCCGTCGAACCGCAGAACAGGTGGAGGTAGGCTCTCATGAGGGTGATCCCGTTGACGGCGGTTGTCACCGCAACCAGCGCGCCAATGTGAGGAAATTCTTGAGTGGTTCCCTGGAGTAGCAGATCTTGAGAAAGGAAACCGAGGGTGCCGGGAAACCCGCACGCGGCCAGTCCAAAAATTAAGAAGCTGGCGGCCAGCAGAGGAGAGCGCTCAAATCCGCCCTGATACAAATCGAGATTGATGCGCCCGCGCCGCGCTATCAGTGCCCACACGGTCAGGCCCAGGCCGGTCAGGGCCAGGCCTCCACTGATCCACAGGGCCAGGCCTCCGGCCAGAGACGCGTGGGTAGTGCACTGCAGCCCCGCAAAGACCAGCGATGTTTGGCCCATGAAAAGTCCGGCATAAGTTCCTCGAAAACTACGTCTGCCGAAAGCCAGGCAGGCTCCATAGGCAGCCGTGAAGAGGGAGGCGGCGCTCAGACTGACGAGGAGTTCTTGGGAGGCTGTAGGCGCCAGCAGACGTACCAGGGCGTAGGCTCCCAGTTGGGGGGTGCAAAAAGCGATGACGTGACCCAGGGGACCCCTTTCGATCAGTTCGGGTAACCATTGATGGAACGGCACAATGGCTTTGCGCAGGACGATGCCCAGCGTGATGGATACATAGGCCCAGGCAGGAGCGCCAGCCTGGCTGAGTCCCCAGGTCCCGAGCAGAAAGAATATACAGCCCGCGCCCATGTAGAGGGACAAGATGCGCAGAAGTCGGGTTAGACCGGCGTTACGGGGTTGTTGGCGAATCTCCCAGACGAGGTTGAGGTGTGTCAGTACCCAGATCACGGACATGGCCAGGGGGGAGGAAGCCGAGAAGAAGGCCAGGTCTAAGGAAAGGCCGATCAGGAGACGATGGGTAGAACCGTGGGTTCGTTCGGCGCGAGGGGTGCACAATAGAATGGTCAGGTAGATGACGGCCGTGTAGGGGAGCAGCCACAGACTGAAGCCATCCAGGAAAAGGCAGTCAGTGGTGCCCACTTGGAGGGTGAGCCTGGATATTTCGGGGGGAATGCCGTGGACTAGCAGGAAAGTGGACAAGAGCAGCACCAGGCTGCAGGCCTGCAGGGCCGAGCGACGGCTTAAGCGGGGACCCAGCAGGGCGGCCAGAACGGGCACACAGATGGCGCTGAAATGGACGAGTTGAATCATAAGTTGTGGTCGCTTTCCTGGCCGGAACCACTCACTATTCGAAGAATGGCTTGATCGGTGCGGCGCAAATGGCGGCAGAAAGCAAGAAAGGGAAAAACGATCAGACGCTCGACGAGATTTTCAATGTAGAGATGTTCGAGAACCGTTTTGTAGCGGGAGGGACGCCAGTAAGATTGGGGAGGGATTCCATGGGGATGAATCGGGCTGCCCGTCGCGCTGTGCAGTTCGTGCAGTTCGTGAAGCAACGAGGGCGCTCTCAAAAATTGCAGTGATCGCATCAGGGCGTGCCCGACGGCATGGACCACCGGGAAGACTCGCAGTCCGAAACCAATTTCGGCAAAAATCAGCCCCACCTGACCCAGAGATGCATAGGCCAGGCTGCATTTGGCGTCAGTTTGGGCGCGCCCCACCAACCGCGCCCACATGGCCGTGCCCAGGCCGAAGACGACCGCTGAACCGGCCACCATCGGGGCGGCGTCCAGGATGGTGCTGCAGCGCAGCAGCAGGAAGGCCCCCGCGTGGATGGATAGAGCGCCGTAAAAGATGGCTGTGGAAGGTGTGGGGCCTTCCATGGCCCGAGGTAGCCAGCCAGAGAAAGGAACCTGTGCGGCTTTGCCCAGTGCGGCCACGAGAATCAGTAGACCTACCGTAGTGGCGCTGGAAGGCGACAGGCTGCAGATGGCCTGGGGCCAGGGCCCTACCCCGATAAAGGTGCTGAAGTCGCCGGTTTTGCAGAGGTGATACACGGTGACAGCGGCCAGGGCCAGACACAAATCGCTGAGTCGATACACGACAAAGGCATGCAAACCGTTGCGCACAGGGCCCGGTCGTTCGTGAAAGAATCCGATCAGCAGAGCAGAGGTTAAGCCCAATACCTCCCACGAGGCGAAGAGCACTTCGATGCTGCCCGCCAGGATGGTCAGGCAGTCCCCGAGGCCGAAAAGGCAGAGGAGCAAAAAGTAGCGCTGATAGCCCGGTTCGCGGTGCAGGTATTTCTCGGAGAAGACGGCCACCACCCCACAAAGACCGGTGGCCAGCAATAGAAAAGGTATGGACAGAGAGTCGAGCAGAAAGACGAAGTGAAATTCGTAGGTCGAGAAGACAGACCAGTCGCCCAGCGATACGACGGTACGTGGTTGGCCCGAGTTGATCAAGGCAACACTTGCGGTCAAGGCCAGTAGGAAAGCCAGCAGGTAGGTGATGCGAATAAGCAGAGCGGTTGCTCTCTCACCGGGCGAACGCCCGGATAACATCCACAGAGCCAGCATCAGGAAGCACAGGCCCTGTAGCGAGACCACCCCAACGGCGCACAGTCCACTGAATTGCGCTAGCATTGAGCCGGCGAATTCGGCTTGATCTCGGCAAAGTCGAGGCTGCCGCGTTGGTGATGGAACCACTGTTGGGAGTCGGCGACGGCCGAAAGTTTGTAAGACTGGCGTTCATGGGCCTGCCAACCGGTGGGGCTCCACACCAAAATTTCCTGGCTGTCCGGACTCAGCAGGGCAACCTGAACCCAACCGTTGCTGACCAGGCGGCGCACAGAATCTTCCCGACTCAGGACCACTTCCAGGAGGGTGGTTGTCGACTCGATGACCACGAGCAGGCGCATGGGTTCGTGGATCTCGACCATCTGTTTGGGTAGACCGGTGCGCAAGTCGCTGCTGTAGCCATCCATCACCCCTATCAGGCCGGTGATGTTGTGAGGCAACTTTGTGCCGCAGCCGTAGCCCTCATTGTCTACACTGGAAAAGTAGTATTCCAGCGAAATGCCTGAACCCACAGGAACCACGGCGCACAGCAAGCGCCCCAAAAGGGTGCCTTGCGGGTCGTCCTGAGTAGGGTCATAGCTGACCAGGAAGGCGCGTCGATCCAGGAAGAGGCCCCTGGTTCGAGAGCGCCGTCCCACCATGCAGATGGCGTTGGTGGCGTGACCGCACTCCGGCCGAGGCTGAGCCAGGTCGGCCGCCCGTTCTTCTACGTGGAGCAGCGCCTGGCGTGGGGTCATGTCGAAGCTGGCTGATACAAATCGCCGGCAGCGCTCCAGGGCGTCTCTTCCGCGGGCTTCTTGGAGGGCTAAGAGTGCGACCTCCAGATGCTTCACCTGCTCCGAATTGAGGTCTTTTAAGTCGTACAGGTCGATGTCTTCGGCACACGTATTGTGATAAGCGCCTACGAAACACGTTTCGATCGGAAGGTTCAGTCCCCGCTGGGCCAGTTGCGCTCGAACGGCCGGATGGTTGCCCATCCAGGCGAAGGCCCGGGCATTGGGCCCGCCGCGCCCTCCGCCACAGGCACCGCAATCGTAGGCGGCTTCGTGGGGATTGTTGAGACTGGAAGACCCGTGGCCAATCACCAGTACCAGCGGGCCGAAGTGCCTGAGTCCCATGTTCTCTAGCTCAAAGGCGACGATGTCTGTCATTTCTTCGACGCTAAACCCATTCAACAGGCCTTGTTCGCTGAAGCCTTCGCAGACCTGGCGCTCGATCTCTAAATGAGTGTCAGAGGGAAGCAGTGTGGTCCTGAGCTTGCGCTCGAATTTTCCGGCCTGCCAGGGCAGCAATACCCGAACGAGGGCGGGGAGGGCTGAGATCATGCCCAGGACGGAGGTCAATAAGCTACCCCAGCCCAATGACTTGCTGCCGACTTCGAGATGGTTGGCCACCTGACTGAGAGAGCGGCGTAAGGTCGCTCTTTTCTGTGCTTCTTCTTGCGAGGAAGGGTTGATCACTTCGGTCACCAGATGACGTGGCTGGATGGATACCGGACAGAGGGCGACCGGATGAGGTTCGTGGACCGCCTTGAAATACATGGGGATGGAGAAATATCCCAGGGTTCCGAAAGTCTCGCAGGTCGGGGCAACCTCCTCCAAGTGTCGTCGGGTAGACTCTTCCCTTTCATCGATGCAGAAAATGGCCTGAAAGGAGACCCCTTGGGCGGGCCTCGGGATGGGTAGATGCAACTGAAGGGCATCAAGGGTACCGGTCCGGAAATGTCTCTCATAGGCGAGATGGAAGAATTTGCGCCTTTCTATCTGGTCGAAGCTCAGGACGGCCTGAAGCAGTTCGCTCACCTGCGTCGGCGACATCGCTTGGATTTGCTCTGGACAAAGGCCCAAAAACTGAGCTACCTGATGGAACTGAAAGGCCATGCTGGTCTGGCTGGGAGGCACCGGCCGGGGGAGTGGAAAAACCCGGCGCAACTCACCGAGGGTCACGTGGCCGGATTGAAGTTCGTGTAAGAGTCGCCGTAAAGCAAATCGCTCCAGGAGGAGACGAACCGCCAGATAGTCCATCAGGTTGGCCGGTACCTGCTCGACCGGTAGGCGGTCCGGGCGCAGGTTGGCCTGATGAATCATTCCGGCCCAGCCCCGCAGAACGAGCAAGGTTTCGCGCACGAAATCGGCGGCAGTTTGGGCGCTAACGCCCAGGATTTGGAGGGACTCCAAGGCGCATTGCTCAGCAGAAAGAGCGCTCTGACGCACCTCTTGGATGGTTTCCTGGAGTCCCTGGAGCCAGCGGGGTAGCAGTCCTCCCGCCTGGCCATAGATGTCCAGGAAGCAAGTGAAGATGCCTCGGGAACGGTTGGGCATGGGGACGTCCGCCACTCCCTGGTCCAGGAAAGCGGCGCAGAAACGGATGAGGAAAGGGTTGACGAGGGAATCTGCATCCCCCCCTCCTGCGTTCATCAGGTAGTCTCGGTGACGTAAGGACTTCTTCTCCTCACGGGCTTGAAACTGGCGCAGGTCAAGGGTAGAAATGGCATTTTTTGAGCTGGTCCAAAGTGCCCTCACGGCGACCTTTTCGGGATACTTCTTCAAGAGCGAGGGCAGAGACACGGTGTCCCAGTCGTCCGGCAACGGTCCCACCCGGTGTGTCATGGTCTGGGGAGAGTGCTTCAGCCATTGTAGGGTTTGTTGGGTCATTCGCTGGCGCAACCGAACGTCTATCTCCTGGCGAAATCGCCACAAGGCTCCGGTTTCGTTGAGGTGCCAGCGCAAGGCCGCGCCGTCGACTTGGTGCAAAGGGTAGCGCAGCAAGGCCAGACGCAACTCCCGTAAACCATTGGGCTTGGCGAAGTGAACTCCCTCGATGGTTCGTTCGGCGACAATGGTCTGCAAGTCAAGGTCGACGATTCTTCCACGACGATATTCGTCGCGATACCATGCTTCCGGCATAAAGGGTTGGCATTTGAGCAACTTGCTGGCCTGAACGACGGCCTCTTCGAAGGGTAGTCCCTCGTAGGAGTGGAGTGTGTTGTGGTGGACAAATACCCCGAGGGGTCCTTGAGCAGGAAGGACTTTGGAGGCCTGATCCACCGAGATCTGGATTTTCTGAATGTCTAAATCTGTCATCGAGTGAATCCGAGGCCGTTCACGTTGTCGACTGAGGTGCTGCTGTGGTTGACAGTCTTGGTTTGGATTCCACGCGGGTCGGTTCGGTGAGGATCGCTCGCCTGGATTTGTCGCGCAGCGCGTAGTGGAGGCGATTGAGTAGAAAGTAGTCGCCCTGCAAACTGGAACGAAAGAGGCCCAGCATGCTATTCACCTCCTGCATCCCTGGAGTCGTAATCCAGGAGCGTTTGACCCAGGCTCTCGCGGGCCGACAGCGGACTTTCCGGGTAGTTGCGGTCGCTGATGAAGGATTTGATAGACGGGGGTAGTTCCCCGACCGATCCAACGGTAGATTGTTTTCTCGGAGTCGCCCAGCATTTCGGCCGCATCCTGAATGATGAGTCGCATTGATAGACCTTTTGGATATTTTGTTGACCCTTTGGGACAATATAGGACACGCTGTGACAATAGTCAATGAATTGAGGGCAGGCGGCCTCAGCCAGTTCATAGGCAGTTTACCTGGTGGACATGGAAATGGGCCTGGGAGTAAGTTCGTAGTACCCGGTCTGGCATGGTGGGATGATGAGCGACTTCGATACCACCTGGAAAGATGCCATTCTTCGCCAAGATCGCCTGCCCGGTCGACTGGAGTGTGGTGCCCATTCTGCTGGACACGGAGTTGCAAAAGTTGGCTCCGAAGTCGGAAAGCGGTCGACTGCATGCCGATTCCCTGATTCAGTTGACCTTGCTGGATGGGGTGTCGCTGATGGCTGTGGTGCACATTGAGGTGCAGTCTCAGGTGGATACGCTCTTCACGCAGCGGATGGCCCAGTATCATTGGCGCATTCGCGATGCCTATGGCACCTCCCGGGTCTGCAGTCTGGCCATTCTGGGAGACAGCCGGGCGGACTGGAAGCCCGATCACTACGAGAGCAACTTCTTGGGCTGCCGTCTCCGGCTGGATTTTCCCGTTTGCAAGTTGTCTGAATTGTCGGCCCAGCCCCAGAATAGCCACAATCCCTTTACCTGGCTGGTCGGCGCCCATCGCGAGGCACACAAGACGCGTAGAAATTCCCGTCGACGCCTCGAGGTGAAGTATCGGTTGGTTCGAGAATTGTATAGGGGTCTCAGTAAAGAGCAGGTTCGCGACTTTTTCCGGTTGGTTGATGGCGTACTGGCTCTGTCTGATGATTTGGGTTATGCTTTCTGGGAGAAACTGGCGAGATTTGAGGAGGAACAGAGCGTGGTCTATCTCAACAGTATTGAGCGCCTCATTTTGGCGGACGCCCGCAAGGAAGCCCTGGCGGAGGGCAAAGCTGAGGGGAGTGCCGAGACCCTTCGCAAGCTCTTGTGTAGGACGGCTCGGGTCCGCTGGAATCTGGACGTGTCAGCTGAGGTCGCGGGTCTGGCCGACCTGCAAAGGATGGAGACCCTGATGGAGATTTTGGTGACCGCGGAATCTGCGGAAGTCTGGCTGCAGCAACTGCGCTCGTCTCTCCTCGGGACCGGTATGGCGCTTGTAACGCCACTCGACTCCACACGCTGCGGGCCCTCAGGCCTACCGAGCATGGAAACCTTTTTTGTTAAAAATTTTAGTCAACAGGAACGACCCCTCCAGTAAGGCTTACGGGCCTACTGAAAATCGAACAATCGGATATTTCTATCCGATTTGATGGCAAGTCGGCCAGGCCAACCAGCTCTCCGACTGTTACGCCGGGCTCGAGGGGGTGGAAAGCGTGTCGCTCAGCAGCGTCGCCCCCGCTGACTGCTTTAGCGTCTGGAATGCGAGGCACTACTGCATGAGGGGCACAAGGAAAGAAGCGCCTTAACGTCTCGGGAGCATTGCCCCACGCTGGCCAGAGGGAGACGGTAAAGGCGGGCTACTTCGCGCTGATTCATGGTGGTGCCAAGATAAACCAGGGCTACGGCCAGATACTGCCAGTTCCAGTCCAGCGACTCAACCTTGGGAAGGCGGGTGCGCACGAAGTGGATGATTTTCTCCTCCGAACCGGGCTTTAATAGAGGAATTAGCGGTTGCATGAGCCACTCCAGGGGCCTGGCCGAGAGGGCGGGTGGCACCGCCGCAGGGGCGGGGGCTACCGGCGGGGTCCTGGTTGGTGGGGCGGGACGGGTCAATTGTTCCAAGCGTTGACGAATCTTGTCGCCTCTACCCTCTTTGAAGGCCTCCAGGCACTGCCGGACCCGGTCTCGAACGGGGGCCCCCTGGCGGGGGTTGATGGTTTGGTGGAAGTCTCGCAGCAGCTTTTCGCAGCCGGCAAAATCATTGCGCCTCAAAGGCTGCTCCAGCAATCGCAGGTCGTCCTTCAGTTCGTATCTCTGCAAGAGATCGGAGAATATGCGCGGCAAGATGGGTTCAGTATTGCGTGCTGGAGGCCTGGGTGTGGGTTTCTTCTCGGTGGGTCGAGCCGTCTGGGTATTCGTGGGCTTTTCGGTCTGGCGCTGCCGACAATCGTGGCACAAGGTGGCCCGTGGGGCTTGTAGGCAGCCGTTGCATTGTGGCCGCCGGCACTCGAGGCAGACTCCATAACATTTGTCACAGACGACATGGCCCTGCCCGCAAAGCCACAGAGTGCGAGTAGGGGACTGGCAATGCTCACAAGGCAGCGGGTCGAAATCGTGTCGAGCCGGGTTGTAGGTCAAGGTCAAGGGCTTTGCCTGCTTTCGCTGGCGCAACTGGGCCCGCATCTGCTCACGAGGGAGGTCGATGAGTTCGACCTGAACCAGGGAGGCCGAGACTTTCATTCGGACTTTTTCTTCCAGGTCGCGCCGGCGAACTTCTCGTTCCTGCTCCACGCGCGCCATCTTTTCGGCGCTTCCTTGGCGCCGATTCAGGTCGGCTATGAGCGTGCCATAGTAGCGTTCCAAACGGGAACGCTCGGCCTCTTGAAATCGACTGGCCTCGCGCTGCAGGGACTGGAGACGGGGCTCAATCATCCGTTGCAAATGCTGCTGGGCCTTCTCGTAGGCCCGCAGCAGTTGAGAGCGATCTCCTTGAAGCGGACCGGCTTCTAGCCAGACTTTCTCCAGGCAGTTAGGCTCCAGCAGAGTTTTGTGGAGGCTGTCCACGCCCACTGTTCTCAGTTCGACTCGGCGCTCGTCCCACTGATAGGCCACTCGGAAATGAAAGAAAAGCCAGGGCGTGGTGGTGGGAACAGGGTTTTCAACCACCAGATCGGCGTTGCGACAGGCGAAGGCTTTGCGTGCCAGCGCTGGCAGGTCGGACTTGCGCAGGCGCGAGGGCGGCAAGTGCCGGGCCTGAACCTGGCCGACGGAAAGCAAGGAATGCTGGGCGGATTCTAGCAAGGGGTGACCGGGATAGAGTGGCGCCAGGTCTGCCGGGCAAAGTTGAGGCTCCCCGGTCCAGTATCGCTGCAAATCTCCGTTTCCAAGAGGGGGTGGGGCCAACAGTTCCAGCGATGACCCTTGCCAGTCCACTTCGGCTCCCAATCGAGGCAAGCAGTCGCGGAGAAAACGTTGCCAATCGCTCACGCCTCCTCCACCGCGAACTCTTCGCCAAAGAGCTGCTCATCGTATTGTTGGGTCTCTTTCGCCTGGGCCGACAGGCCCAGTATTTGCCGTTCCAGTTCGCCCATCAGTTGGGCCAGATCGTCCGGTCCGGCGGCCTCCGCCGCCAGCTCTAGGACGATCTGTTCAAAGTCTTTTTCCTCTTCCAAAGGCCCCAGAATCATCTCCAGTTCGCCCACCACCAGTTCAAACATATTGAGTTTTTCGTCCAGAATGCGGAGAAGGTGATCTTCCACGCTTCCGGCCATGCATAAATTAACGATTTCGATCGGTCGCTGCTGACCCAGGCGGTGAATGCGGCCCACCCGCTGCTCGATTCGCATGGGATTTAAGGGCAGGTCGAAGTTGAGCAAATGGCGGCAGAACTGAAGGTTTTTGCCCTCACTGCCGACCTCGCTCAGCAACAGGACCCCGCCTTTCTTCTGAAATCGCTCGAGTTGGTCTTCTCGCTGCTGGGGACTGAGGCCACCGTGAAAAAGGTAGACCGGAACTTTGTGTTTCTCCAACAGTTGCTGCAGGCCATCCAGGCTGGCTCGAAAGCGGGAGAACACCAACATTGGCTCGCCCACCCGACGCACCAGTTGAAGAGTGGCCTCGGCCTTTGAGCCTAATTGCAGTTGGCCAGCCTGTGCGGCCAGTTGGTGATACCCTAGTTTACTCAGGGTTCCGGCCAGGGCGGCCGGGCTGGAACCTGCCTCCATTTGTAGCGTTTGAGCCGTCTTGCGTGGCATTTGACCGGAATGCCAGGCCTGGTGAATCAGGGTCTGGACCTGTTCCAGCAAGCCGGCCTCCGCCGGTGTGGGGCTGAGGCGAAGTGTTCGGGCTCGCCGTGGTGGTAGCGTTACCTGCACCGATGCCCTGGTATTGCGCACCATCACATCCAACATCAACTCGCGCAGCGAGGCGACATTGAGTGGCTTGCGTCGATCTTTGGGGTCGACAAAGTTGCGACGGAATTCGGCTGGCGTGCCCAGTTGGCCGGGCCGCAACAAGGTAATGAGATTGTAGAGCTCTTCCAGGTCGTTTTGAAGGGGTGTGGCCGTCAGCAGCAAGAGAAACTTGCGGGGGATTTCTTGGACCAGCTTCCAGGCGCTGCTGGTGCGCTTGCGCAGCACATGGGCCTCATCTACCACCACCAAATCGTAGCCATTCTTGGACAAAAATTGACGCTGTGCCGTCAACCTGGCCCATGGTAAAGAAGCGATGCGCAGGGGGTTGCCCAGCGGACCGGAGGTGGTGAACTGCAGCCCGAATTTGTGTTGCAGTTCGCTATCCCACTGCGGTACCAGCGAAGGATTACACAGGACCAGCACACTCTTTACCAGGCCGCGCAAGAGGTATTCTTTGATGATGAGGCCTGCTTCAATGGTTTTTCCCAGACCTACCTCGTCCCCAAGAATGGCCCGACCGCGCAGCCGCCGTAGCACGTGCAGTGCCGTTCTTTCTTGATGAGGGAGGCGATCTACATTGTGCAGCGAGGGCAGGCACATCAGCTCTTCAAAGCCCTCCACCAACCACAATTCTTCCGCGGCGTGTCGCAGGCGAAAAAGGTCGGGTGAGTCATAGGAATTTCGACTTATCCGCTCCAGAAGGTGCTGGTCGTCAGAAGCAAATTCAATCACTTGGGTGAATACTTGAATCGTGGTCGAAACTCTTCTCGAACAGGCAATTTCTGTTTCGCACGTTTTGTTGGCGGGTCGGAACTACTTCGTGCCCTGACCAGTCTTGGTGAATCTCCCGGCACCAGGGGGGCCACCGAAACATCCAAGCCCGTAGCAGATTGCCTGGAGTTGGCGCGGATAAACGTTCCAGGCCGCGTCGGCGCCTCGGGCGGCGGCAAGTGCGGCTCAGGTGGTCTTGCTACGCAGCTTCTCGATTTGAAAACCCGGGATAGGCGCGACGCGCCGGATGGCCTGCAAGATGCTTTGGAAACGCTTGAACTGGGACTGCCATTGACCGTGGTAACTGGTGGTCGCCTCCACAACCTTGGGCTTGTTGCCGGTCCAGACGGTGATGGTGTCCCTGGAGTCGATGGTGGCGTAAATCATGCTGCGGGGTAGGTCTTGGAATCGTTGCTGGCGGAGACTGGCTTCGAGTTCATCAATCTCGGTTGGCTTGAGGGGTCGCTCGGCCAGTCTTCTGCCGTTGAATTCGTACCACACGCGTCCATTTGCGACATAGCAAGTGTAGTCAATGCCTTCGTAAGTGTGGACCTGCAGATGGAGTTTGGCCGGGGGGGCCGCCAGAGCGGGCATGGCCATCAGCAACAGGGCCACAAGTTGTTGTTTCATGGATGCAGCATTCTCAGCCTTTTGCCGGATGGCCTGCGTAGGATTTGTCATAGGATCCGCTAGACGAAGGACATTTTCGGTGTTGCTGTTAAGGCCGCAGCTGGTTGTTCGGTTGGATGTCTCCTGCCTGTGAGCCCAAGGGGATAGGCAAGGCCGAACGCGTCTGGCTGAGTTTTTTTCGCGACTGCCGGACAAAGGTGGCAGAGGGCTTCACTTAGAGGGAGTGGAGCTGGGGCGGGATGAAATCCAGGCCCAGGCACAGGGGCAGATAGCCGGCATCTTTACCGCTGTCTGTGTAGTGTGGGGTCCAGCCACTGGGGTCTTGAAAGAGGCGAATGGCCCGAATGCGGCGGTCCTGGCAGAGGTTAAACCAGTGCCAGGTGCCGGCGGGGACACGGGCCAGATCGCCTTCTTCGACCTGGAGGGCCACCACCGGGCCGCCGTCTTTGGGCCGAATGTGAAAGACCCCTCGGCCGGCCGTGATAAAGCGGATTTCGTCTTCGTCGTGCCAGTGCTCCTTGCTAAAGCGGGCCAGCATAGAGTCGAGATTGGGCGTGTCGGGAAACAGATTGACGACGTCGGCAGCCTGGTAGCCGCCTTCTTTTTTAAGGGCTTCGATCTCGGCCGAAAAGGCTTCCAGGATCTGCTCGTTGCTGGAGTCTCGGTCTAATTGACAGGAGGGTCTCCAGACCTCGTAGCCGATGCCGATGGCGGCCAGATATTCTTTTATCTCTGCGTAGTCGCTGAGGGTTTTGTTTTGATCGGGTAGGCGCAAGACGGCCATGACATTGTCCTCCATTGGTTTCATTTTGCGCAGACCCTGATATGGCCTTCTTGCATTCTCGAGTCATAGAATCGGTTGGAACCTTCGAAGCCAAATTGACGAATCGAGAGATTGAGGGGTAGTCTTTGTTTCCCTTGGACATCTCTGTTGTCAGCCGATGGCAGAGAAGCCCCGCTTGGAAGTGCTGAGACGCACTTGCTGGCGTGGCCTTAACGGGTCGCCGTCAGGGTTCCCAAAAGGATCATGGTCATGCCCACCAGTTGCCAGGGACCTAATTGCTCGGCCAGGATAAGGTAGCCGAGCGCAGCGGTGACGGCCACGCTGGCCAGTCCCAGGCTGGCCGCGGTGGCGGCGCTATTGTGGCGGTAGCCTACCGTCATAAACCATTGGCCGACCGCGCCGGTCAGACCCATAGCGGCGATGATTTTCCATTGCAGCAGGGTGGGAGGCTGATATCGCGGGAGCATAAATGGGAGCGAGCACAGGGCGGCCAGACCCATAAAGGCCAGGGCGATGATCTCGGGCGCCAGTTGCCGCATTTTGCGGATGAGGGCATAGGCCGAGCCGGACAGCGCGGCCGATGCCAGGCCGGCCAGGTAGCCAGAGCAGGGCCCGCTGGCGTCATTGGTGCCGGCCACCAAGGCCACGCCCACCAGGCTGAGAGGAAAGGCCCACCGCAGCCGGGGGGGGATAGCCTCTCCCAGGGCCAGCCAGGCGGCCAGTGCAGCCCACAACGGGCTGGTGTTGGAGGTGACGGTGGCGTCCGCCAGTGGAATGGATCGCAGCGCCACCAGGTAGAAGTAGAGTGATAGGGTGCCGCACAATCCGCGAATGAAGAGTCCGTGGCGGTGGGACCAGGCGTCGGCCAGGCCGGAACGGTCTCGTATCACCATGGGCAGATAAATTACCACCGGAATTGCGCAGCGGAAGAACATTACTTCGGAGGTGGGCAGGGCGGAAAGCAGTCGCGCGCAGATAGCCATGGCGGCAAAAAAGAGGCAGGCCAGATGTGGCGCCAACCAGGGTGAGCGGGCCAGCCAACCATCTACGTTCATGGGGGCAGGCTAACACAGCCGGCAGGCCGCGTCCAGTTTGCAGGCCCCGGGGACGCCCGCCTCCGAAATGGAATTCATGTCAAAAGCTGACTTGTGCCAATTTTGCGCTACCCATCCTTCCTGCGTCACCGTGACACGTAGTGGGCCCGGGCATGAGTCGGACAGCCTGCGCCTGTGCGAGCGCTGCGGCTACCTGTGCCAGGTTGTGGTCCAGGTGAGCGCTCTAGAGCAGGCCATGCCGGCGCCTCCTTGTTTTTTGTGTGGTAAGCTTTCGTCGGTTACCGCCGAATCGAAAAATCGAGAGGGTGAATTTCTCGGACGTTTTCGCTTGTGCGAAGGCTGTGTAGGGCGCCATGAGTATCACATCTCGGATATTTTGCGGGTGGCCAATCCCTGGACCCCAGGTGTGCTGGAACTGCCCCCGCCCGCGGCGCGGGTTTTTCCCAAGCATCCGGGGCGCACAAGGCCGGGAAATAATTAGCCGTTCGCATGATAGCTTTCCGGAGAGGCGATCTGGTGCGTTTCTGGACCGATTTCTAATGCAAAACTTTGCGGGTTTCCCTCCGGTTGCCGCATCACTCAGGTTTCGATGGGGTGGCCAGGCGTATCTGCGAAGATGCGGGCCAGAGCCTGGCGGAGTGGGCACAGGTGGTCGGGGCTTGTGAATACCAATTCGTCCTGCAGAGGGTGCCAGGTGGCCACCTCTTGACCGCTGGTCGTGGCCCGGAAGTGGACCAGGCCGTCCCCGTCCAGGCCGGCCAGCAGTTGGCCGTCGGGGCGAAAGGCTACCGCCGTCCAGGGCGAGCAGTCCAGGTTGGAGACCAGCCTGAGCTGCGGGGGGTGCAGTTGAAACCGGAACAGCTGAGTACCACTGTCGTGGGTTTGGACCAGGTGGGTGGAGGTGAGGAACAGGCTCAGGGCTGGTTGTGGGCCGCTATCCAGGCGTATCCGATCAGCGGGTCTGTTGGTGGGGATGATGCGCAGGGGGTTGCCCAGGGCCAGCAGAGCTCCATCCTGGCTCAGCGCCCAGGGCCTCGCGACGCCGTTTTCCACAAAGAGACGCTGGGGGCGGTGGGTGTCCCATATTTCCAGGCGTGGTCCGGTGCGGTGAGCGGCCACGAGGCGGGCCAGGTTTGCCGAGGCCGCCACAGATGCGATGGGCTCTCGAGACAGCCACTGGCAGTGTTTGAGTCGACGAAGCTCCAGCCCTTGCCTGGATCCGAGTATAATCCGATCATCGCTCAGAGTTACCTGGTTTGGCGGATCCACCACCGCTTCCACGACCTGGCAAGAATCTGGCTGCACTCGATAGGCGCATGTGGGGCCGCTCGCCAGCAGGCCGTGCTCACCCCAGTCCAGGCGTTTGAGGAGCGGGGATGTGGCGCCGGGTTGGCTGGACTGGCCGCTGGACCAGTTGGTCAAAGTGGGGGGGCCGTCGAAGAGGAGCCATCGGGGGCTGACCTGGCTGGCTCCGGTGCGAGGACTCTGACCCAGAAGATTGCCGTCACAGTCCATCACCTGAGTGGCCTGCGAGGTGCCCACCGCCAATTGACCATCGCTCGAAACCAGCAGGCTGTGGCAGTCTTCTAGGGTCCACAGCAATTGGCCGTCCCCGCTGCGACGTACCTCCAGGACGGGCCGGTCGTGTCGCAGGCCGGCCACACTTTCACCCTGGCCCAGGAAACGGATTTCGCGGAATTTTGGAATTTTGCCGCGCAGGTGGACCTCTTCGCTGGGGCACCGGTAGAGGGCGCCGCCTACTGCCAGCAGGTCTCCTTGGGGAGAGAATTGGACATGAAGGGGCACGGGCTCCAACAGGGGGGGGGAGGCCAGTCGTTTGCCCTGGGCCGTCCAAAGGTGGACTTTTCCATCTTGATCGGCGCTAAACAACCACTCTCCGTTTGGGTGAAAGCCCAACTTGCGGATCTTCTCAGTGTGGGCTTTCCATTCCTGGATCTTGTGCCCTGAGGGGAGGCGATGCACAGACAGCCAGCCCTGGGTGCTGCCGCAGGCCAGCAGTCCGCCGTCGGCACCGAAGCTAGCCGCACTCAGGCCGCCGTTCGGTTGGAGGTGGGTAAGAACCTGGCCGGTGCTGGCATCGAGCAAAAGGGAGGCGGCACCGCCGGCGACCAGCCATGGGCGCAGTGGGTGGACGGCCAGGGTGGCGCAATCTGGATGGGCGGCCAGCGGGGCCTGAGCCACACACTGGCCCTGGCTGGTAGTCCACACCTTGACCGAGGAGTAACCTAAAATTGCGAGCAGCGAATCGTTGGCCAGCAGCGAGACTTTTAAAGGATTGGGAATGGCCCGGTCGATCGGCGGTAAAGGTTGGATGGTACACTTTTTGGGGGTCGAGGGAAGCAGGATGGGAGACAGGTCGGATTTTAGTTGTTGCTGCAATGATTGAACCCAATCCTTTTCCTGGCGTAAGCTTAGCCATGACAGGTCCTTGGGAATCTTGTCGGTGACCAGCACGCCCTGGCATCCAGGATGACCCAGTTCGCAGGCCACCGGGCCATAGCTGAGTCCGTTCTCTACCAGGGTGAGTCGGGCAAGATCATCGGCCTCGGACCGAAACCAGAATAGCCCCGCATAGTTACCATGGGAAGTCAGGCGCAGGGTGTTGTGGGCACAGCGGGGGGGGCTGAAGTGGGGGTGGGTCAGGCTGACGACCGTTTGAATGTCGCTCAGTTCAAGGAGACCCTCCCAGAGCGGCTGGTCATTAACCTGCAGACGCAAAGGAGCCCAGCGACAATGGGCCTGCAGGGCGGCTGTCTCGGGCCGCCGTTGGGGGTTTTCGAGCAGGCCGCGCAAAGACAGGCCGTCGCTCAGTTCCAGGCGGGTGCCGGCCAGCTGGCAGGGGGCTGGTCGGGGCCGGGCAGCGCGCACCAGTAGATCCATCGCGGTATCTCCGGACAAGATGCGCAGACCCTTGAGTGAGGGGAGCAACATGGCGGCCTGCAACGCCCGGGTCAGATAGACCTGGGGTCCCGAGGAAGGGGAGAAGAACTGGCCGGGCAGGGTTTCGAGGAGTTCGGCCGCCAGGGGACTGCCGTCGAAGGTGACGGTGGCACGGCCGGGACTGAAACGCAGATCAAACCGGGAGGCTCCCTGCAACACCGCCAGGGCCACCAGCAACACCGGGTAGTGGCGAGGCTGGGTCGCCAGGCGCGACAAATGTAGAGCCCGTCGCGGATGGATGGTAAAGGCTCCACTGGAGTCCAGGGCTCCTTGATCGAGGTGGTGGTTTAAGAAGGAATCCACACTGCCTGATTTTCCTGAGAGCGGCCTGGAAGCCTTTTGGCTGCTGGCAGGAAGGATTGACCTGGCATCAAGGTCGTGATGGGAAGGGTGGCTGCGGAGATGAGATGCTGACTACCTTCTAAATCGGTCGTAGGAGGCGGTGGTTTTGGTAGCGTTTCAGAAGCTCGATGTTCTGGCGTTCCAGTGCGGTGAGTTGGGTGCTGATGACGCCGTCATACGGGTCATCGCCGGCTTCTTTGGCTTTGAGGAGGAAGAGGCCATCTTTTAGGGGTGATGGTGCCGGCAAAGGAACGGTTGTTGCCGGAGTAGCGATTGGGCCGGAAATACCTGGTGTTTGTGGTAGCCGGGAACTGCAGGGCGGATCGGCGGGTTGCCAGGCTCTATGATTTTGCTTCCTATTTTTGTGGGCCTGGCACTTCTGGTGGCCTGGACCCGACCTGGTTGGAGAAAAGACCTGCGCAAGCTCTCGATTCTTTTCTTGTTTTGCACGGCCATAGGCCGACCCTGTGTTGTGCCTACAGGCTCCATGGAGCCAACCATTCGACCTTGGGACTGGATTTGGCTCAGTCACCTGACGCCGGCTTCCCAGCTCCGTAGAGGGATGGTCGTTTGTTTCCCAGGACCCGATGGGGACAGGACGTTCTGCAAACGACTGATCGGTCTGGGTGGTGACCGACTGGAGATGCGCCGGGGTCAGCTGCGTATCAACGGCCAGGATTTTCTTGAGCCGTGGGCCGAGACGTCCGACGACAGTTGGGGCCCCGTGGACGTGCCCCAGGGTCGACTGTTTGTGATGGGAGACCATCGCAATAATTCTTTCGACAGCCGCTACTGGGGAACCATTCCTCGCGACTTTGTCAGCTCCCAGGCTTTGGGGGTGGCATTTCCACCGCAGCATTGGAAGCGCTTTTAGAGGTCTCCAGCAAGGTTGAGTCATTCAGTGCCGTCGAATCGTTGGCCAGTTGGCGCGGGATCAGGTTTGGCAGTGGGGGAGGATGGCGGCCAAGGCCCGTTCGTAGGGCGGCCGGTCGTTGATATTGGGGAACAGGATTTGCAGGGGTTCTGAGTGGTCTTGTAGTTCTACTCGCAGGTGCCAGAGGTCTTCTACCGAGAGCACCGTGTGGTCTTTGATGTGGGGGCCGCAGTCCAGGCGCAGGCTGTTGATCTGTGTGAGCCGCAGGCTGTGCAGAATCTGCTCGTTCCACTTGACCAGCCATTGGTCGCCATTGATTTCAAAAGTCAGCTCTTGGGCCGGGGCTTTCGAGGAACGCCGGAAGGCGAGCCAGGGTCCAGTGATCAGCAAACTGGGCCAGAACATGAGCCCTAAGCCGCCTACGACGCTGACAGTGGCATAGGGGTGTTTCGTTTCCCAACGATCGGTTGGCTGTGGGGTAAAGTCGGCCTGGTAGACGATCACGGCAACAGGCATTATATTAGACTTCTCGATGGCTGAGCAAGACGCAGTTTCGGAAGTTCTCGAGGCGCTTCAGGGCGAGGCCAGCTATGATTCGCATGGCGAGTTTTCGTTGGACGAGTTGGCCGCGGCGCGTAAGCATGAGGAGCAGTATCGGGGGGCCTACGCGCTGCCCCTGCTGCTGGGGATTCAGGCGGCCAATGCGGCCAGGGCGGCCCATGTAGTCATTGATTCGTCGGTCACCGGTTGGGAGATGAGTTTTGCTTTGCCCCAGGTTGGCCAACGCGTGCTGGACAGATTGAAGTTGGCACTGGGCGTAGGCCTGGCCTTGGAAGGGGAAGAGTTTCGTTTAGAATTGGGGAGCGGGCTGGCCTACTTGCTTCAGGCCGGAACCTTGCGGCGGGTGCAACGACGACTCAAGACGGGTCGGGCCGGGATGGAACTGCTTTTGCCGGCTCGGCAAAAGCAGGGGTGGCGATCACGCCTGGTGGCTGAGGTGGCCTGGCGCGCACGCATGAGTGTGACCGACGTGATTGTGGACCACGGGCTGGTCAGTTCGGGCCTGGCCGATGGGCTGGAACTGTCTGAGCCTTCGACCACCGGTTTGGTGCCCTGGTTGGCGGAACAGGTTACGCTGGGGGAAGGGTTTGGGCTGGCCAGTCCGGTGAGGCGCCCGGCCCGGCGTGTTTACGGCGGAACTCGTTGGTTGCAGGCCAGGTCGCCGGCGTTTCAAGTGATCGTTTCGCGTTTTACGGGATTGCCTGATGTGGACTGGCAGTCGGTCTTGGAGCCTGGCGGCACGGCCTTTGCGGACCGGTCGTGCTGCGTCCAATCGGTTCCCACACTACAGGCCACGGGCCTGCCCGCTTTGGACAAGGTAAGGCTGTTCTACTGTCCTGACAGCGCCCACTTTCTGCTGCCTCCCGCGCGGCCTGGAAGCTGGCCACGCCTGAAGGTGAACCGATGGTTGGGGCTGGGCGGGGGCGTGGAGCCTGGCCGCCTGTTTTACGTTCAAGACGGACTGCTTCTCGATCCTATTTCGACTCAGCGTCTGGCCCTGGGCGTGGTGGCTTGTGTAGCGGACAGTGAAGTGGAGACTGACCTGACTTTCCTGCGGGCGGTACAGACCCCCCTGGTTCTTCGGGAAATAGAACGCCTGGTGGTGTGCCAGAGAGAGTCTCGAATGGACGCCGCCGATTATCTGAACGAAGAACTGCCGGGGGACCGGTCTGACCCTTGGTGGCAACTACACGCTCGCTGGCGTCAAAAGGGGAAGTGAGTCCGTGCCGAGGTAGTGGGGAGTATGCCTGGGCGGAGTCGGCACAGTCCGGTCGAAGCTCTGATTAACATTGCTCCGTCGATTCAATGGCTCCGATCCGTTGGCCTGGTTCAATCGCGGACAGTGCCACTACTACAAGGGAAATTACTCCGGGGCGATCGAGCCATAAGATGACTTCAATCAATATCGCTTTGGGTTGGTGCTTCATTGCGGTAGAGAATCTCAGGGAAAACGTTGGGTGAGCCATATCCGGCTTTGAGGTGGGGTGATTGGAAGTCGTTTCAGGGCAGGACTGACCGCAGGGCTGTCTCTTCCCAGGGGGCGAGATGGGCGCCGAAGATTTGGGGAATCCAGAGGAGTATTTCGTCGGGGCTCGAGTGACTGGCCTGCAACTGAGTGAGCAGGTCCAGGGTGAGGCGGTCGAGTTCCTGACGGATTTCGGCAAGCTCCCGACCCTGGCCGGGGACGTAGCTGGGCTGGCTTTCCCAGTTGTCTATCAGCCAGGTCTGTAGTTCTTTGCTGGCTTCGATCTGGGCCTCCATGAAATGGCGGGCCCGCTCCGGTTCCAATCCGGCCAGGGTGGGCAGGGCTGTCAGCAAGGCTTCTTCGCGGGGCCCATCTTCGATGGGAAGGTGGCGTTTCCACTTGATCCAGGCCACTTCGCGGGAGATTTCTAGACGGCGCGATATGCCTTGGAGTAACATTTTGGCCGGCTGGGCCCAGAGGGCCTGGGTTAGCAACAGGGCCAGCACGAGGATTCTCATGGGCTGCTGGATTCGTGCATGATTTCGCGGATTCCCGGGGGTGTGTTATAAAAAGGCCGACTGCTTCGTCTAAGGGATGAAATGAAGAGCGCGCTGGAGTTTGAGAGAGAGTGTCTGCCCTGCTATGGTCGGGTATTGCACCTTTGCGAACGCATGGTGGGGTCGCGGGCTCTGGCTGAAGAGTTAGCCCAGGATACCTACTTGCGGGCCTTTCAAAAGCGGCTTACCTTTCGGGGCGAGTCTTCGGTGTCCACCTGGGTTTTGCGCATTGCGTACAGGCTTTGCCTCGATAGTTGCAAGCGTCAGCAGCGTCAGCAGGCCTGGCCCGAAGGCGATGTTGTGGACGAGGCCGCTCAACGGGCTGAACAGGCGCGACTTTGCAGTTTGGAGGTGCTGAGCCGACTTTCCGAGCGTAGTCGGAGTGTGTTGGTCCTCAAGGCCGGTTTGGGGCTGAGCTATGCCGAGCTGGCCCGCATATTGGATCTGCCTGCCAATCAGGTGGGCGTATATGTGCAGCGCGCCCGTAAGGAAGCTCTGCAAGTCGCCAGAGCGGAAGGATTGCTGTAATGGATTGTGCCCAATGGGACCTGAATGCTTACCACGACGGCGAGCTTGAACCTGAACTGCGAAGCAGCCTGGAACAACATCTGCGAGATTGTTCGGCGTGTCAGGCTGTTTTGCATGAATTGCTCCGTTTGGATGAGCTGGTGCGCGGGGAGGGGCCGCCCGCGCTGTGTTGGCCGGCGCCCCGGCGGCGTGTGGCCCCGATGTGGCTGAAGGCGGCCGTGGTTATGCTATGCCTCCTGGGAGCTTTTCTGGGGCTAAGGCCTCGACCGGTTGTGGTGGCCGCTGGAGGATATCAGGTGGTGCACGGCCATCGGGTCTATCAAGTGGAGGCCCGGGGCAGCGGCACCGTCTTGTTGGAGATGGAAGTTGAGGATGAATTTGGCAAAGGACGAGTGCAATTTTGAAAACGAGGATACCCATCATGAAACTTACCTGGATGTTGCTATTGCTGTTGACGATGTCGGCCTGGGCCGAGGAAGAGTTGCTGGCCAAGGCTGAGAAGAATGTGGTGCTGGTGATGCGGCTAGGCTACCGTATTCACCACGGAGATGTGGAGATTCGGCGATTGGCCAGTCCCCGAGTGAACACCCGCGATGGCGCGGAAGCCGAGATCAGTGTGGACAATCGCCCTGCCGAGGGTGCCGCGGCCGGCAAGGACAGCATCAAGTTTACGGTCAAGGTGACGCCCACGGTGATGAGCGACAACAAGAGGGTTCGCCTGAAGTTGGCGGCCAGCATTGAACGGCCTCAGGGAGGGCCGCTACGGCAGTATTGTCAGTTGACGGGCAGCTCAGGTGAGGCGGTGGAGTTTTCGGTGCAGCCACCGGAAAACGATGAGGAATACACGGTGGAGGTGATTCCCTATGTGGTTATGCCCGACCAGAAGTTTGAAGGCTTTGACAAGGACGGTAAACCCATACTCCGTTAGAGTCGCTCGTGATAGAGTGGGGGTCATGTCTACCTTACTGTTGATGATGGGGGTTGGAACTGGTGACATTTTTTGTCATTGTTGCCCCGGCTCAGGGCTCAGGGTCTGGGGTGCCTGGGAACCGGTTTGAGTGACCGCATCCCAACTGACGATCTCGACGCCGCGTGGCTGTAGCCGCGCATTGCTTCCAGCCCGATGGCCAGGTGTGGCGATGCAAAGCATTGGAAGCCGATCTGGAACTTGCTCGAAGTGGAAAAACAAACGTTTGTGACGCCGGGTGGTTAGCCGACCTCCACAGCTGTGGACTCATTCGTGGAAGTTGAGTCCTGATCGAGAAAACCGTGAACTTCAAGAATTGTCCCGAGCCCGACGCAAGTTGACTGAGGAGTGAAGGCGTCCGCCGCCGCGAAGGGGGTTGAAACAATCCGGGGGGATTGGCGACCGCCTCCCAATGCGTCATCTGCTTCTTGGTCCTTTGTTTTTGCTGGCCGGCTGCCAACAGGCCCCGCCATCCCCCATCTCTCCATCACGCCCGTCCCCTCCGGCCGTTTATGGTCAGCCCAAGGTGCGCTTTGAAGACAGCTCCGGGGCCACCTCGTCACTGCAGTTGACCGCCTCTGACGGCAGCGGTCTCAAACTGGTCGACTATCAGGCTCGGGCGGTGCTGCAGGGGCCCCTGGCCTACACCGAGTTGCACCTCACCTTTGCCAATCCCGAGAAACGCGTCCTGGAAGGGCGTTTCCAGATTCGCCTGCCCGAAAAGGCGGCCCTCAGTCGCTTTGCCATGAAGACCGATCAGGGCTGGCAGGAAGCCGAGGTGGTCGAACTTCAGCAGGCCCGCCGGGTCTACGAGGACTACCTGCACAGACGCCAGGATCCCGCCTTGCTCGAGAAAGAGGCAGGCAATCTGTTTCAGGCGCGCGTCTTTCCCATTCCGGCCGCGGGCACCAAGCAATTGATCCTGGCCTATTCCGAGGAACTGCCCGCCGAGCAACCCTACCGGCTGGCCCTGGCAGGCCTGCCCAAGTTAGAGCATTTCCAGTTTGAGGGCCTGGTCTGGACTCGTCCCGACACCCCTCCCTTGCGGCTTAGCAACCGCTCGGATCAACAGGCCCCCAGCGGCGATCTGCTGGTGGAAGAGGCGCGCTGGTCGCGGGCCCTGGTGGCCGATGATCTGGCCCTGGTACCGGTGCGTGTGCCCGGGTCCGATCTGGTGGCCGACATCTCGCAACCACTGATCCTGGCCGTGGATACCAGCGCTTCCCGGTCCGTCGAGCGGCAGCGGCAAGACGCATTGCTGCAGCGCTATGTTGACACGGCGCTGGCCCGCGATCCGGAGCGGCAGATTCAGTTGGTGGCCTTTGATCAAGAGGTGGTCTCGCTGTACAGCGGGCCAGTTCGTGGTTTGGCTCGGGGGCTGGCTCAATTGCGCCAGCGCTCCACCCTGGGCGGCACCGACCTCTCCAAGCTGTGTACATGGTTGTCTAAGCAGACCAAATACCCCCAGGCTTTGCTGGTGACCGACGGCGTTTCGACCATGGGTGGGCCCTGTCAGATCAAGGGGGGCGGCCTGCAGCGACTGGATGTTTTGCTGGCCGGGGGCCTGCGCGACCGTCAGAAACTGGAGCCGCTGGTCTATCACGGCCTGCCCCGCTGTGGTTGGATTTTGGAACCCGAAGACAACTTGAGTCGGCTGGATGGACAACCTCTGTCGGCCGTTGGGGTCGAGGTGGCCGGCGCCGAGTGGGTTTGGCCTGCGCAGTTGGACGGGGTCACCCCGGGCGAAGAGCGCATTGTCTACGCCCGTCTGGCCAGGCCCGGACAGAAGCTGTCGGTCAAGGTGGGCGGCCAGGAGCAGCAGGTCGAAGTGAGTTCGGTCCAGTGGCCCCTGCTCAAACGCTCGGTGGCGGCCGCCGATCTGGCTCGCCAGACTCAGCTCTGGCAAGCAGCCCCGGCGGACCAGAAGAAGAGCCTGGCCGAAGCTATCGTCAAACTCTCTTGCCAGTCCCGCGTGCTTTGCGACCTGACCGGCATGTTGGTGCTGGAGAACGACGCGGAATATGCCCGTTTCGGACTGCAACGCAAAGCCCTGGCCGACATATTGGTGGTTGGGCCAGAGGGGCTGCAGTTGGAACACCGCCAGCAGGCCGTCACCCTGCCCGCGCCTCCCTCCGATAAGCCGAAAATAAATCTGGGCTTGCCCGTCCGCAAGCTTCCCCAGACCGGCACGCAGCTTGCCTCTGGCTATGATGCTGAGGAGGGTCTACTCGACCACACCGGACCCCCTGTGGCTGGCTCAGTGCCTTCGACCAGCTACAATACAGCGGTCGGAAGCACCGGGGGCCACTACTTCGCCCAGGCCGTTAACCCTCGACCTAGACTTCGAGGCGACCAGCTACCCGCCTATTCCCGGGACAGTCGGGAACTTGCCGAGCCGGATCCCGAGGCGGTCGAGACCCAGCAGCCCCAGGCGGCAGCCCTAACGGGCCAGATGCACGAAATAGAAAAGCTGCTCCGCCAGGGTAAGTCCCGGGTTGCTGTGGAGAAAGCGCGGGCCTGGCAAAAGAAGGAGCCTGGCAATGTGCTGGCCCTGGTGGCCTTGGGGCGAGCCCTGCAACAATCCGGCCATAAGACCGAGGCCCTGCGCGCCTTTGGATCTATTGTCGACCTCTATCCGGGTCGCGCCGATTTACGTCGCTACGCGGGTTGCCTGCTGGAATCGGTGGGTCCCGAGGGACAGGACCTGGCCCTGGATACCTTTGAGAAGGCCCTCGAGCAGCGCCCCGACCACCCTTCTAGCTATCGCCTGACAGCCTATGCCCTGGTGCGCTTGAATCGACTGGAGGAGGCCTACCAGTTGCTCGATAAGAGCCTCAAGCAAGACTATCCAACCGGCCGATTTCGCGAAGTCTTGCGCATCCTGCGCGAGGACCGCAACCTGGTGGGGGCGGCTCTGGCAGCCCAAACCGGCAAGCCTGTGAAGGGTGCCGAGGCCACGCCCAGCACTCGCTTTGTGCTGAGTTGGGAGACCGACGCCAACGATGTCGACTTTCACATTCGCGATAACCGTGGCGGGCACGCCTTCTATTCTCAACCCAAGCTGGCCTCGGGGGGCGAACTCTATGCCGATGTGACCACCGGCTACGGGCCAGAGTGCTTTGCCATTCAAGGCCCCCTGGAGGCTGGCCCCTATGCTATTTCGATCCACTACTACTCACGCGGACCCATGGGCTACGGCATGGGCAAAGTCGAGATCTTACGCCACGACGGAAAAGGACACCTTAAATTTGAACAGCGCCCCTTTGTAGTCATGATCGACCACGCCTACGTAGACCTGGGCCAGGTCGGGCCCTAAATTAATTACTTGGGTTGGGATTGGCGGTCTGGAGACAGCCCCAGTCCTGGCTTGGGTTTGGGCTTCCAGGCAAGTTCAAGGAGCCCCATAATAATGGCGCTGGGCACGGATATCGTGGCCAGGAAGAATACCGGAAATCCCCAATACACGGGCGTAGGAACACCGGTTCCCTCGGTAGGATGGGTTGACAGGATCAGGAAACTCAACAACCACGAAACGCCGCCAATCCGAACTGCCAGGCGGCGTTCCCGAGTGTACGGATTGTGCATAGGTGGAGCCTCCTAAGCGAATCGGTTTCGATGGGGACGGGGTTTTGCTGACCCAGTAACGGCAAAAGACTCGTCGAGGTTCACACTGCCAACCCGCTGTTACCGGCTATTCTTTCCCGGACCACGCAACCCTCGACAGAATCTCGCATTTGCTGCACATGCCCGGGCCATCCTGAAGAAACCAGCGGCAACTTGTCCGAATCGCACATGTCGGCAGTGCAATCTCTTCAAAAAACTCTCCCTGTTTAAATGCCTGAAATTCCGCCAGCTTCGAACTCAACGAGCATTTTCCAGCCCAGTGAATACAGGCTGAGCGGGCGCAAGGCGACGCAAATCTGAACTTTTGCTCGGCTTCTTCGGCCACCGGCAAACGCATCAACAGGTCCTTGGTGACCGGGACCCCAACCTGGCAATAGGTAACTTGACCCCGCCCGTCAATCTCCCCAAACAGCAGGCTTCCCACTGTCATGGGACTGCTCGGACATAGTGTCTCGCCATCGCTCAGTTTCATAGTCACCCCTCAGTTCGCCCGCCAGACCTGAGGTGGTCGCGTCCGCAAAGAGAATATTCTCTCCTCCGTCAGGTGAACCTAAAGCCTGCAAGGCGATGGGGATGTTGAAATTTGTGAGCGCCCCGACGCTATGGCAACAGCCAGGCTACTATGCTATTCATTTTGCCCGCGCCAGAGTCGCTTAAGGTTTGGGTTGCAGGTCGGGCCCGAAAAATTTGGCTCGCGTGATTTGCAGCAGGAACCGCTGCTGGCTGGATGGCCGGAAGACCTTGATTTCAACCACGGTTCCGGGCTCTCCACGGAGTAAGCTGGCGGCGACTTCTGCACGCATCCGTCCCGAGTCCCGGCCATTGATCTGTTCGATGACGTCACCCGAGAGTATGCCTGCCTGATCGGCGGGTGCGCCCTCAATTGGATCTATGACGGTGAATCGTCCGCCTTGATCGATATCCGACGCGACCAATACGCCAATTCCGGACACTTCGCATTGTGACTGGTTTGGGCAGGCAATGGGGGCGGCAGCACGTTGGTCTGGAAGCGACCTGGTCGTTTGGATTTGGACCCCACACAGAATCGTGGCCGCGATGAATGCGGCAGCTAAGGTGCGCCCAGGATGAACGAAAACAGTGCTTACAACCACAACAAATAGCCCCAAACTTTAGATTTGATTCATGGGCTATTTCGCA
>JADMJV010000122.1 GCA_018780265.1 bacterium
TTTCCCAGTTTTCCATCAGCCAGGTCTGCAGTTCTTTGCTGGCCTCGATCTGGGCTTCCACGAAGTGGCGGGGACCGGTCGGGGTCCAGTCCGGCCAGGGTGGGCAGGGCGGCCAGCAAGGCTTCTTCGCGCGGGCCATCTTCGATGGGGAGGTGGCTTTTCCACTTGATCCAGGCCACTTCGCGGGAGATCTCGAGGCGGCGGGCCATGCCCTGGAGTAGGAGTTTGGCGGGCTGGGCCCAGAGGGCCTGGGAGAGCAACAGGACCAGCACGAGGATTCGCATGGCTTGCTGGATTCGTGGACGATTTCGCAGATTCCCTGGGGGTTGTGTTATAAAAGTGCCGACTGCTTCGTCTAAGGGATGAAATGAAGAGCGCGCTGGAGTTTGAGAGAGAGTGTCTGCCCTGCTACGGTCGGGTGTTGCACCTTTGCGAGCGCATGGTGGGGTCGCGGGCACAGGCCGAAGAGCTGGCTCAGGATACTTATTTGCGGGCTTTTCAAAAGCGGCTGACCTTTCGGGGCGAGTCCTCGGTGTCCACCTGGGTTTTGCGCATTGCTTACAGGCTTTGCCTGGATAGTTGCAAGCGCCAGCAGCGTCAGTTGGCCTGGCCCGAGGGCGAGGTAGTGGACGAGGCCGCTCAACGGGCGGAGCAGGCGCGCCTCTACAGTTTGGCGGTGCTGAGCCGATTGTCGGAGCGCAGTCGGAGTGCGTTGATCCTCAAGGCCGGTTTGGGCCTGAGCTATGCCGAAATGGCCCGTGTATTGGATGTGCCCGCCAATCAGGTGGGCGTATATGTGCAACGGGCCCGAAAGGAAGCTCTGCAGATCGCCAGGGCGGAAGGATTGCTGTGATGGATTGTGCCCAATGGGACCTGAATGCTTACCACGATGGCGAGCTTGAGCCCGCGCAGCGAGCCAGCCTGGAGGGACACTTGGGTGAGTGTGCCGCCTGTCGGGCCGAGCTGAAGGATTTGCGCTTGTTGGACGAGTTGGTGCGGGGGGAGGGGCCGGCTGATTTGCGTTGGCCGGCTCGGCGGCGGCCGGTGGCTCCCATGTGGTTGAAGGCGGCCGTGGTTACGCTGTGCCTGCTGGGCGCTTTCTTGGGGCTAAGGCCTCGACCCGCGGTGGTGGTGGCGACTGGAGGCTATCAGGTGGTGCACGGCAATCGAGTCTATCAGGTGGAGGCTCGGGGCAGCGGCACGGTTTTGTTGGAGATTGAAGTTGAGGATGAATTTGGCAAGGGCCGAGTGCAATTTTGAAAGCGAGGAACCCCTTCATGAAACTGGTCTGGATGTTGATACTGCTGCTGACGATGTCGGGCTGGGCCGAGGACGAAATGCTGGCCAAGGCGGAGAAGAGCGTGGTGCTGGTGATTCGACTGGGCTACCGGATTCACCACGGGGACGTGGAGATTCGCCGGTTGGCCAGTCCCCGAGTGAACACCCGCGATGGCACGGAGGCCGAGATCAGTGTGGATAATCGGCCCGCCGAGGGGGCTGCCGGAGGCAAGGACAATATCAAGTTTACCGTCAAGGTGACCCCCACGGTGATGGGCGACAACAAGAGGGTTCGTCTGAAGTTGGCGGCCAGCATTGAACGGCCCCAGGGAGGGCCGCTGCGTCAGTATTGTCAGTTGACGGGCATCTCGGGTGAGGCGGTGGAGTTTTCGGTGCAGCCGCCCGAGAACGACGAGGAATACACGGTGGAGGTGATTCCCTACGTGGTCATGCCCGACCAGAAGTTGGAGGGCTTTGATAAAGACGGTAAGCCGATCCTTCGTTAGAGCTTTTGGCTGGCCGTTTTGCCCATACATTCCAGGCTCTCTTCATCTCTTTTTCTGGCAACGAGAACAAAGTTCAGGGTCGATCGGCCAGGACCGCAGGATCAGGGTGCGCACCCGTGGCTCCTGACGGAGCCCGAGTCCGAGAACCCCTTCGGGGCCACTTGACCCATTTGCCAGGCTTGGGCTTTTCAGTGGTCCCCCAGACGCGTAGCCGGGCTAACGTGATGGCTCGTCGTTACTCGACTGCCCGATCAGACCTCGAACCCCGGATGTTATCGGCGAGAAATCTTGGCCCGACAGGCAACCGAGATAGCCACCTATGCGACGAGCGTCAACGCTTCGGATTTGATCCAGCAAAACGACTGATGGAAGCGGCAGTCCGCCCGCTCCTCGGCGAATGGTGGGATAGACGGTTGGGTTTTCACCCACCCAGGCTCCTTCTTGCGTTGTCAAAGGAACAAGGATTACGACTGGAAACCTGAGTTTGCCAGTTGGCACAGCCAGGATCACGGCCGGGCGACGTCCTTCTTGTTCTCTACCAGACGGTGTGTGACGCGGGAAGGATACGACGACCACATCGCCGGCCCGCAGATTTCGATCCTCAGTCAACTGAGCTTCGCTTGCGAATCATCAGGCCTTCTCCGGCCACAATTTCGACGGTCTGCAAGGCAGGTTCTCCCAGGGGGCCCCAATCGTAGGGGGGTAACTCGCCGGAAATATCGGCCTCGAGCCATTCTGATGCCTCGCGATAACCAGCAGAGTCTTGAACCAGAGAATCCAATTGGTCGGCGCGGATTCTCCACCTGTTTCCGACTTTGACTCCGCTAATGCGCCCGGCTTGCAGCCAACCTATCACTGTGCGCCGGGAAAGGCGGAGTCGATGAGCCACTTCGTCGGGAGTCATTAAAGTATCCATAACCCAACATTTTCGCACATAACCGCACACAACCTGCCCGAATACGCATCGATTTCAAAGCCAGGCGTGGATAATCGGTCCGCCGAGGGGGCTGCGGGAGGCAAGGACAATATCAAGTTTACCGTCAAGGTGACCCCCACGGTGATGGCAGACAACAAGAGGGTTCGTCTGAAAGCCGGAGCCGGTAGGCAATTTAAGCCCCCCCTTCCGTTTTTGAGCGGTTTGGTCACTTGGGCCCTAAGATCCTTAGCTGATGGGCGAGTAAG
>JADMJV010000056.1 GCA_018780265.1 bacterium
ATCCCTCCCAAACCGTATACTCAAACTGGCTGCACCTCTGCAGATTAAAGCCCCTTGCACTCCAGGACCCGACTTCGAGGAGCGTCTGCTCGCTGGAATCACAGGGCACTCTCTCCGCCCCCTAAGGAGAACTCAAAGGGGTCGCTGCCTGCTCAACTCTGCTCCATCCCGCCCAATAAACCTCCCGCAGTTTTTGGTGCTAAATCGTGTCGCAACAGTCGACGAGCCGCGACCAGAAAGGAAGGCGTCGCCTCACGGTGCCGGTATGTAGCGAGACACCGTCCAGGTTGTTTTCCGCCATCCGGCCTTGGTGTCGTAGGGGAGGGTCAGGACATAGAGCCTGCCGTTAGGATCGCAGGCGATGGAGCCGGTGGACGCGGTCCATGATTGGGTGGCCAGGGGAATGATGGCGGTCACGGTGCCCGTGGCGTCGTCGTACTTGTAGATTTGGGAATTAGCCCCCCGGGAGTCGAAGTGCCAGTGCGTGGGGACATGGAACAGGTACGAGGCGCCCCTGGTGTCGGCGCATACTCCTCCGATGGTGGCCAGGTCTGTGTGGTCGAGCGTATAGCCGCCATAAGCGACCCGAACCTGGCGTTCAAGATTCAAGGCAGAATCGAAGAAGAAAGCCGCGAAAGGGATCGGCGCATCAGGGGTTGCCATATAATCGCGCACGTTAAGCGAAGTCCCGGCGACAATAAATCGATGGTCTGAGTCAAACGTCGAGCTCAGGGCGAAGAGCTCGTCTCCGCGCCGCCCTGTGTGAACAGTACGACCGGTCCGGTTCAGGGATAGGTCGAAGGTGAGTGCACCGTACCGGTATTCCGCGTTGTATGCCAGGGGCACATAGAGGAGGCCCAGAGAGGAGTCCACCGCCAGGGGAGCGGGCCCCAGCAGGGTGCCATTCTTGCTTTCTGTGGCCTGCTCGGGGAGCTGAGTGGACTTGACCAGGGACCCGTCGGGGGCAAATTTCTGCAAGAGCCCGCTCCACGAGTTGACATAGAAGTTGCCCGAGGCATCACCCTGCATGTAGGCGGGCTCTTGGGCCGGGAAGGTTCGCAGCCTGGCGCCCTGGGAGGAATAGACCGTGACCGTGCCCGCGTCGCGGCTTGCCACGGCCAGGTTTCCCAAGCCGTCGCAGGCCAGGCAGTAGTCATTGGGGTACCCGGAGAGGCCCCCTGGATTGGATGTCCCCACGAAGTTGCCGAGGTCGGTGCCTGTCAGGGTGGCGTCCAGCGCATATCCGCCGGTCTCGAGGGCGTCCACGATGACCCTGGTGGTGCCGCTAGCCAGATTCACGGGCAGACTGGCGTAACCCACCGCGATCCCACTGCTGTCGAGGCCCGTGACCCGCAGGGTCATCGAGCCCACCGGCAGGTTGACGATTTGGAGCATCAGGGTGCTGGTCCCTGGGGGAACGGGCGCCGTGAAGCTGGCCACCGTTGCCGCCCGGGCGTCCAGCAACTCAAGGCCCAGGCTGGTCACGGACGAGGCGCGCCTGTCAGATACCCGAGCCCCCAAAAAGGGGACGGCCAACTCCAGGCTGGCTGGTCCGCCCGGTCCCATGTAGATCGGAGAAGCCCCCGCATTGGGGGTGCCGGCGGTGTTGGAATTACTCGAACCGCAACCCGTCAACCCGAGGGTCAGGGCGAGACTGAGAGCCAGCACGGAAAGCACAAGAGACTGATGCATGGGACCTCCTTAGAAGCCCGCCGTTTCTCCGCAACCGCTGTGCGGGCCTGCCCCCGAAATCGGTCAACTCAGGCCAGAGAGCGTGGGTCAGTTCACACAGGCCCCAGCACCGCGCACATTTCCACCTCGTCCTGGCGGCCCTCGACCTGGGTGGTGCCCAGGGGAGCAGACAGAAGTTGTCGCAAATCAACCTTGCCGGTAGAGCCGCTGACAATCTCGATTTGAAATACTGCATAGGTGGGTATATAGGCATCGGCTTATCCATTGGTTGTCAAGTGGTCGTGGGCCGAGGCCGGCCGCGTGCTCTCGACGGAAAAAGAGTTACGGATGAGTCCAAGGAGGTAGTTCGAATGATTGACCGCCAGACAGAATGGTTACTGTTGAATGCCGATGCCAAAGCGCTTGCTACCTACTCGGGCGGCGATCTCAATGTGGTTCCGGTGTCTTCCATAAAACTCGTTGATGGAAAAATATGGCTCATCGACTACTTCATGGAAAAGACGAGCCGGAATCTGAGCAAAAGCCCGTCGGTCTCACTGGTTTGCTGGAAAGCCATGATTGGATTTCAAGTGAAGGGGACATGCTCATATGTTACAGAAGGAAGCGATTACGACCGCGCCTGCGAGTGGATCCGAAGTATCCTGCCGGACCGCGTTGTGAAGGGTTTGCTGATCATCGACCCCACGGAAATCTGCGATATTGCCCCCGCGAAGAATTCCCATGAAGAAATCAATGGATACCAAAGACAAGGACCACAACTATAGTGGTCCCACCAGTCAAGACACTGTTCGGAGGAATTTAATTTAGGTTAACATCTGGGCCCGCAGGGCGAGCTCAATCGAAGATCGACCTTAGTGGGCCCTCCCGCAAATCTCATCAAGAACAACTACGCATCCTATCCTCCCACCCGTCGCATCCTCGGGGAGTTGCCAATCTACTGGCAACTATTGCCAGTAGAATGGCAACTCGAAGGGTTGGGGCAATCGTGATGGAACTTGCGCTTGGGACCCACTTAGTGGTCATAGTAACAGGGGTCGTGGAAATTCTGGAAAATCGTCATTGGCCGCACAACCACGGCACATTCGCCCCTCCACATTGCGGACCGGTATCAGGCCGCACACAAAGCGTGATGGCCACCACACGGGTCAATCGCAAGCAATGCCCCACCTTCACCCTCACACAGGCCCCAGCACCTCGTGAATTTCGACCTCGGCCTGGCGGCCCTTGACCTGGGTGGTGCCCAGCGGACGCAGACGGAAACTGTCGCAAATCAGCTTTCCCGTAGAGCCGCTGACGATAATGCCGACCTGTTGTTCCCTTGTCAACTTCTCCAGGCGGGCAGCCAGGTTGGTGTTATCTCCCATGGCCGCAAACTCCAGCCGCCCGGTAAAGCCAACATCCCCCACCATGACCTCGCCGGTGTTGACGCCCACTCCGATTTTGAGGCTGGGCAGGCCACGCTCAGCCCAACCGCAGTTAAGTTCGGCCAGACAGGCCTGCATGGCCAGGGCTGCCCTGGCCGCCTGCACTGCCCCTTCCCGGCTCCGGCCATCGGTGCCGAAAACAGCCATCAGGGCATCACCCAGAAAGGTCATCAGGATACCCTGATTTGACTGAATGATGCGTCCCTGGGCCGAGTAGAATTCGTTCATCTGGCGGATCATCTGATCCAGGGGGTGACGCTCGGAAAGCGTGGAGTAATCCCAGACGTCGGAGAAGAGGATGGTGGCCTCCTGGGCGCACAGCTCTCGTCGAGTGGCTGCCTGCAACCGGCGAAAACGTAAGACTTGACTGCCAAACTGCAGCAGGTCGCCGTCGTTCAGGACGACTGTCTGGCCGAAAGGACAGTCATCCCCGTTCAGCCGAGTCGGACTGGCGGTGGTCTCGGCTTCCAGCAAGGAAGCCTCTGGAAGTTGGTGAAAATGCAGCGTGGCGTGGGTTCGGGACACCGTGGCTTCTTGCAGTACAACCTGGTTCTCTCTTTTGCCCGTCCGCCCGATCCGATTCGCTCCCTCGATGAGCGCGTAACTGGGGCGGGGTGGTGGGTAGCCCTCCAGCATGGCAGGGTATTCGGGCCAGTGAATGACCCGCAAGTCTGTGGTTCCCAGCCGCAGCCAGTCTCCGTTACGCAAGACCCGAAAGGTCACTGGCTGGCCATTGACGCTGCACGGTGTGGAGCTGTCTTGCAAGGTGAACACCAGCTCCTGGTTGGTGAAGTGCAGGTTTCCTGCACGCGGCGGAAGGGCAGGCAGGCGCAAGTCTGCGTGACCGCCGCCGCCACCCAAAAAAACCCGCGTACGGTTAATCCGGTAGCACTGGAGGTCACCCACTTCGTTGACCCAATTGAGTTCGAAACCGGTATCCAAAAACCCGGAATCTTCCTGTGCATTTTCCAGGTGGAGCGTGTCGTCGGACATCAGAATTTTACCGTCATTCCGGAATTGAAACGGTAGCCACTCCAGTTGAAGGGGTGAATGCTGCCCTGGGGAGATCCCAACACGTTCAGCGACGGCAGACCAGGAGTGGGGAAGACGTTGGCGGCTACCAAATCACGGTTTGTGATGAAACGTAAGTCAAAATCCCAAGTCGTCGAGGGGTCGATCTTCCACTCCAAACCCAGATGGGGTTGGTGCTGCACCAAGTCGAAGTTGCGCACACGACTGTCGCCGCTGGCCACGGCAAAGGCAGAGTAGATTCCGGCAGGGTCGTAATGCCCGCCGTAACGCAGTTGGTCGTAGCCAACATTGACTCCGACGGAGTCATCGAAGTCGTAGCGGGCCGACACTCCAAAGCCGCGGTAGCTAAAATCCACATAGTTAATGTTCTCGCCGGCCACACCGGCGGGCCCGGCCACCAGGCTACGCAGGTTAGAGGGGCGGGTAAAGCGGTGGTGATCAAAGAAGCCGTGCACCGTCAGAGCCCTGTCATTCTCCCAACGCCAGCGGTGTTGGATGTCGAGGCCAAAGTTCTCCATACGCCCCCGGGGATTCTCCAGAGGCACCGCCAGCAGATTGGCGCCGACTGGGGCAAACGTCTGCCGGGCAAAGGCTCCGAAAACCGGCTCCATGAAACCAGGGGAATGGCCCAACACGTCGCTGTTGGGGCCCACGCCCAGGGAGTTGGCGGAAAAGCGCACGTCTTGCATCGAAGTCTGCTTCTGGTCCAGTCGGCCATAGCGCAACGACAGGCGGCCGTCGTCCGTGAAGTCCCAATCAGCCTTGAGACGCAGGCCCTGGCGGTTCTGAGGATAGACCCGGGTGTCGTGGAGCGAGTAGAGATCCCCTGAATAATTCAAGTCGGGAAAGCGATAGAGATTGAAAAGCACTCCGGCCACCCGCGGGATCTGCAGAATGAAGGGGTCATAGCGGGGATCCACGCTGAGGTATTCCGCCTGCAGGCCCACACCCAGGTACTGCTCGGGGCTTGAAGGTTCCTCTACCCCCTCCCGAGGGCAGGTGGGGATAATGGCTCCCACCTCCAGCCGCAGAGCATCGCCCGAGGTGCTGTAGGGAGAATTTTTCTGGGGTTTATAAACGGAATGGGCCCACTCCACAGCCAGCCTGGGCCGCAGCCAGTGGTCGAAACGGTAGGAGCCAGAAAGCCCGTAACTGGTAAGATCTTGAGGACCGATGTTGCCCACGTTGAGTTCACCCGGAACCCCCGTGATGCCGTCGTTGCCCCCGCTCTGGGTTAGTAGATTAACCGCTGGCATGGTGATAGGCCGCCCATCGCTGTTGCTGCCTATGCCGGCAATCTGGTTGGGCGCAAGCTGTCCGGCAAAAAAGCCAGGCGGATTGACCCAGGGAGTAACAAATCCTTGATTGGCGCCTGAGATTAGACCCACGTTTCGAGGGCCGCCGCCGGAGGCATCGTTGGCGGCATGCAGGATGTTCAAGCGTGCCCAGCCCCGGTCTTCGTGGAAGTAGACCCCCACTGTGGCTCCTTCGGCGTGATTGAAGTAACCTTCACCGTTGAAGCCGCTGTTGCGGTCGGCGAGGCGGGTGCCCATGAGTTCGTAGCTGAGGTAGACATCGTCGGTGATAGGGGTCTTTGTATTCTTAAACTGAACCCCAAAGGAATTCAGGTAGAAGGTGGCGTCGGGGGAGCCGCTGGGATTGATTTGGGGCACGTAAATCAAGGGGTCGAAGCTGGTGTTTTGAAAGGCGCCCAGCCGCAACTGGCTGTGACTGGGCTCGTGGCGTAACCAGAAGTGATCCAGGGTCATTCTGGTGAAGGGGCTGTGATTGTCGGGGGTCAAGCCCGCCTGGCCGCCGTTAACCGTGCTGATGGCGGTAAAAGGATTGCTGAGATAGGGGGCCTGAGCCCCATAGTAGCTATCCACAGTTGTGGTACCCTGGCTGCTGTAGGCGGCGAACTCTACCCCTGCAGTCAACTCCTGCTCGGCATCCAAATCCAGGCGCAGGCCGAGCACAGCCCGGGAAGTTAAGCCCACACCGTCGGTCAGAATACGACCGCTTTTCAGATCGGCCACGGGGAAGACTCCGAAGGTGCCCAGACTAAAGGGCACCCCTACGGCACCGATGTTAAAGTTGGCGCCAGAGGCAGCGGCCGAACCCACGGCACCGGCCATGTTGACCAGGGGAGCGTTGGGATCGCTCTGGGTACTACCGTCGTTTTGAAAGTTCTGCAGGGCACCCCGAAAGCTGACATGACCGTAAAAGGTGATACGCTCCAGTTCGATTACCCGCTTTTCCAGCCGCCCTTCCACGTGGTTGCCATCGGGGTCTTCGTAGCCCAACTCTTCCTCCAGGCGAGTCACGCGTACCCCCAGCGCCCCCAACTCTTCCTTGAGGGCCACGGCCAGCTTGTGAAGTTCCTGTAGTTCAGAGCGAATGGCGAAGGTGGCTTGCCGCTGTTCCAGGTGGGCCAGGCAGCGGGCCACAATCAGTGCAACCTCCCAGCGACAGGCAGCCCGGTCGCCCTTGAAGGCGCCATCTGGATAGCCTTCCAGGAGACCGGCAGCTGCCAGTCTCGCCACCGCGTCGCGAGCCCAGTGAGGGTCCTCTACGTCGGGAAAAAGTGGGGCGCAACGGCTCGAACCGGCCAGGCTCAGAGCCAGCAGCAGCGCAGACACCAGTGTTTTGTTCCAGGCCGTCATCGGGAGTGAAATGTTCATAGAAAAGGGCAGTATTCCTTTCGAGGCGAAGCGTTACACGATGAAACCGTTGACTTTCGCTGGCCTTTCTCTGCTTCTAGTGGCCTGTGCTCGAGCCGGCGAGGTGTGCGGAACCGTCCGCCTAAAATCCACCGTGCAGGACTCCCTGGAGTGCGGCTCGCGATTCGTTCTTCGAGAGGATAGGTATCGCAGCACTTACCGCGAGAAGCTGGGAACCCAAGCCTACACCCAGGCCCTGGCTGACGATAAGCAGGGTCCCAAAGCGGACGCCTTCAAAGATGAAGACAAGGTTTCCCTGACGGTGATCGAGGTGTTGGGCGTGAATCAGGCTCCCAGGCCCTGGAAGCAGTTTACCCACAAGAACACCATGGACCAGAAAGATAAGGCTTTTCGACCGCGGGTGGTGGCCATTCCGGCCGGCTCCAGGGTGAGATTCAACAACACTGACACCTTCAGTCACCACATCTATGCCCCGAACCATCAGGTCTTTGACGAGATCGTAAACCATCAGCCCCGGCAGCCCCTGAGTCGGGAGTTTCCTAAGCCGGGTATCTACCGGCTGTTCTGTGGCATCCATCCGCGCATGTCCGCCTGGGTGTATGTAGCCAGTAGCAATTATCTGGCCCAACCCGACTCCGCCCACAACTACCGCATCCCGGACGTGCCCGCCGGCAAGTACCGCCTGCGAATATGGCACCCCTTGTTGACCAGGGAACCGGTAGAGAAAGAAGTGGTGATTCCGGCGGAAGGCAAGGTCCAGTTCGACTTTGAGCTCTAAGTGTCTCCCACACTACGACGGAATCTGACCCTACTGGTAGCGGCCGCAGTGGCATCGGCCTGTCTGACAATCTTGGGATTGTTGCGGATAGTAACATTCAGAGCTTTCTCCACGGAGATGCGCCGGAATCTTCGCAATGACGCTTTTTTGGAAGCGCGCAGAAAGCGCGTGGCCGACCTGGCCCAAATGGCCCGTCTGATGAGTTGGGACTCAGGTCTATCGCAAGCCTGGCGACGCCCAGAAACCAGCCTGAACAGCTATCGGGAGGCCGTTCGAGAGTGGCGCCGGGCGGGCTCCCCGGTGGCGCAGATCCAGAGGTTGCAAAGTTTGCAGCGCACCTGCTCGGACCAGTTGTGGGAGCAAGGGCACAGGCTCTACTGCGCCTGGGAGGTCGGCGAGGGGGACACTTCTCAAAAGGTAAACTCTGTCTGCGACCTCTTTGCAGTGCTGGACGCGGACGGAGTGGTGCTGGTGGAGTATCGCACTTGCGAGGACGGCAGCTTCGAGGTCAACTACCCGCTGGTGCAGAAGAACAATCAGAGGCCCATGGCTCTGTCATTGCAGGGATTGCCCGCCGTGGAGGCGGCTCTGGCCAACCATTCCTACGCACGAGAATTATTGGCCAGGGGGGGCCTCGATCCAGCCCAGGACCTGACGGTCAATGGCATGGTGCTCTATCCCGACGGCCAATACTACCAGGTATTGGTGGCCCCCAATGCGGATCTGGATTTTCTGGTGATGTTGGGAGACCGCATCGATGCCCGCCTGGCCGCTCACGCCAAAGGGATGTGCGCCCAGGCGGAGGTCGTGATCACGGACGCGACCAAACAGAAAATTGTGGCCGCTACCGCTGGGGAACTGGCCCAGACCCTCCTGCACCATGGCCCTCCCGGCGAGCCGGGGACACAAACCTGCCGGTTACGGGGGGAGGAATACCTGGTGCTAACCACCGTCCTTGACCAGTACCCCCACGGAGCGTTGCTCAAGGCTGCGCCGCCAGATCCAGTGGGGTGGATGTTTTACCTCAAGCCCACAAAAGACCTCGAACTCCTGGTGCACCAGCAGGTCACGATTGTGGTGGCTATCACGGGGGCCGTCATACTGCTGGCGGTGCTGGCGGCAGGTCGCATTGCCGCTCAAATATCCTCCCCAATTGAGGCGCTATCGCAACAGATGGCGCGTATCGGGCAGGGGGATCTGGAAGCCCGGGCGGCCATCGCCGGACCGCAGGAGATTCGTACCGCGGCCCAAGCTTTCAACGAGATGGTCACGGGCCTGAAGGAAAAGGAGACCCTGGAGAAGTTCGTGGCGCGACTGGAGGAACTGCGCCTGGCCGCCGATCTGAAAGACCCTCTCGTCCGTGACCAGACCCAATTCGGCCAGTATGTCGTGGTAGAACTGCTAGGTTCGGGCGGAATGGCTGCAGTTTATAAAGCTCTGCCCGTCAACACACTGGACGAGCGGCAAGCGGTGGCCGTAAAGGTCATGCGCCGGGAACTAGCCGCCGACGCAAATTTTCGGCGCCGCTTTCAACGCGAGTATGAGGTTTTGGGAGAGCTGAATCATCCGGGCGTGGTCAGGGTGCTGGAGTGCGGTGAACTCAACGGGCTGATCTTCATCGCGATGGAGTATCTGCGAGGACAGGTTTTGTCACAACTCATTCACCGCTACCCGCAGGGTTTGCCTCTGGACTTGGTGCGTGAGTTGGCCGACCAACTGCTGAAAGCAGTGGCCTATGCCCACAGCCGAAACGTGATACACCGCGACTTAAAGCCAGACAACCTCATGCTCACAGAGGGCGTGTTGAAGGTGATGGACTTTGGACTGGCGGCAGCTACCGAGATGTCGCGCTTCACCCAAACTCGAGAAGCCTTCGGAACACCCGCCTACGTCGCGCCGGAGCAGGTGGGGGGAGGTGAACCGGGTCCGGCCACCGACCAGTATTCCCTGGGGGTCATCCTCTTTGAACTGCTCACAGGCCGGCGCCCCTTCCAGGGGGCCGATACCATGGCGGTGGTCTATCAACATCTCACTCAGGAGCCGCCTTCGTTATGCGCCTTCAATCCATGCGTGCCGGCTTCAGTGGAGTCAGTGGTACTGCGCATGCTGGCCAAGGAGCCAGAGCAGCGTCTGGTGGACCTGGGCGAAGTTCTGTCGGCCTGGCAGCACGCCTGGGAAGACCCGGATTTCCGCCTGCCCCGGACACCCCCCCCGGCAGCCCCGGCCATGCCACCCCCGATGACCACCACCTGGAGCACAGCCTCGCAAGACGACACGGTCGGATTTGTGTAAGGACGGCCGTGCGCTCCACCAAAATCTGGTCGAATACCCCGGCTATCGCCAGACCCAGAGTAAATTGAAGTCCCTCAACTCAGAATCGAACCACTCCCGGACTGCTCCCATAGCCGGTAAAGGGTGAACTGCCCAGCGGACTCAGCGAGCCGTCGGCAGAAATCATCAGCGCTGCAACTTTGGTTGAGGTAGCTACATACAACACCCGGTTGCTGGCGTCGATGGCCACGTCCACGAAGGTGCGAGGATTGATGTCTCCGACGGCGGTCGCCACTCCACCCGATAGAGGAGTGAGGCTTCCTCCAGCGCCTACAGAGTATCCAGAAATGGTGCCGTCGGCCTGGTTGCCCACATACAGATAGTTGTCGACCGAGAAGATGCTGCTCGGCGAGGTTCCCGTGGCCGTCCCACCGGCCACGGCCGTCAACTGGCCGGTGTTCGAGTCGAAAGCGAAGGTCGAGACCTTGTTGCCACTGGGGTTAATCGCGAACAGGTGATCACCCACCAGTCGAGTTGCCAGCGGTCCACCGCCCGACCCTGGACCGGCTGCCAGACCGTTGACGAAAGGCGAATTGACGACGGGGGCAAGGGCCCCGGTTACAGAGTCGTAGCGCACCACGTGGACGGCGTTATTTCCCTCATCGGCCACAAAGACGTAGTCGTTGGTGCTGCCCGGCACGTCGTGAAACGTGACACCGCGGGGGCCACTGAAGAAACCCGCCAACGGCAGAGCCACTGAATCCGTGACTGCGACCTGACCGTTTCCGGTATTAACTTTAGCGGTTACCAACACGTTGTCAAACTGGGCCAGAGCGAACAAGGCATCAGAACCGTTGGTTTCCAAAGCCAGAGGCTGGCCGGGCGTGGCCCCCACGCTATTGGCGCCAGAATTCGTCAGAAAACCCAGGGCACCCGTCGTTGGGCTGTAGCTGAAAGTGTCCAGACTGTTGCTGACCGCCCCCGAAGTGTTGGCCACAAACACGAAGTTCCCCAGTCGCACCAGCCCATCGGGGCGCCCGCTGGTATTCTGGGTCGACGATGTTCCCAGATCGCCATTGCCCTGGATGGCTATACTGCGCAGACCACTGACTCCTGTATTGGCCCCGCGGTCGCTAAGAATCAGAAAGCCTGGGCTGCTACCTCCTGCGCCGCCCACCTGAAAAAAATCACTGTTTATCACGGAAAGGCCATAAGCAAAGGCACGCAAGAAATACCCGCTGCCGAGTTGGTCTATCGAGAGTCCGGTAAAGTTGGCGGTCCCGGCCGCCTGCCGGGTGAGAGTACCGGTCAGATTGGCGTTGCCAGGACCCCCGCCAAGTTCAAGGTTGACCGTCATCGGCCCCGTGAAAACCTGATTGGCAGTGTCCACCACCTCGACAGCAGCCGCGAAGGACTGGCCCGGTTGAACGGTCGTCGGTTGCTGGGCAAACCTCAGACCAGCCGGTCCTCGAACCTCAAACTCTGCGGTGCTGGCGGTGCGGCCATTAAAGAAGGCACATACCTTGCCTGTGCCGACACCGCTAAAGACCACTTTACCCGCAGCATCGGGAACGCCCAGACTATCATTGTTGATCGTCCAGCGAACCTTGGAACTGACCTCGCGTTCGCCGGCACTGGCGTAACTGGCAAAAGCGCGAAAGGTGCAACTGGAACCCTGACCAAATCGGGTCAGGTTGCCGGGAGACACGCGCAAGCCGGTCATCGGTCCGCCCACCTGAATCGGTTTCTCCGCCAGCAGGTTGCTTTCGGGGTCGTAAGCCTGAATCAAAACTTCCCCCCCGGCTACGGGAGTCACCAGACCGTGGCTCACGGTAGCCGTGGCCGGATCGCCGGACTTCCATTCGACCAGGTCGGTGATCAATCGCAGCGACCCATCGGGATACCACCCGGCCGCTTGCAGTTGCAAGGGTTGTCCGGCTGCAAGCGTGGCCACATGGGGAAAGAGGGGCCCGATGAGCAAAGCAGAGGCCCGCGGGCGGACAACCTGAACTTGCGAAGTCACCGACTTACCCATCGGGCTTTGCACCGACAGGTTGAATTGCCCCTGGCCGCGAGCCCGCACATCCCCGGCCCGGTTGGCCTGGCCACTGTTGCTATTGTCCACGTTCCAACTTACGGCATAGGAAAGATCGCGCTCGGAGCCATCGGCGTAGTGACCGATGGCCTGGAAGCGTCGCCCCCCCCGTTCGGAAAGCTGATTATTCTGAAGCACCTGGCCGGAGAAGCCGTCGGCCAGAATCTTGCCCGCAGTGAGCACTCCCCCGGCCCGGAGTTCGAGCGACAATAAGCCCGCCGAACTGACGTGGGCCTGGGCAACGCTGGCCACCCCGTTGGGTGCGGTGGCCGTGATGACCGCATCACCTCCGGCTACCGCCTCGACAAGAGCAAAGAAACCGTAGCTACGCACCCTGGCGATACTGGAGTTGCTGGATTGGAATACGCAGGGCTGGGGGATGGGCACGATCACCACCGGGCTGATCATGACAAAGGGAAATGGTAGTAGAAGCTGGCTCTGGCCGGGCTTCAAGTCAACCGTGGCGGGCGCCAGAACCACAAAAAGAGTGACCGGTTTGTCATTGGGTATAGGGGTACCCAGCCGGGCGACTTCCTCTCGACTACCATTAAATACCGGGAATACCGCGTCGTAGGACACCGCCAGGGGAGAAATTCCCAGTGTCAGATGGGCCCCCGCATCAATGCTAAAGGTGCGGTAAACGACCACCTCGTACTGAGGCGAGGGACTGCTCTTGAAAGCCGCTTCACACTCCAGGCGGAGCAGGTTGGAGTCGACCCAGGCGCTGCCCATTCCCAGCAAGTTGAGAGCCAATCGAGGGGCGAGCAAGTTGACGTTGAGCCTGGCATTGGCCCCCATAGCAGGTGGGGTAATCGAGAAGTCCTTTTCAAAATTGCTGACCGTCGACCACTGATCCTGATTGGCCTCGATGCCGGCCTCCAGGGCCACGCGGCCACTCATCTGGAGTTCTGAAGCGGCCTGAATATATCCATCAATCCCCACCATCAACTGTCCAGAAAGATTGATGCCAACCCCGGCAAAGCCGACCAGATCGTAATTGAACTTGCCGGTCAGGGGAAACTCTGCAGAAAAGTCGCCACTTCCAGTGCCGGTGACCTTCAGATTTCCCTCCACCGTAACTTTGGGGACCAGAGCAAAGTGGTTGACGGTGGGCACAACGAAGTGGCGCACCCCGATTTGCAGGTCTTTGTAAAGAGCCAGACGGATGGTGATATCTCCATTGCCGACCAGAGATCCCTGCCCATTGGAGCCCAACACGGCGTCTCCAAAGTGGACGGGCAGACCCCATGCTGCCAATTCCTCCCCGCGAGGCCGGATCTGCTCGGGCTGTCCGAAGGTGACTCCAGGTAAGGCCGGCTGCAGTTCTTTCAGCAATTCGGGACCGATATTGATGGTTTCCCGGATGTCTGCCGATTCGAAAACATCGGTCAGGACTGCCGGACCGGTCTGGATCGTCACCCGGCCGCCGCCGCTGCTCAGCGAGATCACTTTGCGCAGAAACTGCTGCTCGCCCTCATTCTTGATGACCGTATCACCGACAGAGAGGGCGGGGACATTTCCCGAAAGCACCACTGTGCCGTCGGTGATCTCTACTACTATCACAGAGTTGTCATCGGGCAATTCTTTGACATTCGACTTCAGCACGAACTGGCTAGAAAGACTCTGGATCTGATTACCCTGGGCGTCGAGCAGGATATTATCGCTGCTGCCGCAGCCGCACACCCAGAGGGCACTGATGAATAACGAGAGATAAAGCCAGAACGAACGTAACACGGGTCAACTCCCAGATGTCTCGAATTTGCAGATAGCTGCGGCAATCTATCACGAAAGGCCCAAAGTGAACTTTGACCCAGAGCAAAGAAAGGGCAAGGTGATGATTCCATGGAATCATCACCTTATGAAACGCGCAACCCTTCCTCTAGTGTGGATTGCATGCCTGTCCCTGCCGGTCGTGTCGTTTGCGGATAGACTTACGGACGACCACCGCCTAAATCCACCGGTATTCCTTGCCCTCACCACTCCCACCAAGGCATCGTACGTCACTCCCATGAGCGCCGCCACGACCATGCAGTCTGCAATGGTGCGGGGAGATTACAACACGTGGCTGCATTCCTGGGAGGCTAAGGAAAAACGGGCTCGCCTCGAAAGAGACCTGAAGGCTAAGAGAGACCCTTCTTTCTGGGTCAAAATTTGGGCAAAGAGCTTTCCACAGGAAAAAATCCGCTACGTACGCACGGCTACGTACCAGGGCTACGCTCTCATCGGCTACGAATCTGTCGCTGCATCGGGCAAGGTAACCCTCCGCAGCGCATTGGTTTTTAAACAGGTTTCGAAAGGCGATTGGCGCGCCACCCAGGACCTGGCCGCAGATCCTGTGTGCCAGAAGTTTCCGTAGTCGGGGTTGTTCTCGACCAGACCAATTGCAATTCTTCGACCGGGCCCAACTCCGCAAAACTTTCTACCGGGATCCATTTGCGCCCCGCGACGGCGGTGGTTTCCTGGTATGCCGGCCCCCAGGACCATGCTTCCCTCCACTAAAGCCTGCGTCGACACCCTGTTGGTGGGCCGAAAGCCAAGCTACCCGGCCTCCCTTGTCCAACTGAAGAACCCTCGACGCGGACCCCACTTCTTCATGTTGAGCCACTTGGGCAGCCTCGCACCATAGGTGCACCGAGCTTGCTTTCGCCCTCCCAGCGGCCCGCGGGGAGGGCGAAAGAGGATTCCTTCGTCAGTCAATTTTCAGATCAGAAGTAGTCGCGATAGACGTCAGTCGGAGAGGCTATCACCCTCGACCGCCCTGACGATTTCGTCTTCGTCCCGGGCCCACTCCGTATCATAGGCCGTCCATTCGCCTTCCACCATATCAGCTTCCGGAACCAGATTGCGTCCCCGCGACAGGATGAACCAGACCAGAGGCAAGACACCTCCGAAGAGGAACAGGCTGCCTCCAAGGGAGCGAAGCCAGGTAAGACTCTGCCACATCCCTCCCCTCACAAAGCTCTCGGTCCGAGCAAACCACAGGCCGTGATCCAGCACCGCCATAAGTTGATGAACCCCTAATGGGAACAGGCTCAAAGTCATCATCATCACCGTCCCTATCTGCAAGGACCAGAAGGATATCGTAAGCAGCCTCTCGTTCCAGAGACGGCGCGGAAACAGATGCTGGCAGCAGAAGAGCAAACCCCCTATGGCAATGTTCCCTTTCACCCCAAACATGGCGGCGTGAGCGTGATTGCCGGTAAGATACGTCGAGTGCTCGTAGTAGTTGATGATGGGCAGATTGATCAAGGAGCCGAAGACCCCAGCACCAACAATGTTCCAGAAGTTGACGGCCAAGATGTATGACCAAACCGTGTCCATCACGAACTTCTGTTTTCCCTCGGATTGCGACTTTTGGGCTCGGACGCGCTCCGCCCGCAGGCGCCACGCGTCCAGGGTGATTAAGAGCAAGGGCAGGACCTGAAGAGTGGAAAAAACGCTGCCCAGTGCGATGATCGGGGTCGGCTTACCGATCCAGTAGAAGTTGTGGGAAATGCCGACCACCGCTGTGACTAAGAAGAGCATGACCGCCAAAAAGATCACACGCTCCGCGGAGGCTCGATTGAGCAGTCCCATCTGCACCAGCAAATACCCGACAATACAGGTCGTGAAGACCTCAAACGTCACCTCTACCCACATATGCACGGTCATCCACCGCCAGTAGTCGGAGAGTGCGAAATTCTCCTCGGGGGTTGCGCCTAGCCCGAAGAACAAAAACAAGACCATGATTGCGCTCCCGTAGAACAACCAGGCGGGAACGGACCAGAGGTTCTGCTTGGTGATCCAGGGTCTCACACCTCGGAAGATAATCAACACCCAGAGCAAAAATCCAGCCAGCATCAGAATATGCCAGAAACGCCCGAGTTCCACGAACTCCCAGCCTTGAGACCCAAACCAGTAAGCCAGATCGCCCTTGATATAACCCGACATCCCAAAGAAAATCCCGAACAAAGCCCCAGCCCCCACCAAGAGGTTGACAGCGAACAGCAGGTCGATCAAAAGCTGCTGCCCTCGGGGGACTTTGGAAAGCCTCGGCAGGAAGAAAATGGTATAGCCAACCCAACACATGAAGAACCAGTAAATTTGGAGGATCGTGTGCCAGGACCGCAGGACAGTGAACGGTATGGACAGGCCAAAAACCTGGACAATCGCCGTGCCAGGCCCACCGCCAACAAAATTCTCGGCCGACAATACCCCTGCCAGAACCTGGATCAGGAAGAGGATTGCGGCGAAGGCGAAAAATCTATACGTGGACCGCTGAGTAGGGCGTACGACTTCGCCACCTTTCTCCAACTCGAAGGTGGTCAGGGTAATACCCTTGCTGTTGAAGGGGTCGCCGGGCAGCTCCTTCATCTGTCCGTAGACGTAGAGCACCAGCATTGTCCCCGCGAACAGCCCCAGAACAGATATCGCGCTCCACAACAGGGTCTCGCTCGTGGCAAAGTTGGCAGCCTCGGGGTCGTAGGGCCAGTTATGGGTATAACTGTACGGCTCACCCGGTCGATTCGCTCCGCAAACCCAGCCCCCCCAGTAGAAGAACGCAGACAGTGCCTTGATCTCACCCGGGTCGGTGATGTACCGATCTCGGCCAAACTTCTCAGGGTAGTTAGGGTCCGTGAAAACGTGACTATAGTGCTCCTGCAACTGGCCCCAAGCGTAGATTTGCGCCTCGTTTAGAGGGACAACCGCCTGTTCCTGGCTGTATCGATTTTGGTGAATTTCCCGCTGAACCCTGACGGCGATCGCATCTTTGTCGGCCTGAGTAAGGGGGCGCTGAGCCTCGATCTCGTGTTCATAGTAGGTGCGCATGGCGACTACGGACCGGTGCAAGGCATCAGCCGTGAAATCTGGTCCTCGTTCCGCGCCGTCTCCCCAGAACGAACCCCACGACATCAGTCCTCGCCCGTGAAAGATCACCTTGCCCCGAGTGATCTGCTCGGCGGGGATCACAACTTTGCCACTCGAATCAGAGACATAATCGACCAACGGTGGGACACCCACATAGGTGTAGGTGCACAAAGCGATCAGGCCAACGATGCTGATCCCGATGACGATAGCCAGATGGATCCACCAATATCGCTTGGTCAAAAGTACCTGGGCAAAATTCTTCATCCTGCGGATCCTGGCCACTGGCCCTCCCTCATTCCATTGCAACCTCGTCCTGACGAAACAGTTGACTCGAGGTTATCTGGCGGTAAATTTAGACTACTACCATCCATGAAACATCGGAATCACACCTTGACCCCGATCAAACTTGCAGACAAATTTTTAAAGGTTGTCGGATCCCAATCACTCCGAGAGTAACCCGGTGAGGCAGGTCGAAGCGATTTCGACCTGCCTCACTTGCTTTAACTAACTTGAAGCCTCACCGGTTGGCCGCGACATCGGAATGGGGGCGAAGCGAGCTCTTGATTGAATCACCTCGCCCACCTTTTCAGCGTCCTCGCGGATGCCTCGCAGGAATTCGCTACGAAAACTGCCTCCGCCGATCAGGCCGACAAAGAACAGATTGGGTAACTCGGTGGACTCCAACTGACGGACCGAGGGGGCCTCACCTCGGGTCAGAGAGGGCAGTTTCAAGCCAGCCAGGTGACCGAAATTTCCCTGGTAACCCGTGCCGTAAATAATCAGGTCGAATGTCTCTTCGCTGCCATCCTGGAAAACAACTGAATTTTCCTTGATTTCCTGGATCTCCGGAAAAACCCGGGTCTGCCCGTTTCGGATAGTGCCCCCGTGCTCCTTGAGGCGCATCTTGGGCTTAAGGTGCTCGGGACGACCCAGGTCCAGCCGACGGCGAACCCACTCATCGACGAGAATGAAAGGACTCCTCAGTGTCTCCTTCCAAATATCGGGCCAATACTCGATGGTGCTACGAGTCGAAATGGCCGTCTCAAATCCAGCCGCGCTGAGTTCTGACAAGGTTTCTCCAGCGGAGAGCTTTTTGCCAACAATGAGAACCTTGCCTCGGTCCCCGATTAGTTTGCCCACCGAGGCGGGCGACCGATAGGTCGAAGTATGAATTTGTTGGATTCGGGTCGTGTCCGAACCGGGGTAGGTCGGGGTGTAGGGGGTAGCAAAGTAGCCGGCACAATTGACAACAGCGGCCGCCTGATATTCCCCTTCGGCGGTCTGCACCCTATAGGCTCCATCCGCCCAGGCAACCGACTGAACCGGGCTGTTAAGGCGAATATGCAATTGTAGGCGCTGGGCGTACTGCTCCAGATACTCTGCATATTCGCTACGGGTCGTACGTGCCAAAAGCCGATAAAAGCGTCCCCACACATCCCAGGTTGTGCCCCGCAACAGATTATTGACCCAGGGGCCGTAGGTCGTCTGATGGGTCATGTCGTGAAAGGTCTTGGCAACACTATTGGATGCTTCCAAGACCAGGTAGTCGATTCCGAACTTCTGGAGTTCGTATGCGATGCTCAGGCCAGCCGGCCCGGCCCCGATAACAACAACGGGTAAGTAACTCATGGGCGATACTATAGAGTCTTTCCCCTTTTTGCGACCTTGATGTGAGACAAATTTTCAAACAGCGGCTGCGGGAGACGATAAAATTCAGGGCGCTTCATGAGCGCAAGCGAAACGGCGGCGGAAGGTGACGAAGACACTGCCACAATGAGAGTACGGTTCCACCAGAGCAAGCCGCTTCAAATGTGACTGGGCAAGGTGCCCGCTGCGAACAGGAACAAAAAAAGACAAAACCAGGCACCTGGTGGGGCCAGCCAGGCGAACACAAGCCAACGAACCGGGGCCTCGGGCCAACAGCGCACCAGTGCCACCCCAAACACACTGAGAGACAAAGCCGGCGGAAGCACGAAAAAGGCCCCCGTCCACAAATCACTGAACGCTTCCGGTCGAAATTCCAAGGCCATCAGGCGAAGCGTCAACCCGATAACCCCTATCGCTCCGACCATGGCCAATGCTAACAGCACCCCCCGGCTAAAGGGCCAGACGGGAGCCAGTCGAGGGCAGAAAGTCAGAGCAACAGCTACACCCAGCAGTCCCAACAGGAAGGCTGCAGCACCCAACAGCTCGGGAACACCTGACAAAGGGATGGCCGTGTTGGCCAGCACCAGCGAAACCTCTGATCCCATGCATGTCTCTTCCCCATATCAACCAATCTTCCCGCGAAGGTCGGCCTCTGAGTCCGCGAACAGAAGAGCGTGGCCCTACCCCTAAGCCCAGAGTGGAGCCTGGAAGGCCTCGAGTCAGGCCAATATTCGGCACCAAAATCCTCGGCCTGTCTGGCTCCCGACCGACGGGCGTAACTACGTAGGCGCCTACGACGGATTCCTCTATTGCGTGGAGGGCCAAACCGGCCAACTGATTTGGGAGGGAGCCTGCGCCCAGTGGATTGGAAGCTCGCCGATCGGCGACAAAGATCGTCTCTATGGCGAATTAGGGGGCGCTCTATGTGCACAGCACGCCGTGCCAGGCCCCAGAAGTGGGAGGGCTGCTCTGACCGACTGGGGAGAAATTTGGGCGGGGACCCAGTCCGGCGCAATTCGCAGTTTTGATTTGCATGGGCCGTCCTTGGGACAGTTTGCGGCCCCCAGGTAGAGGGGTTGGTCCCCTCTTGTCGAAATTGCCATGCCGTGTGTGTGGTGAAGGGATCTTGAAGTCCATGGAACGCAAACGTCGCCGCATTTTTGCCTGCCCACTTTGTGACGAGGTCTTCATCGATGAGGCAGCACTGCGCCGACACCACCAGCAGTCTCACCCGGACACCCATCAATCTCAGGGCTCTCCTCTGCAAGTCCTCCAATCGCTATTCTGCCGCCTGTTCGGCTTTAGGGCCTGAAATGGAGAGGCGCGCGACCACTAGGGCGGCTGGCCCGGCCGCCAAGGAAATCCCTATGGCCTGAGGAAACTCGCAGCAGAACGGTGGAAGGGAGGCCCCAATGCCATCAGGAGAGTCAAGCCGGCCTCTGTTCAGGGGCGTAGCCGTTGCTGTGGCCGTTTTCTTGTTCGACCTGGCTGTCCCTACCGGCATCGCCACCGGTGCACTGCAAATATTGGCCCTGCTGGCCCTGTCGCAGACCCAAGTCCGCTGGCATGTTCCGGCGCTAACGGGGCTGTGCACAATTCTGCTCGGGGTCGACGCACTGCTGAGCTCCCCCCTGGCTTCCTGGCCAGTGACTTTGGCCAACCGACTGATCTCGATGGGCGCACTGTGGGTGGCGGCACTGCAGATAGACCATCAGCGGCGTCAAACGGACCAGATTGCCAAAGCGAATCACGAGTCCCATCAACTATTCCGCCAGGCTCTCGAGGCCGCCCCAGACATGATGCTTGTGGTTACCGGGGCGGGTCAAGTGCGAATGGCCAACCAGGCTGCCCTGATCGGCTTTTCACTTGGGTCAAAAGTACCGTGCGGCATTCCTGTCGTGGACCTGCTGCCAGGTTACCAAGAATCGGTCGCTTCCTCGGAAGATGCAGAAGCGCAACGGCGGACCGGAGAGGGGCGGTCTTGTGATGGCAGGTGTTTTCCCGTCGAGTATCGTTCCAGGGAGTTCTGCACCGACAAAGAGCGATTGACCGTTCTCGCAGTCCGCGACGTCGGCGAGCGGATTCTTTTGGAAGAACGTATGCGCGCCACTCAGCGGATGGAGGCTATTGGCAGGCTGGCCGGCGGGATCGCTCACGATTTCAACAATATCCTGGTGGTCATCATGTCCTATGCCAAATTCATCGAAAGCGAAGTCCCAAATGACAATGTCCGCGTTCTGGAGGATTTGCAAGAGATCGTGATCGCCGCCGAGAGGGCCAGCACGCTGACCAAACAGTTGCTGGCTTTCTCGAGACGGCAGGTTATCGAGCCACGTGTTATCCAACTCGGCGACCTTCTCGCTAACCTCACGCGTATGCTCGCGCGCCTTGTGGGCGAAGATATTGAGATCACTACCGCTGTGGCTCCCGATCTGTGGCCCGTAAAGGTCGACGCTGGCCAGGTAGAACAGATCATTCTCAATCTCACGGTTAATGCTCGCCATGCCATGCCAAGCAGCGGCCAGTTGAGCATCGAACTTACCAACGTAACTTTGGACAAAGAATATTGCCTCGAGCATCCAGAAGTGGAACCTGGAGAATATGTTCTACTGGCGGTCACCGACAGTGGCACAGGAATGACGGCGGAGGTTCGAGCTCGGGCATTTGACCCATTCTTTACTACCAAAGCGCCTGGCCAGGGATCCGGGCTGGGGCTGGCTACGGTGTACGGCATCGTCAAGCAGGCTGAAGGCCACGTGTGGCTTTACAGTGAAATCGGTAGGGGCACCACTTGCAAGGTCTACCTGCCCCGAACTTCAGGTACCGTCGAACCGTTCGTGACTCGCTCGGCACCAGCTCGAGCCCGCGGCGGTAGCGAATGTCTACTGGTTGTGGAGGACGAGGCACCGGTTCGACAATTGCTTGTGCGGGTGCTGCGACAGGGTGGATACACGGTACTGGAGGCGACCAACGGACTGGATGCGCTTCGCCTGTGCGAAACCTGTCTCAATGATTTCTCCCTGCTGATAACTGATGTGGTTATGCCCCAGATGGGGGGACGAGAACTGGCCACCCGACTGACTGGTAAGCGTCCCGACCTGCGTGTGCTGTTTCTGTCAGGCTACACCGAAAATGCCATCGTGCATAACGGGACGCTCGATCCAGGCCTGATCTTTTTGCAAAAACCTTTCGTGGCCGAAGACTTGTTACGTCGGGTGCGAGAACTGCTTGACACTTAGGGAAAGGGGTGCCTGGCAGGCACTCAAATCTGATCGGCGTCAAGGAAAGTCCCCGGCTTTCGCCGTACGCTACACATCCAGCCGGCCCATGCCCGGGTCGTGGAATGGAGTAGTGAAAGGACCCAGATGTCTCCGTCAAAGAATGCGATCAGCCAAGAACGCCCCGAACAGAAAGTCAAGGTAATTTGTACCTCGCTGGAACAGATCCGCCAACGAAGCCCTGGCCGCCCCGCCCAAAAGGAAAGACTGAAATAGTCACCTCTTAAGCAATGCCTGTCGCCAGTCGTTACAATCTGCTGCTGCCCCTACACGGGGAGCAGCAGACTCTGGTTTTCAATACGCTGCGCGGATCTGCCGTGGTCGTCCAGCCGCAAGACGCGGATAGGCTAGGCGTATATGCCCGGCCCGGCTCAGGCTCGCAGCCCGTTTGGCGAAGCTATGGCAGCCACAGCCCTGAAGTTGACCAGGCAGCCCCAACAGACTCTCCAGGCTGTTGGGACACACTGCTACAACTGGGCATCCTGGTGGAAACCGCCGACGCAGAAGAGCGCACCCTGGCGGCCTTCCTGGATGACTACTGGCATCCTCGCACACTCAAACTGACCATGGCCTACACGGCCGCCTGCCAGATGGCCTGCGGCTACTGTTTTCAATCAGGTAGAAACCTGAAAGCCCGCCATTCTCCGGCCCTCTTTCAGGGTACGCTTGACTTCATAGAGCAGCAGGTGAAGTGTCACCCGGAATTGGAGGGAATTCATCTGGGGCTATTCGGAGGGGAACCGCTGACCGATGTGGCTATGGCCACATCCTACATCGACCAGTTACAAATACTGTCGCAGAAGCACAACCTGAGCCTGGACATCAGCCTGACCACCAATGGCCTTAACCTCCATCCGGATCTCATTTTGGACTGGCTTCCCAAAGGCTTGAAATATGTGCGTGTCACTCTGGATGGGCCTGCAAAGATTCATGACCAACGTCGGCCGACGCACGGAAATCAGCCGACCTTCCACAGAATACTCAGCAATTTGCGCAGAATTAGCAATATCGCAGGCTTTGGGCTGGGTGTCAGTATCAACCTGGACCAGGGAAACGAGGGAGCCATCGGGGACCTGTTGGACATACTGGTGGAGGCGGGACTTCGCACCCAGATAGAGATCCTCTTAGAAGCGACGCTACCCACCTACAAACTGGGCACTCTGGAAGACCACCGCAGTCAGGGCCTGAGAATGTCCACGGCTCTCGATCAGGTGATGCTCCGAGGATTCAGGACACCTCTCTATCCCGGTCTATGCACACCCTGCAATTTTGTCCAGTCCAACAATTTTGTCATCGACTGGAGCGGGAACCTCTTCCGATGCACGTTCACGATGCTCGACCCCCAGGCAGTCGTGGGCTCGGTCGGCGAGGGAGCCAGGGGGGTCAACCAGGCCTTACTTCAATCGGTCCGGCAGGCCGTGGGACACTGTCGGGCCATGCAATGCGCCTATCTGCCACTGTGCGGAGGCGGATGCCGCTACGAGGCTGATTTGCGCACGGGCAACTGGTCGGGCCACAACTGTCCTCTGGAATACTGGGACGAGGTGCTACCTCGTTCCATCCCCTACACCCTCGGGATCTAGCCCCCGGTTGGGGTCAACCACGGCTTGCCGCCAGATCGGGAATGGGCGACCATGGTCAGTCCAAAGACGAACACCGCCAGCATGTTGCCACTGGCTCCCCACTTTGCCCAAGGCCCAAAGCAGCGCATTAGCAAGGAACTGTGCAGCAGGACCAGCGGTAGATAGAAACCGTTGCTGAAGACCATGGAGCATTTCAACAAGGCAGGAAATAGGATGGGGCCGTGAGCCATTACCATCGACAATGCAAAACCCACAAACACGCCGTGCAGGACCCGGTCAAAACCCGAACCCGATAGGCAAGGCAGACCATAAACCAGCAGTTGCAGGCCGCTGGTGGCCAACCAGGCGTAACCCAGCAACACACTACGTGCCGTATAGGCCACCAGTCCGCTGCGACCGGCATTGCGTCGAGCCAAATCGTGGGCCGACAGCCACAGCGCCAGGGCGAGCCAGCCTAAACCGACTAGTCTGGGCTGCTGAAGCGCAACTCCCCCAAGGGTCAAGAGAGTTGCACCGGGCATGACGTAGCTAGCAGACCGATACAGAAAAGACAATTCCAGGCGTTCGGCCGCGATCACCATGATCAAGAAACTGCTCCACCCCAACGCACAAAGGGGGGCCGGATCGCCACCTCCCCAGCGCCAATCGGCCAGCCACAGACAGATAGGTGCAACGGCCGCAATTTGTCCATCGAGACCGGGTCTGCGCTTCCACAAAAACATCTGTTGCAGCAGCAACCCTGCAGCCGTCATTCCCAATATTGGAAAGGCGGCTCTGCCCACCACAAACATCCCCAGCAACGACAGAAATGCGCTGAGCGTGGGGACCCATGCCCAACCACGGCCAATGGCCACCGCTCGCTCCAAACCGATCAATCCGGGAAAAACCACAGCGCAAAGGATGGGCCCATGATTTATGCGGAGAAAGTCCGCAACAGGCAGCCCGATCACACGCGACAATCCTCCGAGCAGTCCGCTAAGCATGACCACCATCAGGCTCATAATCAGACTTCGACTCAGGGTCGTCATGGCGCTCGACCCATCAGGGGAAACCCCCTTTCTCATTTCAGACTACGAATGTACGTGACAATATTGCCCAGGTCGTCATCGGTCAGGTCGGGATTGCCCCCCTTCGGCGGCATAGCCACCTTGGTGGTATTGGCCGGGTCACTGGCCTCTCGACCCTTCTTGATGAATGCCACCAGGTCCGCATCGGAGAGCTTTAGCATGGGACTCCCTTTGAGGGCTTTTCCCAGCGAAGGAATCCCTCCGCCCTCCGGCCCGTGGCAGGCGCTGCAAGAAGCTTCGAAGAGCTTCTTGCCCGCTTCGGCGGGGTTGGCCGCAGCCGGGGTGGTAGCTGCGGGGGCCGGTGAGTCGGCCGGAGCGGGTGGGGTTTCCTGGCTGCAGCCTGACAGGCACAGAGGGATCAATACTAGCCAGCGTTTCATTTTTCGTGTCCTCCTGATTTGATTGAGTTGCAAATTCGGCATGCAGCGAATAAAAGGATGACCTGAAGCTATCCCAGGTGAGCGGGGGCATCATTGACGTGGATCAAGGTCCAGGAATCGCTCTCAAGACTTCGCGACCCAAATGACACAGGTCAAGGATCACCCCTCTCTTCCAGGCTATGCTGGGCTTCATCCCTAGAAAAGAGGTTCTTTATGCCAACCCTGACCGTTTTTGAAGCGTCCAATAGTCTCCTCAACAAAGAGCAGCGAATGCTGCGATTGGACGTCGACCTGTTTCAACTCGAGGACGGTGGCACAAGGCTGCTGCGTTACAATTTCATCGACCACCCGGAGGCCTTTGCCAGACACCCGCAAGTCATGGCCGAGATGGGACAAAATCGAGAGTTCCTGCCCATCGTGATGGTCGATGATCGGATCGTGAGCAAGGCTGTTTATCCAAGCCGACAGCAACTGGCCGACTGGGCCAGGGTGCCCATGGGTGGCACCGGCGGATGCGGCGGCGGAGGTGGGTGCAGCTGCGGCGGCTGAGTGACGCCTGAGGAGGCCGAGGGCCCTGGCTGGCTGCTGCTTTGGAACGCCCTTCATCCTGAAAAGCCTTGCATCGCAGCAAACCATCAGTAAGACGCCCGGATTGACTTGGATCAAAGAAGTCCGAGCATAGGATGGGTAGGCTCAATACACAAAAAAAGTTAGCCAGGAGGCATTCCATGACCAACCTCAACGCTCAGACCCAGGTGGGTCAGTTTGTGACCGAGCATCCTTGTGTCGCCCGCATTTTTGAAAAGTTTGGAATCGACTACTGCTGCGGCGGCCGGCAGCCCTTGAGCAGCGCCTGCGAAGCACGCGGTGTGAACATCGAGGAGGTGCTCTCCGACATCAGCAAAGCCCTCCAGAGTCCGCCTGAGAAAGATCTGCAAAAACTTACGCTGGCCGAACTGGCCGATCACATTGTAGCCTTACACCATCAATACTTACGCGACACCCTGCCGCTTCTCTCTAAACAGGTGGACCGGGTGGCCATGGTGCACGGGCCGGGACGGCCCGAATTGCTTGAAGTGCGTCGCATCTTTCGGGAGTTTACCGCCGAAATGATGGACCACATGGAGAAGGAAGAGCAGATCCTGTTTCCCCTGATCGCCGGACGCAGCGGACCGGTGGGCTGCTCGCTAAGCCACATCATAGAAGCGATGGAAGCAGAGCACGATTCGGCCGGGCAGGCGCTGGCCAAGATGCGAGAGCTTACCCGAAACTACGACATCCCCGAGGGAGCATGCACAACTTATCGGGCCGTCTTGCAGGGCCTGGCCGAACTCGAGCAGGATACCCACATCCATGTCCACGCTGAGAATCACATTCTTTTCCCACGTGCCATCGCCGCCAGTCGTAACTAAAGCGCCCAAAGTCAAGCGGGAAAACCCCCGCTTGGCTTAGGGCCCGTCCTGAAATAAGCTGGTCGAAATGGAGTCTGAAGTCATATTCGA
>JADMJV010000078.1 GCA_018780265.1 bacterium
TTGGCTCTCATTTTGCGGAATTTTTGGAAGGGTGCCTGGCTGAAGTTTGACAAACGGAGGCTGCATATGTACGCTTTTAATCAGTACGATAAAGGAGTCAGAATCATGCCAAGACCCGTATCGAAGGAGAATTGTCGGGTGGCCCTCAGAATTCATTCGGAGGACAAGGCCACTTTAATGCGTGCGGTGGCACTGGAGCATACGGACCTGACGGCGTTTATGGTGAAGAGTGCTTTGCGTGCAGCTAAATCGGTGATTGAGAATGCAGAGCACCTGTCCTTGTCGGAGCGGGACAGCCTGCGTGTACTCGAGGCGCTGGAAAATCCAGCTGCCCCCAACGCCAGGCTCTTGAGGGCTGCACGAGCCTTGCCCAAAGCAGAGTGAGCTGGCGCGAGGAGCCCATTGCCAGGTCGCATGACCGGAAGTCTTTCGACTGCGGCGATGCCCAACTCAATGACTTTCTCCAACGGCACGCTCGCAAGAGCCACCAACAGGGCGGGGCAAAGACGTTCCTGGCCATCTCTCAGGAAGACGGGCAAACGATTCTGGGTTTCTTCACTTTAAGCCCCGCCTCGGTGGAGTATTGTCGAGTTCCAGCACGGGTCAAAGGTGGGCTGGCGCGATATGACGTTCCCGTTTTTCGTCTGGGTCGATTGGCTGTCGCGCGGTCGCAACAGGGCCGCGGCCTGGGAGGCCAGCTGCTTTTGTCGGCGGGTCGTCGCTGCATTCGAGCGGCTTCGGAGGTGGGCGGAGTAGCTATGCTCATCGACGCAAAAAATCAGCGGGTTTCCAACTGGTACGCCAGCTATGGTGCGATACCGTTACTCGGCAATCCGCTTACACTTTTACTTCCCCTGGCCACGGTCGAGGCCGCCTTGAAGGCTGCGGACAGGCTCTAATTGTGCCCCGAGGTGGAGGCTGTCCAGGCAAACTCAGGTGAGCCGGATGCGTGAGTTGTCTTTGAGCTGGGCCAGCAGCCGCTCGCGCAGCTCCTGCAGCAGGGCCTCCACCTCGGCGGGGTTGCTCAGTTCGCGATTGGCCAGTCCCAAGCGGAAGGGGACCACCTGCACCTTGATCGATAGGAGTTCGTCGAGCCGGTTGTGGGCCTGTTCGGCTCCTTCCTTGAGGCGTGGGGGCACGGAGTTGCGCAGTACGATGAGGGCCGGGCTGATGGCCTCGGGGGTGGTGGCGATGCGCTTGTCGCGCACCAGGCGTAGCACGCTGTCGGCGGCGTCGGGGTCGAGGCGGGCAAAGCCCTCACGCAGCTTGACCTGCTCCAGGATGCGTTCGATCTGCTGCTCTTGCTTTTCCAACAGCTCGGCCCGGCTTTCCCGATAGCGGGATTCGATCTGTTCCAGCAGTGGGCGGGCCGAGGAGATGTCGCGCCAGGGGCAGGCCAGGGCCAGTTGCGCCTGGAGGGTGTGACCGGCCTGCTCCAGAGCCGGATCCAGGCCCAGCTGCTGCAACTGCTCAAACTCGACCGTGAGCACACGCTGGGCCCGCTTGACCTGAGAGATGGCTTCCTCGGTGAGGTCGCCCCGGTAGATGCCCAAATCCTGAATGCCGTCGCGCAGCGTGTCCAGGTGCTTCTTGACGGCCACCAGGGTGGCTTCGATCTGGCGCGACTGCAGGCACTTGCTCAGGGTGGCTTCGAGGTGAGCCAGGGCCGTGGGCAACTGAGGGCGCAGGGGGGCCAGCTGCTGCAGGCGTTCCAACAAGTCGAGATGCTCCTTGGCAAAGCGGTGCAGGTGCACAAAGGCGGCATCGGCCAGGGCCTCGGGCTCGTTGTCAAACTCCTGGCGGGTGCAGTCCTCAAAGAACTTGCGAATCTTGATGCGGTCGGCCGGCTTGATGGCCTGATCCCCGGCTGGCTTGATGTCGGCGTTTTTAAAGTCGCGGTCTTTGCTAAACAAGTCCTGCACGCCCGGGTCGCGGAAGGAGGTGATTTTGTCTCCGCTGGCCGGCACAATCTGGCACAACTGGCCGCGCAGCAACCCCAGCACACAGGCCCGCACCAGGTCCGGGGCGTAGCCCCAAGGGGGGCCGCCAAAGCGAGCAATCAAGGTGGATCCAGAGACTCCGTTTTCGGCCTCCAGATATTCGCGAATGCGGGTGGGCACCTCGCCCTTGCAGGTCGAGACCACCTTGCCCGAGTCGTGCTCGAGCAGGCCCAGCGAGGTTGAAAAACTTGCTGCTGGTGCCCACCAGAGAGGGCTGCAGCAACTGGCGCAGCTCGCCATCGGTGATGGCCAGGTCCACAAAGTGCTGGTAGAGTTCGGGCAGCACATCCTCGGCCGCCCCCTTGAGCACGGCCGCAAAGCCGGGTCCGTAGCGCTGCAGCTGCGGTTTGCGGGCCCGGAAAAAGAGCGCCCCCTCCAAGAAAAGGTCGGCCACCAGGCCGCGCACCTGATCGTCAAGCAGGTCGCGTCGACTCTGTTCGTGGTGCAGGGCCGCCTTCTTGGCCTCGGTCAGGCTGGCCAGGCGCGGGGCATAGCGCCCCACAATGGAGCGCGAGCGCAGCAGTTCGCGGGCCTTGTTCTCAAATCCGCTGGTGGGACCGGAGATCCACACCACCCGCTCGCGGCGACTGAGAGTGTCGCTCTCCTTGAGCCAGTTCTCCTCGCGCCGCTCCTCCTGATTGGTCAGGTAGTGAAAGTCAAACCACAAGATGGCGCTGTCGTTGCTGGACTGGATGCGCTCCTCGCGCACCCCCCGGCTGTCGCTGTAGAGGGCCGCCAGCGGAAAGGCCCGCCCTTTGAGCTTGGGTCGGTCGCTGCCCGAGCCCAGCAATCCCTTGAGTTTTTCCTTGACCAGCTCGGCGATCTGCTGGTTGCTGGCACTGCTGGAGTCGCGCTCGCGCGCCCACTCCTGTTCGGCCGAACTCTGAATGCGATAGCCGCGCTTGTCGGAGCGCGACACCAGGTTGAGCGAGTCCAGCTT
>JADMJV010000071.1:0-20868 GCA_018780265.1 bacterium
TTTGCCGCATCCCCTGTTCGGGGGGGCTGGGGCAGATTAGCATGAGACCTCCAGTATGTCAACGGTTTCAAGAGCAATGAGTCAGAAATAGGGTTGGCAGGATTCGGCAACCCAGACCGAAGCCGCTCCCATGCCCATACAGGAAGATTTTCCCGGACTGCAAGGCCTGTGTTACCTGGACAGTGCCGCCAGCAGCCAAACTCCGCACCAGGTGGTACGGGCCATGGAGTCCTACTACCTGGAATATCGTGCCAATGTGCATCGCGGAGCCTACGCCTTATCCAGCCGGGCCACCGACGCCTACGAGGAAGCCCGCCAAAAGGTAGCTGGATTTCTAGCCACTCAGCCGGAACAGTGCATATTTACTCGCGGCACCACCGAGTCGCTCAACCTGCTGGCGCAGTCCCTCTGTCGCTCACTGCCACCCGGCCAGCGAATTGCTCTGAGCGCCATGGAGCATCATTCCAACCTGGTTCCCTGGCAACAATGGGCCCTGCATCAGGGGCACCAACTGGACTGGATAGAAGTGACGGCCGACGGCAAGTTGGACCCGGACAGTCTGACCCAGGTGCTGGACAGAAAACCAGCCGTCCTGGCTCTGGCCTGGGTCTCCAATGTTCTGGGGACCATCAACCCCATTGCCGAAATCGCCCGCCGCTGCCGAGACAACGGCACCATCCTGGTGGTAGACGCAGCACAAGGCGTCCCCCACCTGGAAACCAAAGTGAACGAGCTGGGCTGCGACTTCCTGGCTTTCTCGGGCCACAAAATGCTGGGACCCACGGGTATCGGAGTCCTCTGGGGGCGCGCCGAGCGCCTGGAAGCACTGCCACCTTATCACTATGGAGGAAGCATGGTGGGCATGGTTACCCGCCAAAAGACCACCTTTGCTCCCCTACCCCAGCGCCTGGAAGCAGGAACACCTGCCATTGGCGACGCCATCGGCCTGGGCGCGGCCATTGACTACCTCAGGGGCCATGGAATGGACCAGGTCCGAGCTCACGAAAAAGCATTGCTAACCTATGCTTTGCAGCGACTACAAGAGGTCCCTGACCTGCAAATCGCCGGACCGGCCGACCCCGAGCATCAGAGCGGAGTGGTCTCTTTTAGTCTGGGCAAGAAGGTCCACCCCCACGATGTAGCCACCGTGCTTGACCGACGGGGAGTGTGCGTACGAGCCGGACACCACTGCTGTCAGCCGCTGATGCAACACTTCACCGACTTGTGGACGCCGGGAGCCAGAGCCCCGGTCAGCCTTGTGCGCGCCAGCTTCTACCTTTACAATCAGCGCCACGATGTCGACCGCCTGATCGACGGATTACTGGAAGCCAGAAAGGTATTCAACCGATGATGGAAGACGACGAAGATCTTTACCGAGAAATCATTGTCGACCACTCCCAGAGCCCTCGTAACCACGGAGAACTGGTCAATCCCACCCACTTGCATCACGGTTTCAATCCGCTTTGCGGCGACGAGATCGAACTCCACTTGCGAGTCACCGAGCAGGGACTCATTGAAGAGATAGCCTTCCAAGGGAGCGGCTGTGCCATCTCGCAGGCATCCGCCTCCATGCTGACGCAACAACTGAAGGGAAAAAGCACCGACCAAGCGGCAACCCTGCTAGCAACCTTCAAGACCTGGATCAAAGATCGCCAGGCACTCCACTGCCCCGAAGAACTGGGGGATTTCGAGGCCCTCTCGGGAGTGCGCAACTACCCTGTGCGGGTCAAATGCGCCCTGCTTGCCTGGACCACGCTGGACGAAGCCCTAAGCGGCCGCTGAGTCGGTCACAGACTCCCCATGCTGAGACAAATCCAGGCCCTGAAGCTCGTCCTGAGGAGCGACCCGCAAGGGGATCAGCCGATCGGTAATCGCGTAGAGCAGATAGGAACCGCCGAAAGTAAACACGCCAACCACCAGGAGAGCCACCAGGTGGGCCAAAAAGGTGCTGGTCTGGCCGCTTAACAGTCCCACATCCTTGGCGCAGACGCCCGTGAGCAGCATACCCACAATGCCCCCAAGACCATGACAGGGGAAAACATCCAACGTATCATCCAGACTGCTCTTGCCCTTGAATGAGCAAGCCAGATTACTGACCACAGCAGAGAAAGCGCCCACAAAGAGACTGGCCCCCACCGTTATGTAGCCCGCGGCTGGGGTAACCGCCACCAGACCCACCACCGCCCCAATACATGCCCCCAAGGCAGTAGGCTTGCCGCCCCGAGCGATGTCAAAGAAGACCCAACTGAGCATGGCCGCGGCTGAAGCGGTATTGGTCGTCAAAAATGCGAGTGCGGCCGTCTCGTTGGCAGCCAGCGCCGAACCGGCGTTGAACCCGAACCAACCGAACCAGAGCATGCCGGTGCCCAGCAGCACAAAAGGGATATTGGCAGGTTGGTGGGCGTGGCCGGGTTGGTGGGCGCGGCGCGGACCCAGATAAAGAGCTCCGGCCAGGGCGGCAAAGCCGGCCGACATATGCACCACCGTCCCACCTGCAAAATCGAGTACATGCAACTGACGAAGAAAGCCCTGAGGATGCCAGGTCCAGTGGGCCAGGGGCGCATAGATAAACAGAGTAAACAGACACATAAAGAGGATATAACTGGAGAAGCGCACTCGTTCGGCGAAGGAGCCGGTAATTAAGGCCGGGGTGATGATGGCAAACTTCAACTGAAAAAGAGCAAACAGCACCAACGGAATCGTAGGCGACAGGTCGGGATGAGTGGAGCCGCCGACCCCTCGGAACATGAAGTAGGTGAGGGGATTTCCGATCAGACCCTGCAGACTGTCTCCAAAACAGAGGCTGAAGCCTACCACAATCCAGAGCAAACTCACCACACCCATGGCCACAAAGCTTTGCAGCATGGTGGAAAGCACATTGCGGCGGCTGACCATGCCCCCGTAGAAAAACGAAAGTCCCGGCGTCATCAACAACACCAGAGCTGTAGCCGTCAACATCCAGGCCACATCCCCCGGCACGACAGCGGCCCCCGTGGAGACGACGCCCGGCCCAACAAACAGACCGCACAAGCCAAGCAAGAAAACTGCCACGAAGGGCAAAGCACGAAGATTTTTACCTAGTAGCACAAAAACAAGCCTTACTCGTGTTGATCTTATGCTTATTTTCAGACAAAGAAGACTTATTCCTCCAGAAAAGGAATTAAGGAAGGAAAATCGCGTCTCTGTCCGGGTCCGGGAATCCCTCGGGCATCCCGCGGGGCTGCGGCGGTCGGCTTGTCCAATCGGGACCGGGAACGGTCGCAAAAATGTGATCCAGGTAGGCGGCCATCTGCGGGTCGCGTTGGCGCAACTCGGCCTGGTGATTTTGAGGCCGAAAATCAAAAGCCGTGGAAGGCGACGTCAAATAGGCCTCCACCGCCTCGGCAAAATACTCGCGAGGGTCGTCATCTGCTCGGTCCGACGTAAACATCTCGGCCTCTTCAAAGCAGGCCAACACGCGGGCCGAATGCTGAGACCCAAATCCACTCTCTTCGGGCAAACCCTGTAAAGCATAATCCAGAGCGTGTCCCACTTCATGGATAGCCACTCTGTACTGACCTATCTCGGCTGCGTCCTGAGCCAAAAATCGAGGGTGCAGTAGCACTCGCTGCTCGGGACCCTGATTCACGCCGAGATTCTTGGCCACAAAGTGGGCCGTGGTGGAGACCGCCTCCTGATAACCTCGATCAGCCACCAAACCAAAGTCGGTCGGCACCGGAGGCAACAAGAACACGCCCTGGTCAGCCACAAATAATCCATCTCGCAAACTGGACCAGGGCGCGTTTAACTGCTGCAAGCGCTCCACCCACTCGTGACGAAAGGCGGCGGCAACCTGTCGATGTTCGGCAAGTTTCAGCAAATCGATGGGCTCTCCATGAGTAGCCGCGCGCATCGGGGACCCCTGCTCGAGCAGTTGGATTTGCAAATTTTCCGCCCGCTGATAGCGATCGCCCCCCTGCGACTGCAAGAAGGCATCCTGGGCCTTTTGGCTCCAGTCCTCCACATCTCGAACTGCACTCCGGGCAAGGACCGGGGAATCGGCCAGGGTTTGCCCATCTTCCAGAGCCACAATCTGCAATCCGTAGCGCCCCATAAAGTCCAACCAGGGCGCCGGAAAGCGGCTCAAATCCTCGACCAAAGTGTCGCGAATGGAGGCATCCAACTGGGGAGCCACCAGCATCTCCTCGATGATTCGCCGAGGGGAGAGGGGACCTGAAACGGGCGTAATTCTCACTTCTCAAGCATACGAGGGCAGAGGCACTTGACCAAGGGGTGCTAGCAAGAATTCGGCGGCCTTCGCGGAATGTTCACCGAATGTTCCCTTTTGGCGAGATCGGCGGTTGGCAAATCCTGCGAGTACTGCTGTCCACCCTGCCGGAAATCACCCTGTGGGTGGTTGTACTGGGAAGCCTGGGACTGGCCTTGGGCATAGCTGCCCTCATGGCCTCGCTGCGCTGGATGCTGCCATGGGCGCACCTGCATCAACTGCGACAGGGTAGGCACGGCTGGATGTGGATGACCTTGCAATGGACCTGGGTCATACTGTGGGGAATCTCGCTGCCCGCCGGGAGCCTTCTGGCGGGAGTGCTCTCCGGCACGGCCTTCGGGGCGCGCACCCTGGTGCACCGCGAAAACGTAGGCCAGGTGATCGGCGAGCGCATTCTTGGGCCTATCTGCTATCAAGTCGCAGTGCAACTGCAGAGTCACTACCCCGCCTGGGGCGACCTGACTCAGTCCAAACTGGAGTCGCAACGGATCCGCCTGCTGCTCGAATCCATCTCCCCCGAACTACTGGACTCGGCGCTCAAAAAAGTCCACCTGCTCGACGACGCCGATCCCACGGCCAGACCCATGGAGCAGGCCGGTCGACGCTTTGCTCGACAGGCCATCGAGCGAACCACCAAGGGCTTCTTTGATAACAAGTCGCTCTTTGCCACGGCCCTGGTTGCCGAGTTACAGCGGCGCGGCCAGGGCCTGGCCTCTCTCAAAGAAGTGGTGTGCTGTGCCAGCCATCTCTACTTTACGCCGGCCTTTGCCCGCTGGACCTTTTGGTGGGTGCTGGCTCATGCGCTCGCGGTCCTACCCTGCCTGGCCGGCCTCTGGTTGGCCCCCTGGCTGATCTTTCAAGTATTTTGGTGGTGGCACACGAGCAACAGAAAGGCGGTGCGGCCTGAAATCGCTAGAGAATGAATCGGACCCGAACGAAAATCGCTATCAGATTCAGGGTAGCCTGGGGCAAGGAGCCATGGGCGAAGTAGCTCGAGTGCTGGACCGCCAACTCGGGCGAGAGGTCGCGCTCAAAAGTCTGCGCACCAACCATCGGGACAATCCCGATTCGATAGCTCGCTTTCTCCGCGAAGCCAAAGCAACCAGCCAACTTCAGCACCCCAACATCCCTCCCGTGCACGAATTGGGCCAGACTGCGGAAGGAAGCCCCTATTTCACCATGACCCTGGTGCGCGGGGAGACATTAAGCCAGGTGGTTGACCGGATGCGCCGAGGGGACCCCGAAACACACCGTCAGTTCAGCTTCGCTCGGCGCATTCAAGTCATTCAACTTGTTTGCGACGCCATTCACTACGCCCACAGTTGTGGCTTTCTACACCGCGACCTGAAGCCCGACAACATCATGATCGGACCCTTTGGTGAAGTTCAGGTGATGGACTGGGGCCTCGTGCGCCGCATATCGGGAGACGAGACGCCCCCCGAACCAGGACTCACCCGCGTGGGCACCGTGGTGGGCACGCTGGCCTACGCCGCGCCCGAGCAGATCGCCGGGGAATCCGCCGCCCTGGACGCTCGAACCGACGTGTACGGACTGGGGGCCTTGCTTTACGAATTTTCCACCCTGCATCCACCACACCAGGGCAAATCCGTCAAAGAACTGATGACCTCGGTGATGACCAGGTCACCAGCGCGCCCCGAGTCCTTTCAACACGAAATTCAAGGGCGAGTGCCCGTTGAACTCAGCGAAGTTATCCTGGAAGCCATGTCGAGCCTGCCTGACGAGCGCATGGCCAGCGCTCTTGAATTCAGAGTTCGACTGCAGCAAATCCTGGAGGGAAAAACACCGAGCGAGACGGCCCAGCATCCACTTCTACGCGGCCTGATGACGCTTTGGGCAATCTCTCCGGTGATCCTCCTGGCTTACATCGCCTGGGACCACTTTCAGTAGAGAAAAGGGCACCGCTGTCGCCAGCGGTGCCCGTTCACGTAAGGTCGACGGGACGGCTAGTTAGCCGGCGCCAGGAAGGGGAAAGTCGCCGCACCAAAATCGGCCGCCTGGCCATTCAGGCGCTGGTGGCCGATGGCCTGATTGGTGTTGCCAGGGGGCGCATAGTAAGGCACGTTGTCAGTGGTGCCAGGACCCACCAGCACACTGTAGGTGACATCGATCACGTCGTCGGTCAATTTGCGTCCCGCTACGGGCGAACCCACGGCGTTCAAGGCAAACGGATAGGCCGCAGTGGCGACCGGGATGTTGAGGGTCGAATCGCAGCGCAGCACATCGGGCAGGAAAGCGGCGATGGCCTGAGCCGTCGTCGTTCCACCGGCCACGAAGCCTGTCAACAGATTGAGAGTGGTGGTCGCTTCGGTCAACACCGGCGCCGCTGCCGTTCCTTCGGGGCCGGCCGGGTTGGCCAGCGCTGCCGCGATGAAGGCGGGACTCACGGCGTTATAAGTATTCAAGAAGGCGTTGGTAAAAAGCAACGCTTCATTGATGCCCGGCCGACCAAACTGTTCGATCTGACGAAAGGTAGCGTCTTGCTGCTGGGTGTTGTTGGAAACGATGTCTGTGGAGTCACTGCCGCAACCGAAGGCAAAGGCAGCAGCGGCAAAAAGAGCCAGGGCGTATCTTTTCATAGTAAATTCCTTCTTTCTACTGCAGTGCCGACAAAACTTGGGGAACACTGATGGTTTCCCAAACGTCGAAGACGCGATCCGTTGTGCCATTCAACAACAAAGCGATGGGCACGCGCATAACAATAGCATTCACGTTGTAGCCCTTAGCGAAGTCGACGGCGGTCGCAGCCGTTGAAAACGGAACCAGGGCCGCATTGGCGGTGGAGGCTCGAGCGTTATTGGGGCTGATCTGAGTGGCCAGGAAACCACGAGTGCGGAAGTAGCCGTCTACATCGAAGAAGAACGGATCTTCACGCAACCCGGCAAACACCGTCAGGGCACCTGCCGAAGTAGCCACCGCATTATTGACCGGAGCGGGCGCCGGGGTATTGCCCAACAGAGGAGCAGCCGCCGTGGTTTGACCTGCGCTCAAAGTCTCGCGAGAAACCTCTTGCCCGTTGCTGAATCGACGAATATTCACGAAGATGGGCTGCGAGTTGTTGGTCGGAGTGCCAAAGTTGAAGTCAAAACTGATATCGGCCACACCAGTAACGCTGGCGTTCTGGCCGCTCCTACGCGACACCTGGAACGAGTAAATTGCATTCGTGTTGAAGAAGTACTGCTGACGTGGCAAGCTGCGAGGATTGGTGTTCATGATGAAAATCATGTTACCGTTGTCGCCTGCCACGCCCGTCTGCCAGTCTTCGCGGAACGCATAGAGGTCCGTGAGGTTAAGGTTACGGGCCTTGATGTTGGTCTCACCGTCGTCGTGATCAGACGCCATGACCGGGGCGGATGTATGGAACGCTGCGGCTACGATGCCTGCAGTCAAGGTGATTCCGGCCAGCTTAGCCAGCCCGGAACCACTCATCAAAGTTTTGAACATAGCATGTCCTCCTAAAGCGCCGGGCCTTTTCGCCTGTCCAGAAGGGACTCCCTGCCGCAATTCTGACCACAGGAAGTGGTCAGAATTTGCGCCAGGAGTTTTGCAAACCTTGACTAAATTTCAAAGCATGAAATCGGTTAGAGAGTTCTCAGATTGTGACGATCTCTTCGAACGTCGCCTAATTCAAGACATTCAACAAAACGGATTCAGCGTGGTCCACCAGCCCGGGTCCTGTTACACGGTGGGTCTTTGGCACGGCCACCGGCACGCCGAACTGATCGTTTTCGGCCTGCCTGCCGAGCGCGGGCAACTGCTGCTCCATCAAGCCGTGAAGGACATCCATGGCGGTCAAAGCTTGAAACTGGGTCACCCAATCGACCGACTCACCGAGGAATATACGCTGCGCGCCTTTGCGGTCAACGTCCAGCATCATCGGGAATACCTGAGCTACAACCGCTGGTTTTACCGGGGCGACGGCTTCCAAGCCTGGCAACTGGTGTGGCCCGATGCCGACCACCAGTTTCCCGATGATCCACGCCATCCCCGGCGACTGCGCGAACTTCAGCCGCAACTGCAGTAAATTTTCAGGGCGATGTCGTAGACTGTAGGTGTGATTCTGTCTCCAAATAACACGGTGGGCCACAAGTTCGAAGGAGCGCGCGATACTCTCGGACCGCTCAAAACCACAGGCAGGGGTATCGGCATTGCCGTGCTTGACTCAGGCGTCTCGCCGCACCCCGACCTCGATGATCGGCTGGTATCGGCCATCTCAACCGTGCCCAACTCGCCGGGAACCACCGATTTTCTGGGTCACGGAACACACGTGGCCAGCCTTGCTCTGGGGACGGGCCAGGTTTCACAGGGTCGATTTCGCGGAGTGGCCCCGGGTGCCCATCTGGCCAGCGTTCGCGTGACTTCTGGCGAAGAGGCGCAGATGACCCCCGAAGAGCGCTACGCCGCGGTGGTCAACGGCATCGAGTGGGCCATGGAAAATCGCCAACGCTTCAATATTCGAGTCGTCAATCTGTCCATGGGATATCCACTGGTTCATCAAGAAGACCCGCAGGGCCACAGTTATTTCCTGGACCCCCTGGGCCAGGCGATCGAAGAAGCAACCAAAGCCGGACTGGTCCTGGTGGTGGCCGCCGGCAACGACGGCGACGGACCCGGGACCCTGCGTTTTACCCCCGCCACCCACCCCGATGTGATTACGGTTGGATCGCTCGACACCATGGGGACCCCCCACGACGATGGGGATGACACGGTCGCCAAGTTTTCCAGCCGCGGACCCGGGCCCGGTAAGGGCCAGCCAGACCTGATTGCGCCGGGCGTAAACCTGATGGGGGCCAACGTGGCCTTCTCACTGGCAGAGGGGGCCAACGACCGGGCCTTGGAATCCTCTCACCGACTGACCACGGCCACTCTGGACGAACTCCACGAAGTGGCCAGCCAGGTGATCGAGGCGCGCGGCTGGGACCGCGAAATGCTGATGCTGCCTGCGGAAGTGCTGAGAACAAAATTATTGGCCAAGATCGACGCAAAACCCACGGCCTGGTTCTTGCCCAACGGTCACCCGGGCTATCTGGCTCTGCACGGAACCTCCATGTCGGCGCCCCTGGTGGCCGGAGTGGTGGCCTGTATGCTGGAAGCCAATCCCTCTCTAACGCCGGCCGAAGTCAAAGACATTTTAAAAGACACCGCTCGCCCGCTGCCCCAGTGGGACGCCAACGCTCAGGGGGCGGGGGTTTTGGACGCCTCGGCGGCCGTGGCCGAAGCCAGTCGCCGCGGCACCAGAGCGTAAAGAGGCCAGAGCAGAACGCAACTGGCCAGGCTGGCCATAGCCGAGCCTTGCAAAAACGCCGGCATAGCCCCTTGAGTCAAGGCCACTCCAAGAGCGTGAGCTACCCAGGCGCACACCGCCCGATCCACCAGAGATTCGGCCGACAGCAGACTGGCCCGATAGTCTGAGTCGGGAATGTGCTCATTCATCACCTGTCGCTGAATCGGATAAGCCAGACCGGTGACGACGGCGAAAACGTTCAGCCAGATCAGACAGTTCCAACTGCCGCCTCGGGCCAATCCCCAGCAGCACACACCCATGGCCAGCGTGAGCAGAAAGACCATGGGCAAATCACTGAACAAGCGCCGAAAAATCTTAGGATAGGCCGACCCCAGCGCTTCAAACAAAGTATTTACCGCCAGGATTCGTCCAAACTGGGAGACCACAAAACCCTGGGCCAGCAACAGCGGCTGAAATACGTTCACCTGCACGATACGAGTCAGGGTGAACAGGGCCACCCCTTGCAGCATCACCACCACCATTTTGGGGTGGCCCAGCAGCAGGGCCACGGCCCGACCGATGCGGGGAGGCTCCGCCTTCACCTGGAGGTGACGCAATGCGGGTGGAAAGCGCCAGGCGATGACCGTCGACACCACAGCCGAGAGGGCGCTGGCCACATAAGGAAGGGAAACATTGATCTGAGTAAGAGGATCGGTCAAGGTAAAACCGATCACCTTGACGGCCAACGACCAGGCCCTCCCTCGGCCTTCCGTCTCCTTGTAGAGTTCCACCTGACCCAATTGTTCCAACTGATTATAGACATAGGCGCTGGCCGCTCCCGAAATCAGCGAACGACTGAGTGCCAACAGCAACCAGTGGCAGACAAAACCCCAGTAGGTGGGCCAAATCACCGGCAGAGCGTGGGTGACCACGTGGAGGGCGGCGCCCACACGCATGCAGCCCCGGTGCCCCAATCGATCGGCGATAAAGCCCGTGGGTAGTTCAAACAGGCAAAAACTCACGTAGTAGAGACTCTGGATGTCAAGGATCTGGCCGTCGCTCAAGCCCATCTGCTTTTGGTATTCGTAGAAGATGGGCATCCAGAGCATCAGGGTGACCGTGATCTGGAAGGCGTAGTAGAGCCAGATCAGGCGACGGGCCTGAGCCATTACTTGCTGTAAGGGCGTAGTTGCAGTACGACGAGACCCTCGTCGTCGATCAACCACTCGATATCCACCGGGTCACTGAAGGTGTAGTTGGGGGAAAAGTGAGACTGCAACAGGCGGCCGGCAAAAGACAGCTTTTGCAGCAAATCCTTGTCTTCGTTCTCCAGATCCTGGCCCGCGCTTCCCAGAGACAGGGTGCGCCCGCCCCCTTCGACGGTGTTGTATACGTATTGCAACGGCAATTCAACTCCCCTGACCACGCTGTCGACCGAGTGCGTAGAGACGTTCACGTAGACGTTACGAAAATCGTTCGAATTGAGAGGATTGGTGGTCACCAAGACGCCACCCATACGCGCCGGCATCTCCTCTTGGATGATGACCCCCATCCAACAGTCGTCCAGCGAGATGCCCACTTCCTGGCGCAACCGAACCGATCTCGGGCTGACCAGCGAAGCCCACACTTCCTTGATACTCTGAAAAATGTTCTCGGCCGTGGTCTGGTGATTGAGGGATTCGTAGATACCGGCCGCCGAAAAATTCTCCAGGTCCTCGGCATTGGAGGAACTGCGCACCACAAAGCTAGACACGCCAGCCAGATTGTTGGCCACCATCGAGTCGATGGACTCGCGCATGCGGTCGCTCATGCGCAGATTGCGAATCATGTTCATCAGTGTCAGACAAAGCGGCTCGATTTCGCGCGCATTCAATTCGAGGGCCATCTTCAACTTACCCAACATCTGTTGAATCTTGGGAGAGGCTTCCAGGAACTCCTGATTAAGAGCGAATGGCAAAGCGATGCCCCGGGGAACCCGGATGGTCTGACGCAAAAATTCGATAGCCTTGCGGCTCAACAGAGCCAGGTCCTGGGCATCGGTCTCGTTGAGCCCAAGATACTTGCCGATATAGGGCAGTAAACTGGCGCGGGGAGGGCGTCGGATCTTATAAAAGCCAAGCAATCGCTCCGACCCGTGCTCCAGCAAATGAGTCAACTCTCCCAGGTGGGCCGCTTTGGTGCCGTAACGGAAGCGATCGGTCAGGCGCAACTCCTGCAGTTCTGCGATCGGCACATTCTGAGTTTCGGGTTCTTCCAACACGATACGCTGTACCAACCAGGCCGGTCTCACCAACTCGCTGGCGGGCGGTTCATCGACCGCCTCTAAGTGAACCTCGCTGGCATCCAGGGCCACCGCATACTCGACCCAACGGTCGAGCAACTGGCGCTGGCACAGCTTGTCTGACAGTCCCAACTGAACGCTGTTGGGGATCTGCCAACCATGGGCCAGCACGTTGGTATGCGACAGAGGCGTGGTGTGCTGAGTATTCACGATACCCGACAGCCTGGGAATGTCGTCGGGAACACGCTCCATCACAATGATGTCATACCACTCCAGCGTGGAACGGTGCTGCCGATACTCCTTTTCGCTGGCGAAAGCACGCACACGCCCACGAACTCGGCCCGGGTTGAGGGCGATAAAGTCCGAAGCGGCGTGCAGTTCGTGGGAATAAATGCGCGGCAGCCGTTCCTTGCCTTGAGCCTGCGCAATGGCTTCCTGGCCATGGTTGGCAGGCTTAAAGAGGAAAGGCAGGACCGGGTCAAGGTGGGCTCGCATGGTGTGGTAAAAGTCCAGCACCATCTCGGAGTCCATCAAATCCAATTCGACCGTCTCTAAGGTGAAGAAACGTTCGCCCTTGCGATGCAGAGCGACCGTTCCCAGGTAGTAACCGCGGTCGGGACTGCCGTAAACACTTTGATTAAACTCGTCGATCCGTTTGTCTAGCTCCTCACGGGGAGTCTCCATGATCGCTTCGGCGATATAGTCCGAATGAAACTGATAGCGATTGTGATTGATAAAATGCACAGCCCGGGACTGTCGGTCCACCACCACCTTGACAAAGGGGTAGCCGGCCAGACTTCCTGACAGTTGTCGAAAGGCCTCAAGGCTGAGGCGTTTACCCACAATAGCCGCAACCGGCAGCTCGTCTTGCTCACTTTCCATGAGCGGCAGTCTTTGTGCCACGCCTATGGGGTCCTGCCAAACAGCCTGGGGGGAAAACCTGACCGTCGCCGAAAGGCTCGCCCCCATGTCACTCGTCGACGATCCCTGGGAGACACGCCTGGCACCCGCCCATGCTCCCGCCACGCTGACACCTCCGGCCACCAGCGCTTACCGCGTTCCCGATCAGCAAGTCGTGGAGACTTTTGGCTACTGGCGCCGGCGCCAACTTTGGAGCACCTACCTCGGCTACGCCATCTTTTACTGCCTGCGCAAAAACCTGTCGATCGCTCTACCGGTCATGTCCAAAGCCACCGGCATCGATAAAACCACTTTTGGCATCTTCTTTACGCTCCACGAGTTGAGCTATGGCTTCGCCAAGATGGCCGGCGGCATCGCCGCCGATCGCTACAATCCACGGGTTCTTTTGACTGTGGGCATGCTGCTTTGCGCCCTGATGAATTTGATCTTTGGGCTGGGGGCAGGCGTCACCATGCTGGGCATTGTTTGGGTCCTCAACGGCTGGTTTCAGGGCTTTGGATTTCCCCCCTGTGCGCGGGTGCTCTCGTACTGGTACGCCCCTCGCGAACGGGGCGTCTACTGGGGACTGTTCAATACCTCGCACCAGGTAGGCACCATCGCCATTTCCGTGCTGGCTGCCATCCTGGCCAGTCAGTTTGGATGGCGCTGGGCCTTTATCGTGCCGGCCGGACTGGGAGTTTTCGGAGCAGCCTTTCTGTGGAACCGCGTCCGTGATCGACCGCAATCGCTGGGACTGCCTTCGGTGGAGGACTACCACGCCATCCGCGAGGGAGGGCCCCCGTCCACGCCACGTCAGGAGCCCGGCCCTATCGGATCAAACTCCGGCAGCCAACCCATCGGCTCCATTCAGGAAGAATTCTCCCACGCGTCCACTGCCGAAATTATCCGCCGCCGAGTGTGGCGCAACCCGGCCTTGTGGATGGTCTGTCTGGGCAACTTTTTTGTCTATGTGGTCCGCTCCAGCGTACTCAACTGGGCCCCCACCTACCTTTCTGAGGCCAAAAACTTTCCATTGCACACGGCCAGCGGACTCACGGCCCTGTTCGAACTGGCCGGCCTGTTTGGCTGCCTCTTGTCGGGCTGGGTGACTGATCGCTATCTGGGCGGTCGGCGAGCCCCTGCCTGTGTGCTCTGGATGCTGATGTGCTCTATTTTCGTCTTCGCCATGTGGAAAAGCACCAGCACCAACCCGGCCGTCTACGCATTTCTGCTGAGCGGGGTGGGATTTTCGGTCTACGGTCCGCAGTTCTTGGTGGGCGTCATGGTGGCCGATCTGGCCACCAAGCGGGCAGCCGGAACGGCCGTGGGCCTGTCCGGCCTGTTTGGATATATGAGCGGCTTCATTTCGGGCGGCTTGATGGGCTATGTGGCCACACATTACGGTTGGAACGCCGGAGTTTCTGTCATTCTGGGCGGCTCCATGCTGGCCTGCATTCCCTTCGCCCTGACCTGGAACGCCAAGGCGCCCGTGGAGGACGATGAATGATCCCGGCTTTCCTCAACTCGGCAGCCACCCAGGTTTGGGAAGCGGCTATAGAGGGGCGTGGTATTACCCTTTACCCGTGGCTGGAAAGCCTGCTGTGCGAAGCCAACACCCCTGAACATGAATGGGTCCCCAGCCTGGAGATAGGCTCGGCCATCTACCTCTTACACGGTCGATTCGCCGAAGGGGAACGGTTAGCCCGACGCGCGGTGGCCCGCAGTTTGAAAGAAGGCCCCTCCGGCACTCTTTACTTGCGAGCCCTGTTGGCCCTGGCTCGCGCCTATCACTGCCAGGGACGCACCGAAGAAGCGTGGGACCTGTGGAGAGAAGTGCAGGTCCACCCCAACCCAACCCTGGACCCGTGGATTGACCTCCACCGCCAACTGTTTAAGGGGGTCGGCCTCCCTGGAGAGCCCGTCCCCCATTGTCCCAGCTGGCTGGAAGACAGTAGTCTGCTGGCCCTGGCCCGCCCCGACCCGTTCCCGCTCTGGCGCGGCCACCTCTATCGATGCGACTCTCCGCTGGCCGAACTGCCCCTCTGGGACCCGGTTCCCTACCCAACCCCTCTGGATGAGTTGGCAGCCTGGCCTCGTCAACGCGGACTTGAAAGGGAGCCTCTGCTGCAGTTCGTCAAGCTATGGCGCCAAACCCATTTGGCCCTTCGCTGGTTGGGAAGCGTTGGAGAAGCCCGATTCACTTACTCTATCGAGCTGCAACTGGAGTGTCCGGGGCGCTCCCCACATTGGGTCAGTGTAGAGGTGGCCGGCAGCGGTTACGAATTACTGGAAGCCGGCATCGGCAACTCCAATTTGATGATTTTGCAGGACGGGCGACCCATCGAGCTGCCCGCCAACCCCGAAAAGCCCTGGCGAGTTCTCTTCCGTGGTGCTTCCGGGGCCGTGCAACGGGGTACTCGCGCCGTAGTGCGCGTTGGCTTTCTTGAAGGGCCCCCGGCCCAGGCATTTGTTCGCGCGTAATCAAGGGAATCGGGTGGCGGCGCCCAACCTTAACCCATGGGTGTAGTCTACTTTTGGGGCGTGGTCAGCGCCCTGGCCATGGCGCTGGGCATGCGCACAGGCTTTCCCCCACCTCAACTGCCCGTGCTGCTCAGCGCCGGCCTCTGTCTCATCACCGAATTGGCGGCTGTGCGTCTGCCCACGGCCGGGTTCTTCTCGACCGGATTCTCCGTGGCGCTGGCCCTGGCCAGCAGCGATCCCCGATATCAATCATGGGCCTCTCTCATCCTGGGCGCCTCGCTTCTGCTGCGCGCCATGGGCCGCTCGGCCACGGCTCGAGAAACGCTGGCAGATCTGGCGCCTGGGGTTAGCGCCTTGACGGCACTGGACATCTTCGAGTCATGGCAAGCCCGATGTTTGTGTGGAATCATCGTCTACTACCTGTTGGCCGAACTGTGTCAGCCAACCTTGATGCACGGGCGTGAGCATCTTAAGAACGTCAGCTTCCACGCCTCGCGAGAATGGACCAGCCTGTACCGCTGGTCCATTCTCTTTCTAGCTCCCGTACTGGTGTGTCTGCACCTTTACCAACCCTGGTATGTGTTGTTGGGCCTGCCCATTCTGGCTGGAGTGCAGCGCTCGGCGTTTAGCGAAATGGCGCGCTTCAAACTGCTTGACCAGGAGATCTTGACCCGCAAGCAGATGCAGGCCCAGTTACAGTTGAGCGAAACCAAAGAACAACTAAGTGTCACCACTCAATATTTGCGGGTGCGCGAGCGCAGCGAACAGATGCTGCTCGAGTTGACGCGGGCGCTCTCCCTATCGCAGGACGTACGCAATACGGCCCAGGCCTCGCTGACGGCCATCAGCAAGCGCGTCAACTTTTACCAACTGGTCCTTTACATCCATGAAAATCAGCGTCTGCGACCACTGTTCTGGATGGGCGCCTCGGCCCAGCCCCAGTTGCCCGTGCTGATCGAGCAGCAGGCTCTGGCCGGCCAATATGTTTCGGGCACCTTGAGCTTGTGGCCCCTGGAAGGCGAAGGAGCCCTGACCGTAGACACGACGGGATGCTCACCGCTGGGCTCGGAAGAGATCTACATGGTGGGACTGGTGGCCAGCCAAACCGCGCTAGGACTGCAATCGGCTCGCCGCTTCCTGGAGCAGCAGCAAACGCAAGCCGGCATTTTGCTGGCTTCAAAAATGGCCGCTGTAGGCCAACTGGCCGCCGGTGTGGCCCACGAACTCAATACCCCACTGGGCGCCGTGCAACTGCAACTGGAGTTGACCCAGATGCAGCCCGGACTCACCCCCACCGCCGAAAAAGCTCTGGAGGTGGCCGGCAAAGCCATCGATCACGCCCAAAAAATCATCAGTCGCCTGCTCTATTACAGTCGCGAAGGCGCTTCCGAGCGACAGGTTTTTGACCTCAATCAGATTGTGCACGACACCATGCAACTGCTCAGTCATCAATTGCAGATCGATGGTGTGCAGGTGGAAATGCAACTGTGTCAGGACTGCAGCGCCAAAGTCAACCCCAATGAGATGCAACAGGTCCTCACCAATCTGATCCTCAATGCCAAAGACGCCTGCCTGGAACCGGGGGCGGAGGGACGGAAAATCTTGATCCGAACCACCCACCCACCCCAAGAGGCGGTCGTTGAGGTGTTTGACCAGGGGGCCGGCGTTCCCGAGGCCATTCAAGAGCGAATCTTTGAGCCGTTCTTCACCAGCAAGCCAGTAGGTAAAGGTGTGGGGCTGGGTCTGTCGGTCAGCCTGGAACTGGTTTCTCAACACGAGGGTAGGCTCACGGTCAACGGCGCCGACCACCCCTTCTCCACCGTATTTCGGCTCACATTGCCGGCGGCCCGTTGAACCTCGTCCTGGCAAAACCCGAGATTTTACGCCCCTTTCTTGAGGAAAACGAAGCTGAGAACAACATGTTTTTGGGCAGTGTGCAGTCCATGACCTCGGAAAGCTTTCTGGCGCACCTGGAAGTTCACGCAACGATTCAACTGGCCGGCTTGAGGTCGGGTTTTGAGGCGGCTCTCCCCCCACTGATCCAGGCGATCCCCACCAGGCTTTAGCCTTCGAACCGTTCGATCGAGAAACCACACGCCGCAACTCCTAGAAGCGAATTCTGCGGCCGTCCGGTGGCCCTGGCCGGGCTGGCCCGTCCTACCCGCCGGGGCATCTGCATCAATGCCGTCTATACTCCCCCGCCGGAGCGCGGTCACGGCTTCGCCAGCGCGCTGGTAGCGGCCGTCAGCGCCGAGGGATTGGCGCGCGGCAAGAGTTTCTGTATGCTCTATACCGACCTGAGCAATCCCACTTCTAACCGAATTTATCAGCGGCTGGGCTACCAGCCCATCTGCGACGCCTGTACTTATCTTTTTCAGAGCTGAGAACGGGCCCGGCGCGCAGCCAGCACCAGGAGAGACTGAGCCAGCACCCAGGCTACGGCAGCCAGCGGAACACTGCCAAAGAAAATGCCCATAGACTGAGCATAACTCCAGTTCCAGGAAGACTGACCGGGCGGATGGGCCGTGATCTTTTCCAGGGCGGAAAATCCCAGGCCAAGAAAGGATACCATCGTCAGGCCGGCCAGCCCCCAGGCCAGCAGCAGGCTCCACCACAAACTGCGTTGGCGGCGACCCAACCAGCCGCCCGCAATCCAGGCCAATCCAACCGGAACCACCAGACACACCCCTGCCAGCGCCTCCAGGACGGGCCACTGAGCCGGGATGGGCGCCTGAGCGCTGAGCGCCAAGAAGTCGGCGGGAACCCCGTCCCAGTGACCATGCCAGCCCTTTTCATCCCTTTGCATGGGCAGGGAGGTGGCCAGTTGCCAACCCTCAGGAAGGAGCACCCGAGCATCCAGACTGCCAAAGCCGGCCCACTGGCGGGCCGGAGCCAGCACGTAGGCCAACTGCCAATATCGCAGTGGGGAGCCAGAGCACATGGCGGTAGGACGCAGGTCGTACTTCACGCGCACGATGTGCTGGCCGGGCGCAAACTTCATACGGAAGCGCAGCACCTCATCGGGATGGAGGGGCTCGAAGGCCAGTTCGGTTCCACCACCGGCCCGCGGCGTGGAGCGCGGGGACTGCCATTGCTGAGGCAATTTTTCGGATTTCTGGGCCACAAACGTCTGGGGCTGGTCATCTAACCAAACTTCGGCCCTGCCCTCCTGGCCGGGAGCGACAAAGACCAGATCGACCGCCTTGGGGGCACCTTTGCGGACAATCTGATAACTGGCCTCGACCAGCGCATAGGCCCGGTCCTGATTGGACTTGAGCTGACCCAGCGGGCGCAAATCCAGCACCAGCGTTTCCGACTGCACCACCAGCCCGCTCAAATCCGCCGACGGCTCCCCCACCGCATCCCCCGATCGCCACGGAGCCGCCATGTTGCACCAGGCGGGCAGGGTCAACAACAACAGGATGAAAAGAAAACGCGCCATAAGTGTGGACTTCCCGCGCAGGTTTTCCAGGCCTGCCGGACAAGCCCAACAGGATGCAGATTCTGGTCGACGCCGACGCTCTACCCGGCGATGCCAAGGTCATCTTGTTCCGGGCAGCCGAACGCCGGCGCGTGACTCTGGTGCTGGTCGCCAATAAACCCCTCAAGGTCCCCGCCAGCGACTTTCTGTCCAGCGTGGTAGTGGGAGCTGGGGCCGATATTGCCGACGACTGGATCGTGGAGCGCGTCCAGTTTCAAGACCTGGTAATCACGGCCGACATCCCGCTGGCCAGTCGGGTGGTGGCCAAAGGGGCCAACGCTCTCGATCCACGCGGCGATCTCTACAGCGAGCAAAACGTCAAGGAGAAGTTGGCCCTGCGCGACCTGCTCAGCGACCTGCGCGGTTGTGACATGCTGGTGGGTGGCGGGCCGGCCACTTACACCAAGAAAGACTCCCAGAAATTTGCCTGTCAGCTCGACAGCTACTTGAGCCGCCACTCCCCGTGAGCGTGGGTCGCGAGACGAGCTAAGACAAACTCCCACACGGGTGCGGGCAGGATAGCTTGCTCGCTCGTCCAAACGCTTGGTATGAGTGACGAAGACCGGTGCATCTTAGTCGAAACGCTAGATCAACGAATTGGAATGATCACCTTCAACCGGTCAGCCAAGCGCAACGCCCTGAGCAAAGCCTTTCTCGAGGACGTGCGCGCTACCCTGGAGGGGTTTCGCCAAAGCGGCGTTCGGGTGGTGATCTTGCGGGCGGCCAGCGCCGCCAGGGTATGGTCGGCCGGGCACGATGTGGCCGACCTGCCCAGAGGCCACGTTGATCCGCTGGGCTACGATGACCCCTTGGAAATGACGCTGCGGGCGGTCCAAAGGTTTCCCGGGCCGGTCATCGCCATGGTTACGGGAGCCGTGTGGGGAGGAGCCTGCGACCTGGCAATGACCTGTGACATCGCCATCGGCGACCCGACCAGCTCTTTCTGCATGACGCCAGCCCGGCTGGGCGTGCCGTACAATGCCAGTGGTCTGATCCACTTCATCGGACGAGTGGGGTTGAACATCGCCAAAGAAATGTTTTTCACAGCCTCCCCCATCGACGCCCAAAGAGCGGCCAACCTGGGATTGCTCAATCACCTGGTTGAGGCAGACGAGTTAGAGAGCTTCACCCTGGCCATGGCCCGTCAGATCGCCTCCCTGTCGGGGGCGGCTATCGAGGTCATCAAGGAGCAATTTCGGGTGTTGACCATGACGCGCCCCCTGCCGGTGGAAACCTTTGAGCGAATCCACGCCCTGCGAGCCAAGGTTTACAACAGCCACGACTATTCGGAAGCCATTCAGGCGTTTCTGGAAAAGCGGCCACCTCGGTTCACCGGCAACTGAGGGGACCTCACGACAGCTCACTTTCCAGCCAGTCAACCACCTGTTGGGCGTGCTCGGGCAGCGAAAAGCTTTTCCAGCGCCGGGTTGAGCCCGTCCCCAGCAGTCGAACCCAGTATTGGGTGGAATCTCTTCGGGGAGTGACCACGATCTCGGCTTCCACATCAAAGCCAACCACCTCCGACCAGTTCAATTGACCCAGGGGAGGGAGTTGCAGCGTGCGCCGCTCTCGGTCAATCACCACTTGGCCGGCCAGATCGCAATTGCGCCGCCATTGGCGCCCGGCAACGTAGGCGCCGCCCAATACCAGCAGGCTTACTTGCAGGCCCAAGAGCACCCAACTCGGCCCAAATAGCTGCAGCGGAATCAGCAGCAAACCGGCCCCAAAACAGGCGCTGTAACCGCGCCAGAGGGGCGACTTATAGTCGGTCAGCAAACCAACCTGAAGGCCTCGGCGCCAACTGGGCAACGCGGCCGGCAAGCGCCGGTCATAGCGGAGTCGATAGGCCACTCCCAAAGGCACGGCCCAGGCGGCCAGGCTGAAAGGGACCATACAAAAGAGCGCTACCGCTGTGGGCAAAGGATCTGCCGCCAGTTGGATTTTGCGCACCAACCACAGATCAAAAAGACTGATCGATACCACCCCGATCAGGCTACAAAGCCCCAAAAGACAAAGAATTCTCACAGGCAGCGTGTTTTACACCTGGTCCCCCTTCGACCCTGCCCACCGAGTAGATTCGCTGGCTGCCTCGCTTTTGGAAGGAGAGCTTGGGCGCGACCCAAAGTGAGCAGCTATGGCTCAAGCAGTGCCCAACCAAATGTCCCCCCAGGCCTGGTGGGAAGTTACCAGCCCCCCTCCCGATCTCGCCCAGCAAT
>JADMJV010000071.1:20878-25987 GCA_018780265.1 bacterium
AAGCGCCCGAAGGGGCCCTTTCCACCGCCCAACTGGCCGTGCTGGTGCACCAGATCGCCGCCACGCCCTCCCTTTGGGAGCCGCTTTCGGTCCACGACGCCACCCGGCGTCGCTACCGCCTGATCTACGAAGACGACCGCATCGACGTGTGGGTACTCTCCTGGATGCCAGGCCAGGGCACGGGCTTCCACGACCACGACCTGTCTGGGGTAGCCCTCACCTGCGCCCAGGGCATGGTGGTAGAACGCCAGATGCAGCTGCCCAGCGGCGCCACCCGGATCGAAATGGAGGTGGGCCTCATCCGCGAGGGTGGCCCCGGCTACATCCATTCGGTGGCCTACGGCCGGGGCGACCCGGCTATCTCCATCCACGCTTACTCTCCCCCGCTGGTGCGGGTAGGTCAGTTCTCAGTGGATGAGGAGGGAATTATGTACCGACGGATCACTCACGGCCGTCAGGAACTGATGGACAACACCATTGCCGAGCGCGACCCCAGTCGCGCGTGATCGCCCTTTCCAACGTCTCCAAAGCCTATGGAGATCGAGTGATTCTCCACCCCCTGTCGCTGGAGATTCCCACCCTGAGCCGAATGGCCCTGATCGGCCCTAGCGGCTGCGGCAAATCTACTCTGCTGCGCATCGTGCTGGGTCTGATCCGCTCGGACACCGGCACGGTCGACATCGGCGGTGAGCGACTCAGCCGGGACAATGCCCGCCGGTTGCGCCTGGGCATCGGCTATGTCATTCAGGATGGCGGCCTCTTCCCTCATCTCACGGCCGAGGGCAACGTGGCCTTGATGGCTCGCCACCTGGGCTGGGAGGCCGCCCGGATTCAAGAACGACTGCAGGATCTGTCCCGGCTGGTGCAACTGCCAGTAGACTTGCTCAAACGCTACCCTGCCGAAATGAGCGGTGGCCAGCGCCAGCGCGTAGGCATTATGCGAGCGCTGATGCTGGACCCCTCGGTGCTAATTTTCGATGAGCCCATGGGCGCCCTCGACCCGCTGGTGCGCCACCAGTTGCAAGATGATCTGCGCACCATTTTTCAAGAGCTCAAGAAAACCGTGTTGTTGGTCACCCACGACATGGCCGAAGCTGCCTTTCTGGCCGAAGAGATCGTGCTGCTCAAAGACGGCCGGGTGGCCCAGCGTGGTCACTACCAAGATCTGGTCGAGCGCCCGGCCGAGGCCTTTGTGTCCGAATTTCTCCAAGCCCAGCGCCTGGAGTTGCTATCGTGAAGACCTGGCTATGCGCACTTGTGCTGCTGACCTCGTGGGCCTGGGCCGAACTTCCCGAGAAAATCCGCATCGGCTCCAAAGCCTTCCCCGAGTCCTGGGTACTGGGCGAGGCCTGCAGTCAGTTGGCCCGTGAAAGCGGGGCTCAAGTGGAGTATCGCAAGAGTCTGGGCGCGACCGAGATCATCTACCAGGCCCTCAAACAGGGCAGTATCGACGTCTATCCGGAGTATACCGGCACCATCAAGCAAGTCTTTCTCAAAAACTTGAACAACCCCGGCGATGCCGACGCCCTCGAGGCGCTGGCCCTGGACCGCCTGGGTATGAGCTACTCGCTGGGATTCTCCAACGACTACGCACTGGCCGTTCCCGAAAAGGTGACCCAGTTGCAGCAAATCAGCGACCTGGGCAAGTTTCCCGACACCCGATATGCCCTTAACCAAGAGTTTGTGGGTCGCAAAGACGGCTGGAACGGCCTCTCTCAGGCCTACAACCTGCATCCCAAAAACTTCAGCGAGATGCAGCACGAACTCTGCTATGCGGCTATTGGCAGCGGCAAAGCCGATGTAACCAACGTTTACACCACCGACGCCCAGGTCGACAAACTGAAACTGCGACTGCTGATCGACGACAAGCAGTATTTCCCTCGCTACGATGCGGTGCTCCTCTACCGCGCCGACCTGCCCAATCGCTGCCCCAAAGCCTGGGCGGCCCTGCTCCAACTGGTAGGCAAAGTCTCGGCCGAAAAGATGCGCCGTGCCAACAGCAAGTTAGTGCTGGACCGGCAGGACGCGGCCGAAGCCGGCGCATTTCTTCTCGACGAGTGCCTGCCTCAGCGCAGCGCGCGCTCGGAAGTGGCGCCCTCCTCTCCGGGCTGGAACTGGGCCATGGTGGGTGAGCGCAGTTGGCGGCATCTGCAACTGGTGTCCGTGTCTCTGCTGATTGCCATTGTGGTAGGCATCCCGCTGGGAGTGCTGGCCTCGCGCTCGCCCCGCATGGCGCGCATCACACTGTCGCTGGCCGGCCTGCTCCAGACCATCCCCTCGCTGGCTCTGCTGGCCTTTGTGGTGCCTGTCACGGGCGTGGGTCCCGCGCCCGCGCTGCTGGCCCTTTTTGTCTACAGTCTGCTGCCCATTGTGCGCAACACCTACACCGGCCTGACCACCTTGCCAGGCAATCTCAGCGAAGCGGCCGAAGCTTTGGGCCTGCCGCCGCTGGCCCAACTATGGCGAATTCGCCTGCCCATGGCCTCGCCGTCCATCCTGGCCGGCATCAAAACCAGCGCCGTTATCAACGTGGGCACGGCCACTCTGGCCGCTCTGGTGGGCGCCGGCGGCCTGGGAGAATCCATCCTGCAAGGCATCTCGCTGCTTGATCACCAATTGATTTTCCAGGGGGCCATACCGGCCGCCGCCCTGGCTCTGCTGGCTCAGGGCTTCTTTGACATGGTAGAAAAATGGGTGGTCCCGCGCGGCCTGCGCATCTAAGGGCCCGTCGCGGAATAAGTTGGGCATTCCGGCCTCGGAGGCGCCCCTCCAGCAAGGAGCGCCGAGGGCGAATATCGGGCCATATTTAACCGAGGCGCGACGCGTGGCCCGAGTGTCTATGTTATTTCGGGACGGGCCCTAAGGGTCGACCCACAATCCGGCCCGCACCTGAGCATCCCAGTCCCGCCTCAAGGGGCGGCAGGTCCTGAGAAAGATCTCGGCGGTAGCGGTGATGCTGCCCTCGAAAAAGTGGCCGCCGCGCACCTGATAATCCGGCCCACTGAGAGTGACGTGCAGATGGGCGAAGGGACGGCCCTCATAAAGGCTGATGTTCCCCTGCAAAGAGAGCAACTCCCAACGACCTTCCAAAGTGTGGCGCGTATATTCTCCCGTGTCGGACTGCCAGTAGCCCAGTTGAGGATTGAGCAATCCGCCGATGCCGCTGACCTGAGCGCCTTCCACGCCCAACTCCAGGCAGAGTTGCTCCAAGGACTGGCGCAGGCTCTCCCCCGACTCCAGACAAACCACCCAGCCCCAAGGCTCCTGGCGCGTTCTCACGGGCCTTCCAAGCTGGCTCCCCGAGGGGAACATACAATCAGGTCGCCGCCGCGCTTCTGCGTGGCGCTGCGCAACTGCTCCAGTGGCATACTCTCGGACAGATTTCGTCCATTCACAATGACCGTCAAATCTCGTGGCAGTCGCAGGGCCACTTGACGCGAAGCCCATAAAATCGAGTCCCAGATCACCGGCATGGGATTGGCAAAAACACCGCCCCCGATCAAGGTCAGCACCACTCGCTGCTGGCCCAGCGCCGCCGCCGCCAGCAGCGTCCCCAGATAGGAGGCGCGCTGCAATTGTCTGCAGATCATCAGCCAATGGTCGTTGCTCAGGTCGATGCGGCTGTAACCGCCGCCGGCCAGCGTGGAAGTCAGCACCTGAGCGATCAGGCGCTTTCCCTCGACGATACCGTCCCAGTTGGCCCCCAGCACCACCTGAACGCTCTCCTGCAAACCCACCTCGATGTCCTCAAAGTGCTCCTGCAAAAGGCTGGCAAAGGTGCCTGGATCCTTGATGTTGGTCGAGAGCAGATAGCCGCTCTCGACCCGAGCCACCCCGTCCAAGCAGACGCGATGAAGCAGGTTGACCTGAGGTCCGCCCTGGCGCTGCACAAAACGAGTCCCATCGCCTGCCGGCGCCGAGTAGTGGCGCAACAGCGTGCCAGGGAAGGCAGAGATGGATGCGCGCGGACCCTGAGTGGGGTCAAAAAAGTAGTCCTCTACTTTCACCAAATACGAACCCGGGGCTTCCAGGCAGTTGTATTGCGAAGCCACCTGAAAAAGCGTATGCGGGGCTGCGCCCGCCTGCATGGCCCCGATATCGGTAATGGCGCTGGCGCCCTCCAGCACCCACAGGCGCAATTTGCTATTGGGGTTGGGAGGCGTGGCCTCGAGTCGTTGACTTAACTGGCGCAGCGAGGGGCAGCTAAAGCGGCCCGCCTGCAACTCGTTGAGCCAGGCCAGCCCCTGCTCGTCAAGACGAAAGGCTCCTTGGGGATCGCGGGCCACAGCCGCCTCCAGCCGAGACACCTGGGTGCGGTCGGCGTGCTGACTGGCATTGTTCAGGTGGGCCAGGCGTTGGTCAAAGGCCCGGCAAATCTTGCCTCGAGCAGCCGGGCTGCCGTCGTAGTCGTCCAGGTGTTCGAGCATGGCGGCCTGGTTCAGCCTGCGGGCCTGCGGGCCCTCTCGCCAGCCAGGCAGGGTCGGTTCTCGGTGCCCGTGAAGCACCACTTTATGCCCAAAACCCCTCACCAAATTCTCGATGGAGTGACCCTGAAAAAACTGCTCACCGAACTGGTCGATGCCTATGGCTGGAACCGACTGGCAAAAAGCATCACCATCCGCTGCTTTATGTTTGAGCCGAGCATCACCTCAAGTTTGCGATTTCTGCGCAAAAACCCGTGGGCCCGCCAGCAGGTCGAAGCCCTTTATGTCACCTTCAAGCAGTCGAGCGATTGATCAGAAAAGTAGCCGCGTTTTCGAGTCCCGCTCGGCCAAGCCAATGGCAAAGGGCCCGTGGCGCAGGGACTCCTCGAGATGCTCCGGACATCGGCCGGGCTTTGGGCCAAATTTGAGGTACCCTGCCCGGAATTTTTCCTCAACCTTAAAATCGAAAGCAGATAACCAGGCCAAAAGCGGCTAGACTGGGTGCCACTGCAAGGCCAAATAAGGGGAAGGTGGGGAGGGGGGAGAGATGGCGAGAGATTTGTTCGCAGGTGAGTCAATTCGTCGGAAATCGGACTTTTCTTTGGAGAAATTTACCAGGAACCCCGTGGTAGGCCGGTGGCCTTCAGATAGGAGCGCACTTGCGCGTAGTGAGCCTTGCTCAGGT
>JADMJV010000132.1 GCA_018780265.1 bacterium
GAGGATGACACATCCGTGGGCGTCATTTCAAACACGCTTGCCGAAAGCTCACGGATTATCGTCGCGAAACCACCGTTACAGCCCTCAACCCCGATTTGAAGGTGGTGGCCGTGCGCGTCTCGTGGAAATATGGGGATTTGAGCCGGGAGGTGCTGTGTGAGACTCTGCTCGCGCGCTAAACGCCTGGCCATGAGTCTGGCCGAACTGGTGGCGGGCATCGCACTTGCCGCCCTGGTACTGTCTCTGGTTTACTCCATAATGCACGCCGGGAGCAGCTACCTGCGACGGGTCCAAACCGCCCTCGAACTCCAGCAAGCCTGTATGTTAGCGGGGGACACGGTAGCCCACCAGGTCGGCGAATCCCACGCCGGGTCAATGCGCTGGTGCACGACACCGCAAGGGCTCGTGTTGGCCTCTCCTCGCGACCCCTCCGGGCTTTTTTCGGTGGCCCCCAACGGCGACACGCAATGGTGTAAGCTGATCTGCTTCTATGTGGAAACCATCGCCGATGTGCCCACGCTGGTCCGCAAAGAACAGGCGCTGGTCGGAGCTCCTCTGGCCACCCCACCCAGCATAGTCCCGAGCCAAGATTCGGCCTATTTCCTGGCTCTGCCTATCGCCCGTCACGTGGTCGCCCGCTACATCACCGAAGTATCCGGGACCACTACCAGCCCCTGCCGCGTTCGGGTCAAAGCCGCCCGCTCCGAGCGCGGCAAGCCCTATGAAATCGAACTTGAAACCCAGGTCGCCCCCCGCAACTAGCTAGGCCAAGCGCGAACCGCCGTCCAACTGGCGCGCAAGGCCAAAGCCATAGAGGGACCCGAGCGACGATGGACATCCGACTCGGGAGCCAAGAATTCTGGAACTCCCCGAACTTCGAAATCTACCCCCGAGAAACTACCTGGAAGATCCACCCCTTGACGTAGTTTGGTCTACCCGCCGGGTGCGGTCACCTTGAACCATCTGAATCAAATGTGCGTATCAAATCCGTGTCCAGACCGCGCCATGTGTTGTTTATCATCATCGTATGCGCATTGTCGGGGATATGGTGGACAATGTGGCAGCCCAAACAACTCGCGCACTTCCCACCCACACCACTGCCGGCATGGGCAGGCAAAAGCCGACCGTTGCCGACCCCAAGGGTCTGCTTTATGGTTCGCGATGAGTGCCTTGGTTGTTTTGGTCCTTCTGAAGAAGTCGATGTCAAAGTCGATGGTCGCGCTTTCCCCTCATTCATTGTGGCCTCTCTCTTATGCATGAATGGGAAAAATTTCAAGTATATGACAACTCAGATTTTGCGGTCCCAGGATTATAGCGAAATCTTCCAACAAGTCGAACGGGATGGTCTTTGGAACGGTCCTCGTCATACGCCCTACTATGGCTCCCTGGCCTGGGCCATCGCTGCCGCCCCAGTCGATCTCCGTCCGCCGTGCCTTTTCAGCAAGAGCACCTATTCTCGCCCGGATGAGTTGCGTTTGAGCGACCATTTTTTCGAACACGATGTCGTTGCGGAGGTGGTGAATCGACTTCGCAGCTTCCACGCCTCCAACTGCAATCGGCGATTTCCCTCCAACTCCCGGGTCGGCGAAATCGTAGTGGACCCGTGAAGAAGAATTCGCATGGTTCTTTTTCACGACAGTCCCCCTCGCGCTACTCGAAACGTCATCCTCTAACACCGTCCGGTTAATTCGTCCCTACCTACCCTTGAAGTTGCCGACAGGACGGGGTCGCGTTAGCTGGATTGTGCCCTTTTCAACTTACTCTGCGGCGCGCTCCGACTGACAGCACCTTAGTTTGGCCACCAGAGCCTCGGCTACTTCCAGGTTGGGCACCAATGGATTGCGGGCCAGAGCGTGGAAGGCCTCGGCCTGGTCGCCGGAAAGGGCAGCCCGAACAGTGAGGCGCTCGTATTGCTTGACTCCAACCACCAACTCGCGAACCTGGGCAGGCAATTCGCCGACATGGACGGGGTGGACCCCGTTGCTATCGACCACGCAGGGGACCTCGACCACATCCTCCTTCTCCAGTTCGGGGACATTGCCCCGATTGGGCACGTTGAGCGGAACCAGCCTGCCCAGATTAAAGTGAATGCCGCGCAGCACCGAGAGGGCGATCTTATCGTAGCCTGTTAATTCAGCCCCCAAAGCCCCCGTTGAGTGATTGCAGCGTGGGGTACAGCCGGACTCGCTCTGCATGTAGGTTGAGTTGCGCGTGGCCAGATAGTTTTCGTAGCTAAGAAGTGGGTCAGCAGCACGGGCCAGGTCCTCAAAGAACCTGGCGTTAAGTTCCTCCAACTGAGCCCCACGGGTGCGCCCGGCCTGCAACATGCCCTGAAGCGCGCGCTGCGGAGAGTAATAAAAATAGCAATATTCGGTGGGCAGCAGGCCTAATTGGCGGAGAAACGCGGGGCTGTAAAAGGGGGCTCGATAGAGCCGCTGGCTATTGGCCAGCAAGTGTTGCATCTGAGGCCGACCGCGATGATAGACCTGGCGCAACCAGCCCAGATGATTGAGCCCCACAAAGTCAAAGAAGCACTCGCCTGAGGGAACGCCCAACACCCCCGCAGCTTCCTCAAACAACTCGGTGGGTGTGTCACAAATGCCGATAATTCGAGCCTTAGTCTTCATGGTGACGGCCTGAGTAACAATGCCCACTGGATTGCTAAAGTTGATCAGATAGGCCTGAGGCGCCAGTCTCTCTATCATGCGGGCATATTCCAACACGGGCGGGACAGTGCGCAGGCCCTTGAAAAAGCCCACAGGTCCCACCGTTTCCTGACCCAAAATGCCGTGTTCAAGGGTCACCCGTTCATCGCGAGCGCGTCGAGCCATTCCCCCCACACGGATGCTGACCAGAACAAATTGACTACCTCGGATAGCCGCCGCTGCATCCGACTGGCGACGCAACTCCACCGAACCGGCCACGGCTTGCATCACAGGAAACAGGCGCCCCAGCCGATCTTCGTCGATGTCGAACAGGTCCACGCGCGAAACCGGCAGATCGGACTGAAGGAGTCCGTGCAACAAAAGGGGGGTGCGCATAGCTCCCGCGCCCACAATGGAAAGCTTCATCGCCGCGGTAAGCCTTCCAGGCCGCCTGCGCACAAGGTGCTGGCGGCCCCCACCTGATTGCCCAATTCGAGCGCCCCGTGCAGATCGCGCCCTTCCAGTATGGCGGCCAAAAAGCCCCCATTAAAGGCGTCGCCTGCCCCCGTAGAGTCCACCGCCGCCACCGCCAGTCCGGCAACCGCGTGGCGGTCAGACCCGGTCAGAGCCAGACAACCATGCTTGCCAAGTTTTACGATGGTGCAGCCAGCTTGCTTTTGCCACCACGGCTCCCACGGCGCGCTTCCGGCGTAGAGCAGTGCCTCCGCCTCATTGAGGAACAGGGTGTCGAGGCTCGAAGTGAGTTGACGAAAGCCAGGGCGATGAACCAACTCGGCATGCCAGCCAAAATCCCAAGAAGTAGTGATACCGCGTGCACTCAGCCTTTGCAGAGCTTCGACCCAGGCCAGACAGTCGCGCGGCTCCAGGGCCAGATGAACATGGCGAGCACGCACACCCGACAGACTACTCAAAAAGCGCTCCTCCAGTTGCTCGTTCACGCCCGGGTAGGTAACAAAAGCCCGATCTTCGCGAGTGGACAGGGCTACCGTGACAGCGTGAGCCTCGTGGCTGCGACGCAGATTGCGCACCTGAATGCCCTCGCGGCGCAAGAAGCAGTGAGCCGCCGAAGCCAGGCCACTGACCACGCCAACCCGGCTGCCCTGGCGTGAAGCCGCTACAGCCGTCAGCAATGCGCCGCCCCCCCAGGTGCGCAGCAGCCGATGGGTGCGAAACTCTTCACCCAGTCGTGGCCACTCGCTGAGATCGTGGAAAATCAAGTCCTCAAAAGCCTCACCCACGCACACCAGATCCAACCCCATCCAGGGCCATTCGCGAGCAAGGGGGTGAGGAGCCTCTCCGTTCCCCGACTTGACGTGCATAGAGGGTCAAGAATCCCCGGCCAGGGGCCGATTGTTAACCTGCTGCTTACAGTCGGAGGGCGAGCATGCCCTAATCTAACTCCATGACCACAACCATGAGTACCCTGCGATTGCTCTCTCCTTCGATCACCCGGGCGCCCAAAGGTCCGCCGCCTCCTGATCGCAACTGGTTGTCCGATGGGATTGAGAAAGCCAAAGACCTGAAGGAAGCCGCCTCGCTGCTGATCGGTGGTTCGATCTATCTGGCCAACAAGAAAGCCGCCCTGGCACTGGAACAAAAAGTGCGCCCCCTGGCTGATGTCAAAGACGTAAAGATGGCGCGCCCTATGGTTTTGTGTCCCGGCTGGAACACGGAGATCAACAAATTTCAGTTTCTCACGGACAAGTTGCTGGTGTCGGGCGAAAACGGTCCCGAGGCGGTCTACCTCAAGCAGGGCAAAGCTTTTCATGACCCCGAATGCAGCCTGCCCCTGGAGCAGATCCCTTCCAACAGCAAGGTTTTTGTAAATATCTGGGACAACGTGAAAACGCCCCCAGACCAGACTGCTCCGCAGATCAAACAGAACGTGGCCCTGATTCAGCAAGCCCTGGGAGCTGGCAAAGTCGACCTGGTGGGCTACAGCATGGGCGGATTGGCGGCTCGCAAGTACCTGGACGAGGGCGGCACCGGAGTAGCCAACTTCATAACTCTGGGGACACCTCACCGAGGCACTCGTTTTGCCCAGATGTCGGCCCGCGTCATCCAGCGCAACATACAGTGGGCTCTCAAATTCTCGGGCCTCACCGCAGGTGATGCCGCCGCCATGGAATGGCTGGCCGCCGGCAGTCCCAAACTGGCGGCCCTCAATGAACGCTGGCCCCAGCAGAGGGCCCAGGTGGACAACGTTCTGTTCATCGCCGGCCGCAAAGAGTGGACCCCCTCCACTCGCTGGTTCCAACTGAGTCAGGGCGATGGTATGGTAGAAACCGATAGTTCTAAGCTACCCGGTGTGACCACCAAGATCCTTACAGGCAAGGGCTTTTTGCACCACGGTTCTCTGCCTCACGACAGTCAGGTGTTCGCGGAGATGCAAAAGTTTCTAGGCTTTGAGGCTCTGGCTGGCTCCAGCAGCAATCCAATGCCCGACGTGGCCAAGCCCGAACCGCAAACTCCCTATGGCTGCTTATAACATCAGGCTTTCTTTTTGCGCAATCTGAGGTATTCCGAGGTGATGGAACAAACATAATTTTGCGTTTCAGCATAGGGCGGAATTCCACCGCAACTGTCCACACAGGTGGGACCGGCGTTGTAGGCCGCCAGGGCCAGCTGCAAGTCGCCATAACGGCGCACTTGCTCGACAAGATAACGAGTCCCGGCTGCGATATTCTGGTCTGGATCTTCAATATCGGTCACGCCTAACGAGACAGCCGTGTCGGGCATCAATTGCATCAATCCTCGAGCCCCCGCTCGCGAAATTGCGCTGGGATTGAAACCGGATTCGTGGCGCGTAAGAATATCGATGATCAAAGGGTCGATGTCGTGGCTGCGCGCGTGGGTGCAGATGACGGTGGACAAGGAGGTTGGCACACTCACCTTTTCGCCCGTCACAGGGTCAATCTGAGTGCTCAAAACCATCCGTTGTGGGAGCTGATAGGCACTTTCCGCAAACGTATATACATACACCGGCGGCAACTTGGAGACGCGAGGCTTTTTGTAGCGCGTGGGAATGACGGTCGGCGCATTGCTGTAACTATTTTCGGCCAACGCCAAATTAGGCGTCAAAGCCAACAATAGCAGCCATCCTGGGGCAACCAGCCAAAGTCGCGTCACCCAATCACCTTTGGCTTGTTGGAGTCGACCTTCCTGCTGTGGTATTCTTGAACGCATGTGGAATCGTATGTTTGCCGAAAACCCCTTTCTCCTCATCTATCAGGGCCGTCTGCGCCGCCAACGCAAAGCGGGTTGGCTGGCCACAGGCCTGGTCTCTGTGGGGCTGGGCGTGTTTGCCGGGTTGATCTGCACGGCGGGCCACCACCCCGCCGCTAGCATCAGTCTGGCCACGGTATTGCTCAGCGCCTGTCTGTGCCTGTTTGGCTGGTCGCAGAGCTGCATAGCCCAGGCTGTGATGGGACTGGGACAAAACGGTAATCTGGAAGAGATGGTTCCGGCCAATCTGGCCCCCACCGACATTGCCGACAGCGCCACGGCCTTTCTGGCCCGCCGCTGGCTAAAATTAACTCCGTGGGTTCTACTGGGGGCCTTACTCCCGGGCAACGCCTGGGCCACTGGCATCATCCTGACCTTCTGGCTACTGATGTTGCCGGGCGGCTGCAGTTCGGTATATGCGGCCACTGTCCAACTTCTGATTCGCGAGGGCCAGATTCCCTGGTCTCGGGTTTTGAGCAGAAGCCTGCGGGGCGCCTTGCTGGTCTTGCTGGCGCTGATTCCGCTGGCCTTTTGCCGGAGTGGGGGCCAAATGATGGCCTGGACTTTCTTCATGGTCGTCGTTCTCAACCTGCACGGGATGTATGAATCGCGCCGCCTGGTGGTCGAATGGTTGAGCAATCCTCGTCCCTCCTCCGGTTCCAGCAGTCGAAAACGGGCAGGGGCGACAAGCCCGGGCTGGATGGTGGGAGCGGCCGCCAACCCGATGCTTTTTCGTTATCAACTCACCCGTCGACGCTGGCTGGGTTTACCCGCCTGGCTGGTGCTCTCCTCGATTTGCGGCCTGACCATGGGAGGCTTGAGCTTTTTAAGCCTGGAGGGCTTTCATGTGCTCGCTTTCTACGTGCTGATGGGCGTCGCCGGCCTGGGAGTAACCCTCCACCTGCGCTATCTCGATTTCGAAATGCGCAACGGAAACTACGAGCTGATCTCCACCACGCGCAGCCCCCGCGAACTGGTGGACAATCTGGCCCAGGTGGGCTACCTCCCCCGCCTGCTGGAAGTCGTGCCAGCTGCCGCTATTGTGCTGTTTTGCCTGACCATCGGGCAACCGGCCCAGGCTGGATTGATTGCGGGAGGCTCGCTGATGTTGGCCCTATGGTGGGTGGTTCAGGCCCGCCTCAGCAGCTACGTCAACGTGATCTGCGCGATTGGGCTGCACCACAGAGCGCAGGGAGCTCACTTGAACTCGCTGGCCCTGCTCATTCAGTTGGCAGTGCTGGTGACTCCCTTTGTGGTTGCCGGTTTGGCCACCATGACCCTGGCATATTCCCAGGTTCCCGTCCTCCTGCTTCCTACTTCAGCCATTCTGGAAGGGGTCTTGTGCCTGGCCTGTCTCAGCTATACCTCGCGCAGGTGGGCCGTCCGACTGGCCAGCTAACCGCAAGATGTTCCTCAGAATAGGGATCCTATTGTGTTTGTGGGCCGTTCCTTGGGGTCCGGCCTGGGCACAGGTCGAGCCTATCGAAACGGACAACCCCAGCCTGGCCAATTCCAGCAAGACCGTAGGCGAGGGCGTCTTTCAGTGGGAGAGCGGGGTTCTTCACCTTGACCCCAGGCGACGCCTGGAGCGAGCCAGACGAGGCCGGACTGACCGCGACGATGCTGACGAATCGGCCGAGGGTTCGTACGCCAGCGCACCCAATCTCTTTCGGCTGGGAGTGAGTCCCGATCTGGAACTGCGATTCGAGTCCGAGCTGCTGGCCCACCAGAGCAACCAGAGCGGCTTTTCCGACGTTTCGCTGGGATGTAAATGGACCCTGGCGGACAGCGATGACGCCTCGGTGGGCCTGATAGGATCACTCACCCCACCTTCTGGAAAACCCCCCTTCCGAACCAACTCCTTTACGCCCACCCTGATCGTAGCCAGCGACTTTGCCATTACCGAAGGACAAACGTTGACCCTTAACCTGGGCGGGTCTTGGGTGGACAATGAACGCCTTGACCGGCGAATCTTTGAATCCTTCGGAGCCATTTGCCACAGTTGGGACCTGGGCGACCAGTGGACCGCCTATATGGAAGTCGCCGTGAGCGGCCCAGAAGCAACCTCCCAAGCTTTCGAAACCATAGCCGATGCCGGCCTGGGCTACCGTCCCACCCCCAACAGCATCATCAACCTGGCGCTATTTCGAGGCTTATCTCATCAAGGCATAGACTGGGGCACCAGCTTGAGCTTCGGCCTCCGCCTCTAGACAGGGAGGCGGGAGCCCCCCTGAGAACAAAGACCATCGGCATAAAATCTTTTTGAGGATGGTATAGGATGGCAAACAAGGTCTGGTCGGCACTCATCAAATCTCTTTGCGTGGCGGCCCTGGTAGCCGGAACTGTTTTGGCGGAGCCGGCCGCCCTCCACGGCGACATCGGCATACCCAACATGGCTCTGGTTAAAGAGAACATGCGGGAATACTACAAGAGCGGTCGCTACTTGAAAGAGGTCGACACCATTGCCGAGCAAGCGCGTGTTTATCTGGAAACCAACCTGCCTCGCCATCAGGGGCGTAAGCCTGCCGTTGTGCTGGACATCGACGAAACGACCCTGTCCAACTACCCTCACATCAACTCCTTCGACTTTGGTTATATACCCAAGGAATGGGTGGCCTGGATTCAACAGGCAGAGGCGCCCGCGCTGGTGGGTCCGCTGGCTTTTTATCGCTATGCCCAGAAAAATGGCGTGGCGGTATTTTTTATCACCGGGCGGACCGAACAAGAGCGGGAAGCAACCGAACGCAACCTGCGCAAAGAAGGCTTTGACGACTGGCAAGAGTTGGTGATGAAGACGAACGGAGACCACTCGGCTACAGGAACCTACAAGGCTCAGCACCGTCGGCGTCTGACCCAGGAGGGCTATACGATCGTGGTTAATTTGGGCGACCAACTCAGTGATCTCGAAGGCGGCTACTCCGAGTCGGTCTTCAAGTTGCCCAACCCGATGTATTACGTTCCTTAAAAATCCTCGATCACCAACTGCAGCGTGATCTTTCCCATCAGGATCCGGTCCAGGCTGCGCACGAGGACGGCGGCGCCCATGCCGGAGGGCATTTCCGACATCCATTCCACGCCGTCCACGGAGCGCTCAAAGGACACAGGAACCGGTACACTGCGCAGCATAGAAACTTCAAAGGCTTTTTCTTGCTCCTGCCAATGCCAGGCCATACAGCGAAAGGGCACACCCGGGTCCTGGATGACCACATCTTGGTCCCACCATGTTTTGTCCAGGGGGATCGACTCGTTGTTGTTTCCTCCCAGTTGAATCTTTAAGCCTTTCAGGACCAATTTTTCACCCTTGCTCACACCGCTCAACACTTCCAGGGTTTTGCTGCAACGGGTCATTTTGATGGTCTTGCCCGAGTCAACCGCAGTCACCGGCACCGCTTGCTTGGGCTCGGCGCTAAGCACGGCGGTAGCTGCCTGCAAAACCAACACGCTGTCCCCAAATTTCACCACATCCCCGGCCAGCAGCGTACCGTTGGAAACAGCCTCGCCATTGACTTCCACACGGGCATCGGGACGCGAAATCAGATGATAAGCATTTTCTTGCTCGTGCCAGGCAAGTTCGGCGTGAATGCGCTGAACCAGGGGGTCGTTGAGCAAAATCCAACCGGGGGCGCGATCTCCGGCTGTGCGGGCCCGGCCAACAGTCAGCTCGCGGTGTTCCAGCAGAAAAGCCCGCCCTCTGTCAGGCCCTTCCCGAACACGAAACTGCAAACCACAATGAAACGAAGACACAGCGAAACTCCTCAATCGAAATGCGGGCAGTGAAGGGTTTTGCTGGGAGGCCTGCAAGCCCTGCAAGGTAGTCTATGAATCATCGATACGAGTTTTGGTGGCAGGGTCAACTGGACCCCGCTCAAGTATTTCTGCAACATCGCCAGCAAAACCCCATCCCCCTCAGTCCGGCCGATCAAATGCAGATACAGCGGGTTTGTCGCCAGCACCGCGATCGCGGCCAGCGCGTGGAGAACCTGCCTCTCTACCAGTACCTGCACTTTCACATCGACCCAAATGGCCTGCACCTTGAGGTCGCTCGTACCACCTACGAAGACTACTTGGGACTGGGGGTCCTAAACCACGCCCAGGCCCCGCTCGTGCTGGCCGTGTGCGCCGCCACCGAAATCGAAGGCCAGTTGGTGATCGAGCGTCGCAGTGCTCTGGTGGCTCAGGGAAGGGGGCTTCTACACGTCAAGCCCAGCGGACACATCCACCCGCCGGCCTCGCCATGGCAGGCCCTGGAATGTGAAGCACTGGAAGAACTTGCCCTGCAACCGCACGAGATCGATCAGGCCAGTTTATTGGGTTTGGTGTGCTCGCATACGGCCAATTGCGTATCTTTGGTTTATCGCTTGCACACCCCTCTTGATTGGAAGACATGGAGAAAGCGCACCCCGATCGACTCCTGGGAAGCCGAGGAACTGTTTGGCCTGCCCAGCGACCAGGAGAGTCTGCGGGGATGGTTGGACGCCTCAGCCGAATCCTCCGCCGGTCCGGGCCATGCCGCGGTGCTGTGCTTCTATGAGTGGCGCTACGGGCCAACCCGAGCCTCATAGGCGAGCGCGAGATTTCAGTTTCTCTTCGAGATCGGCCAACGATACCGGGGCGCCCAGAAAGTATCCTTGTCCCCAGTGGCATCCCAATTGAGCCAACTGGTCAAACTGAGTCTGATTTTCGATGCCTTCTGCGATCACCTTGATGCCCAGACCCTCGGCGGCCAACACGGCGCCTTTGATCAAGTTTTGAGAGAGCGGTTCCGCAACCGACTGAGTGATCTGGGGACCCAATTTCAGGTAGTGGGCACCGAGCGTGTGCAGGCGTCGCAAAGTCAGGGTGTCGAAAGAGAAGTCGTCGACGGCCAGACCCACTTTCCATTGGCGCAAGCCTTTCAGGGCCTCCAGCAGGCGCTGACTGTCGTGAACCAGGTGAGCCTCACCCACCTCGAGAATCAAACGGTCTCCCTTACTCAGCTTGGCCGACTCGATAGCCTTGCCCAATCGTTCCACAAAATCGGCCTGTAATAATTCTTGGGCCGACACATTGAGGGTCCAATGCAGATGCCGATAAGACTTGCTGAGATAGCATACGTTCAAGACCACCCACTCACCAATGGCTACGATCAGGCCTGATTCACAGGCCGCTTCCAAAAAGGTGGCAGGCTCGCTCAAGCCGTTCAGGGGGTGTTCCCAGCGCAAAAGGCTCTCCACCGCCCGCATCTGCCGATTGGCCAGTTCCCAAATCGGCTGGAAACGCAATTCAAACTGACCGCGATGGAGAGCCTGGCGCAACTGGGGAATCATGGCCAGCCGGGTGCGAACGGGCTTCTCCATTTCCAGCATGTAGTGACATGCTCGATTGCGTCCAGTCTTTTTGGCCGCGGCCACCGCCAGCAAAGCCCGGTCAACCACTGCCTCGGCGGCCTCCTCTCCCTGACTGCAGGCAATCCCACTCGACAAACCCAGGGTGACCCGCTGATCTTCCAACTCCAGAGGGGTCAGCAACTCCTCATATATCTTTTTGAGCAGTTCGGAAGCATACTCACTGGCCGTTTTCAGGCCGAGCGGACCCCGATTTGGACTGGGCAAAATGAGCCAAAATTCATCGTCACGACCGCGAACGAACTGATCTCCTTTGCGCAAAAGCGGTGTTACTCGGGGAAGCAACAGTTGCAGCACCTGATTGGTCATGCTGTGGCCCAGGTATAGATTCAGTTCGCGTAACCGCTCCACATCCATGACCACCACAGCCACCGTCACCTGCCCCTGGACCGCCCTCTCCAACTCATCCGTCAATCGGCGCAGTCCCGAGCGAAAATTGGGTAGCCCGGTGACAAGGTCTTCGTAGGCCAGAGTATGCAGGTCGGGAAGACGATTTTCTTCCTCAATTTCGGCTGGCAAATTGAGATGAGGAAGCTCCTTTTCCTTACTGGATTCGGCCGAGCCGTTCAGTCGGACGGCCTCCAGGGCCAGCTTCAGGTCGACATTCTCCAGCGTCAACTGCGAAGAGAGCCGAGCCTCGGCCTGCAGCGCCTCGCGCAGATTGGCCAGACGGGCGGATTCGCCGGCCACCTGCTCCTCCAGTTGATCCACTCTCTCCACGGCCTGTTTCAGTTTGATGCCCACGTGGACCAGTTCAGAATCGACCAGATCCTTCTGCTGTTGCAAAGCCTCCAGAAACTGATTCACCTCCAGCGCCCGCTGGTAGATTTTCTCGCGCTCTTCCACCAGCAGGAGCTTCTCTTCGTCCCGGCGTCTGAGTTCGTCGCCGAGACTCTGGCTCAGTTGCTCCAGATGGATTTGAATGTAGGAAGGCAAGCTCACTCAATACATTTCGCGACCCGTCGAGCCATCCCCTCGAAGTGAGGGCCGCCATAGACTGACGGAATTTTCAAGGTTTTTCAAGGCCAATGGCTAATAATGGCCCCATGGAAACCTCACCTCTGCGCCGCCTGCCCCAAATCGCCACGCCCATGGCCCGGCCGCTGCCGCCCACCCCTCCCGACAAGCCGGGGGAGCCCAAGCCACAGGCCGACAAAGTGGAACTGCAGGGCGGCGAGACCCCCAAGCAACTCTTTGCCAAACTCAAAGAACTGGGCAAAGACCCCGGCCGAGACGCGGCCGCCCGCATGCTGGGGTCGCAAAAGTCCGGCTACGAGAGCCTGATCCGTTTCCAGGGCGAAGATGAACTGGTGGTATCCTTGCGGAGCAGCCAGGAATTGGCCGACTACGTGGCCCTGGCCGGAGGCGGAGCGGCAAGCCAAGGGGTGCAAGCCAACTATTCCGAGCTGAGCCGTCTTTCCCAGGATGGGAATCGCTATTTTCTCAAGCGTGATGGCCAGTTCCTCAAAACCGATCCAGCCGGGGCGGCCGTGGTCCTGTCGCGAGGCGACGCGTTGGTGCGCATGGGACCCGCCGGTGAAGTGGACACCTGGAAAGCGCTCCCCACCGACCTGGCGGCCTCTCCCCCCGAACGTCTGGCCTTGGGCAAGTTGCTAGACCAGGCAGCCGAACTGAAGTGCACGTTCGAACTTGAGCCGGAGAAACCGGAAACCAGTATCAAGGGCAAAATCATGGCCCAACTGCGCGGCAAGCCCGATCAGGTAGAAATCCGTTCCAAATTGATCGATGCCCTGGAGCAGAAGAAGCAAATTCTGCTGACCCTACCCGACGATGACCGCAAAATCCCCTTGCCGGCGGGAGTGACCCGTCAACAACTGGAAAGCTTCATAGGCTACGTTTCCAACCCCAGCGAGGAGCAGAAGAACTTCAAGCAAGCCTGTGAAGAGTTGGTCAAGAAAGAGGCCATCCTCATGTCACGCAGCATGAATGGCGAACTCAAGGGTATGCTGATGCAGGCCTCTGACCGCAGCGCCTATCTCAATCTGGCCGCGGGTCAAGAGTGCGTGGTCCTCACTAAAGACGGCACTCCCTTGCGGCTGACTGAAGTGGCGCAAATGTCTGAGTTAAACAGCACCGGCTTCTTGGCCGGGGCCACCGCTCCCGAATTTGACGGTTCCCAGCCCAGCGACAACCTCTTTATGGTGTATCATGTCTCGCCTTTCGACCCGGTGAACAAAGGCATCTACGACGACCTGGTGAGGCGCATGACCGAAGTGGGCTCTTCGAAAGAGATCGACATCGTAGCCATGCACAGCGACCTGCCCGATAAGCGAAATCTCCGGGTCGATCGCGTCCAGACGGGGGCTCTGGAAAACCTGAAAAAGATGGACCCCGAAACGGTCATGAGCGACCCTAAGACCATGGAAGACTTCATTTACGAGACTTTGCTGGCCAACCAGAGCGACGCCAAGGTTCGCCTCTTCGTGGGCGGTCACGGCGGTGCCGAAAAAGGCCTGCTGCCCGACGGCAAGCACAACAATGCGGCCGCCAATCACGCCATGTCGGTGGACGACTTTGCCGGATCGATTCACAAGGCCCTGGATCGCGTGGAGCAGGAAACAGGCCAGCGCCCTTTCATTGAGAATTTGATGCTGTGCTCGTGTTTGATGGGTAACACTTCGTTGATCGACGCCCTGGCCAGGACCGGCGATGTGGGCATCTTGTGCGCCTCCCCCGAACTGATGCAGGGCAGCAGCCCCAATTCGGTGATTGAGTATCTCCACCAGCCCGAGCACAGTAAAGCCAGCGGCGAAGAGTTTGCCCGTTACCTGGTAGAGAATCTCTCCGAGGCCCCCTCGGCCCCTGGTGGCAACAAGGAGTCCCATCACGCCGATACCTACGGGGCCTACCGCCTGGACAAAGGTCTGGCCGAGAAATTGCAGGGGTCGTTGGACAGCTTTTTCAAGGTGTGCCTGGAGCATCCCGATCAGGCCGGTTCAGTCAAGCGCGCCATCGCCGCCTGCCCCACCTACGGTATCAACCCCTTCCTCAACCTGCTCTTCGACGTGGACAATCGCGACGTGATTCAGGTGGCAGAGCGCATTGTTGCCGACGCCCGCGTCAAGTCGCCGGAGATCAAAGAAGCCGCCCAAAAATTGATCGAGGCCGCGGCCGCCCAGGTGGTGGTTCAGAAAGTCAGCGAAAACTATGAAGGCCGCAAAGGGCCCACCCTCTACCTGCCCATCGACCGCTTCGACTTTGACGAAAAGATGTCTAAAACGGGCTTCCTGCAAGGAACGGACTTCAGCAAGTTCTGCGAGATGATTTTTGACGCCCCGCTCCATCGCAATGTCCAGGATACTTTCCTGGCCGAGGCCAACCGCGTCATGGAGTCCATGAAGGAAGCCAAATCCGAAGATCCCAAGGCAGACGAGAAAAAGGCCGAAGAGGAAGAGAAGCCGGCCAGCAAAAGCGTTACCAAACCAGGCAAAGGCGTGGTGCAGCAAGTACACGACCTGGAAGAGTATCGCAGCGACAATGTACTCAAGAAGGTTAGCCGCGGGGTCCGCAAACTGGCCACAACTGCCATGGGCCTTGCGGGTGGACTGGGAGCGGCCATCGTGGGCGGTATTCCCGGGGCCGTGGTCGGCGCAGTGATGGGCGCCCGAGCCGGTTGGACCGGTCATTCGGCCATGGCCCAAGTCTATGGTGCAGGTGATACCACCGAGACCGGTGGAGCCACCGTAAAGAAGGCCGGATTGCTGGCCGCCCAAACGGCCTTGTTCCCCATGGAAGCGACCGGTCTACGCGTCAACGAGGCAGTGGGCTTCCGGGCCGGCAGGCTGGCTGGACGCCTGGTGGGCTCACTGGCGGGACTGGTGGGGGGAACCTTAGGCGGCGCCCTGGGCGGTGGAGCGGTGGGCTTTGTGCCTGGCTTCCTGGTGGGTCGCGGTGTGGGCAAAATGGCCACCTTCTGGATGCCCGGCCAGTTACCCCAAAAGGATCAAACCCAAGGACTGGACTCGGACCTGACGACCCGCTAGGCCTTTTCGGCTTGCGAGTCGCGCACAATGCGGAATCCGAATCCCCGATAAGCGCCTTGAGGATTTTCGGTGGTGCGACGCACGTTATTAAACACTTTCAAGCTGCCTGACCCGTTGCTCCAGGCGCCGCCTTTGAGAATGACCGAACCCGGGCGCTCGCGGGTGCTGTCGTCGACCCATTCCAGCGCGTTACCCACCATGTCTACCACCCCGTAAGGGGAGACGTTGCCCTTCTTCTCGCTTTCATAGACAGACGAGGTCATCTCGCCATCGTGCTGAACCGCTTCGGGCCGCCAGTCGTTGCCCCAGGGAAACTGCAAACCTTCACTTCCGCGTCCCGCTTTTTCCCATTCCTTTTCGGTGGGCAAGCGACCACCGGCCCATTTAGCAAAGGCTTGGGCGTCAAAATAGGTGACGCTAACCACCGGGTGATCGCCTACGCTATGCTCGTCTTTCGGATAGGCCCCCTCTGCGGGAGCATTCCAGCCGCCTTCCGGCTTGTAACCGGTATCTTTGATAAATTCAAGAAACTGGCTGTTGGTCACCGGGTACTTGCTCACCTCGTAGCTGTCCAGGTGAACCTTGGCCTTGTCCCGCCCAAAAGTAAATTCGCCGGCGGGAATCTCTACCCAATCCAACCGGGCGGGATTGCCCTGCGCCGGCTGAATGGTGGTCTGGGTATGCTGCATGGCCAGCGGCAACTTGGACTTGAGCGTCTCGAAGTTTTCGTCCAACCCATCCACGCAGGAAGCCAGGGCCATTCCCGCAGGCGAACTTCCGATGGCCACAAAAGCCGCAAAGTAAGCCATTTTGTTGGCCGCGGCCATCACTTCGTTCACGGCCTGGCGCTGCCGAATCGTTTCTTTACTGGCGGAAAGGGGCCGGTTACTGCGCACCTGAGCGGAAATCTCTTGCAATAACTGCTGCATGGTTTTGACGTCAGTGGCCTCAGGCACGACTTTCAGGTCACGCACAACTCCTTCTAGCCGGGTGAGTTTGGCATCGGCAAAAGTAGGCGGACCCTTGAGCAAAAATTCAGGAACAGGAGGGGGCGCATCCTCTTTTAGCATGCTCTGGCGCCTCTTGGGGTCCAACACCGTTGGTTCAAAGCTGGCATCGCTGCAGACGCGGAAACCAAAACCGGCATAGCTACTTTCAGGACTCTCCGAAGTATGACGGACGCAATCGAAGGGCTGAATATCGAGATTCTCGGGCAGGTAGTTGGTAAAAGCGCCGCCCTTGAGCAGTACCGCTCCGGGTCGCCGACTGGGCCCGGTGTCCACCCACTCGAGCACATTACCCACCATATCGACCGCGCCAAAGGGCGACACGTTGCCTTTCTTCTCGAAGGCGGTGACCGGAGTGGTCCCGCTGCTGTCGTAGTTGAGCAGGTCTGGACGCCACTCATTGCCCCAAGGATATTTGCGACCGTCGGTGCCACGCGCGCCCTTTTCCCACTCGTCCTCACTGGGCAGCCGCACTCCGGCCCAACCGGCAAAGGCCTGGGCATCATAGAAGGTCACGTTGACGCAAGGGTGGTTACCCGGCGAGTCTTCCCCGGGGGGATAGGCCCCGCCCTCAGGCACACTCCAGCTGCCCTGCGATTTGTAGTCAGTGGCCTTGACGAATTCCATATACTGCTGATTGGTGACGGGATACTTGCTGAGCCGATAGGCCGGCAGGTTGACCTCGTGATGGTCGTAACCAGCCTTGAAAGGACCGGCCGGTACCTCGACAAACTCAATCAGGTCCTCGCGCGGCCCCTGAGCGATTTTTACCTGCTCCACCGCCGTTGTGCTGAAGACTTTTTCGAGGGATTGATTGAAAAGCGCCTTCTGGTCCTGCAAATACTCCAGGCTGGTGGCGGAAGCCACACCGGCGGCGCCTCCCACCATGGACATGGCGGCATAAGACGCAATTTTGTTGGCCGAGGCGTGCAACTGGCCGATGGTTTTGTTGATGGCCAGAGCATCAGGCGTGGTGGCCTGAGCACGCAACCCTCGCGCGGCCTGAGCCAGTTGCTGTAAGCTTTCTCCCAGATTTTGCTTATCATAGGTTTGCCCGCTCAGGCATTGGTCAACCTGCTCGTTGACCTTGGTGCGCAGTTCAGCGACCTGCTTGGGCAGCAGCGGACGAACAAGAGGAGCCTGAAAACCCTGAATTTCCACACTCGACCTCTTCTACCTCATTCCTCTAATTCCTATTCAAGACCCAGCCCGTGGCATTGATTCACCTGCTTCGCAAACGACTCCGATAGGCCGATGTTGTCGTGAAAGCGCAGCACGCGCCGCACTTCGTCGCGCAACTTGCCGGCTTCCTTGGCCACCCATTCACAAAGAGTGTGAAAGCGCTCATCGCGCACCACCTGCAGGCCGGTCAGGTCGGTCTGGGCCTGAGGGTCAGCCACCACCACCCGCATGTCCTTGAGCGGCAAGCTAACAGCCACTGGCTCAAGCAGCACGCCCTTGTGGCACACCAACAACTGTGAATCCTCGCGCTCGGGTTGACTGGGGCAAACCATTACGGCCTGGGCGGCCGGGTAGGGAGTGGCCGAAGTGAACCAGCCTTTGTGGGAAAAAATGCTGTTCGTGAAGCCTTCCGTCCCCACCGTTACGATCAGGGAATTCTGCTCACGCGTGGCGCTGTAGGTCCGGTGGCTGCCTCGATAGACAGCAATCCGCCCGGTAGGGGCAGAAACCAGATCTGTCAACTGCCCCTCGCGCACTTCTGGCGTGGAAGTTGGAGAGTAGCTCACATCAAACAGGGGTTTTCCCTTGTCGTGACTGGCATAGCAACGCCATTGATGAAGCACCGTCTTACCCGATGTATCCAAATTCTGGGTGCGCCCGTTTAGATCGTACATCAGGGCTGGGCGTTCATAAAAGGGAGGCATGGATAACAGGTGGTCCGGCTGGCTGCGGGATAGATAGACGCGCTCGGCCAGATTGGCCACAGAGCCGCGTTTAAACTGCGCCAAAGTTGGAGCCAGGGTGCGATTGTCCAGCACAATGGGCAACCAGCTATGGCGGCAGCGCGTGGCCAACCCATGGCAATCCTGGCTGATGTGGCGGGGCGAATAGAAGAGACGACGCCAAAACGACTCTCGCGAGGTGCGCCTCAGCAACAACAACTGCGCGGCAGGCCCACCCGGCAGGTCGATGACATCCGCTCGATGATGATGCAGCAGCAGGCCCACTCCTTTGCTGGGAGTGATGCTGGCATAGACAAGAAAGTCCGGTTCGAGGGACTGAGCGGCATACAGCGCCAAAATCAGATCGCGCCACTGACTGCTGGCCGCCAGAGCGGGATCCACCAGCAACTCCTTCAGATGGTGAATGTCTTCATGGAGCAGTGCCCGGCCTTGAAAACTGATCTGCATATCCTGACGCCGCGTCTGCACCAAAAGGCTGGCCGCATTTTGAGCCACCGCATGCTGAACAAACTTCAACAAATAGTTGGAGGGGTCGGCAAAGAGATGTTGCGAGAGGTTGCTACGGGCCCGAGCGTAGTCGATGGTGAATCGACCCGACGACTCCTTTTCTCCTTCGCGCACCAAAGCCTGACAGTACGCTGAGAGGTCACTCAAAGGCTCCCCCTAAAGTGCGCATCTGCCCGTTCTCGCTGACCACCAGTCGCCAGGCGGAAAAGGTATGGACCTGGCCCAGCGACAGGGGTACACAACCGGGAACCTTGGTGCAGTATGCCAGGAAGGCCAATCGCCTGCCATCGCTACTAAGAGCCGGTTGACGACAGGCGCCAGGAAAGACCTGCGGGAATTTTCGGTCGTCCGTCCAGGATTGACGAAACAGTTGTCCTTTCTGGGTCAGCGCCAAAGTGTTGCCATCGGCGCTCAAGGCCACCTCGTCGGCGATCAGCGGGCGTAACTCGTGGTCCCACTGATAGAATCCCCGTTTTCCTTGAAGCACCACCCGTTCTCCGTTGCGACTTATCTGAAACGGGCCGTCGGGGGCCTCCAGTCCCGAGTCCCGGGCGGAGGTTGCATCGCTGGAGAACTTGACCACTTTGCCGTTACAAACCGCCAGCACCTGGCTGCCGTCCCCACAAATCTGGGGCCAGCTCAGAGAATTACAGGGTCCGGCCAAAACCCGGCGACTGCCCGTGCGTCGATTGTAAATTACCAAGAAGTATCGGGTTTCCAGTCCACTGTCCTCAAGACTGCGGTCGACGTAAGTACCGCACACAAAGGCCACGGTCTGCCCATCTTCGGACAGAGACGGCTGAGAGACGGAGCGCCCCTCGCGTGGAACTTCGAATCCACCCACCCGGTAGGGCGCCTCACCCAGTAGCGGCCTATCATTAATCCAGATCTCGCCAGCCCTGGCCTGACCCACTTGAGTGCCGTCCTGGTTCACCGAGTAACTCCCGGCACAGGAACCGACCCGAGTCAGTTCACCCCGTTGTAAGTCCCAACGATAAAGGTGACCAGGGTCATGCTCTCCGTCCAGGGGAAGGCTGTCTTGCTCGAAAACTCCACCTGACGCATCGCGTGGTTGCTGCACAAAAAACAAAGACGACCCGGCAAACCTGGGTTGGTCCAGGCCCCTCACCGGCATCAAGCTGTAAAAGCAAGCCTGCACAGCTGTGGATTCGTGCCAAACCTGGAGCAGGCTCACTCGACCCGCCTGGTCGGCCTGGCGGGCAACCCGGTCGGCCTGCTCAAAGGCCTGCCCAAAAAGAGCAAAACCCTCCTCGTTGACGGGAAACACCCCTTCGTAGCCCTTGGCAAAGCCGTCGGCCTGCGCGGGTGACATGCTCAGCACCAGCTGGCCGCTGGCGTTCAGGTATGAGTCCAGATGCAGCCGCGCTTCTTGCCACTCTTCATACAGCTCCAAGGCCCGACTCTCAGGTGGGCTCAAGGTGAGAGCAAAGAGCAGCATGGCGGCCAGCATCAGGCCATGCCCCTTCCACCCTTTTGGCTCTGGCCCCTTGGCCGAGAAAAGCCTGTAACCCGGCAATGAAGACTTGTGGCCAGAGGAAGCAAAGTTTCGATGTGGACAGGACTCGTATCACGGGGATATACTCGGAAGATGAATCCTGTGGCCGCCAGTACCTCGCTGGCTTCTTATAAACCAGCGCTGCGTCCGGCCGTTTTCAACCCCCTGCAGCTTCCGCAAAGCGACAACAAGGTAGCCACCGAAGTAGCCTCGTTGTCTCTGGAAACAAAGCTTGACCTTTCGCAGAAGGCTCAGGTGGTGCCGCCGCCAGCGCCGCCGGACAACCGCAAGAGCAAGGCTCCTCCGGCTCGCAAGCCTGAGACCCCGGCTTCGGTCGAGACCACCGATTTCACAGGAAGAACCTGCACCGGCAGTCTCAACGGGCCGCTCTTGATGGAAGACCTGGGTGCCGGCCAGCCATTGGAATTTCGGTCGCTCGATTTTGTCTACGACAATCCTCAGGATTTTGCCGCCTTGCAGACGGCCAGCCAACTTTTGGCGGGGCTGGAGCCTGAAGTTCTGTTGTCGCCAGGGGGAGAGCGGCCGCTGGCCGACTTCATTCTGAACGATTCGACTTTTAGCTACTATGGCGTCAAGGACGGCCGAGGTCTGATGGTGCAGCATCTCCAGGAGGCTCCCCGCAGCCCGGCTGAAGAGAGCCAGATTCTACTGCCCGACGGCCAGGTAGCCCACCTCTCGCGGGAGTCCGGCCAACTTTCCATCTACCTACCCGCCGCCAGCCTGCAAGAGATGGCGGCCTGGGGCGGGCGTCTTCTGGCCGAAGCCTAGCCCGAGCCAGGTGCTAAAACTGGTTCAGTGGCCCCTGCGGGCGCTCATCAAAGTCGTTCTGAGCGGACGCGCAGGCTGGCCTTCGCAGGCTACCCCGTCAACTTTTGGCCTGGCTTATGAAGAGGTGGTCTTTTCCAGCCGCGATGGTGTCCAGCTTTCTGGATGGATCCTCCCCCACTCCAAGGCCCGCGGTCTTATCCTGACCTGTCACGGTATCTTCGGCACTCGTCGAAGTATGCTTCGCAAAGCCGCCTGGTTGCACAAACGAGGCTTTGCCAGTCTGCTCTTCGACTTTCGGGGACGGGGAGGAAGCGCAGGCAGTCATTGTAGCCTGGGGGTTCACGAACCCCTGGACGTGTCGGCCGCGATAGACTACATCCAGAGTCGCCCCGACCTGAAATGCCTCCCCCTGGGGGCCCTGGCCGAAAGCCTGGGCGCCGCGGCGTTGGTTTCGGCACTGCGGCATGACCAACACCTGAAGGCGGCCTGCCTGGAGGCCTGCTTCGCAACTCTGAAGGAGGCTGTTTGGAAACGCTGCTGGGTTTTGACAGGGCCCTTCGCCTCCCTGGTTTATCCCTGGGTGCTGAACCACTTGCAAAACGATTGGAAACTCGATGTAAATCTGGTAGATCCGTTGCAGACCATTGGCCAGGTGGGTCGGCCTTTGCTCCTGATCCATGACCAGCTAGACTGGAGCCTCCCGCTGGCAACGTCGCAACGACTCTACCATCAGGCCGCCCACCCCAAGCAACTTTGGATAGCGCCGCACAGCCTGCACTGCCGGGCCTCGCTCATGGCCCGTCGAGCCTATCAAAAAACCGTGGGCGACTTCTTACAACAACATCTTGTGACTGGCGAATTCTAGCCGCTCCACACGGTGGCGCTGACGCTGACGGGGGCGATGTGGCAGTTGGAGCAGCGCACGACTTGGGGCTGGTTGGAGTGACCGCAGGAAGGGCAGGTCCAAGCCTGCTCGCTCGATTGCTGGCTGGGAGGGGGGAAGAACTGCAGCAACAAGCAGCACGCCCGGAAGAGGTGATCGGGCTCGAGGTCAACGCCAAACTCGAGCATGGCTTCCACGACTGGCTTCCAGGCTTCGGGCGGGGGGCTGGCATGAAAGAGCTCGGGAAAGGCCAGGAATGGCAACGTTTGGTTTAGGGCTCCAAAAATGGCTTCCATATAGTGACCAGCCTGGGTCCCCATCAAATGTTGATGGGCCAGCGAATGGTCGCGAGCCTGCCGAAAGGACAGCGAGAGCGTTTCCAGAGCCTGCTCCAGGCCATCCAGAGCTTCTCCACCAGGAATTTCCGCGTCGTTAAGATCGGCCACGGCCGCCTTAACGTCGTCTATGCCCAACTGAATCTCTTCCCACAAAGCCAGGCGTTGATTGGGCTCCCAGATAATGCGGTTGCGCATCGAATCCCAGCTGGCTTCCATCTGAGGAACTACGCTCTGCTCTAAATAGCGAATCCCTCGGCGCCACTGCTCACGGGGAAGTTGGCGTGCCTGCTCGACGGCCTCCTGAAAGGCCGGGCCGGCACCAGGTATAGTAAACCGAGGGTTGCTCTCGATCTGTTTACCGACGTCCTGACGCTGCCAATCGATAAGGAACTGCATAATCTCGGCCCCCTCGGCTATGGCAGCCAGACCGTCCTGAAATCTACCTCGGTCGTCCATATCGATCTGTTCCATGCCTTTGCGCAAATGGGCCAGGCCGGTCTCCAAAGCTTCGACGACCTCCGGCAAAAGGCGCGACTTGTTGCCGATAAAGGCGTGGCGCAGCACCCCCACATATGCCTGCAGACGATCCAGGCGTGACTCGACAGCCGCGTCGTCGGCCCGGTCTTTGAGCCAGGCCGCGCCACACAGCAAGAAATCATTGACGGTCAGTTGAGGTGAGTAATGGGGAGCTTCGCGGCGCTCATTGACATGATCCATCAGGGTCACTATCTGATAGAGGTCAGGGACCAATCGATCGAGCTGAGCCTGCTTGTCCGGAATCTCCAGAGCCTGGCGAACCTCCTGGTGGAGCAGTTTGAGATTGTCAAACTGAGCATCTTCCTCTTCGTCAATCGAATAGCCCGACTGAAACGCCCACCAATCGGAAAACTGTTGCAGAGCTAACAGAAATCCGTCCAACTCCAGTTGATGGTCGCTGCCCTTGTGACTCAGGGCATTGAGGTAGGGGACGACGTTTGGGGGTAGATAGCGCAAATCCGTGCTCATGGTTGTTTGCGATTCTTGCTCAGGGCTCGATTTTCCCACTGCCCAAGAAGTTGAGGGGGGCAGAAAGATTCCTCAAGCGAATGTCATCCTCAATGTCTTTGGAGATGGGAACCCTGTTAAAAGACCGCTTCCGCCTGCTACGTCCGCTCGGCGAGGGTGGTATGGGCGAAGTCTACCTGGGAGAAGACGAGCGTGGGGGTGTTTCCGAAGGGCGGCCGGTGGCCATCAAAGCCCTGCGCACCGAATTAAACGATAAACATGAGCTCTTTCTTCGTCGCTTTCAGGAAGAGATCGAAATCCTGCGCCGACTCAACGAGCCCGGAATTCCCGCCTTCGTGGACGCATTTGAGGAGCAATCGCGCTCGTTTTTTGTCATGGAGTATGTCGAGGGCCACAGTCTAGAGTTGCTGCTGGACCGCTCGCCGCTGGGACTGCGCCCCGACATGGTGGCCGAGGTAGGCATCCAGGTGCTAAAAATCCTGGAAGCGCTGCACAATCAATCCCCGCCGCTGATCCACCGCGACATCAAGCCGGCCAATCTCATCATTCGACGTCAGGATGACCTGGTCTTTCTGGTCGACTTTGGCCTGGCCCGCGAATTCCATAGCCAGGCTGCCGCCCGCACTCTGGTGGGCACGGTGGGTTACTGCCCGCTGGAGCAATTGCAGGGTCAGCCCGAACCGCGTTCTGATTTGTATGCGCTGGGGGCCACCCTGTTTGAGTTGTTGACCGGACAGATCCCCAAACCGCTCAGCATCCCTCCGGTCTGCTCGGTTCAGCCCGATGTGCCCGAGAGCTTTGGCCAGTTGGTGGACCGCAGTGTCCGTCAAGACCTGGACGAGCGATTTCCAGACGCGGCCACCATGCGCAAGGCTCTGGAGGAAGTCTGCCTGCAGATGGCACCGTCGCCGGCCCGACCCAAGAAAAAGCGGTCCGGCTCCGATCGGGCCGACCACCTTTTGACCAGTTGGGGACGCACTCTGGCCGAACAGGTCTCCAAACCCAACCCGGTGGCGAATCGGCGCCGCTGGAAGCAGGCTGGAATCGCCGTACTGTTACTCAGCCTGGTCTTTTGCGGGGTCAACTACCGCACCCGCCAAAGCTACCTGTCAGCCCAGCGCGATCTGGCCCGCGAAGCATTTGCCGCTGGGGGTGGAGTGCCGGGTCCGGGCTGGGAACTAGTGGAGGCGTGTGGTCTCTTTCCGGCCAAAGGATTGGGCCTGGGTGATCCCAACGGAGACGCCACGCTACGTTCGGGAGCCATTTTTGAGAACCGCCAATTCCACACCAGCGAAACGCTGCGGTTTCGCCTGCTCCGCCTCAAGGGTCGACCACGCCTGCTGGTTTTTTGTCAACCCTGGGGGATCTTGCTCGAGCCCCGCACCAAGAACTACCAATTGCGCTTGATACGAGTGGCCCGGGCGGCCAGCCTGGAGAGCGCACCTTGGGAAGACTTCCAGGCCTGCCGCCCCCTCAGTCTGGACGGTTTCAATTCGATCGAAGTGCGCTTGAGCATTGCGGGAGGTGCCGGTCAGATCCAGGTCGGCGGACAGACCAGGCGCAGATTCACCGCCCCGGGCAACTGGAGGGGGAAACGCGGCGGGGTGGTGTTGCTCAATGCGGTCAAAGGGACTCGCTGCCTGGTGGAAGGCCTTCAATTGCGCTGACCGCCTCGTCCGGCGCCAAAATCCAGTTCCGAATGAGCGCCCAGAACCCCAGGGCTAAGTAGCTGCGTGGCGTGCTCAAGGCGGCAATCCGGCGGACAAGGCGCCGCTCACCTGACCAACGCCGGCGCTTTGCGCTACCAACTCCCGATTGAAGCCTGACAGGGAAGCTCCTCCTTTTTCGACCTGTATCGTTACATTTTTCCGGCAAAGCGCTGTAGCGAGCGGCGCAGTGACATACTACGATGACGGCCGGCTTTATGAACGTCGTGGTATCGCCAGAGCGTTCTGGACCTACTATTCGCCTTCGTTATAGTCGACGGCGTGCCCCAATTTGAACAGCTTACGAATGTCCTGGTTGCCGTATTCGCCCACGTACACGCCCACTTTGTCGGAATCCGGGTATTCGCAGATCTCCGCTCGCTCCTTGGTGCTCAGGGCCAGCAAGCGCATCTCGGCTTGTCCCGTATTGATGATCTGGTGGGCCACGTCGCGTTTGCCCGGAGGACACGAGATTACGTCAAATTTACGAATGGCATATTCCTGATCCCCGAATCGCAGCGTTCCCTCGCCCTCCAAGATGAAAAACATCTCTTCCTGAACGTGGTGATTGTGATACGGGCAAATTCGCTTGCCCGGCGGAATGACGCTCAGATTGTAGCCCAGATTCTTGGCTCCGATTTTCCCGCTGATATCGGCCCAACTACTCTGAAACTTGTCTCCCACCGGCGCTTCGTGGGTCAATGTCAGCTCGTCCAGATTAATCAATGGTTTCATCGTGGCCACTTCCCTTCGACGGGACGAGTTCCTATCGCCGAACCGACACCGCCCACTTCCGAGCCTGACTGCTTAAGGTGGCGCGCCGCTCAGCAATAGAGCAGTCCGTAGCCGTGAAGGCAATTTCCAGGTGGTGGGGGCAGCCGGGAATTTTACAGCGATAGCCGTCTCGCCGCAAGAGTTCGGCTTT
>JADMJV010000137.1 GCA_018780265.1 bacterium
GCCTCCCATCGCACCAGCGGAAGAGATCCGTAAGGCGTATCGCAACCTGTCCAAGAAATACCACCCGGACGTCTACCAAGGCGACAAAAACGTGGCCGAGGACAAGATGAAAGAACTGGTTGAGGCCTTTAACAACCTCAGCGACAACAACAAGCGCAAAACGTACGACAAACAGCCGCAGTTCCAGGTGCGAAAGTTCTCCAAGACTCGCAAGCCACCGGACAAAAAGGCGTTCATTAGCCGGGAAAAGCCCAAGGAGAGCTTCCTCAAAAAACTCCTGGCCCCGTTCATGAAAAAGCCTGAGGCGGGAGCCGTGGGGCCCGACCCCAAGCAGGCCGATGTGCATTTCACTTTGGGGCTTTCCATGTCCGACAATGAGTCATTCCTCGATCAGGCCAAGAAGGAATTCAGTCTGTCCGTCAAGTTCGACCCCAAGCACAAGGAAGCAGCCTACAACTTTGCCCTGATGTGCTACAAGTTAGGCCAGTGGGACGAAGCGCGGGTTGCCTTCCAAAGCTTCATGAAAATTGGCGGCGATGACCAGGCGGCCAAGAAGATGGTCCAACTCCTGCACAATACGGACAACTAGACTGGACTAGCGGTAGAGCAAGTCGTCGTCGGGGCGAAGACCTTGCTCTAACATCAAGTTCACTTTGTCGATCCAGTCGCGCACTGAATGCTCCAGTCCGCCAACTTCGAGACTGAAGATCGAGGCCGCTGCCGCTTCGGTCAGGTCGCCCGCTTCCACCAGGTAGCGGATACGCGCGATGTGTGCCGGAGCGTGGGTCGACTGAATATCGATCAAACTATTCAGGGCCCTCAAAGCCAACTCAATCTTGTCCAGCCTCCGGTAACAGGTGGCCAGTTCCATCCAAACCTCAGCATGCTGACTGTCGGTGCGCAGCAACTTCTGCAACTGCACCACCGCCAGTGAATCCTTACCCGTCTTGGAATAGGCTCGCGCCAGACTGACCACCAGGCGCCAATCGTCGGGATAAGTTTTTTGCAGGTCTCGGTAAAAGTCAACCAGGCCACGACCCTGATCGGGCGCCAGCAGCAAACTCTCCACCAGACCGACCACCTTGGGATCAAAAGGGTCATCCTTCAAATGCCCCTTAAACAAAGACAGAGCACCCTCTACGTCGCCTTGCAGGATCCTCTGATTTGCCTGAGTAGCGAGTTCATCCGAGCTTCTTGTGATGGACTCTGACATGGGGCCTGCGTGTTCGGGATCCAGACAAAGCCTTCCTGGTCCCGCAGGAAACAAAGCTTGTGCCAGGCTTCTTGGCTTGAGTGGTGAATTCTACGCGATGCTCAGTCTGCTGCGCAAACCGTCAGAATGGCCCGTGCGAAGCGGTGACGGCCGACTCTTAATCCGGCCTCTGCGCGCCTACGACCTCGTCGAAATCGGCCGCTGGTTGGAAGACCCGCAAATTCTCCGATTGGCCTTTGGCACCGAACAAGACGACCAGTCCGTCTTGCGCCTCGGAAAAATCTACCTGGCCGAAATGGACGCTGCTCGCAGCAGCATGCTGGCCATCTGCGACCCCCTGGAGCGCCTCATCGGCTTTGTGCGCTTCGCCTTCTTCCAGGGTGACATCGGCCGCAACGGACGCATCGGCATATTGCTGGGAAAAAAAGAAAGCTGGAACCAGGGACTGGGCACATCGGCCACCCAATTGGCCCTGTATTTCCTCTTTGAGCGCAAAGGATGCCGGCGCATCGAACTGGACACCGCCGAATTCAATGCCCGTGCCCAGCGCTGCTTCCGCAAATGCGGCTTTGAAATCATTCCTCGCGACAAACGACAGCCCTGGATGGAATCTTCCGACACCACTCCCAAAGTCTGGATGGAACTCACTCGACCCAGATGGCGCGAACTTAACGGCCTGCGATAACGTTGGGACGAGGCGTATAGAGGGTCTCCAAATCGGGCCCCATGGTCGCCACCTCGCCCTCCTCGCCTGTTGGCGCGGCCTCGGCCCAGCCAAAGGTTACCAACACCTGACCGGGCTCTAACTGAGCCACCCATTCCACCCTGCGTAAAGACTCACCGACCCGCCAGTGCAGTCGGCCCGCTCCTACCCAGTTTTCCGGCTTGCCGGGGGCCTGCCAGCCCTCCCAGGGACGTGTGGCCGTGCCCACTGCGGGCGGTAGGCCCACCGTATACAAAGTGCCTTTGTCATCGCCTGACATCCCCACGTCTCGAGACGAGGCTATCTGACTCACGGAAAAATCGCCCCACAGCGCCATGGGAACCCAGCCCATCTGGACCCGATTCCACACCGACTGCAGCCCGGAAGCTGTCAGTTCCGTATCCACGGACACCGCCAACCAGTGCTCCGAGGGATTGAGCAGACGTTGCATCAAACCCGAGCGCGACCGAAAAATCGCTCCAGCCACTTCCTTGCGCAAGCATCCCATCACGGGTGCCGAGGGCAGGTGTTTCCAGCCCTCCTCCAGCGAAGAATCGGGACTCACCGTGAAATCCTGAGACAGATGCATCACCACTTGACCGCGTCGCTGCTCCGGCCACAGGCGACCCTCCACGGCTCTCACTTCGGGGGACAGACTCAACCCCGCCGGCAGCATATCCTTCAGGCCGCGCGGCGCAAACATCCCCCACACGGGCGTCTTACCATCCCAGCCCAACTCTTTCGCCTGAGCCGGAGTGGCCGGGCGGGCCTCCCGTTGGGAACGCTGTAACCCTTCCAAACTGGAGTAACTCCAGTTGTGCCCAACCAACTCAAAATCACTCAATTGTTCCGGATAGATGCCTTGCTGATTGCAGGTCTCTTCCTGGGCGTGAAGACGGGGGTCCACCAAAGCGTCGGCCGCACAGGTCGGCGGCAGCCATTCGTTCGAGGCCAGAATCACGCTGGCTGGTAAATTCTCGGGCAGGTGAGTCAGGGGTGGACGAGAATGGGCCATCGCCAATCGCCCTCCCCAGTAGAGGCAGCCCGAGGCCAGTAGAAGCCCCGCCAGTTTACTTAAATTACGGACTCTTTTGCCAGAAAGAAACATGCCAGACCGCTCTCCGGAAGTGAATTAATTTCAATTCCACAGTTGCCCCAAAGTCCTGCTTAACTATCTGGAATTTCAGATAATTCCCATGCCCCCAAAATCATGGTATGCTCGGCTTATCTGGAATTCCAGATAAAGGAGCACGATGGACTTCCCAATCGTCACTCTGCGCCAGCTGGGTCGCCTGATCCAGGACGTGCGAAGCCAAAAGGGCCTCACCCAGCAGCAGTTAGGTGACCAGGCCGGCTTTGCCCAAAGTGCCATATCGGCCATCGAAACCGATCCCAAGTCCACCAAACTCGAGCGAATCTTTCAGCTTCTGTCCGCCCTTGACCTTGAATTGGTGGTCCGTAAAAGAAAAATCTTCATTTCTGAAACCGAGTGGTAGGGGTGCCCAAAGCGCGCCTGCAGTGCCTGATGAACGGGGAGCCGGTGGGCTCCTGGCAACTCAACGCCAACCACCAGGACCAGTTTCTCTATCAATCCAGTTGGTTGCAACTGCCCGGTAGTCGCCCCCTGTCCCTATCCATGCCCATGCGCGGGCCCGCTTACCGAGGCGGCGTGGTTACCTCGTTCTTCGACAATCTCCTGCCCGACTTGCCGGCCATGCGCACCCGTCTGGCGGCCCGACTGGGCGTCAAAAGCTCGGCCCCCTGGGACATCCTCAGCGAACTGGGCCGAGATTGCGCCGGCGCCATCCAACTGATTCCCGAACACATCCCGCGCGCCCCGCAGCGCGTATCGGGCGTCCCCCTGCGTCCCGAAACCCTGGGGAAGTTTCTCAAAATCGTGCCGCGCACGCCCATCTTGCGCTGCCTCCGGCACCACTTTCGCGTGGCCCTGGCCGGAGTGCAAGAAAAAACCGCCCTGCTCTTCTACCAGGGACAATGGAGAATGCCCACCCACTCCACGCCCACCACTCACATCTTCAAGTTGGACAACGCAGAAAACGAGTATCTCTGCCAACTCATCCTCAAGGCCTACGGCATCCCCACCGTCAACTCCCAACTGCATTCCGTTGGCGCCCTGGCCGTCGAGCGCTTTGACCGGCGCTGGTCCAGCGACGGCACTCGCCTGCTGCGCATCCCCACGGAAGACATGTGCCAGGCCCTGGCCGTGCCCTCTCAGCAGCGCTACCAACGCGACGGCGGGCCGGGCATCAAGCAGATCATGGACCTCTTGTTGGGCTCGGCCCAGGCCAACCAGGACAGACTCGACTTCTTCCGCACCCAAATCGTCTACTGGCTGCTGGCCGCTCTCGACGGCCACGCCAAAAACTTCAGCATCTTCGTCGAAGCGGGCGGGCGCTTCCGGCTGGCCCCCCGCTACGACGTGGTTTCCAGCTATCCCAATGCCAACCAGGACATGGCCATGGCCGTAGACGGCCAATATGCCTGGGATCAAATCACGCCCCAGCACTGGCTCAATCAGGCCCGGGCCTGCAAACTCAAAGGCCAGGTGCTGCCCATGATCCGTCAACTGGTGGAGCAAACCCCCCAGGTGATTGCCAGCGTAAGGGCCCAATTGCCCTGGGACTTTCCTGCCCAACTGGCCGATTCGATTCTCCAGGGCCTGAGCCAAAAAACATCTCAGTTAAGCGGGCTGGAAAACGCCACCCGCGTAGAACAGCCCCCACCATGCGGCTACTGCATACATCCGACTGGCACCTAGGCCGAAGCCTGCTGGGTATCTCCCTACTGGAAGACCAACAGGCCTTTGGGGATCAACTGATCGAGCTGACGCACGATTTTCGGCCCGACCTGGTGATCATTCTGGGCGACCTTTTCGAGCGTTCCAACCCCAGTGAAGAAGCGTTGCATCTGCTCGACCACATCCTCCAAAGACTCCTCCTGGATTGCAAAGTGCGTGTGCTCATGGCCCCCGGCCAACACGACGGCGTTTCCCGACTCAATTTCGGTTCCTGGCTCTACGAGCGCCGCCAACTACAACTGGTCACCAACATCGAGCAGGCCCTCTCCCCCATCATGCTGGAGGACGCCGACGGCCCCGCTCACATCAACGTCATTCCCTACCTGCGGGTGCACGAGGTCGACCAACACTTCCGCTCCGAAAAAGTGCCCACTCCCGGCCACGCCGGCGACGTAGTCCTGGAGCACCTCACCCGCTTTCGCCGCCTACGTCGACGAGCCGTGCGCGGAGTCGTGGCCGGCTACCTCTGGGTCGAAGGCGGCCAACCCTGCGGCGAAGAGCGCCCTTTCGAAGGCGAACTCGACTCCACCGTCAATCCCAAAAGCTTCGAAGGCATCAACTACGCCGCCCTGGGCTACCTGCACCAACACCAGAAACTGGGAAAAGAAGGCAATCTTTGTTACAGCGGCAGCCCTTTCGCCTTTCATTTCGAGTCCACACCCCAGCCGCGCGGGGTGGTCAAAATGGAGATGGACAGCCAGGGCTACTGCCAGAGCGAACTGGTCCCCCTCCACCCTAAACGCCACTTTTACCGTTTTGGCGACAGTCTCGAACGACTCTTGCTAGGACCTCAACAGGCCCTGGACCCCCAAGACATTGTCGTGCTGGAGTTGAGTCAGGACAGTGACCTGCTCTCCGCCGACCTGATCCAACGGCTGCGCAGCCTGTACCCCAACCTGTGGCGAATCGAGCGTCCCGAGGTCCAGCAGCAACTGAAAACCCTCCAACAACTCGACCCGGTGCGCAATTTCCAACAGTTTTACCAGACCGTCCAGGGCGAGTCGCTCGACGACGAAGCCCGCCTGCTGCTCGCCGATCTCTTCAGTGAGGTCGAACCATGAAGCCCCTACGCCTGTCCCTGCAGGCTTTTGGCCCCTTTTGGAATCGGGCCGAGGTGGATTTCCAGACGGTTCATCCTCAGGGCCTCTTCTTGATTCACGGGCCCGTCGGTTCCGGCAAGACCAGTTTGCTGGACGGCATCTGCTTCAGTCTCTACGGCGTTTCCTCGGGGGGAGAGCGCTCCCCCCAGCAGCTCCGCTGCGATCTGGCCACAGATTCCACGCCCACGCGCGTCGAATTTGAATTTGAGGCCGGCGGTTCGGGCTGGAAAGTCGAACGCAGCCTCACTACGGCGCGGCTCACTCCCCTAGAAACCGACCAACCGGTCGTCGAAGGCATCGAGGCCGTCGAACAGCGGATTCATCGCCTGCTGGGGCTGGACGCCTTCCAGTTCCGGCGCTCCGTGCTTTTACCTCAAGGCCAGTTTCGCCAGTTTCTGCTGGCCCCCAGTGGGGAGCGCGAGCAGATTCTGGCCGCCCTCTTTCACGCCCACTCCCCCCGCCTCTACCAGGAGGCGCTGGCCAAAGCCCTCAGCGAAGGTGAGGAAGAGCTGCGCCAGGCCTGGAACCGCCGCGAACAGCTAGGACCGGGCAGCGAGGCCCTGCGCCAGCAAAGCGAGCATCTCAAGAACCTGGAAACACAACTGGAGCGCTGGAAAGAGCAGAGCGCCCGCATGCAAGAGGATCGTGAGCGCTCGGCCGTGGTCGCAGAGCGTTCCCGCGAGCGTCAACGAGTGCGCCAGCAGCTCGATCACCTGCGCGAGCGCGAAGCCGACCTCAGCGAACTTCAGGCCCAGGCCCAACGCATGGGCGCCGCCCTCAAAGTGGCCGCCCAGGTCGAGCAGTGGGAGCAGGCCAAACTCGACGAAAAGGCGGCTCAAGACAACTTCCAAGAAGCCGAACTCGAACTGCAAAACCGGCTCGACTCCCTCAAGCCCCCCGAGGAGACGGTGGCCAAACTCGAATCGATTCAGACCGAGCAAAGCCAACTCGTGTCCCGATTGCGCGATTTGGAACGCTATGAAAACGAGGGCCAGCGCCTGCAACAGGGCGAGGATCGCCTGCAGCGCTGCCGCCAAACCTGGCATCAGATCGAAGAAGAAGGTCAAATCATGGAACGCGAACTGGATCTGGCCCAGAAACGCGTGCTCGAAGTTCAGCGCTTCGAAGTGGAAGAACAGGCCTTGCGCCAGCAACTCAGCCAACAACAAAAGCAGCTCGAGGTCCTGCGCGACGGCCACAAGCTACAGCGCCAACAAGACGAGCTGCAGCAAGGCCTGGAAAGGGTGCAACAGAGCCTGGTCAACGTGGCCCAGCGGCGCAACCGCATTCTTACCCACATCGACCAGCTCGAGCGCGACCTTCACGAGCGAACTCGCCAACTCGAGCAGCACTGGGCCCACTCCCTGGCCCATCAATTAAAGGCCGACCAGCCCTGTCCCGTATGCGGCTCCAGTCAGCATCCCAATCCTGCCGCAGCCGGCGGAAGTCCCGCCCAGCTCAGCCAGGAGCAGTTGCGCAAGCAGCTCGACATCGCCTGGAAACAGGCCGAAAAGATCGAAGAAGAAGAGCACGAGCATCAGATCAACCTTGTGCGCCTGGAAGAGCGTCTCGAAGCCGCCCGCGACAAAGCCCGTAACACTCCCGTGCTCAGCGACGCGGCCGCCCAGGTGCAGCAGATCACCGTGTCGCTGCGCGACCTGGAGCGCGATCTGCAGCGCCTGCAAAATTACCGCCAAAACCAGGAGCGTGACCAGCGCCGGGTGCGCAAATTACAGCGCAAACTCGAAGAATGGCAACAGGCCCGGGCGGTGGCCCAGCAGGCCCTCACCCAGGCCGAGGCCATCGTGGAGGAACGCCGCCAACTGGTGCCCGACGACGTGCAAGACCCGCATCAAGAAAAAGAGCGCATCCGCCTGCAACTGGACCAGTTGCAGAAAAGCCTCGAAACTCATCAGGTCCAGTTTGGGCAAGACACCCACCTCTTCGCCTCCTTTGCCGGTGCCGCCGAAGCCGCCCGCAAAAGCATCCAACTCAGCGCTCAGCGCACCCAACTCTGCCTGGATCTGGTCAACGCCCGTCTCGAACTCAACGGCTTTACCAGTCTGGAAGAATGGCGTCAAATCCACAAACTGGCCCTCCACGACCTCGACTCCATTCAGCAAGAACTACAGTCCCACCATCTTCAAGTAGAACGCCTGGAGACCGAAGTGGAGCGAGCCGAACAGCTCTATCACGAGAGTTTAGAAGACTGGCATGAGTTGGACGTCGCCCCCGACCAGATCGAGCAAAACCTGCAACAGTGCTACGCCGAAGTCGCCCGGGCCCAAGAGCAGATTCGCCAACTCGAGCGCAACGTAGCCGACTATGATCGGGCCGTGGTCGAAATTCTCCACCTTGAGCCACGTCTGGCCCAACTCCGCCGCTTGGCCCGAGCCGCTCAAGGCGACAATCTACTCCACATCACCTTTCAGCAATGGGTGTTGGCCCAACAGATGGAGAGCGTTTTGCAATCGGCCAATCAGCGCCTGAGCCAGATGACTCGCGGTCGCTTCACACTCGAGAGCGCCGGACCCACCCTCCAACTGGAAGTGCTCGACCACCTGTCGGGTCAGGCCCGCGGTGTATCTACCCTGAGTGGGGGCGAAAGCTTTCTGGCCTCGTTGGCGCTGGCTCTGGGCCTCTCCGACAGCTTTCTGCAGGCCGGCAACAATGCCGTGCTGGAGACCCTCTTTATCGACGAAGGTTTTGGCTACCTGGACGAGGACGGTCTCGACCAGGCCTTCTGGGCCCTCGAACCCATCCACAAAGACGGGCGCATCATCGGCATCGTCTCGCATCTGGCCGAAGTCCGCCAGCGCATCGACAAACGTCTCGAAGTGCGTCCCGGCCCCAGCGGAAACCAGTTGATCTGGAACCGCTAGTTCAACTCCATCGATTCTTCTAGCGAGCCCCGATTGCGGCGTCGCAGGCGCTCCACCATATCGGTCACGGCGCAGCCGGTCTCGGCCGAGAGCAAGCCGGTGGCCACCATCTCCACCGACTCCTCGCTCACGTCGCTCTCCTCTGACTCCACTTCTCGTTTGAGAATGGCCCGGGCCCGGTTCAAATACTTGCTAAAGTCCACGACCTCGCCGCCGCCGCCCGAACGGGGAGGCTCCACGGCAAACTCTTGAGAGGCTTCGTAGCTGGTAAAAGTCGACTCCTTGCGATGCTTGGCGGTCACCAGTTGAAATTCCGTCTCCAAAGCTTCTAGATAGAGACGCACCCGGGAAATATTCTGCAAAGCGATCTGGGCCGACTCCAGGGTGATTCCCTGGGGCGGTTCGTCAAAAAACCACCACAGCGGCTTCTGAGTCAGTTGGGCCAGACGCAGCAGCACCCACACCGGCATCGGCTCGCGTCCCGACAGATAGCCCGTCAACACTTCGGCCGACTCCAGGCCCAGATTGGAGGCCAGTTGCCCCACCGACATCGCGCAGTCCAGCATAGCCGAGTGTAAATGCGCGCGCATTCGCGCCAGTCGTTCGTCTAGACTACGATTCATGTGTGGCCAACTCCCGGTAAAAGATTGAATTACTTTCAATCCTTGGTCTCGTCCACCTTCCCAATCGAGGGAATAATCCCCACCGCCCGGGCCAGGGCGGCCCGACTCAGATAGAGTTGGGCCAGAGCGTTGACCTGGTTGGTCTGGGCGGTCAAAACGGCTGACTGTGCATCGAGCACATCCAAAAAGATGCCCAGCCCCACTTTGTAGCGTCCGTTGGTCAGACGCAGAGTCTCGCTGGCATTGGCAACCTCGGCCGCAGCCGAGGTCAACTGTTGGTCCGAATTCTTAAGGTTCAAATAGGCCTGACCCACCTGGCTCAAAACTCGCTGCTGGGTACCTTCCAGTTCGGCCCGCGCCTTGTCCACGTTGGCGGTGGCTTCGGTCACTTTGCCATCCTGAAGGCCACCATCAACTGCATTGAAGCTGATGGCCAGGTTCAGGCCCAAGGTTTGGAACGAAGGGTTCTGCCGATTCTGATAGATCATATTGGTCGACACCGAGGGGGAACTCTGAGTGTGGGCCGCGTCCAGGGCCGCCTGAGCGGAGGCCAGGTTGGCCTGAAACTGAATCAGTTCCGGCCGTTGCTTGAGGGCCAGTTCAAAAAGCTCTTCCGGGGTATTGAAGGGCAGCAGCGGTTCCTGTTCCTCGCGCAGCACAATGGGCACCCGCGGGTCCAGTCCCAGCACCAGATTCAACTGGAGTTTATTGTTGGCGGCCGTGGTTTGAGCCTGAGTCAGGTTGAAGAGAGCCGCCGACAGGGCCGTCTCAGCCCGTGTTACGTCGCTGGGCAGGCCCAGACCGGCATCAAAGCGAGAGCGCGCCTCCTTGACGTGCTCGCGACGATTGACCAGGGCGTCCTCCTGCACTTTGATCAAACGCTGAGCCTGCAAACAGGCAAAGTAGGCCTGTTTCACCTGCAAGGCCAGGTCGGACTGGGCCTGCTCATACCCGGACTGAGCGCTCTTTTCCATCTCTTCTTGAGCGTGGGTCAGGTCTCGAGTGTGCCCAAAATCATACAACAATTGAGACAGGGTGGCATTGTGACTCCACCCCCCTGCTCCCAAAAAGCTACCAAACCCCGAGGCATCGGCGCTGTTGATGAGCACCTCATTGTAGGTGCTGCTCAAGCTCAGGCGCGGATTCAACCCGGCCGAGGTCTGCCGTCGGCGCCCCCGGGCGCCGCGTACCTGCGACTCCGACACGCGCAGGGCTGACTGATAGCGAAAGGCAACTTTAAGTGCGTCTTGCAAGCCCAGGCTGGCAGGCACCTCAGCTGGGGCAGCCACCTGCGGCAGAACCACCGGCTGGGGCATTTCACTGTGCTGCACCTGCGGTTGGTAGGGCCTGGGCTGTCCCCAGGCCGCCCATCCGCAACCCACCATCAGTAAGGTCGTAAGAGTTCTCCTCATAACGGGCTCCCTGAATCTCTCCCCGCCACTTGAAATCGCTCGCGCACCCAATCCAGGGCCCCATCCAGGTAGGAAAAGACCACCGGCACCACCACCAGGGTCAACAAAGTAGAGGTGGTCAACCCACCAATCACGGCGATCGCCATCGACTTGCGCACCTCAGCGCCCGCCCCAATGCCCAGTGCAATCGGCGTCATTCCGGCGATCATGGCCACGGTGGTCATCAGAATAGGCCGCATTCGCGCCTCGCCCGACTCAAAAATGGCCTGATTGCGCGGCGTTCCCCGGGACATCGAGGTGAGCACATACTCCACCAGCAAGATCGAATTCTTGGTGGTCAGCCCCATTAGCATCACAATACCGATCAGGGCATACATCCCCAGCGGTTCCTGGGCCACCAACAGCCCCATAATGGCGCCGCCGATCGAGAGCGGCAGCGCCACCATAATGGTCAGCGGATGGACAAAGCCTGAAAAGAGCAGAACCAACACCGCGTAGATCATCAGCACGGCCGCTCCCATCGCCGAGGCAAATCCGGAGAAAATGTCTTTCTGGATCTCCACGTCGCCGGCCGGACTCTCGCTGACACTTTTGGGCAGTTCGTGGTTGGCAAAAATCGGCAACTTGTGGATGTCGCGCATGGCGTCGCCCAGTGCCACGCCGCGACGCATGCTGCCGTCCAGACTGACTTTGCGCTTTCGGTCGTAGCGGTCGATCTGAGACGGTCCCTGGCCCATTTCAATTTCAGCCACGCTAGACAGGGGCAACATCCGATTGCCGGACGCCATTACCTTCAAATTGCGCAGTGTCTCCAGGTTGTCCCGATACTTGGGGTCCAACTGCACGCGGATGTTAATCTGGCGATCGCTCAAATCAAACTTGGCCAGATTCTGCTCTACATCGCCCAGGGTTGCTACCTGAGCGGTGCGAGCAATGCTGTTGACCGACACACCTTGCTCGGCGGCCAGATCCAAGTTGGGCTTCACCAGGATCTCCGGTCTCTGCAGGGCGGCGGAAGAATTCACGTCATACAGTCCAGGCAACCCCCGCATCTGGCCCAGCAACTTCTGGGCGGTCCGGGTCAGTTCGGGCCCGTTCTCGCCAGTTAACACCATGGTCAGGCGTCCCGACAAACCGACCGCCGCACCAAAGGCCAGCCTGACTCCGGCAACCTTTTTCAGCTCCAATCCGATCTGCTCTTCAAACTGATTCTGACTGATGCTGCGCTCACTGCGCGGCACCATAATAATGTACAGACTGGCTTTGTTGACGCCGCCCTGAGTGGTCTGGCGCACCGTGTTGCCCGAGGGCGTGCCGATCGAAGCAAAAACCTGCTTCACTTCCTTCTTCGAGAGCAGGATTCGCGTCAGCTCTTTGGTCACCGCCGTGGTCTGCTCAATGTTGGTGCCCGGCGGTAGCTCGGCCGTGAGCACCGTCTCGCCACGATCCACCGCTCCAATCAGGCCCTTGGGAATCATGTTCGACAGCCCCAGGCTGAAGACAAAAAACGTCACCGCCAAAATCAGAGTGGGTAGCCGATAGGCCAGTGCCCAGCCTAAAATCTTGTCATAGGTGCGCGTCAGCCACCTGCGCTCCTCGCCGTGGGGGGGGATCACCACCATCCAGTAGGCGGCCATCATAGGCGTCAACAAACGGGCCACCACCAGCGAGAAGAACACGGCCACCGCCACCGTCAGCCCAAACTGGCGGAAAAATTGCCCGGGAATCCCTCCCATAAAGGCCACCGGCACAAATACGACAATGATCGAGGCGGTGGTGGCCACCACCGCCAGGCCGATCTCGTCGGCCGCTTCCAGGGCCGCATTATAGGGCGTCTTGCCCATCTGAATATGGCGGACGATGTTTTCAATCTCCACGATGGCGTCGTCCACCAGGATTCCGATCACCAGTGCCAGTCCCAACAGCGACATGTTGTTCAGGGTAAAGCCAATCATCTTCATCACGGCAAAGGTTGGAATCACCGAAAGCGGCATGGCCAGGGCCGAAATGGTGGCCGCCCGCCAGTCGCGCAAAAACCAATAGATCACAATCACGGCCAGGCCGGCTCCCAGGCACAGGTGCTCGATAGAAGCGTTGTAAGAATCCAGCACGTAGGTGGCGTTGGTGCGCACCTTCTTCATGACCGTGCCGGGAGGCAGGGTGCTCTGATATTTCTTCAAGGCCGCTTCCACCCTGGTGGCCACATCCACCAGATTCGATCCGGTGGCCCTCACCACCGAAAATGCCACCACTGGCTTGCCGTCCAACAGAGCCCGCTGACGCGGCTCGCTAAAGCCGTTTTCCACTCTACCTAGCTGGTCCAACTGGACCCAGCGCCCGTTGCCAATGGAGATGCGAGCCAGGCGCAGGCTCTCAATATCGGGTGCGCTGCCCAGCGTGCGAATCGATTCTTCTTGCCCGCCCACAATCGACCGTCCACCCGGCATGTCAATATTGAGAGTGCGTACCTGGGCATTGACCATCTCGGCCGATACCCCAAAAGCGTCCATTTTGGACGGGTCCAGATTGATGCGGATCTCCCGATCCACACCGCCCGACCGCTGCACCTGACCCACCCCGCGCACGGCCAGCAATTGGCGCGAGATCGAATTATCGATCAGCCAGCTCAGCTCACTGATACTGCTGCCCTCGCGCGAGACAATGTACGTCGCCAGAGGTCCACCGATAAAATCGACGCGGGTAACTTGAGGCTCGTTGATCTGACCTGGCAGTTGCTGACGAATGCGGGCCACTGCGTCGCGCACATCGTTGACGGCCCGATCGGTATTGGTGCCCAACTCAAACTCCACCGAGGTCACCGAAGAACCCTCGTTGATCGTGGAAGTGATATGCTTCACCCCCGAGATACCGCTGATCGAATCCTCCACCTTGCGGGTGACCTGCGTCTCCAATTCACTGGGAGCGGCTCCCACCTGAGTGATCGAGACACTGACGATGGGCACGTCAATGTTGGGATTTTCGTCAATGCCCAGACCCGCAAAGGCAAACAGTCCAGACACTGTCAAAACCAGAAACAAAACCAGCGACGGAATCGGATTCTTAATGGCCCAGGCGGAGATATTCATGACTTGTCGCTCACCTCGACCTTGTCTCCATCCGAAAGGAATCGGGCACCCACCACCGCCACCGAATCATTGGGCTGCAGTCCCTGGGTGATCTCGACCCGCTGATTGTTGCGCACACCCGTGGTCACGGGTTGGCGCACGGCCTTGGTGCCTTCCAGCTTAAACACAAAGTAGTCGCCGCCTTCGCCCAACAAAGCCTCACTGGGGACGGTCAGAGCGCGATGCTGGCCAACTTCAATGCGCGCCTCGCCAAACATGCCAGGCCGCAACGCCGAACCCGTGTCCAACAAGATGCGCGCGTAGCCCAGCCGAGTAGCTCCGTCCACTTGCGGCGAGATGCGCCACACCTTGCCGCTGGCTTTCTTACCCGCGTAGTTAACGGTGGCGCGCACACCCTCGCGCAACTTGATCAGGTCGCTCTGAGTGACCTCGGCCCGCAGTTCCAGTTCGCCGCGCCGAGCCAGCACAAACATCGGCTTGGTGTTGCTACTGATGTCACCCAGGTGCACATTTCGCTTCAAGACCAGACCCGCGTCGGGGGCCACAATCACCGTTTGCGCAAGCTGAGCCTCAATCTGCGCAATCACGCCGGCCATCTCTTGGGATGAGGCCTGGGCGATCTCCACATCCTCGCGGCGCCCGCCGGCCTGGGCCAGCAAAAGCCGTTGACGAGCCTGTTCCACCGCAAAATCGGCGGATTGAATGCGCTGTCGGGCCGCGCTCACCAAGAAATTCTGTCGGTCCACTTCGGTCTGGCGATCCCCCGCCTCCTGAATGGTCACGAAGCCCTCGCCCAAAACTTTCTGATATCGTTGCGCCGTCAACTGAAGGTTGCGATAGGTCACCTGAGCCTGTTTCAGATTGGATCGCTCCTGGGTGGCATTGGCTAAAGCCTGAGCATAAGCCGCGCGCAGGCTGCTCACTTCCTGGGGGCGATTGGGCTGAAGTGCCCGCGACACCTGAGCCTGACCCGCGCGGTAGCGGGCCTGGGCCTGACGCAACTGGGCCTCCAGCAGGGAGCGATTGAGCACGGCCAGGGTCTGACCCCGGCCGACGCGATCCCCCTCCTCCACCAGCACCTGCTCGACGCGCAATCCATTGACTTCCGATCCCACTTCCAGCGGGTCCACAGCAGCCACGCTGCCAGTAGCGATTACCGTGTCGGGCAAACTGACATAGTCGGCCCTTGCCGTGCTCACCGTCACCACCGCACCCGGAGTGACGCTGGCGGTGGTTTTGGGCTTGCTGTTGCGAAAGCTGGAAAACACTTTCAGCGAAAACACCGCCAACAGCACAAATCCTATCACGAAGGCCCAACTGGCCGCCGTGCGGGTGGGGGTTTTCTGCATTTCCAGGGAATGGTCTCTCAAGTTAAGCCTCCGATGGCTGCCAGACAGTAGCGGCTGATGTGGTCTGTAAGAATCTCGATACGCTCGGACTTGGGCAACCGATCCCAGGCGGGCCGAGTGCGACTAAAAAAGAACTCTGCCTTGGGCAGCGAGTTGCACTGCGACAGCACACTATGGCAACACAGCCAGCGCTGATCCGCGTCAAGGCCCGGGTTGATCAAGCCCACAATCTCGTCCACCAAGGGCATCAACCGACCCACGATCTCGTCCATCAGGGCCAGAAAGGCCGGCGATGGGTCTTCAAACTCCCGCATCATCAGGCGACCGTGCCAGGCCTTGCGTTCGGCGCTGAAATAGCGGTGCAGGGTGGCCGAAATCACACCATGGAGGCGCTGCGCCGCAGTGGCTTCAGCACTTACGCCCCCGTCGGGCGGATGGCGGTCCAGAGCGGTCTGAACGCCGTGGCGCAAAACCTCCGCATAAAGCCCTTCCTTGTCGCGAAAGTGATAGTTTACGGCGGCCTGGTTTACGCCGGCCTGTTGAACAATCTCGCGAATGGTCGCGTCGCGGCGGCCCCGATCGGCAAAGATCGGTCCGGCCACCTCAAGGATTCTCTCCCGAGTAGAAACAATACCGCTGACTGGATGAACTGGCTCCACGGTTTCAAACTAACGTTTGAAACGCCTGTTAGTCTTGGGACCAAGGCCCTATTTTACGGCCAGGTCGCCCGATATTACGTGAGAAAACTCACGCCGAAACTCATCCGGAGCCATCGTGGTCACCGACGCGATCTTGCGCAACTTATCCTCATCTTCCAGATCCGACCGGTCCAGGCGAATCATATACTCGCGGGCGATCTTAAAGGAGAGCGAATCGGTATCCACCATGCGCACACGGGTCTTGCCAGTCTCCGGATCTTTGAGTTCGTCGAACTGCATGGGCACGATCTGATCGCCCTGAATGGTGATCATGGCGTTGCTGCCGCCCGACTCCAGATAATCCACAGCTCCAAAGCCCAGATTGCGGGTGTAGTCGATGTCAAAGGCGCAGGGGTCCACGCAGCGCAGCTCATAGCCGATCTCCTGATCGTTGACGCGCAGATTGATGCCCAACTGGCGCAGCCGCTTATGCAGCACGAACTTGATCACGTCCGGGAAGTTCAACTCTGAGAGGCGAAGGTGACCATGTTCGTCATACTCGATCGATTGGTGATCGGTCATCAGAGCCTTTAACTCTTCCGCCTTCAAAAACTCCAAAAAGCCTTCAGCCACAACGGCCACGCCATACTCTCGGCCCTCCGAAAGCCTTTTCACAATCGAGCCGGCGATGGTGTCCACCACCAGTTTCAAAGTGTGCCGCCCGGGAAACTCTTCCGGAATCAAGGTCAAGGTGGCCGAAGCCGACTTGCCGATTCCCAGGGCAAGATGTCCCGTTTTGCGGCCCATGGCCACCACCACAAACCATCGTCCGGTGGTGCGAGCGTCGCTGAAAAAGGTGGAAACCAGGCGCGACCCTTCGGACCGGGCCGTTTCAAACCCAAAAGTGGGGATACCGGCCGGCAAGGGCAAATCGTTGTCGATGGTCTTGGGCACGTGGGCGAAGGCCAGGTCGTGATCTAAATATTTTTTCGAGTAAGCGGCCACCGTGGTGGCCGAAAACAAAGTATCGTCGCCGCCGATCGTGACCAGATGGGTAATCCCCAAATCCTTGAGCGTCTCCACCGTAGCCCGCAAATCCGTGTCCTTCTTGGTCGGATTGGCTCGAGAGGTGCGCAGAATGCTGCCACCCAGACGATGAATCCCGCTGATTTTGGGAATCGTCAGAAACTCGATGCGCGTCTGTCCCGCCATCAGATTTTTGAAGCCATCATAGATACCTATGACGGTATGACCGCGCTTGATCGCTTCAATGGTGACCGAACTGATCACCGAATTGATACCGGGCGCCGGTCCTCCCCCCACCAGAACTCCGTATTTATGCACTTTTTTTGCCATCTTTACCTCGAAAGCACGGGGTTCGTGTATCAATGACGCCTCTCCTCCTCTCAAAGGGGATGAGAAGCTCGGACAAGAACCGCTGCAGGCCATGGTCCATTTCGAATACTACGCCCACTCCTGTTTTCTCTTTCACTTTGGGTCCACCAAGATCTTGATCGACCCCTACAGCCCCGAAATCGGCTACAAAATGCCCGAACGCGGCGCCGACTACGTGTGGGTCAGCCATAGCCATTATGATCACAGCAACATCGCCGGCGTCTCCGGCCGCGCCACCGTAATACGCGGCTGCGCCCCACGCACACTTGGCCCGGTCACCAGTTACGGCGTGCTGGCCGACCACGATGGCCAGGGCGGCGCCAACAAAGGGCACGTCACCGTGCTTTGCTTCCAAAACCGCAGCCAGCGCTACTGCCATCTGGCCGACCTGGGCCAGCGCCTCAGCCCCGAGCAGGTACAAGAAATCGGAACCTGCGATGTGGTAATGGTGCCCGTCGGCGGCGGCGACTGCACCCTCAACGCCGCCCAGGCCCTGGAAGTGCTGGCCCAACTCAAGCCCCAACTCATCTTGCCCATGCACTATCGCACGCCTTTCTTAAGCCGCGCACGCTTCCCCACCATCGACAGCCTGGAGCCATTTCTCAGCAAAGCCTCCGGCCACTACGCCGTGGAGAAGGTTAACGACGGCGTGGTAAAAATGGACAACCTGCCCGCCAGGCCCACCATACTGGTCGTCCCCCACCTCTATTAGAGCCTTGGCGTCCGGGCAACAACCTGTTCACGTTCTGGACATCTCAGTTCACTAAAGTCCGTGGCGAAGACGAAACACAACGTCTCGAAAAATCGCACTGACACACGGAGAGTATTATCATGATCAACACCCTTGCGCCTCGCGCATTTACTTCCCCCACCCGAGTCTTCCAGGCTCCCGCGAAGACGGAAGCTCCCCAGCCCGCCGTTTGCCCCCGCCCGATGCCCGACAGCATTGACCTTTCCAGCATCGACACCCCCCAGAAGGCAGCTCAATTGCCCATTCTCGACCCGTCCTTCCAGCTCGGCCTGGCCGGTGGCATCGCCGCCACCATCATGGCCGCCATGGGTGGTGGCACGGCCCCGCAAATGCAACTGAACTACCAGAGCCAGACCGGCGCCAACCAGACCAACCTGACCTACTCGGCCGACATCAACGCTCAGCAAACGGGTGCTTCACCCCTGACCGTTTCCGGCACCCACAACGGCCAGGCCGTCAGTGGTGGCCTGGTCATCGACGATGCTGCCCAGGCCCTGACCTGGAAGGCCCAGTTCGGCACCAGCCAGGAAGCCTATTCCTTCGGCCCCGGCGGCACCCAGCAAGCTCCCGAACTGGTCCTCAAGGGCATGTTGGGCAGCGTGGAGGCCAACCTCAATTTCTCGGTTCTGGGCGACGTCCAAAACCCCAATCCTGACACCATCCAGGGGTACAAAGTCAGCGGCACGCTGGGCGGCGAGTCCTACGAGAGCACCACGCTGTTCAACCTCAACCCCGAAGTGGCCACCATGCAGCAGCCCCCTGCCCAAGGCCAAAACGTCAACATCGGCTCTATCACCACCACCGGCCACCTGGGCCAACTGCCCATCGACAAGCAGTACACGGTGGAAGCTCAAATGAGCGACACCTCCATCGTGGCTGTGGCCAGCGGCGGTGGTCTCAACGCCGGCGTCAACACCCAGAGCACCACCACCCTCACGGTCAGCCAGTAGTCGCCAACCGGCAACCCCAAAAATGACCCCCGGCCAACCCGCCGGGGGTCATTTCTCTTTAAGAAATAAACGTCTGCAGCCGACGACGGCCAGTCTATGCGCAAATACCTACTGGTCGCCCTGATCTGCCTGCCCGCCCTGGCCAAGGCCTACCATGCAACTCGCCAAGAGATGATTGAGAGGGCCCCGTTCATCGCCGTCGTCGAGATACAAACGCCTCAAGCCTGTAGCTTTAAGGGTCAGCACTGGACCTATTCTCAACAGGCCAGGGCCCAGTTGGTGCAAAAGGTGAAGGGCGACCTGCCCGAGTGGATCCAACTCTACGCTCAAGAAGACTTTGAATGCGCCCAGGTTGCCCTTACTACGGGTCGCTGCCTGGTGTTTTTAGAACGCGAAGGCTCGGCCTTCCGGGGCAGCAACTGGGGGCTGTCGTGCTTGCCCATCGATGAGGCTCAAAGAGTAGCCTGGATGTCCCGTCCAGACACCCGACAAAGCGATTGCAAGCGTCCCCTGCGACAGGTCCTGGCCGAACTGGGCAAACAACCAGACTAGAGGCCAACAGTCCACGGCACCACTCAAAAATCCGCTCCAGCGTGCCGGGTCGGCCCACCTCCGCCGCGTCCAGATGCAACACTGGCACGCCCAGCTCCCGATCGCGAAACTCCTCGGCCTTTTTGTCCCCGTGAAAAGGCGTCCCATCCACTTCAACCGCGGCCGTAACCTTGCGCCCCTGCCGGGCGATCACCAGCAACTGGTCGGGCCACAGATAACCCCCCGGCGTACGCACACAGCGCTGAGGGCTGCAGACCACGCCTTACGGCCCGCAGCCCGCCCACTGCTCCCGTTCATCACCGGCAGCGAGCACCCCAACCGGTCAAAACCCACCCCCGTCAACTGCACGCTCTTCTCGGCCAACTGCCGCGTCAAATGCTTCTCCGCCTGCGAATCAAAGCGAATCGAATTAAGATTGCGCCAAAAGCGCTCATCCCGCCCACCCAGCGACCCGGCCAGCCAACCCAAAGCGCTCTTCAACCCGGGGGCCCGGTCCGGTCGCCCATACTGGGGCCTACCCAGCGACAAATACTGACTCGGCTCCATCCCTCTGGCCTGACGGATCTGTCTCATCACCGCCCGCGTCTCCACCCTCAGGGGCGGCCTGCCCCGCAAAAAGGCCACCCCAACCAACCCCCCACTCACGCCCAGCAATCTCTCCAGCTTCTCGGCCAACTGCCTCGACACCGGCCGCACACCCGTCTCCACCTGGCCCAAATACGACTGACTGCACTCCACCTGGCCAGCCACCCTGCGCTGACTCCAGCCCAACAACTTGCGCCTTTGACGAAAAACAGCAGCCACACGTGCCAACGGAGAGAGCATCCCTCCCCTTTGGCCATTCCCCCCCCTCCCTCCAAAAATTGCTTGTCAAACCGCTAGATGATCCCGCAGCTGCCCCGTCGAAAGGGCACCGGTGACCACTCTGCAGTTTTACTTTGATTTCATCTCCCCCTACGCCTACCTGGCCAGCGAGCGCATCGAAGCCCTGGCCCTGCGCAACCAGTGCCAAGTGGTGTGGCGCCCCATTCTACTCTCGGCTCTGCTTACTCATAATCAGCAGCGCGGTCCGGCCGAGATTCCCGACAAGCGTCGCTACACTTTCAAAAACTTGCTACGCCTGTGCCACGACGAGAAGTTGCCTCTGCAGCCACCGCCCGACCATCCCTTCAATTCCCTGCTGCCTTTGCGAGTCTCTTGCCTGCGCCCACAGGCCGGACTGATTCAGCATCTCTTCAGGGCTTGCTGGAAAGACGGTCGCCCCATCGATAGCAGCGACGCTCTCAAGGACCTGATCGATGAGGACACATTAAAGCAGGCCACTTCGCCCGAGGCCAAGCAGATGCTCAAGGACAACACCCAGCAAGCCTTGGACGCGGGCGTTTTTGGGGTGCCCACCGTGGTCGTAGGCGGGGAAGTTTTTTGGGGCTTTGACTCTTTTCCTCACCTGGAGCGCTACCTCCAGGGCCAAGACCCGGTCGACTCAAGCCTGGTGGAGCGCTGGGATCGGCTACCTGCCAGCGCCTCTCGCCTTTGACCCTTTCCCCCGCGCGCCGCGACACTACCGCCATCAGGCTCCAGCCGGGCTGTGAAGGAGGAACTCCCAGAGCAATGCGCCCGAGCCCCGCAGTCGCCGTTCCATCCTGCGGATGAGATAGATCGGCCGACTCTGAAACCACCGGGTCGGCGCAATTGGGCACAGTTGGCACGTTTGCAACTCACGCTTCACCGCCCATGAAGACAGCACTGCAATCCCCAGACCCGCAATCACGGCTTCTTTGATGGCCTCGTTGCTGTTTAGTTCTATGACTTCGGCGAAGTCCGTGAGAAGCGCAGACAACATCGCTTCCGCCTGAATTCGGGTGCTTGAACCGGGTTCACGAACGATCAGTCGTTCCCGTTTCAGGTCCAGGCTTCGAACCTGTTTTCTTCCCGCCAGCGGGTTCCCAGAGGCGCACATTAACTGCAGAGAGTCACGGCCAATCTCTTCGTAGTGCAGTTCTTTGCTGGCTGCCAGGATCGTAAGATCACCGATGACTCCAAGCGGCACAGCGTATGCCAGCACAGCGGCCTGTACGTCAGAACTGTCGCCGATTCTGTAAGAGACCGCCAGGCCAGGATGACTTTGGGAGAACTCTTGAATCCGTGAGGGCAACCAATAGACTCCAGGTGTACTGGAAGCCGCAATGCGCAACGGTGGGCTAGCCCCAGCCCCGGACATTAGTCGTTCCAATTCCTCGACTTCACAAAAGATGGCCTGAGTCTGATGGAAAACCGTCTCACCGAATGGGGTCAACTGCATTCCCTTTTTTCCGCGAAAAAATAGCCGCTCGCCGAACCGGTCTTCGAGAGCCTTCAAGTGAGCAGACACTGCTGGCTGACTGATCCCTAACTGGTCCGCGGCCTGGGTCACATGGTGTCTGGTGGCCACCGCCAGAAAAGCGCGCAAGGGGTAAAGGTTGTCAAGCATCAGTAATATCTGATGATATCATAAAAAACATCGTATTTGATTTATACCATGGGAACGCCTATCGTTTCTGCATGGATACCGCTACGGACTTACAAGCCAGGGTGCAATCGGCCTATTCCCAGATCGCCGAGTCGACCATCGATCCGCCTTTTCCTACAGGACGAACTCTAGCCGAGGACGTCGGGTATCCCGCCGACCTCATCAATTCTCTCCCGAGCGTTTCCGTGGGCACTTTCTGCGGCGTGTCCAACGTGTCACTCTTTGCTGACATTGACGCCCAAAGCGTGGTCTTGGATGTTGGCTGCGGAGCCGGTCTGGACTCTGTGGTGGCCGCTCGACGAGCGGCCAAAGTGATCGGCGTAGACTTCAGTGCCTCCATGTTGAGACTCGCTGCTCAGGCGGTTCATGAAGCTGGCCTGGACGCCAAAGTGACATTGCTACGGTGTCAGGCCCAACAGTTGCCCCTTGTCGACGCGAGTGTCGATGTGGCCATGGTCAACGGCATATTCAATCTGAACCCCAACCGACAACAGATCTTTCAGGAGTTAGCCCGCGTTATTCGGCCCGGCGGCAATCTCTTCGTCGCCGAAATCGTTCTCAAAGAAACCATGCTGGAGGAGGACCTGAAGAATCCAACCAACTGGTTCACCTGAATCGCCGGTGCCAAGGAAAGCGTGACTTTCCTGAACGAGTTCCGAGCGGCTGGCTTCGCCGAAGCCTCCATCATTCGAACGACACGCAACATGCGCACAAAGAATCCTCTTGTCATGGTTGCCGAGGTAAGGGCCATACGCTAATTGCTGCACCGACAATCGCCGGGTGCCTTGGACCCCTCTATCGAGGTGCGCCAATCCCGCCCGCGATCCCAGAGTCCCGTTGTCTCCCCCAAAAAGGTCCAGCAATCTCAGCTTTCCGAACCTTCAGCAGCCTCATCCCCTTCGGCAGGTCGCTGCGGCTGCGGTTGGCGGCGCCTCTGCCCCTGCTCTCCCCGTTCGCGCTGCCCCTCCTCACGATGCTGCCACTGCTGCTCCGGCCCCTGCTCCTTGCGGGGGTTCTGCTGCTGATGACCTGACTGCTCCTGGTCGCGGCCCGCCGATCCGCCGGCTGACGTGCGCGACTCATTGCGTTCTTGTGTAGTCGGCTGCTGGCTTGTCTGCTCGCGACGCTGTCCACCTTGCTGCTGTTGCTGTTGCTGCCCCCCCTGGTCGCCCTCCCGGGTGGGAGCCGCCGGCTTGTCCGGACGCTCCGGTGCAGCTTGGGGCTGAGTCTGCTGCGGTTGCGGCTGAGCCTGGGACTGCTGTGACGCGGCCCGCTGACTCTGTTGAGGCGAATTCGGCTGTTCATTTTCCCGTGCCGGCTGAGCCGAACTTGTCGTCGGCTTATTCTCCTGACGCTCCTGAGGCTGCGGAGCGGCCGCACTCGGCGGCGGATTCTCTCGACGAGCGGCAGCGGCCGGAGACTGGGGAGCCGCCTCCTCGCGAGCCCCTGAATTGGCGGGCGCAGACTTGCCTTCGGCCGGAGCCTGGGGCGCTTCCCTGCGAGTCACCTGTTGTCGCTGCTCTTGCTCAGTCTTCGCTTGCTGAAAACTCGACGACCGCCGGATACCGGTCCAATCCTCTTTCTCTTGAGGTTCCACTACGGGAGCTTCCGCTTTACGGGCCCCACCAGCTCGGTCCAGGTTTCCGCGCTCTGTCGCCTTGTCCGCTTCCTTCACCTCGGCCCGATCGGAATGAGCCGAGGACGTTCTGGCTGGCCCTTCCTTATCCGTTGCCTGACTCAGCGGCTCGGCCGCCTCCCGGGCAGCCACGGACTGGCCCGGCAAAGGCGGCATCTTGGGCTCGCCTCCCGCTTGCGAGGCAAACTTGCCGGCCGACATCTGAAACTGCTCAGAAATCTTCTTGACGGCAGCAGCCCGATCAGCCGCGCTCGACGAATTCGCCTGCTTGGCGCTGCCCCCCTTGGCCCCGCCCCGAAACTGAAAGGCTGGTCGAAAAGCCTGGGGAGGCTTGGCTTCCAGTTTCTTTTCTTTCTCTAGCGCTTCCTTAGGGGCGTGACCTTTGTCCGACTCGGGGGCCGACTTCGAACTCTCCTTAGCGCGCTCACGAGTTTCCGAGGGACCCTCTGCATCTCTCCAGTCGCTCCGTTCCCCACGCCGACTCCCCTCCAAGAAGGAAGACCGCCCCCCCAGTCCATCCAAAGGACGCAGCGGCAGAGGCTCAACGCCCTTCTCCGCAATCT
>JADMJV010000193.1 GCA_018780265.1 bacterium
GGGAGGCACGTTCAGCCCCAAATAAAAATCACGCATTGCCACCCTAACCAAATCTCCTCACTAAACTATGGGGCGGTGGCTTCTGCTTCGTGACAAGAGATCCCTGCCCAAACGAATGGTAGAAAGTCGTACTTGACGGCCGATCTCTAAATGCGTATTATACGCAGGCCAGTGAACAGACTGGGCGAGTGGCGAAATTGGTAGACGCGCAAGACTTAGGATCTTGTGGAGCAATCCGTGGGGGTTCGAGTCCCTTCTCGCCCATTCAAGCAGAGTTCAGAGGCGTGTGTATGCGGGAGTAGCTCAGCGGTAGAGCATCGCCTTGCCAAGGCGAGGGTCGAGAGTTCGAATCTCTTCTCCCGCTCCACAAAAAGGGCCCTTTGGGCCCTTTTTCATTTCGTCACAAGGTTCATGAAGGAGGACTGATGCAGGTCATAGTCTCTGAATCGTCGACTTTCGAGCGAACACTCGAAGTCACAGTTGCCGTGGATCAGGTCGAAGGCGCCTATCAAAAGGCCTTTGGCAAAGCGGCTAAGCGTTTACGGTTGCCCGGGTTTCGGCCCGGCAAAGTTCCCATCAATGTGGCCAGGAAATACATTAGCGATGAGGGCTTGACCGGCGATGTCGTCGATGAGGTTGTTCCCAGTGCTTATTTGGAGGCGCTACGTCAAAACAATCTGCAGCCCATCTCTCAACCCAAGTGGGAATTGCTTCAACGTGAGCGCGGTAAGGACCTGATTTTCAAGGTTTCCTTCGAAGTCAAGCCGACGATCGAGTTGCAAGACTACAAGGGCGTCGAGCTCAAAAACGAGCGCGAGATTATCACCGACGAGAAGGTGGCCGAGTCACTGGATGAGTTGCGCAGCGCCCAATCACGGATAGTGGACATGGAAGAGACTCGCCCTCTGCAAGAGGGTGACCTGGCTCTGGTCGACTACCGCTCCACTCTTGATGGAGAGGCGGTAGAGGGCGGAGCGGCCAGTAACTATCTTATGGAAGTGAACCGGGAACACTTTATTCCTGGCTTTGTCGATCACTTGATCGGGGCAGTGGCCGACCAGGAGAAAGAGTTCGACATCACTTTCCCGGACGACTACCCGAACAAGGTTTTGGCCGGGAATTTGGTGCACTTTCACTTTAAATTGCATCAGATCAAAGTGCGCGAGTTGCCTGCGGCTGACGACGAGTTCGCCAAGTCGATGTCGCCTCACGCTACCATCGATGAGTTGCGAGCCGACATTCGCGAGCGACTGGAGGCCAACAGTGAGCGCAAGGTGCGCGAGCAGGTGGCCATCAAGATCATCGACCGGTTGCTCAGTCAGGTCAGCGCCGAGATGGTCCCCCGCTCACTTCATCATTATCGCACTCAGGTGGAGATTCGCCGCCGGATGCAGCAGATCGAGCAGGCCGGCTTGACGGTCGAGCGATATCTGGCCGATCGCAATGTGTCCCAGCAGCAGTGGGTGGGCGAGTTGTCCGTGATGGGGATGCTGGAGTCTCGGGTAGAGATTTTGCTCAACTCCATCGCTACCAAGGAAGGTCTGCTTCCGCAGGATTCGGAGATCGAAGAGTTGCTGACAGTGGAGGCCCACAATCGTGGCGTTTCGCTGGCCACTCTTCGGCAGACGATCGAGAAGGAAGGCAGTGAAAGCTTAATCCGCTATGCGTTGCTTCGGGCCAAGGTGATGGACTTCTTGTTCGATAATGCCAAGGTTGAATATGTTCCGCCCGGAACGGTGATCGAAGACGCCCCGCCGGCGCTGGAAGCCGCCGCCGAGACGGAAGCTCCCAAAGAGGAGAAGAAGTCGAAGGCAAAGGCCAAGCCGAAAAAGGCCGAGGAGGAAGGCGAGGTAGCTGAAGCCAAGCCCGCCAAGAAGGCCGAGGCCGAATCGGCTGAAGAGAAACCCAAGCCCAAGCGAGCCCCAAAAAAGAAGGCGGAGCCTGAAGCTGAGGCTTAGGCTCCGGTTCGCGCCATCAAAAAGGGTGCTCTTCGGGGCGCCCTTTTTGTTGGACTCCGGCAGGGTGAACGCTCCAGGATGTGTAAACCCAAGAGAGCCTAATAATTGAAGGATGGTCCATGGCAAACCAACAGTCCACTACAAGCACCCCTGTATCTCGCCCCATGAGTTGGATTCCCACGGTTGTGGAGTCCACGGCTCGAGGCGAGCGAGTCTACGATATTTTTTCGCGTCTCCTGAAGAATCGCATCATTTTTATCGGGACTCCCATCAACGACGTAGTGGCCAATCTGGTCATTGCCCAGTTGCTTTTTCTGGAGCAAGAGGACCCCGATAAGGACATCGACATTTATATCAATAGCTGGGGTGGTTCTACGAGTGACGGCCTGGCGATCTATGATTGCATGCAGTTGGTGAAGCCTGAAATATCCACGATTTGTATGGGCATGGCCGGCAGCGGAGCCGCCATATTATTGGCAGGAGGCAATAAAGGCAAGCGCTTTGCTCTGCCCTTCGCCGAGATCATGTTGCATCAACCTAAAGGCGGTGCCCGGGGTCAGGCCACAGATATCGATATTCAGGCGAAGGAAATTCTTTACACCCGGCAGGTGATAAATGAGATCCTCGCCAAACACACCGGCCAGACGGTAGAGAAAATTTTGGCCGATACTGACCGTGACTTTTATCTCAACGCAGAAGAAGCAGTGGCTTACGGTATCATTGACAAGATTATCACAAAAGAGAGCCGCTAGGTTTGCGGTCCGGCGACCGCGTGGAGGATGACCATGTTCCGATTTGGGGATGATAGGGGCACTTTGAAGTGCTCATTTTGCGGCAAGAGCCAGGACCAGGTTCGTAAGTTGATCGCGGGTCCAGGTGTGTATATTTGTGATGAGTGCATTGAGTTGTGCAACGAGATCATCGAGGAAGAACTTTCGCGCACCACGGAAGACCCGATGCGTTTTCGCAACCTGCCCAAGCCCAAAGAGATCAATCAGATTCTTGACCAGTACGTGGTGGGTCAGGAGCGTCCGAAACGGACGTTGTCTGTGGCGGTCTACAACCACTACAAGCGTATTCATGGCAAAGGCGCTCCTACCGGGGGCGAGGAAGTCGAGCTGCAAAAGAGCAATGTGCTGCTGGTGGGCCCGACCGGTTGTGGCAAGACCTATCTGGCCCAGACTCTGGCCAAGATTCTGAATGTGCCTCTGGCGCTGGCCGACGCCACTTCTTTGACGGAGGCTGGTTACGTAGGTGAAGATGTCGAAAATATTCTGCTGAAACTGATTCAGGCTGCAGATTATGACGTAAAACGGGCTCAACAAGGAATCATCTACATTGACGAGATAGACAAGATTGCTCGCAAGTCGGAAAATCCTTCGATTACGCGAGACGTGTCGGGCGAGGGCGTCCAGCAAGCGCTGCTCAAGATTCTAGAAGGAACCGAAGCAAACGTCCCGCCTCAAGGTGGGCGTAAGCATCCTCACCAAGAGTTTATTCAGATAGACACTACGAATATTCTCTTCATCTGCGGCGGTGCTTTCGAGGGCCTTGAGCGCATCATTGAGACCCGGGTAAAGGACCAGTCCATGGGTTTTCGTGCCACCATCGAAAGCCGCAAAGAGCGGAAGCTGGGTGAATTACTGGCCATGGTGTTGCCCGAGGACTTGCTCAAGTTTGGCTTGATCCCGGAGTTCATCGGGCGCCTTCCTATCGTAGTGACGCTCAATGCCCTGGATGAAGAATCACTGATGAAGATTCTCACCGAACCCAGAAATGCGCTTCTCAAGCAGTACCAGAAGATCTTCCAGATGGACGGAGTGGATCTGGTTTTTACCAAAGAAGCGGTCTCTTGCATTGCGCGAGAGGCACAGAAGCGGAAAACCGGAGCGCGCGCCTTGCGCAGTATTCTCGAAGAGGTCATGCTCGACATTATGTATGAGGTGCCTTCGTTGCCCAGCATTCGAAAGTGCATCATCACTGCCGAGGTGATTGAGAAGAAGGCTGAACCGACTCTGATCTTTGTCGAAGAAATGAAGAAGGAAGCGTCCTAAGCTCACCAGACAGAATCCGATTGAATGGCTGAGTCAACCCGGGCCCTGTTGCTGATCATCGATGATGACCGAGCCAGTCGTCGGCTTCTTACTCAACTGCTGAGCCCGGACAAGTATCGGTTGGAGTTTGCCGAAGACGGTGCCTCAGGATTGGCCCAGGCCCGCCAACTTTCTCCCGACCTGGTTCTTCTCGATGTGGTGATGCCTGGAATGGACGGTTTTGAGGTCTGCCGTCAACTGCGCCAGGACGCCCACCTATCCGAAGTTCCGGTGCTGATGCTGACGGCGCTTGAGGATCATGCGAATCGTCTAACAGGCCTGGAGGCCGGGGCCGATGACTTTATCTCCAAGCCGTTTCATGCCGCCGAATTGCGGGCGCGGGTTCGCACCGTGGTGCGCCTCAACCGCTATCGGCGCATACGCTCGGCCCGGGACCGTTTTGCCTGGGTAGCAGAGAATGTGGAGCATGCTTACCTGATCGTGGATCAGAACGGCCGGCTACTTTACGCTAATTCCACGGCTCGCAGCATCCTGGGCTTGCGGGATGATCATCCGGGCGACAGCGATATTTTAGAGTCTATTCAGCGCCAGTTTCGACTGCAACCTCCCGAAACTTGGTGTTCCTGGCCAAATCTGCCGGAAGACCAACCCTTGCACCTTTTGCGTCCGCAAAGCGAGAATGCGGCCGCCGCCTGGTTGGAAGTGCGGGTTCTCTCGCAACGACTGGGGCAGGACCAGGAGATCTTGCTGCAGTTCCGGGACGTCTCCGCTCAACTATCGTCAGCCCGCAGCGTGTGGAGTTTCGAGTCGCTCATCTGCCACAAGCTGCGCACTCCCATGACCAAGATTACCTGGGGCTTGAGTTTTATCGCAAATAAGGCTGAGCGGCTTTCTGTGCCCAAAATCAAGGAGTTCGCGGCTATGTCTCAGGGTGGGGTCGACCAGTTAAAAGGAGAGTTGGAGGCGGTGCTGAGCTATTTGAGCGCTCCGAGTGCACTGCCCAACGATGGTGGTTTTCCCATTTCTCAACTGGAAGATTCCCTTTCCGAGATCGTCGCTCAGCTAGAGATGGCTCCCATTGTTCCACAACTGCGTGAGCCATTGCCACGAACCTTACCCATTGCTCGCCGAGCGCTTGAGATTGTGCTCTGGGAACTGCTGCAGAACAGCAAGAAATTTCATCCTCAGCAACAGCCGCGCGTCATGGTCACCCTGCAGTGTCAGGCCGAGAAGGTTTTGCTGCAGTTGATCGATGACGGGATAAGTCTCTCTCCGGAGCAACTCAGCCGTGCCTTTACCCCTTACTATCAGGGGGAACGGACCTTTACCGGACAAAAGCCGGGATTGGGTCTGGGCCTCTCTATGGTGCGCTCGTTACTTTGTGAGATAGGTGGTGAATGCGGCTTGCGTAACCGCCAGGATCGCGAAGGAGTGGTTGTGGAATTGCTTTTTCCTTCAGTCTAGGCCAGGGAGCTTCGCTGCAAGCGCCGCACGGCCAGGGCAATCACCACCACCATGATGAGTAGCATGGGCAGCACATACTGCACGAGATGCTCGAACCCCAGCCCTTTCATGAGGATGCCGCGGACGATCTTTAGAAAATACGTCAAGGGTAAGAACTGCCCGATGGTCTGGGCCCAGGCCGGCATTCCCTCGCGGGGGAACATGAAGCCCGCCAGTAACATATTGGGTAGAAAAATCAGGAAGCCCATTTGGCTGGCCTGTTGTTGAGACTTGGCCACGGTTGAAATGAGCAGTCCAACGCTCAGGTAGCTGAGGACCTGGAGCGAGCATAGCGCGTACAGGAGAGGCAAACTGCCGCGAATGGGCACCTGAAAGAGCACGATACCCAGTAACAGAGCCACCGTAACTTGTGCGTAGCCCACCAAAATGTAAGGCACGATTTTGCCGATGACGATTTCTACTGGGCGCAGGGGCGTGGTCGTCAACTGTTCCATGGTACCCATTTCGCGCTCTTTGACGATGGCCATGGCGGTGATGTTGGTCATGGTCATCGTCAGGATGATTCCAATTAAACCGGGGACCACGTGATAGGCCGTGACCAGGTCGGGGTTGTACCAGGCCCTTATCTGCACATCCACGGGCAATTTGCCTTCTCCCTGATTTAGTCTTTGGGCCATGATGCTCAGACTGCGTGTCTGGGCAATACCATTGGCGTTGGCCAAAGTGCTGGCAGCTACTTGGGGGTCGCTTGCGTCCACCAGCACCTGCAGTTTGGCGGGCCGCGAACGGTGCAGGTCCTTGGCGTAGTCGGCATCGATGACCAGTCCCACGCAAACCTGGCCGTGGTCTATCATGGCAGTCAGTTCTTGCTGATTCTCGGCCCAGGCCTGGAGCGTAAAATATTGAGTCTGAGTGAAAGCCTGGACCAGATCTCGACTTTCCGGAGTATGACTGTGGTCCAGGATGGCCATGGGTACGTGTTTGATGTCGGTATTGATGGCGTACCCAAACAGGGTCAACTGGATAATGGGAATCATCAGGGCGATCACGATGGTGCCCCGATCTCGTCGCATCTGGATAAACTCCTTGCGAATCATAGCCATGATGCGAGCCCACATCGTCTCAGGCTGTCTCCTGTTGCAAAGCGATGAAAACGTCTTCCAGGCTCGCTTCGGTCGCTTCTAGCTTGCCCTGGACCATGGGTTGTAGCGAGATCAGATCTGGCGTGGCGGAATGGGGAACCAGAAAACGGACCCTGTTGCCCGAGGGAAAGGCAGCCCTGGCCCAGGGCTGGACCGCCAGGTATTCGAGCGCTTCGAGACGCCCGCGAGGGATGAAATGATACATCTGACCGGGTAGGGATTTTTCTTTAATCTGGCTCGGGCTGCCCTGGGCGATGAGGCGGCCCGCTGCAATGAAGCAGATCTGGTCACAGCGCTCTACTTCGTCCATATAGTGGGTGGTGACCATCACCGTTTTTCCAGACCGACTTAACTGCACGATAATGTCCCAGAAATAGCGACGCAAAGTCGGATCGACGGCCCCGGTGGGTTCGTCCAAAAACACGATGTCCGGGTCGTGAAGCAGCGCCACGGCGAAGGCCAGACGTTGGCGGATTCCACCAGGGAGGTGGTAGGCCAGTTGCGTGACGTAGTCTTCGAGGCGACACAATTTGACCAGATATTCTCTGCGAGTCACTATCAAGGACGGCGCCAATCCCTGGACGCCGGCAAAAAAATTCAGGTTTTCGGTGACGGTGAGGTCTTCATAAAGGGAAAATTTTTGGGACATATAGCCCACTCGGGCACGGATTTTCTGGGCCTGGCTGCGGATGTCCAATCCCAATACGGTGCCACTGCCGGAAGTGATGGGTAGAATGCCCAACAGCATTCGGATGGTGGTGGATTTGCCCGCGCCATTTGGACCCAAGAAGCCAAAGATGCTGCCGTAGGGTATTTGAAAGCTGACGCCGTCCACGGCCGTGAAGTCGCCAAATTTTTTGGTCAGGCTCTGAACATCCACGCAGAAGCTCATTGGGCGACCTTGAGAAAAATGTCTTCAATAGAAAACTCGATGGGGCGAACCTGGCGAACGCTCAGGCCCTGGTCTGTCAGCACCTGGCGGACCCGATCGGGTGTGACCTCGCTGTGGGGGTCGAGCACTACGTGCAGAGAGTCGCCAAACAGTTCAACTTCCTGCGACAGATTCTGCTGGCGCAGTATCTCGCGGGCTTCATAGGGCTTCTCGACCAGCACCGAGAGGACGATCCCGGGTACCGAAGCGCGCACCTCTTCAGCGCTGCCCAACCTGAGTAGGCGGCCCTGATGGATGAGGGCGACTCGATCAAATTGTTCCGCTTCGTCCATATAGGGTGTGGACGAGAGTACCGTCAGTCCTTGACGCTGCAGCCGAAATACGATGCCCCAAAACTCCCGCCGCGATACGGGATCTACCCCTGTGGTGGGTTCGTCCATCAGGAGCAGGCCGGGTTCGTGAATGAGACTGCAGCACAGGGCCAGTTTTTGTTTCATACCACCCGACAGTTGCTCGGCCAGGCGATGGCGAAACGGGGCCAGGCCGATCTGTTCCAGCAGGTGGTCGCGACGCGCCTTGTAGCTGCGCAGACCGTAGACGTCGGCAAAAAAATTGATATTTTCCTCGACGGATAGGTCGGTATACAGGCTGAATCGTTGCGAAATGTAGCCGACGCTGCCCGAAAAGGTGCGCGTTACCCGCCCGGAGGTAGGCTCAAGGAGTTTGGCCAGGATGCGGATGAGGCTGGTTTTGCCTGCCCCATCGGGCCCCACCACGCCGAAAACCTCCCCCTGCCGAAGTTCGAAGCTGATCCCGCGCAGCGCTTCGGTTTGACCGTAGCGAATGTGCAGACCCTCGATCGTGAGCAGGTTCATGGTTGCAGTTCCACGTCCACCGGCTGACCCGGGTGCAGTTGCAGTTCTTGATTGTCAAAGGCTAATTTGGCACGATAGACCAGGTTGACGCGCTCCCGGGGGGTCTGTATGAACTTTGGAGTGAACTCGGCCTTCTCGTAAATGCGCACCAGTTGACCATTCATGGGTTGACTTAGCCCGTCGGCGCGGATCTGGCCCGATTGCCCAAGTCGCACGCGGGGTCGTTCGTATTCGGGCACGTAAAGACTGACCCAGGGGTGATGCAGATCGGACAGGGTAATCACCGAGGCTCCAGGATTGATTGCCTCGCCCGGTTCCAGATTGCGCAGGCTGACCAGGGCGTCGACCGGAGCCAACAGTTCGGCCTTTTTTAGCTGCACCTGCACGCCGTCCAGAGCAGCCCTGGCTTCTTCCCACTGATACCTGGCGGCCTCGATCTCTTCTTTGCGCGGACCTTCGCGCATCTGCTGTAGTTGTTCGGAGCGTTCCTCCACCTGCGCTTGCGACCTGGCAATCATCTCGCGGCGATTGCCCTGGGCCAGGTCCTGGTAACGGGCGGCGGCGCTCTTATACTCTTGCCAGGCCCCCAGGCGTTCTTGGGGTCGTGGTCCCTGGCGTAGTCGTTGATAGTTTTGGCTGGCCACCCTGTAGCTGGTGCGGGCCTGGGCCAGCGCATTCTGGCGCGACTCCAGTTGCTGGTCCGAAATCGCGCCCTCTTTGTGCAGCTTTTGAAATCGTTGGAAGTCTACCTGGGTCAACTGCAGGTTGGTCCGCGCACCTTCCCACTGGCTGCGGGCACTGTCAACCTCTTCGCGGCGGTAGCCTTCCTGCATCATTTCGGCACGTTGGCGGGCTGACTCCATCTGGGCCCTGGCTGCTTCCAATTGGGGGGGGGTGGCTCCATTTTCCATCTGCTCCAGGTCGGCCTGAGCCAGTTGCAGGCGGGCTTGAGATTGAGCGATATCGGTTGAACGGTAGCCATTGCGGAGCTGGTCATAGCGGGCCTTGGCGGCGCCTTCACGGGCCTGCATCTGGGCCAGATTGGCTCGCAAAGTGCGCCGATCCAGTCGGGCCAGCGGCTGACCTTTTTTGATCTCCTGTCCTTCCGTCACCAGCACTTCCTCGACCGTGCCGCCAACCTCGAAGGCGCAGTCTATGGTGGTAGCCTCCACCACGCCGGAATAGGTCAGTTGGCTGCGCGGACCTGGAGGCCGTTGATTCCACCAAACGGCCAGTCCCACCAACAAAAGGATGAATGGAATGACCCGTTTCATGGCGTGGCTACCTCCTCGGCTGCGGCCCGCCGATAGCGGGCTAAAGTCTGTAAATATTGGTAATGTGCCGCCACCCGATCGCGCTGTGCCGAGGTGAGAGCTGCTTCACTATCGAGTAGTTCGACGTTGGTGCTGAGGCCGTTTTGATAGCGCAGCCTGGCGATGCGGGCCGCCTCTTGGGCGGATTCCTGGTTGCGGAAGGTGACATCCAGCCTTTGGTAGCGGTTGCGCAGTTCCAACATCAGACTGCTCAGCTCAAGCTGAGCGTTGCGTTCAGCCTGGTCACTCAGGGCCAGCAATTGTTCGACCACCTCGCGGGCTTGACTGGCCCGAGCCTCACTGATGCCCCCGTCGTAGAGGGGTATTTGCAGGTTGAGTCCCACTGACCACTGAGAGGCTGGCACGAAGCTGGTCTGAGTGCGCAGGTTGTAGTCGGACTGCAGTCCTAAATTGGGGTTGTTTTGGACCTCGGCCAGTTGCACGCGGGCGCGCGCCGCCTCGGCACCCCAACGACTGGCTTGCAGGTCGTAGCGGCGAGCCAGTGCCGTGGGCAGGTCGGGCTGGGGAGGCAGCGGGAGCTGTTCCACCGGTTCGAGTTCTTCCCCGCGGTCGGGCCTTTGGAGAAGGGTGAAAAGGCGCAGTCGAGCCAGTCCGGCCCGCGTTTGTGCCTCCAGCAATTGCTGTTCGCTGTTGGCCTGGGCCGCCTCATCGCGCTTGATATCGAAAGGAGCCGCCGAACCAGCCTTGACCAGGTTTTTGGCCTCCTGCAGATGGGCCTGGCGGGCCTTCAATTGGTCCTCGGCGATCTTGACCTGCTCTTTGCTGAGCAGCGTTTCATAGTAGTTGAGAGCAGCTTCTTCCAACACCCGCAGTCGCCGGTCCTGGAGCTCGGCCAGATTGGCCTTCTCGGCCAGTTCGCTGGCCGCGGCCGACCAGTGCAGACGGCCGAACGTTACCAGGCTCTGGCGCAGCGACAGCACATTGCTGTAACTGTATTCGGGGGTGACAATCAGTTGGCGGCCGGTGAAGCTGGCTTCTACCGGGGGGGTAATGCGACTCACCCCGCTCTGAAGATTTAGGCTGGGTGCGGCCAGCGTGTAGGCTTCGTCCACCTTGTAGCGCGCTTCGCGGGCACGAGCTTCACCCTCGCGTAGGGAAGGGCTGTTTTTCAAGGCCTCTTGCTGAGTCTGTTGGAGCGAAAGTCTCACGGGTTGGGCTGCCAGCGACGAACTGAGCAGTAAAAGCAGAATAGGTACATGGGCCAGGAAAGACATGCTGCCTCAGACTATCACCTGCGCGCGAATGCGCCATCGGACTAAGGTTTAACGTGACTACGACTTTGGTCGCAAAGGTTGGCCGAGGCGTTTCTTGAAACTACCGGGGTTATGTCGATTCGAATACTCATTGCAGACGACCACTCGGTGGTTCGTCAAGGATTGCGGATGTTTCTCGAGCTGGATGCCGAGATCGAGGTGGTGGGCGAGGCCAGAAATGGCGAAGAAGCCATGCAATTGGTAGAGCAGCTTCGTCCGGATGTGGTTCTGATGGACGTGCTGATGCCTAAAGTCGATGGCCTGGCGGCCACTCAAAAAATCAGGCAGAAGTTTCCTGATACCGAAGTGCTGGTGCTAACCAGCGTCCTCGACGAGGTGACCATCGCCAGTGCGGTGCGCAACGGGGCCATTGGATATCTGCTCAAAGATACTCAGGCGGAGGATCTTTGCAAATCGATTCACCTGGCCGCCGAGGGCAAGGTTCAGATGTCTCCCGAAGTTGCTGTCCGACTGGCCTCAGAGCTATGCGAGGAACACCCGAGGGTAGAGGAACTGACTGCGCGGGAGCGGGAGGTGCTGAAACTGATCGCCTCAGGTTCGAGTAACAAGGATATTGCTCAATTGCTGTTTATCGCGGAGAAGACCGTCAAGGCCCACGTCAGCAACTTGTTGGCCAAGATGGGGGTGCAGAGTCGCACTCAAGCGGCCCTGTATGCCGTTCAGAAAGGCTGGGTGTAAGTGAAAGACGGGTGTTTTCAGGGACTGAGCCCCCGTCTTGTGCAGGCCATGGAGGCCGCTGTAAACTCGAGTCCGGCAGCGCTGGCACTGGTCGATGCCCACTACAATATTCACGTGGCCAGTCCGTCGCTGGGCAATCTTGTGGGCAGAAACTGGCCAGACCTGCTGGGCTCCAGTTATCTGGACCTGTTTCCGACCGAAGAGCAGTTGCTGATGTCGGAACGTCTGGAGAAACCGCCGGACCCCCAATATTTCTTTCCCACTCGCCTGCAGCACGTCGATGGATCTACTCGCGAGGTGGACGGTCGCTGCTATCGGTTGGATATTCCCGAAGAGCAGTGGACGGTGATCATTCTGGTCGATGTCACCAGTGAACGTCGACTCTTGCGAAAGTTGGGAGGCATTTCGCTGGTGGCCTCCAGCCTCACCTATGCCGGCGGGCTGCGGGGAACCCTCAATTCGTTGGCCGAGCGGGTGGTCGAGACCACCGAAGCCATTGCAGCTTCCGTGCTCACCTGTGAAGAGTTGAGCAACGACGACTTCCGGTTTCGAGTGGGGGGGGCCTTTGGTCTGCCCAATGAGGGCTTGGAGTTGCTGGAGGAAGCCCTGGCCTGCCACAAGCAAGCCAGTGCTATGGGCATCGAGTTTCCGCCGGTGCGCGCTCGAACCTCGCGGCAGCCGGAGATCGTAACCTCTTTACGCAGTAAACTGAACGACATCGATCTGGCGGTTTTTCCGCAGCCGCTGCAGCAACTGTTTAAGCTGGCCCATACGCAGGTCTGGAATACCATGGTGGCGGTGCCAGTGCAGTTGGGGACTCGCTTTTTAGGCACCCTCAATTGTTACTATGTTAAAGGGCCTCCGGAGTCGGCCGAAATTACCTATCTGCGGACTCTAGCAGACCTGGCTGCGGTGGGGGTAGAGAACGCGCGCCTGGTGGAAGAGTCGGAGCGCCAGGCCATTTTGCAAGAGCGCCGCCGATTGGCCAGGGAGCTGCACGATTCCGTCTCTCAGGCGCTCTACGGCATCGCCTTGGGAGCGAAAACGATCAAGGCCCGCTGGTATTCGCATCCTGAGAAGGCCCAGCAGTCGTTGGACTATGTGATCGAACTGGCCGAAGGTGCGGGTAAGGAGATGCGCGCTCTGCTTTATTCGCTGCGTCCAGAGTCGCTGGAGGAGGAAGGTTTGGTGCAGGCTCTGCGGCGTCAGGCCGAGGCGTTGCAAGCCCGCTACGGGATCAGCGTGGATTTTCGGGCCAGCAAAGAACCTGAGTTGGATCCGGCCAGTCGCCTGGCCCTTTTTCGAGTGGCCAGCGAGTCCTTGCACAATGTGGTTAAGCATAGCGGCGCCAGGCATGTGCGCATGTTACTGGACGTCGACCGGGACCAGTGTGTGCTGGAGGTGGTCGACGACGGGGTCGGTTTTGACTCACTCTCCAGTCGACCGGATCAGTATGGCCTGGAAAGCATGCGGGAGAGGATGGAGGGTGTGGGCGGTCACTGGCAACTGACCAGTGCCAATGGCCAGGGAACAACCATTCGGGCGGTCCTGGACCTACACCCGGGCCAGGTGAAGGTTGGGTGAATTGCCCAAACCGGCTGCGGGAAACATTTGAGCGGCATGTTCCAGCACCCACGAAGTCAGTTGGGCCAGTTGTTGGTCTTGAATCAGTTTCAGGCCCGGCAGGTCGGTCTTGTAGCCATCGGCGGCGGCTACCACCCGCACGAAAGTGTCCTTGGGTGTTCCCAGTATTTTGGCTCGCGACAGCGTAATTCCGTCCAGAGTTAATTCCAGATAGCTGGGTACTTCCACCCAGGCGTCTTCACGCCCGGCCGTGATAATGGCGCCATAGGGACCGGGCGGAAATTCATGCGTCGGCCACGGCAATACTTTGCGGGTGGTGGCCCGCACCCCCTGGCTCCCAGGCCCGCAGGGTAGACGGAATTCGGACTTGTGCTTGAGGTTCGTGTCCTGGTGGGTGGCCCTGTCCCGGCCAATAACCAGTGGCGACTCTTCCATCAGTCGCCCATTCATGTAGAGCGGGATCGGGCACCAACAGCCGCGCTCGTGGATCATCAATCGATCGGGGTCCCAGCCGCGTTTGGTTCCAAAGAGCATCGACAGGATGTCGCGTTGCGACAACAGGTGCCAGATGTTGCCTTTGTATTCTTCTGGAGTGCGCATCAGTTGAAAGGTGGCCAGCGGCTGGGCGGTGCGACCTGGGCGCCAGGGCAAGGTCTCTTTGCCCTTGCTGCTCCAGCGGTAAAGGATACCTTCTTTCTGGCCGTCCCATTCGGCCAGCGCGATAGCCGTGGGACGGGTGGTTACCGCGGTGTTGACGGCCATGGCCAGATGGCGCAGGGCCCGGTTTTCCGATTCATTTTCACCCAGCAAATAGTTGAGAATCTGGCCCAGCGATTTGGGAGGGAAGACCGCACCATGCATCGTGAACTTGATGTGGGTCGCTTTGCTCTCCAATTCCAACTTGCTGGCCCCGGCGGCCACGCCGGTTTGCACGAGCTTGAGTAGCACATCTTCGGTCTTTTCGAGCAGATAGCCAGCCAGCTTCTCTTTGGCGTGACCCATATCCAGGGTGAATTTTCCCTTGGAGTCGAGCTGGCCCTCGGACTGTAGGTCTTGCAGGAAGTTGTCCAGGCTGATGGTCATCGCTTGCCTATACTTTGTGGTCTTTGCAGGGCTCCCTCCCTGTAGCAGGTCGCTCAGGTAGCGTCCAGAATGGCTGGGGGTGAAACGTAGAACTTTTCTTGTTACTGTCGGAATTCTCAGTGCGGCCAGCCTGGTTCAGGCCGGTCCTCCTCCCAAGAACCCTTTGCTGGACCGCTGGAGCGGGCCATATGGAGGCGTGCCGGCCTTCGACAAATACAAACCCGCTCAGTTCGCTGAGGCTTTTCGCGTGGCCATGGCCGAGAACAGGGCGGAACTCGCCCGCATCGCCAATAACGCACAGCCGCCCACTTTTGCCAACACCATTGCCGCCCTGGAGGGCTGTGGTCGGGACTACACTCGCATTTCTACGTTGTTTGGCGTGTATACCTCAACGGCTAATACGCAGGAAGTTCAGGCCATCGAGCGAGAGTGGCGCCCCAAGTTCGCCGCCTTCGCCGACGAGATGGTGCAGAACTCGAGACTGTTTCGGCGCATTGAGGCCGTTTATCGATCTCCGGCCAAGGCCAAACTGACACCCGAGCAGCAAAGACTGTGCTGGTTGTACTACACCCAGTTTGTTCGATCCGGGGCGCGCCTTTCGGCGGCTCAGAAGAAGCAGATGTCGCAATACAATCAACGCCTGGCCTTGCTCTATACGCAGTTCGCTCAGAATGTGCTGGCTGACGAGGAAAACTTGCGTCTGGTGCTGGAATCGCCCGAAGAAACCAGGGGACTGCCCGCTTCGGTGCTTGATTCGGCGGCTGCTCTGGCCACCGAGAAAGGGTTGCCGGGCAAGTGGGCCATTCGCAATACTCGCTCGACCATGGAGACCTTTTTGACCTATGCCGAGCGGCGCGACCTGCGCGAGAAAGCCTGGCGGATGTGGAGCCAGCGCGGGGACGGCGGGGACAAGACAGACAACAACAAGATCGTGGCCGAGATATTGCAGTTGCGGGCGCGCCGGGCCAGGTTGTTGGGCTTTCCCACTTTTGCTCACTGGCGCTTGGAAAACAGTATGGCCAAGACGCCCGAAGCGGCCATGAAATTGATGATGCAGGTATGGCCGGCGGCGGTGGCTCGAGTCACCGAAGAGGTGGCCGATATGCAGGCCATGGCCGACAAGGACGGTGCCAGGATCACCATTGAGCCTTGGGATTACCGCTTCTACGCAGAAAAGGTTCGTAAGGCTAAATACGACCTGGACGAAAATGAGATTAAGCCCTATCTGCGACTGGATAATTTGCGCGCCGGACTCTTCTGGATGGCCGAGCAACTTTATGACTTTCAGTTTTCACCCGCGCCCGGCGTGCCTACCATGAATGCCGACATCTCTGTCTTCGAGGTCAAGCGCGACGGCAAGCATGTGGGACTCTGGTATTTTGACCCCTACGCTCGCAATGGCAAATCGTCGGGTGCCTGGATGAACGAGTACCGAACTCAGGAGAACTTTGACAAGCCGGTCACTCCCATCGTGTCCAACAACTCCAACTTTGCCAAAGGTACAGCCGGCAAACCAACACTGCTCTCTTTTGATGACGCCGAGACGATGTTTCACGAGTTTGGCCACGCGCTCCATGGACTGAACTCTAAGGTGCATTATCCACAATTGGCGGGGACCAATGTGGCCCGAGATTTTGTCGAGTTTCCTTCGCAAATGCACGAACACTTTTTGACTACACCGGACGTACTCAAGCGCTTTGCGATTCATGCCGAAACCGGCCAACCGATGCCCGAAGCCTTGGTGGCCAAAATCGAAAAGGCGGCCACTTTCAATCAGGGTTTTGCCACCGTAGAGTATCTGGCCTCGGCCATCGTGGATATGAAGCTTCATCTGGCCGGGGACGTAGCCGTTGACCCACGTCAGTTTGAGAAGGATGCTCTCAAGGATCTGGGTATGCCCAAAGAGATGATTATGCGCCATCGCATTCCCCATTTTGGACATCTCTTCTCAGACGATGGCTACGCGGCCGGATATTACAGCTACCTGTGGTCGGAGGTGCTCGATCATGACGCCTACGAGGCCTTTACGGAGGCGGGTGGGCCTTATGACAAGGCGGTGGCTCGGCGCTTTCGCGAGAAGATCATGGAGGTGGGCAATACGCTGGATTCAGGGCAGGCCTATCGCAATTTTCGCGGCCGCGATGCCTCCATCGTGCCACTCTTAAAATCGCGAGGATTTCCTGTGCGTTAGGGCTATTTTTGGGCCACCAGGGCCATATTCCAGCACATGCGCTTGAGCCAGGGGACCCACTTGAGCAGGGTGTGGTCGAGCCTGGCCAGGGGGCGGTAGAGTTTTTCCAGGCGCTGGTGCTCGCGGATGACTTTCACCCAGTAGCGGTCACACGACGGATGCACACGCTCGATCAGGTAGAAGTGGAGAAAAATCCACAGGCTGCACAGCCAGAAGCACTCGAACTCCACTTTGCGAAACTGCTCGCGCATCTGGGAAATCAGTTCGAAGCCCACCGGTTTTTCATCGACGGTGCGCACTTTTGTGGCCATTCGTCGATAGACCTCGATGACTGGATTGTAGCGCAGAGGGTCGGTGGTGAGCAGCAACCCGCCGGGCTTGAGGAGCCGTTTGCAGCCCTGCAAAGTCTCGGGAATGCTTTCAACATGATGAAGCACGTTGGCCGAATAGATAATATCGAAGCTCTCGTCGGGCAGGTCGAGATGGACCGAATTGGCGTGATGGGTCTCCACCTGCACCTGGTGAAATTGGGCCACTCGGGTCACCAGGGTCAGAAATTCGGCGCTCAAGTCAGAGGCGACCACATCCGCTCCTTGCTTGGCAAACCAGACCGCCCCCTCGCCGGCTCCGCAGCCCAGGTCGAGTACGCGTTTGCCCCTCAGGGGGGGGAGTTTGGACTTCATCCAGCGCCTCTCTGGACTTGTCAGGGCGTTCCAGGTTTCCTCCACCAGCACGCTTTCGGGCGCGATGGAAGAAGCCCATTCATCGTGAAAGACCTCTTCGCGCTCAAGCTTCATGGCTGCGAAAGACTTCGTCCACGAGATACAAGGGGCGATTTTTCGACTGTTCGTAGAGACGCCCTAAATACTCGCCCAAAACTCCTAAAACCAGCAACTGGATGCTATTAAATACGGCCAGGGCTGCGATGATACTGGTCCAGCCGTGAACCGCATTGAGAAATAGCCACGAGTACAGACTGTAGGCAATGAGCAAGACTCCAAAACTGGCCGAGGCTGCTCCCAGCCAACTGGCGATGGTCAGGGGCTTGATGGAAAAGCCCGTAATCGCGTCGAGCGCAAAACCGATCATGCGGGGCAGAGGATATTTGGATTGGCCGGCCACCCGGGGCTGGCGAGTATAGGGAATGGCCACCTGAGCCAGGCCCACCCAACTGACCATACCGCGCACAAAGCGATGATATTCGGGCATGCTTTTGAGGGCGTCGAGGGCCTTGCGGCTGAGCAGACGGAAGTCGCCTGTGTCGACGGGAATGGGGCGTTCCGCCAGTCGGTTGATGAGTCGGTAAAACAGCGAGGCCGTCCAGCGCTTGAAATGGCCCTCGCCCTGGCGGTCGATGCGCTGCCCATAGACCACGTGGTAGCCCTGGTCCATCAGTGTGAGCATTTCGGGCAGCAGTTCGGGGGGGTCCTGGAGGTCGGCGTCGAGGATCAAGATTCGTTGACCCCGGGCAAAATCGAGTCCGGCCGTGAGAGCCCGTTGGTGGCCAAAATTGCGGGTCAACTTGATGCAAACGTAGTGACTGTCTTGTTTTCCCAGTTCTTGCATCAGGTTCCAGGTGTGGTCGGTGGAGCCGTCGTCAACGAGAATAATTTCAAAGCTTTCGGCTAAATCCAACGTTACCGACTCCAGACGGCGCCGTAGTTCTGCGAAGACTTCTTCCTCGTTGTGGCAAGGAATCACGATAGAAAGGCCGATCACGCGACTTTGGAGTTCCTTGCCCAGGGGCGGAACCCTAGTAGCAGGAAGGAAAATGTTAGTCCGGCCAGGCCCAAACCCAGTCGTAGTCGGGGTGGCTGATAATCTAGCTCAAGCCGATGTGCACCCGCTGGCAGGGCAACTGCCATGAATGCCCCCTGGGCCAACTGCAGGGCCACGGGCGTGCCGTCCAGACGGGCTGACCAGCCCGGGTCAAAGGTCTCGGAAACCACCAGCCAGCCCGGACCCTGGCCGTAGATACTCCAGGCGCCGGGACGTTGGTCGATCACTTGAACAGCGCTCAGACGTGTCCGGAACTCCGACACCTTGCCCTCATCGGTTCCGACTCGGAAATGGCCCGTTTTCTGGAGTGCCTCGCTCAGGTCTTGTCTCGACCCCAACGAGGGTGCCGCCGTAGAGATTCGATAGGCCACCGGTGGGGCGCCCGGCCAACGATAGAGAGTGATTCCGTTGCTCTGCTGATGCACGGCCTCAAAAGTATCGGGTAGTTTTTGCTGAGGATAAGCCAGCAGCCAACCCACACCCAACCAGGGCAGCACGGGACTTTGCCAGTTGGTGAGAGGGAAAGTCATGTCGGCAAAGACATGCGAGTCTGGATTGCCTGTTTCCAGACCACAGAGCAAGCGATTGACGCTGCCAGGATAGACCGAATCTTGCCCACCCACATCCAGGATACCAAAAGGTACGCCGGTATTGGGTCGGAGTGTGCCCAGACTGAGAACTCGCCGTCCGTCCCGGTGTTCTTGCAGGTAGCCCAGAGCGCTGGGGCGCTCAAAGAAGGTGGCGCGCGGACTGGTGCTGTTGAATCGCCACGAAAAGAGGAGCAGATCGAGACAGAGTAACCAGGTAATTGGCTTGAGAGTGTTAGCGTTGGGTTTGCCGAGTAAGAAAATCAGCGCCAGCAAGGCCACCCCGGGTGTCAGCATGGACAGGTTGAGAGGGTGATAAAGCTGCTGCAGACCCAAAGTCACTGCCTGCAGGTGGGATTTGGGGTTGGCAAAGGTTTCCGGAAAGGGATAGCGGACCTGGCCGTGGTCGAGCAGCCAGGCGGCTAACTTGCCCCAGGGTCGGTAGGCTTGCAACCAGGCGGTGGCCAGCCAACCCGACGCCCACAGGCCGAGCAGCGCCGCTGAGACACGCCGGGCGCGACGCCAGACCTGCGCATCCAGACTCTCCAGGGCGGCGGCACCGTATGCGATATGGCAGCAGGCCAAGAACGTAAGGTGGAAGAGCCAGCGGGTGGCGATAGTCTTTTGGAGTGGAGGTATCAGGGTGACCACTACAGCGTAGAGCGGAGTGGCGGGTAAAATGGCCAGTGCCAGCGTCACTCCTGTCAAAAATCGCCAATGGGCGTAGTGGCTGGAGCGTCGGCTTAAAAACAGCAGGCACAGTCCGACCAGGCTCAGGTAGCCACAGCTCTCCAGTTGGACCCAGGTGCCTCTCTGGGAAATGTGACGCAGGGCAATGCCTTCCGGCAGGCTGCCAAAGAAGTTGGGACACACCAGAGTGACGGGCAGGCTGGCCATTAAGTAGCGAAAGCATGACTGCTGATGAGAGAAAGGAACGGGCAGTCTCTCGCTGCGGGCCACCAGTTCGAGCAACGGCAACAGTTGCGGAGCAGCCAGCAAGGGTGGGGATAGGGTCATGGCCAGGTAGGCTGCAACTCGGCAAAGAGAGGGTTGGCGCAGCACCAGATAGAGGCCCCATAGCCCGCAAAACAGATAGCTGTGGGCCAGAAACTGAACGTGGCCGCAATAGCCCAGCAAGCCCAGCAGCAGGGCTGCCTGGAAGCAAGGGCCGCGGCGCAGGTGGGGGCCCCCCAGGCCGGCCAGTTGGCGCTCCAGGATCAGGGGCAGCCAGCATCCGAAAGTCACCGTGTACTCGGATTGCAACCAGGTTTGCACAAAACCGGCCAGCATCCAGGCCGAACCTCCCAGACGGGCAGCCATCGTGGACAGACCCAGGGCTCGCAGCCAGCGGTGAAAGAAGATTCCCATGCCGGTCAGGTGCACCCAGAGAAGCAGATCGTGGGCGTAGGTAGCCGGCAAGAGTCGATGGGCCAAGAATTTGGGGGGATAGAGAAAGGCGGACTTGCCATCGGCAAATATTGGATGCCCGCAAAAATTGTAGGGGTTCCAGGTGAGCAAACGACCCAGGTGTAGTTGCTGATTGTACAACCAATCGTGAGCGTAGTAGAGGCCTGCGCTGTCGATCAGGTCATAGTTCGAGGTAGTATGGACCCAATCATACCAAAGAGGCTGAGAAAACAGGACGTCGCCAGCGTAGTAGGTGTGGCCGGCCAGCAGCTTCACCATGACCAACATGGCCAGGCAGGGATACCACCACGCTTGCTTCAAAGCCACGTTGGCCGCTTTAGTGACAGCGGGAAAAGATCCTGGGCGTGGCCAAGCCTGGCCTATGTCTAACCGACTGAGTGAATGGTTTCTGGGCAACGCCTGGATGTACAACTGGATCCGCCCCTTTGTTTTGGGCGGCTTCGACTTCTCGGAAGCCTATCAATGGCTCGATACCAATCCCTCTGATGTGATCGTGGATGTGGGTTGCGGATTTGGTGAAGCCCTGCGCTACCTTCCCTCCTTCCAGGCCTATCACGGGTTTGACACCTCAGAGCGAGCCATTGGTCATTTCCGGCAAAAGCACGGCGGCGATTCCAGAATTCATCTGCATCAAGGCGAGATGACTTGGGAAAACCTGCAGCGGATCAAACCCACCAAGGTTTTGTTGATGGGCATTCTACATCATCTGGACCGATCTCAGGCACTGCAATTGCTGGGCTGGATGCGTAGCCAGCCGACCCTGCAGAGGATTGTCACCCAGGACCCCCTCTACCAATCAGGTAAGTGGATTAACAACCTGCTCTGCTGGCTGGATCGGGGACGATATGTATTGGACCAGGCCGGTTATGAACAGCTGGTCAGGGACAGCGGGCTGGAGATTCAGCACCGCATCCACTGCTCCTCAGGCAACCGACTCGCCCACTACTTGTGTTTGGGCTTGTCGACTTAGATGAAGTGATCTTAAACACAAATCAGTCCCCAAGCTTAAGCCAATTTTAATCTGCTCTTTAGGTGCCGCTCAGAGGCGGAAAACCAAGGTTCATAAGGCCTCGCTACAATCTATCCAGGCCCGGCAGCGGCCCATACACACAAGGAGGAAACAAAGGATGGCCTTTAACATCGGATCGATCGGTAGTCACAATCACACCCCCGAAAACCACCACGCTTTCAACCAGAAAAAAACTACCCAGCCCGATCAACAACTGCAACAGTTGTTGCAACAGCTGAGTCAAGCGGGCCAGCTAAACCAAAACCAGCAACAGTTCCAGCAATTCCAGGGCAGTGGCCAGGAAGCCATGGTTAGCTTCAGCCCCGAAGCCATGGAAACTCTGGCCGCCCAGAACATGAATATGCAGCAGCCGGCCGGTCCACCGCCTGGGCCCAACCCCGCCCAACTCGAACAACAGATCAAGAGTGGCGACATGGAAGCGGCCCTATCCACCATCGAACAGATGGACGCCGCTCGTCCGTCCGATGCCAACGATCCCAACCAGGCCCTCAAGGCCCAGCTCAAAACGCAAGTGCAACAGGGCGATCAGGAGGGAGCCGAGGAAACTCTCCAGCAACTCAAGGCCAACCGTCCCCCGGGTCCTCCTCCCCGACAGGCCCAGTAGCAACGACAGGCGATGGCTTAAGCAAGTCTTAAGGATCAAGCCGTGCCCGGCTTCAGCCCGGCACATTAAGCTGTTGTAGACAGGCGCAGTCGATGCCGCAAGCAGACCCCCCCTAAAGTAAGCGGTGTCGATTGTGCCGGTCTCCAAATCCCCTGACTGATTGGAAGTCGCATGCTTGCTACACGACCCGCCGTCGCTCATATCCTGGTTGTCGATGGGGAAGAGCCCATTCTCGAGTCGGTTTGCTTCACCCTGGAGCACGACGGTTACCAGGTGGTGCCGGCCGCCAATGCGGCCACGGCCCTGGACTACCTCAGCGAAAACATGCCCGACCTCGTGATCCTGGAAATGACCCTGCCCGACCGTTCCGGGCTCGATCTGTGCCGATACGTGCGAGCCCTGGGAGAAACGCCCATTTTGATGGTGAGCGCCCGCGACAGCGTCGAAGACCGAGTCCTGGGCCTCGACAGCGGTGCCGACGACTACCTGGTCAAGCCTTTTCGTTTCAGAGAACTGCTGGCACGCGTGGGGGCATTGTTGCGGCGCTCCCAAAAACAAACTCAGTTCACCCCTCAATGCGGCGAGCTCAGGCTCAACGTCCAACGGCGCGCCTTCAGTCTGGGCCAACAAGAGTTATCCCTGACCTTGCGCGAGTATGAACTGCTCGAGTTTCTCCTGCGCCGAGCCCACCAGGTGGTGACTCGGGCCGAATTGCTGGCACAATTGTGGGGCCTGGCCGGCCCGGCCGAGACCAACGTGCTCGATGTGTATATCAGTTCCGTCCGCTCCAAGCTGGGGCGCTCCGGCCGTCACATGATTCGAACGGTGAGAGGCGTGGGTTATGCCCTCGGTTAAAGCCATCAACGACACCATGGAGCTGTGCCGGCTCAGCGACATGCTCACCCTCCACTACCGGATACTCTCGCTACTGGGCCAGGGCGGTATGGGCAAGGTGTTGCTGTGCGAAGGCCCGCAGGGACTGGTGGCGGTCAAGGTTATGCGCCTCAACCACGACTTGGGGGATGGTCAGGAGGCGCTGCGCCAATTTCGCCAGGAGGCGTTGATTCTCACCCAAATCCAACATCCCCACTTAGTGGCGGTTCAGGAGTATATCGAAGAAGCGGGTCAGGGCTATCTGGTCATGGACTACATCCGGGGCCGAAGTCTGGCTCAAATACTGGCCTCTGGAGAACGCCTGTCGCAGCCCCAAGTGCTGCGCTGGGGCCAGCAGTTGTGCGATGTGCTCGAATACCTCCACGGCCAGAAAGTCCTCTTCCGCGACCTCAAGCCGTCCAACATCATGATTGACGACGATGACAATGTTCGTCTCATCGACTTCGGCATCGCCCGCGTACAGAAGTCCGGAACGTTCACGGCCACCTTTCTCCAGGGCATTGGCTCGGCCGGCTACTCCCCTCTGGAACAATACCAAGGCTCCACCGGCACCGACGTCCGCTCTGATATCTACAGCCTGGGCGCCACCCTCTTTCACATGCTCACCGGCCAGGTCCCCCCCAGCCCTATCGAGCAGGTAGCCCGCGGAACCGCCCTGCCTCGGCTGCGCACACTCAATCCAGAAGTCCCCGACTGGCTGGGCCTGGCGGTGCATAAAATGTTGGCCATACGCAGAGACGATCGCTATGCCAGCGCGGCCCAGGCCGGATTGGCCCTGCGCGGCCCGCGGCCCGGCCACAACCACAAAACCAGCCTCGAGCCTCCGGGCCACACTCGCTTCGCCGTGACTCTGGCTAGCCTGCTAACAGCCTTCTACCTGGGCATCTTCTACTGGATGTCCGCCCCCCCCCAGGCAACCCCAATGCCAGCCCGACTCATCGCCACGGTCTCCACGCCAGCCCCTCCCCAGGCCATCGCCATTAAGTATGATCAAAGCCGCCTCCAGCCCATCGCCATCAAACCAGCCCCAGCCACCCCCCCCAAACCTCAGCCCCCGCCCAAGCCCATAACCACGCAACCCAGACCTATCCTCGTTCAACCCGCCCTGCCGGGTCTCAGCTA
>JADMJV010000183.1 GCA_018780265.1 bacterium
AAAGGGGGACATCAGGGCGGGGTCAGCCACAATCACACAGTGCTCCTGGGCGCGCGTCAGAGCCACGTGGAAGATGCGTCTTTCCTCTTCCAGGTCGTCGCTCAAGCGGTGGGGCAAGATGCCCTGGTCGGCCCCGTACATCAGCACATAAGGCCATTCCAAGCCCTTCACCCGATGCACGCTGGAGAGGCGCACACCCCCCTCCTGTTCACCGCCACTCAAGCTGGTCTCCAGCCAGACTTCAAAACCTGACGGATCGGCCAGACCGTAAGCCAGGGCGGTCTGCTCGAGAGCGACCAGATCGTCGCGATGACTGCTGCCGCCAGCGGCGCCCAGGCCACTCGAGTCCAACTGCTCAAGCGCCTGGGGAAAGTCCGTTTCCAGGCGGAGCGCTCGGAAGAAAGCCGCCAACCCCTGCTTCAGTCGCTTTTGCAGCAGATTGAGATCGCCCAGAAAGTCGTCCAGTTGCGAAGCTGGCCAGGGATCCTGGCGAGCCGACCACTGGCACAGGTGGTCAAAGGTGCGGCAGCGACTGGCCTGTTCCACCAATTCGCGCTTGAGCATGCGATTGGGGCGGCGCAAGGCATCGCCCAAATCGGCCGAGCTATAGATGCCCTGGGCAAGTCTCAGGTAGGCCAGCGCCGTGCGCATTCCCGTTCGCTGTAAAATCGTGATGTCGACGGTGGCGTTGTGGGGAATGCCCCTTTGGCGGAAGAGCACCTGAACGGGCATCAGCAAGGCGTTGACTCGCGAGAGCACGGCCACCTTTTCCGGGCCGACCCGTTGCAGCCATTGGTCCACCTGGGCCAGGGCCCGCTGACCCGCTTCGCCGGCTGGCGCCAGAATCAACTCGGGGGATCCCCCCTGACGCGTGCTCAAAGTTCGAGTATCTTTGGGCACACGTACTCGATTGTGACGCAGCAAGTGGCCCACTGCCTCCACGATGCCGGGAGGACAGCGGTAGTTCACTTCTAACGTGTAGCGGGTGGGGGACGGAAAATAGTCCTTAAAATCGACCAGAAATCGGGGACTGGCGCCCGCGTAGCCATAAATGACCTGATCGTCATCGCCCACCCCAAAAAGTTGGTATCTGGGAGCACTCAACAGTCTGACCAAGAGAACGAAGGCCGGTGTCAAATCTTGAAATTCGTCCACCAACAAATGGGTGCAGCCCTTCTGAGCCTGCTTGCGCACCTCGCTATCTTGCAGCAATAACTCAAGGGCGCCGTAGATCTGCTCATCGTGATCCAGCCAGCCGCGCTCGGCCATTAGCGCCCGATAGCGAGGAAAGGCCTCGGCCAGGCCGGGCACGTCGGGCAGTCCCGCTTCCACCTCATGGGGGTCGAGCAAACCCAGGCGGATCAACTGTAAACCGTCCAGATACGGCTGCAGCGGGTCCTGGTTCAGCAGGGCCGGGGCCTTGACCAGGCGTCCCAACAGTCCCCGAATCTCGCGCTCGTTGGCCAGGCGCAGGTTTTTATGCTGGCGCAGCAAGGCAAATCCCAAGGCGTGCAGGGTGCGCAAGCACTGCTGGGCCTGAGGCAGGCGCTGGCGCATTTCCAAAGCGGCCCGACGATTATAGGCCAGAGCGGTGATCCTTTGGGGCTCCACACCACAATGAAGTAGATGGGCCAGTCGCTGGGTCAAAACCCTGGTCTTGCCCGAACCGGCCGGGGCCAGCACGCAGGCGGCCCCACCCCGATGGAGCACAGCCCGCAGTTGATCGGGGGCCAGTTCCAGGGTGGGCGCATGTTCGGGTAGCGTGAGGGTGAGTCGACCCAGATCGATGCTTTCCCGATGGACCACAGCAAAGGGCAGGTTGGTACGCGGCCCGCCGTCCACCCACACCGGTCCGTGGTGATCGATGTCCGCCTCGGGGTGAGGACGGGCCCCCAGGCGTTGAGCCAGGCGCTGATACCACCACACCGGTTGGCCGCGGGTGGCGTCGTAGTTGTTGGCCCAGACCAGAAAATGCAACTGCTCACGCAGAAACCCAAAGTCCGGTTTGAGCAGGTAAGGGTCACTGGATTCCCTTTCGGGCTGGCGCAACTCGGCCACACTGAGGGCCAGTTCCACCACCACCCGGCGTCGTTCCACCCAGGCCCGATGCAGGTGAGCCAGGCAGATCTGACTGACCTCCGCTACCCGCACTCTTTCGACCCCGTCCCAATGTGAATCCAGGGGCGCGCCGGGCGCGATCACGATGCCCCGGCCCAACTCGAGCGGTCCGGGATAGCTCACCGACTTTTTACCACGCAGGCCTATTTGGCGGGCGGCTTGCTGTGTCCTTGAGGTTTCTGAGGCGGGATATAAGCTGGCATGGCGCCGACCATAGGGTAGTTCTCGACCTTTGGTCCCTGAAAGGGATCGCGGGTAGGGCGCGGCTTGACCGGTGGCTGGGCTACCCGGCCCCCTGGCTTGGGCAGGTCGGGCTGGTTGAGTGGCTCGGGCGTAGTAGGGCAAACGGTTTCGGCAGGCGCCGGAGTGTCGCAGGCCACTGGAGTGGCTTTCAATTCCTCTTTGGATTCGGCCACGGTGGCCAGGCCGGCGGCGGCCAGTAAGGCGCCCCCCACAAAGAGCAGGTCGGTTAAGAATCGGCGTCTGCGGTAATCTGACATAGGCACCCCCGTCGCGGCTGAGCGAGCTTTGTTCCCGATGGCAAAAATTCGACCCCAGGAGAAGGCTGGCCTCCCGGCCAGGAATTTTTCAGGGCCACTGACTATTCTACAAAGAACAACCTGTCCAAATAAGGGGATTCCTGTGAAAAAGCTACTGCTGATTTTGGCCTGCATGAGCCTGGGAGCTGCCGCCGAGCCCCCAAAAAAGCCATCCCTGCCCGTGATTCAGATCAATAGTTCCCCTGGCGTTACTTCGCCCACTGCCCAGCCGGCTAATAACAGCACCATCGAACTGGCCCCCATCGAAGGACAGAAACCCGAGAAACTGTATGGAGAAGGCCGCGCCTACTGGGGTAGCCCTTACGGCATGCCGGCCGGACCCGGCCGGGCCTGGCCCAATGCCGGCCCTCCAGGCGCTTCCGGTCCTGCCGGCGGCCTGCTCACCCCGGGCGGTTTTCCCGGTCGCTTTTACTGAACGGGTCTGCAACGGGTTCGCAACCCGCTGGGCTATACTAAAACCATCCCCCACTAGAAGGAGTCCCACCGATGCGAGCCTGGGTAGTTGAAGCCATCCTGTTTCTGATCTATTTCGCCTTTGGCATATCCTGGTTTGCCTTCTCGCCTTTGCGCGGCGACATCGAATCGTTTTACCACATCAGCAAACTGGAGGGCGGGGCGCTTTTTTCCTCGGTCAGTTTGGCCAAGTCTTTCGTGCCGGTACTGGCAGGCTTCCTGGTAGTGCGTTTTGGCCTGAAGAAAAGCGTCTTCATCGGCTCCCTGTTTTGCGCCACCAGCATTCTGGTGCCCTTCAGCCCTGACTACTACACCATGTTGTTCCTGCGCTTCTGGTTTGGAGTGGGCGGAGCCCTGGTGGTAACCTTAATGGGCCCCATCGTGATGCAACTCTTCCCGCGTGAGCGCCTGCCACTGATCAACGGCCTCAACAATGTGGCCGTCAACGCTGGCATCGTGACCGCCTTTCAGGTAGTGCCGGTGCTGTCGGAATCCTATTCTTGGCGAGCCATTCTGGTAGGCGCAGGCCTCTTCTCTTTGTTGCTGGCCGCTCTCTGGTTCTTCCTAGGCAGCGACGCCACACCCACTGGCAAACCCCAGCCGGCCTCCTTTATCGACGTGGCCCGGCGCAAAGAGACCTGGCTCATCGCTATGGCCTTCACGGGGCCGCTGGCCCTCTACCTGGCCCTCAATAGCTCCTTGCCAGACCACTTTCGAGTGGCTTTTGGCCTCGACCCCAAGCAAGCTTCGCAACTGACCAGCCTGTTTAACCTGGTAGGCATTCCCACCGCCATCTTCAGCGGTTGGATCACCGGTAAGCTTGGCCTGCGTCGCCCACTGATCATGGGCGCCGGCCTGCTGATGCCCCTCTGCTCGCTGTGCCTGTGTTTCGCTCCCATTCAGGAGCTGCGCCTGGCCGCCGCCATCGGGCTGGGCATCTCCTTCTTTCTCTATGTGGCCCCGCTGTTCACCATCCCCATGGAACTACCCGGTTCCAGTCCGGCCTTTGTGGCCCGCCTCAACGGCATCGTCTTTAGCCTCGCCTACCTGATATCGGGCCTGTCGCCGATGGTGGTTGGATACCTGTTTGACAAAACTCAATCCTACGGGGCCGGCCTGTGCTTCTTCTGTCTCACCTCGCTGCTGCTGGCTCTGGGTGGCTGGGCTCTACCCGAAACGGGACCTCGAGCCCGACGGGACACGCCCAATAGCGACATCGTATAGAATAGGCCCGGGATTGGCCGGTGGTGCGGGCTGCAAGTTTGTGATGGTGGAGAAAATCGTCTGTCAGTGGCGGCTCGACCCAATAGCAAAGCCAGACCCGAGCCTGGGTCTCACTCGGCCGGGATCTGGCTTTCGCATTCCGAGAACAGCGATTGGGAGTGGTTATGAGCGGGGCCTCGTGGGATAGAGGCCGATTCCCAGATTCTTGAGTTGCAAAGGCTGCTGCAGGAGCGCCCTGGCTCGCCTACTGGGGTCCGTCGAGCGCGTCAAGGTATACGCGTACCGAGCATTTGGACGGCAGGATGGATCGCTTTTTCCGCGCCAATCCCAGCGTCCGCATGTTGAGTGCACAGGCCTTGGGCGGGGCTCTGGGGAGGGAGCCGTCGGCACCATCGTGGCCGCGTTTGTCTCTGGGGGTCTCGCTTCCGAAAAGCCTCGTTGGCGGTCGACCGACGGACTGGAGACATGCGCTTACCTTCCCGCCTAAGGAATTCATTTTGCGTCCGGCATGGGAGCGGTAGGAGTGGCGCTGGCCAGTCCACACAAGGCGGTCTGCACGGCTTGAGCTGTCGCCAAGGAGCGGCTCCCTGCCGAGCCCCGAGAGGCTGTGGCGACGGATCAGGGAATCGAGGGACCAGTCTTGAGCCCGCTCGGGCCGAGGTAGGCACGTGTAGGGCACTGGTTGGCTACACGTGAGGGCACCCGTGCCCTGCATAGAAGTTAGCCAGTCTGGGGGTCCTGCGTCCGCCTGACCTGCCGGGCACCCGCGGGAGTGACTATGCGCTGGGCCGTAGCAGTTGGCCTGCATGGCGTCGTCGTAGTCGGGGCGGGGGGGGGGGGGGGTGAAGGCGGGCGTCCAATTGGATTGGGGGCCATCATAGCGTCATCGTGGTTATAATCTCCATCGGAGGACAGGCTGACCCGGTCGGCTTACGGGGCGGTCACGGCCGCTGATGCGTTCCCGGTGCCTTGCAGTGGTTGCTGATTTCTATGTCGTCCTCCGAAAGTCGCTCTCCTGCGGCTCGACGAGCTCCTGGCGACGCGCCAGCGTATGCTGTGCGAACTCCAGCAAGGGCTGGACGCAAATGAACGCAGATTCCTGTTGTCCCTGGTCGCTGCGGAGCCCGAACGATCACTGCTGGGCGTGCCCCAGCTGGAGCAATTCCCCGGCTTGCGTTGGAAACTGCAGAACCTGGAAGGGCTGCGAAAGACCAACGCACGAAAGTTCGCCCAACGGTCAGAGGCACTCGCGCGCGTGCTCTCCAGTCCCCCAGAAGATCGCCTCTGACTAAGTCTTTTCAGAACAATTTGGGGGCAGCTGGCTAGCCTGGGAGCGAGCGTTCTGCGAATACGGGCCGGCTGCGAGTCGACCCGCATCGTGAACAGCAGGAGGGATACAATCATGATCAATGTGCACAAAGGGGCTACCGCCAGCGCAGCGGTGACCAAGAAGAAGGTTCGCCAGGAAACCCCAACGGGCGACTGCTTTAGTCGCTCCCAAGGCGCCGAGCCGGCCCCCTATGTGTCAGTCCGGCAAATGCAAAAAGCCACCGTCAGCGAAGCGGAGTTTGCCAAGCCCGGTTACACAGCCCGCGAGCTGAGCATCGAATTCAGCCGGCTCTCGAGCAACCCGCAGGGTCGCTTCGGTGCCCTGGATTCGACCGCAGAGGCCCCCCTCTATTTCCAAACGGTATTGGACTCCCTTAAACCCGGCGAAACCCTGGCAGGCCCCGTAAACGTGATGCTTGACCTGGTCAACCGCTTTATGTTCAGCCAGGATCAGGTGGTTCCCGCCTACCAGGCCATTGACCAGTTTGCGGCCAACCCCGATGACCGGCTCAAACTGGCCGATCGATTTATGAACACTTTGAGCGATGTGCAGAAGCACAGCCCCGCCCCGGGAATGGCCTACGATAGCCGGCCTATGAAGGCTGTGAAGCAATTTAGCCAGGAGATGTCCCACGGTCACCAGCCCGCCGGCTATTCGGCGGCCGAACTGAAGCGCGAGTCGAGCCGGCTGGGTGCCAACCCTCAAAGCCGTTATGGCGCCCTGGGTGACGAGATGCAGGCGCAATATTTTGGAACCGTGGTCGATTCGCTTAAGCCGGGCGAACCTTTGGCCGGTGCCGTGGACAGCATGCTGCGCATCGTCAATGGCATGATGTTTTCCCAAGATCAGGTGGTGCCGGTTTACACCCTGATCGACAAGTATGCCGCCACCCCCGACGAGCGACTGAAACTGACGGAGAAATTCTTCGACACTCTGGCCGATGTCCAGGCCAAAACGCCCGCCCCCGGCATGCACTACGATAGCCGTCCGAGCCTGGCTCAGAAACAGTTTGAAAAGGAACTCAAGGCTTTAAACATGCATCTAAAATGAGGGGCGGGGAACCTTTCGCCGGGTTCGGGAGTCTCATGGGGGATTCATTTGTGAGGTGCAGATATCTTGGCTGACTTTCGATACCAATCCGTGGCTGCTTTGGCCTTTCTGGCAGGCTTGGGGGCTTTTGGATGCGCCTCCTCTTCGTCCAACGATGGGCTGAGCAGCCTGTCGGGCGCGGCCTCCAACCCGCTGGGACTGGCTTCGGTAATTCCGCGCTCCGCCCAGGGGGCGCTGGTCTTTGCCTCGCAGGGCAGCCTGATGCGGGTGGACCGCAACGGCCGCAATCTGCAGGCCCTGACCAGCGGTTTTGTAGACAGTGAACCGTTCTTTCACCCCCGCGGTCTTTCTATCGTATTCAGTCGGAGACTGGCTGCCGGGGGCAAGCAGCATATCTACTCCATTCGTCCCGATGGCAGCAACCCCATCGACCTGACCCCGGACCTGAGCAGCGACGCGTTTTCTCCTTACTTCGCCTGGGACGGTAGCTTTATCGTATTCTCGGTCCAGGTGGGAGACAACGATCAGGACCTGTTTATGATGAGTCCGGATGGCAGCGGCCGCCAGCGACTGACCCAGGGGGCCGACAACGACGGCCATCCTGCTGTGTCCAGCGACAGCAAGTCGGTGGTGTTTGAACGCGACACGGGGGGCGGGCACTCCAAGATTTGCAAGTTGACTCTGGACAGCGGACTGATCCAGGACCTGACCTCCGGCAACTCCTCGGATCGCACCCCTACCTACTTGCCGCCCGGCAATACGGTGGTCTTCACCCGCGACGGGGCCGTGCTGCGCATGGCCGACACCCGTGTGCCCGGCCAACTCGACAGTCTCAGTCCGCCGTCCAATGATGCCAGTTATCCCCGCCACTCGTTGGAGCAGGATACCATCTTCTTTGTAGGCGGCGGAGACCTCTTTCAAATGAGTCCCGAAGGCACCGACCGCACCGAATTGACCCAGGGATTGAGCGCCGAGGGCCTGGCGGTAGGACCGGCCACCTCGACCGGTCCGGCGCCCAATCAGGTTACGGTAGAGATCGTCAACGACAGCGGTCTGGCCGATAGCGACGTTTTTATTATGCTGGACACCCCCGAGACCAGCAATCAACAGGTGAGCGCCCCGCCCACCCTGATCACCAACTCGGGGGCCGCCGGCGTCAATGGCAGCGGTGTGGCCCTGAGCAGCCTGACCAGGACGGGCCAGTCGCAACAATCCACCTACACCGGCAATCTGCTGCCCATCTACGCATTCAATGTCACCAATTTGAAGTCGGGACGGCTGAGCATCTCCTACAACACGCCCGGTTCGAAAGGCCCGGTCTCGATTTTGAATGGGGCCAGCGCCACGGCCAATGCCCCCTACCGCTATGACAAGATGGAGATCACCTATCTGAGCGACACCGGGAGCGGAGGCGGCAACCTTACGGCCATTGATTTCTTTGGCATTCCCTTGCAAGTGGACGTCACTCACTGGGGCCAGACCCAGATTGACGCCTTGCAGACCAAAACCTTCTATGCCTCCACACCCACCCTTTTGAGAACCATCAACGGTTTGAGCCCCAACATGAACCCGGCCTTTCTCAACACCAGTGGCACCCAGTTTAACCTGAACGGCAATCTCGACACCTTTGCGCGGGTGCTCTCTCCCAATACCCTGGCGGCCGAGCCCGGCAGCGGGGGTTCGGCCGCCCCCTATCCCAGCTTTCAGGCTTACCTGACCAGCCTGGTGGGCCAGACCTTTACGCTCAACGGCAGCCAGTCCGGAGGCTACAACTACACAGCCACGGTGGCCAGCGATGGCGCCGGTGGCTTTGTCATCAACTGCTCCGGGACGCTCAATGTGGCCGCTCCCTCTCCCCTACCCAACAATGCCAATGTGACGGTGCTTTTGCCGGCCGGTTCCATGGATTTCTTCATCTACGCCTGCGTGGCCAACATGAACTCGTATCAGGTAGCCGGCTTCCCCTTTAATACCAACGACGACGTCAAGACAGCCAATGCCAGTGCTTATGGCGCCATAGTAGGCGACCTCCAGGCGGCCCTCAACTTTGGTTACTGCGGCGGCCGATTTGGTTCGGCCATCGATGACTTTTATGCCTCGGTGGTGCTCCCCTACGCCTATCCCTTTGGAGGCGCTCGCAACAGCAACGACGGTTTCTACAACGCCTATGCCGGGCTCTTTTACTACCTGTCCGACGCCTATGGACACCCCTATAGCGACCGCCTCTCCGCGGCCAGTCCTCTCTACTCGCTAACCGCGGGCGACAGTGTTCAGATCACGCTACTCAATGACAATCGACTGGATACTCCGCTGGTCAGTGTAGGCGCCACCAGCGACACCAACTTGAACCTGTCCTGGCCGGCCGTCACCGGAGCCACCGGCTACAAGGTGAACGTGAGTCCTGCGCCCCCCACCCTGCCACCCCCCGTGGTCGTGGGCGGCAACCCGCAAACTTACGCGTTAACGGGTCTGGAGCCAGGCACGCCTTACCTGATATCCGTGACTTCGGTGGCCGGAAATGTCCAATCGGCTACTCTGCCCGTGCAAGGCGTGACCACCGGAAACCGCGCACCTCTGGCCCAGGTTGGAGGCACGACTTTTCAGGCAAACCTGAATCTGCCAGCAAGCCTGAGCAATTTTCTGGTATCCATCAACGGCAGCCCGGTGAATCCCACTACCAACGCCTCCATTTCGGGCGCTCTGGGCAACAATGTCTTTGGTGTGCAGATCAAGAATGCGGGCGGCAGCATAGTCTACCAGGGCAACTACCTGGCCACCACGGTGGCGGCCTCGGCCAGCACCTTTACGCTGGGACCGGCCACTCTGCAGTACAATCTCACGCCGCTGACCCAGGCGGGCCCTCCCGGCACTCCGCCCTACCCCAACGACGCCTTCCAATTGGTGCTGGGCACGCCCTTCAATCCCAAGCCCTTCTATCAATTCTTCCCGGTGGTCTTCCCGTGACCCATAGGGGTTAGTCGTAAGCCTGCAACACCGCGGCCGCTCTGGACGGCGACATGCCCGCTAACATCCTTACCTCGCTGACTTCGGCGGGCGTCAAACCGTCCAGTTCGTGGAGAAGACAAAGCGTCAGCAGTCGCCTGGTCGAGTCCGTCTCGAACGGCAATGTTCGCAGACTCTCCGACAACCCGTCCGGCTTGAGGTAACACAGCAACTCCAGGGCCTCAGAGCGGGCGACCCCTTTGGGGTGCCTGAGACACTCCAGAGCGACCTGTGCGGCCCGACCTTCCAGCAAGGTGGAACGGGTGGCGCGCAAAACCTGCAGCGCCTGCTCCGCACCACGGCAATTTTGAGTAGCCAGGGCCAGGGCCCACAAAAGTCGGTCTTCCTGATCCGGTTGTAGAACAATCTCGCCGAGCACCTCCACAAAAGAAATCTGGGCCGCGGACGGCGTCAATCCTTCCAGGATGGCCGGTCCACTTTGTTTGAGGTATTGCTGCTGCGCACCCGGCCTGGCGAGCCAGAGAGAAATGGCCTGGAGAGCATAGCCGGCCCATTCTTCCTGCGAGGAGAGCATGCCCGCAAGGGCCCTCCAGCCCTGCTCTCCACAAGCGCAAAGTGCCTGGGCAAGGGCCGAACCTGCTCGCTGGGACGAGGTCATCAAGAGAGTAGAGAAAAGGTGAACTGCCTGAGTAACAGGCAGGCGGTTGGCGGCTTCGGCCAGAGCGGTGGGCACCAGATTGTGGCCAGCCCAAAAGCTCTCCAGCAGTTCGTGAGGAAAACCTTGGTGACGGTCCATAAGATGACGGGCGATTTGCCGCTGAGCCCGATTGAAGTGCTCCCACTTAGACCAGTGGATGCTGTCCAGTTCAAGTTGAGCCAACACCCTGCGGCTGGCCACACGGACCTTTTCTTCGCCGTGCTGACAAAGTTCACCGAGACGTACTTCCAGCGCCTCTAGACGCGCTGGCTCGCTGAGATAATTGAGAATCACGCCCTGGGCGCGCATCTGCCAGAGCAACGCAGGACGGTGAAGCTGCAAGCGCAGCATATCGAAACCAGCCTTCTCTACAAACTGGTGAGCCGCAGCTTCCGAAACGGCAGGGTCAGGGTCTTCCAACAAGCGCAACAAGGCCAGTAAATTACCACCCAGACCTGCGTAGGCCACGGCGGCCGCCCGACGGGTCCGGGCCTCGGGATGCTCCAGAAAGGGAAAAATCCTTGCTGGCAGGCCTGGCGCAGGGAAGGAGTGCTCCGCCAACAAGTCCAGGGCCCTTTGCTGACAGTCCCTATCTCTTAATTGCAGCGATTCGACGAGCAAGTTGAGGTAGCGAGCCGAGACGGGCACTTCCTGCAACTGCTCTGTACTATCTTGACCGAAGAGACGCCGGGCTACCTGGCGCAAAGTTCTGTCGCCACGGGTCAAGGCCAGTTGGAGGACGAGCGGAGAGGGTTTGGCGCCAATTCGCGCCAGGCTATGCAGAGCAGCGGCACAAATTGCCGGGTCGCGGTCCAGGCTTGCCGCTTCCAGCAGCGACGGCACCTTGCTTTGGGACGGCCCGATGCCTCGCAAAGCCCGAATCGCGTAATATTGATCTTCGGGATCGCTAGAAAAGGCCATCATTCCTAGTCGGGCCAGGCTGTTGTCGTCCAGCCAAAGAGGCTCCGCCCGTCGTTCCATCAGCATTTCCCAGCCCCAGCCCTGCAACCGATAGAGCAAAGCCCGCGCCCAGGGGGTATCGTGATCACCCAGCCAGTTCTGGCAGCCATGTGCCTGTAGACCCAGATACCATAGAGCCTGACAGAGATAGTCTTTGCTGGCTGGTGAGGCCGTCTTATAGTAGCCCTCCAGCTCAACAACAAGGCCTCGACCCAAGCGTCCCAGCGCAAATGCACAGGACTCCGCCAGATCGCCCGAAGGCTGGCACCGGATAAGACGGACCAGACCCTCGACCGCGTTAAATCCGTGACTGACCAGCAATATCAACATCCAACTGAGTCGCTGCTGGGGATGGACGGCCTCAGCCAGGCCCCGCAGGCAGTTATCCAGGCTGTGTCGCCGGGTGCGCGGCCGATATCGTCGCAATGTCGAGGCCAAGGGATGCTCGATAGTGGGGCAATTCTGGACCGCCCAAAGCCAGGGCCAGGTTGGAAACAAGTGTCGTGGTGCCGAGGCAAGAGCGTTTTCATCAGCCTGAGAAAGTGCATAGAGCCGCAGGGCAAAGTTGTCGCTATTCAGCCAAGACACGTGGTCGGTCATACCTCTGCGTTCCAGTTGAGCATACCGATGACGACGTCAGATGATACCGGAGGCACGCAACCAACGTCTGGCCAGGGTGTCCACGAAAAGCATGTAGCAACATGATAACAATTTTCGATCCATTAGCAATCGATTATTGGATCTGGTTGCAGTCGTCTGGTAGGCTGGGATTATTGGAGGACAACCCTATGTTTTCGACCTCGTCGTTGTGTCCGGTTCACCAACAATCGTCGGGATTTCCAGTCAGCTCGCTGCCCCTGAGGCGGCCATGAAGGTCGTCTACGTGGACGTAGATGATACGCTGATCCGCAGTTTTGGGTCCAAACGGATTCCCATGTCGGCCAGCCTGGCAGTCGTCCGCCAACTGCATGAGGCTGGCGCGTGCTTATATTGCTGGAGTTCGGGCGGTGCTGAATATGCCCGCTCGGCCGCCGCGGAAGTTGGATTGGAGGATTGCTTTCAAGGTTTTCTACCCAAACCGCAGCTGCTGCTTGACGACGTAGAATTCGCCAAATGGGGGGTTGTAGAACTGCATCCCAATCAGTGCTCGGGCCGTTCGGGACAGGAAATCTTGGGTGGCGATTGAGGTCACCCCAAATGAAAAAGCCACCCGTCGAACGACAGATGGCTCTCTCTTTCCTGACCGCCTCCACTCCAGCGCCAGGACCCTGAACTCCCTCTCGACGGTCTCGCATCTCTCGACGCAGTCCCTCTCACCTCACGGTTCCGAGTTTCGGCTCAGGCCTCATCCCGCAGTTTCAGGGGGGATTCCCTGGGCGTTCTTAGGTCTGCACGCTACCCCTGTTGATGTGTGGACTCAACAGTGCCCCCAGAAACTCGCTTCCTGGTGCGTTTCCCCGTTTTCGAGGACTTTTCCGAGTTGGCATCGGACTCGCCGCTTCGCCCTTCGTCCAGGCCCCAACCTCATTACTGAAGTCGGCTTTTTCCCCTTACGGTTCCTGGTTCGGACCCTCGGCCCATCTCAATTTCCTCAGTTGAGACCCTGCGATGTGCTTAAGTCTGCACACTACCTCTGTCCGTGTTATGGATGCGACAGCACCCCCTGTTCCCAGGTGGACTCTTGAGACCGATTGCTTCAGGCGTCTTGTCCGCTCTCACGGACCGACCTTAACCCTCTCGGTTCCTGAACCGCTCTTTCGAGACGTCTTGCTTTCCTCAGCCAAGACCCTGCGACGTAGCTCTGGTTTGCACGTTACCCCTGTTGGCTTTAAGGACCCAACAGCACCCCCGGCCCTTGTGTTTTCAGGGGCCGGACCGTTGTCCGCGTTGCCGCGGGAACAGGGCTATATATATCGCACCACCCAGAGCTTGTCAATAGTGTATGCAAAACACTTTTTTGTAACATCTCCCCGACCCTAGATATTGAAGTCCATGCGGTCGAGGTCGTCGGGTCCGAGAATTCGCGCGAAGAGCAGGCTTTTGGGGTCCTCTACCCGCTTCATGGCATAGGCCCCTTCGAGGACGTAGCGCAGCACCATCTTATGTAGACGAGTGCGAGCGAGCGCGGGGTCTTCGCCGGGGAAGGGGCCCATGCGGGCACTGGACACAACGCCTGAGTGAGCGAATTGGCTGCCGTAGCAAAAACGCCATTCAGGCACCTGAGAAGTGAACAGGTCCTGCTGGGTGATAGCCAGCCAATAATGGCCCGCCTGGGAGGGAATGAACGGTTGCAGCCGCTCGGCCTCATACTGCGCCCGCCATTGCTGGAACCCGGAGACGGGCAAAGGCACGGGTTTCTCCAGCCTGGCCTGGACGCCGATGAAGGCCTCCAGGGTGCGCTGCACTTCTGTCAGGTCTGGCCGGGTCGGACCTACCATGGGCAGCAGATGAACGGTAGCCTGAGGAGCGGGCAGGTTAGCCCGAGTGGGGCTGAGCAGCCAGCGGGCGGCCAGCGCGCACAGCACCACAATCAACAGCAGGGCCACCTTGTCAGATTTCATAAGGCTAGTTTACCCGAAACTCTGCTAAGGCGAAATCCAGATCTGGGCCAGGACGGGCAGAATTTCCAAATGTCCCAGCACCACCTGCCGGGTCTCTCCCGAAAAGAATTCGCGAAACTCGGTGTGCTCCGGCACCCCGGCGGGCTCCACACAAAGGCTGTCGACCTGGTCGTGGGCGCGTCGCGCTACTACCAGGCAACGATGCTCACCGTCCTCGCGCAGAAAAGCCAGCGTGTCATGCCGGGCGCACAGCATTTGAAAAGAGCCCCGACCCAGAGCTGACGAGGAACGGCGCAACCGGATCAACTGGCACCAGCGGTCCAATTCTGCCTGATCCCAACTGCTCTGTTCCCAATTCATGGGGCGGCGATTGTCCGGGTCTTTGCCACCCTCCAGACCCACTTCGTCCCCGTAGTAAATACAGGGCACACCCGGGTAGGTGAAGAGGAGAAGCCGAGCCACGTCGGCTTTGGCACGATCGTTTTGGGTGAGATGGAGCAGCCGGGGGGTATCGTGACTGTCGAGCAGATTGAACTGAATGCGCGTGGCCGCCCAAGGCACGGCAGCCCGCCAGGTGCGCCACTGAATCTCCAGATCCTCGCTGCTGAGGGGGTGTACGTCCCCCCAGATCCGCCCAAAGGCGGCTTCCAGATCCTGACCGGTCAACCAGTGGAACATGGGCATCATGAAGCCCCGATAGTTCATGGTGGCGTCCAGTTCATCGCCCTGAAGGTAGGAGCTGGCGTCGAAAAAATTCTCTCCCAGGAAATAGGCCTCGGGGTTCTCCTCTTTGACGGCCTTGCGCATGCCGCGGATGATCTTGTGACCCAGTTGTTGCTGACCGCTACGGCCCAGCATATTGGCCACATCGATGCGCCAACCGTCGATGCTATAGGGTGGACGCAACCAGTGACGCATGACCGAATCGGCCCCGCTATACATCACCTCGCGCAGGCGCTGGCTGGCATAATTGAGCTTGGGCAGGGTGCGCACGCCCAACCAGCATTCATAGTCATCAGGATGGGGATTGAAGGTGAAATACTCGGCAGTTTCGGCCTGAGGATCGGCCAGGGCAGCCTGAAACCAAGGATGCTGACTGCCGCAGTGGTTGGGGACAATGTCCAGCATGAGGCGCATATGGCGCTTTTCCATGGCCCGCTTGAGGTCCAGAAAGGCGCTCTCACCGCCCAGGTGAGGGTCGACCTCGATGTAACTGGCCACGTCGTATTTGTGACTGCTGGGGGCGGTGCCGATAGGATTGAGGTAAATGCCGTTCACGCCCAGACGATCTCCAAGGTAGTCCAGGTGCTGCTCAATGCCCTGCAGATCTCCCCCAAAAAACTCACGGCCGCCCTGATTGACATCGGGCAGGTCATTCCAGGCCCGGGCCACCACCGGCTGGCCATCCAGCAGATACTCTCCCGAGCGGACATTATTGGAGGGGTCCCCATCGGCGAAACGGTCGGGGAAAATTTGGTAGAAAACGGACTGTTCCAGCCACTGGCAGCGATCTTGCTCGGCCAACACCTGAAAATCGTGGTGATCGGTGGGAAGGTGACGCAACAAACCGACCGAGGTGAGCCAGTAGCAGCCTCTTTCGGTGACCAGGAAAAATCGATAAGACAACACGGGAGAATTCAACTTGAGGCTGATCTCCCACCATTGACAATGCCAGCCGGGACGCGGAGCGGCCGGTTCAACCTCGAGCATCTGCTGCTCGCCGTCAGGGGCGCAGCGCAGAAACACCTGCTTTATGGGCGAGCCCAGCGAACTGCGCAACCGGAGCAGCAGGCTATCCGGCGCCTGCTCCAGATAAACGCCTGAGGGGTTGTGGAAGACCGCATCCATCCACTTCATGCCAGGTGACCGGTATAGACCATGGCCAGCACAATCATCCCGGCCAGAATACGGTACACACCAAACATCCGGAATCCATGGTTCTGCAAAAATCCGATAAAAGACTTGATGGCCAGCAGAGCCACTACGAAGGCTACCGCATTGCCAAGCAAGAGCATTTTAAAGTTGTCGGGATTGGTCACCAGTTCAGGTTGGCTCTTGAGGGCCTTGAGCAATTTGTATCCGGTGGCGGCACACATGGTGGGCACGGCCAGAAAGAAGGAAAACTCGGCCGCCGCCTTACGAGTCAGACGCTGCTGCATGCCTCCAATGATGGTGGCGCCGCTGCGACTGGTGCCGGGAATCATAGCCAGCACCTGCCAGAATCCGATCTTGATAGCTTCCTGGTAGGTCACCTGATCGCCGCTCTGGCGCACGGGCTTGGTGAACCATTGGTCGACAAAGAGCAGTAGCACTCCGCCCAACAGCATGGTTACGCCCACCGTGGTGGGGCTCTCCAGCCACTGATCGATCTTTTTGGCCAGCAAGAAACCCAGCACCAGAGCCGGGCATACCGCCGCCAGCAGTTTGCCATAGAAGGGCCGCCCGGCCTTCAGGAAACGATTGCGGTAGAGGATGACCACCGAGAGAATGGCCCCCAGTTGAATGCACACTTCGAAAAGCTTGGTAAACTCGTCCTTATTGGTGCCTAAGGCAGAGCTGGTGAGAATCATATGCCCCGTCGAAGAGATGGGCAGAAATTCGGTCAATCCCTCAACTACCGCGAGGGCAACGGCTTGAAAAATTGTCACCCCCTATGGTAACCGCATTTACCCCAATAACAAACCTTTCTTTTGGCGCAATAGCAGACCCGGCAGAGCAAATTCATGGTGTTGTTATGACTTACGCAGGGCGCCGCGGTCGACTTTCCCCAGATGGGTGCGCGGTAGATGGTCTACAAAGGTAACCGAACGGGGGTGTTTGTAGGGTTCCAGACTTTGCAGCACGTGAGCCTGCAACTGCTCTGCGCTGACCTCTCCATCCTTGACCACAATGGCGTGGGGTCGAGTGAGACCGTCCGGGCTGACTTTGCCGATGACGGCACACTCTTTGACAGCCGGATGGGTGAGCAGGCAGCTTTCAACTTCTTGGGGGGCCAGCCAGCGGCCGGCCACCTTGAGCATTTCGTCGGCGCGCCCACAGTAGAAAAAATAGCCGTCCTGGTCCTGGCGCATCAGGTCACTGGCCGCAAAATAGCGCCCCCGCAAGGCCTGCTGGCTCTCGGCCGAGCGCTGCCAGTAGCAGAGAGCCCTGGAGTCGCCGGCCACCCACAGTCGACCAACCTCACCGCGAGGCAGTTCCTGGCCGTCATCATCGGCTATCTTGATGTCAAAACCCGGCACGGCTTTGCCCAGGCTGCCCGGCTTGACATCGTCGGGGTGATTGGACAGAAAAATGTGCCACATTTCGGCGGTGCCCAGGCCGTCCAGCAACTCGACCGTGGGGAAGGTCTCTTTCCATTTATAATAGAGGGACTCGGGCAGGGCTTCGCCGGCACTGGTGCAGGCTCTCAAAGAGGACAGATCTTGACAGTGGGCCTGAGGGTGATTGACCATTTGATTGACCAGCGTGGGAACATTGATCAACAGGGTGGGCCGATGCTTCTGGACCTGCTCGAAGAGTTTGTCGGGCGTGCACTTTTCGGGGAAGAGGATGGACGTGGCCCCCACCGACAGCGGGAAAAAGAGATTGGAGCCGGTGGCGTATCCAAAAAAGAGCTTGGGCACGGACAGCGTTCGGTCGTGCTGAGTGTAGCCCAGAAACTTCTTGGCGTAGAGTTCGGTCGTGTTGATGAACGATTGGTGACTCTGGAGCACGGCCTTGGGGCGGCCAGTGGTGCCCCCCGAGAAAAGCCAGAGAGCAATGTCGTCGGGATGGCTGGGGAAGCTTTCAAAGTGGTGGCTGGGGTGACCGAGATCGGTAAGAGTGGCCTTGAGAAATCGGCTCTGCAAGGGATGGGCGTAGACAGCCAGGGTGGCCCGCGAGTATTCGAGCAAGTCCTGGATCTCTTCCGGGCTGAGGCCAGGATTGACCATGACCACAGCCGCACCCACTTTGAGAGCCCCCAAGAGAGCGGCCACATAATCGATACCGTCGGGCAGGGCCAGCAGCACTCGTTCCTCTGGAAGCAAGCCGGCCTGCTGCATGGCATTGGCAGCCTGATTGGTGCGCTGCACGATTTCCTGGTGAGTGTAAGTGTGCTGGTCGGTAACGATCTGTGAGGTGCTTTGCTGAAGCAGATAATCGGCCAGATTCACGCGCGCAATCCTCCTCCATCGATGACCAGGGCCTGGCCGTTAATGCCTCGAGCTCTTTCATGGCATAGAAAACGCGTGGCGTAGGCCACCTCTTCGGCATCAATCAGGCGCTGCTGAGGGGTGTGGCCGGTGAGGGCTTCCAGGGCCTGCTGGGCACTACGACCGGTAGTCTTCTGAATATTTTCCAGGGACTGCTGAACCATAGGGGTATCGACGAAGCCCGGGCAGATGGCATTGACGGTTACTCCTCGGGCGGCCACCTCGTCGGCCAGGGCCCGGGTAAATCCTATCACGGCGTGCTTAGAGGCAGCGTAGGCCGTGATGTAGCGGGCTCCCGTCAGTCCCGCCACGGAAGCGACGTTGATGACTCGCCCCCAGCCTTGCTTGAGCATATGGGGCAGATAGAGTTGGGTGCAGAGCATAGTGCCAGTCAGGTTGACCTGGAGGATTCGGTTCCATTCCTCCAGAGTCAGCTTGTGCAAGGGGGCAGAACTGGCAATGCCTGCGTTGTTAATGAGGATGTCCACTTCGATGTTGGGCAAAGTTTCAGGGCGCGAGATGTCAGCCACGATGGCTGTGGCATTGAGCTCTTGAGCCAGTTCTTCGATCTCGCTTTGGGTGCGGGATAGCAGCGTTAACTGATAGTCCTTTAGTTCACGGGCGATGGCTGCGCCAATGCCACGGCCAGCCCCGGTGATCAAAACTTTCTTCATGATGCCTCATTTCCGTTCCAGCGATAGAAACCGTGACCGGTCTTTTTGCCCAACCGACCTGCCCGCACCAGGCGGCGTAGCAAGGGGGGAGGCGTAAACTGTGGACCGATCTCGTGGGTCAGGTGATCGGCGATGGCCAGGCGCACGTCCAGGCCCACCAGGTCGGTGAGCTTGAGGGGACCCATGGGATGGCGGTAACCCAACTCCATGGCTTTGTCGATGTCAGCGGCACTGGCGACCCCGCTTTCCAGCATACGAATGGCTTCCATGCCCAAGATGATGCCCAACCGCGAACTGGCAAATCCAGGAACGTCCTTGACCAGGATGGGCGTCTTGCCCAACTGGCGGGCCAGCTGCTCTACCGCTTGCTGAGTGTGGGTATCGGTCTGCTCGGCCACAACAATCTCGAGCAGCTCCATGATGGGGGGCGGATTGAAAAAGTGCATGCCGATGACGCGCTCGGGGCGGTGACAGGCGGCTGCCATCTGGGTGAGCGAGAGGGACGAGGTATTGCTGGCCAGGATGGCCTCCGGATGTTGATGCGAGAGAGGTTGGAGTATGCCGATCTTGACCTGGATATCTTCCAGCACCGCTTCCACAACCAGGTCGGGACGGTTGTGGTCGACCAGATTGTCGCGTCCTCGCTGGGCCTGCTCGGCCGTGATCTTTTGCTTGCTGTGAGCGCGCTCCAGCGATTGATGAATCCGCTGACGGGCGCTGGCCAGCAGGTCGTCGTTGAGGTCTTGCAACTGAGTGGGATGACCGGCTCGGGCCAGCACTTCGGCGATGCCAGCCCCCATGGTGCCGGCTCCTATAACAAGGCAATTCATGTCCGCCGGGTTCGGGGGCCGGGGGGAGTTCTCTTGCTTAGTGACTCCAGGCGGCGGGGTCAAAGGTGGGCGAGGAGTGGATGACGCCCCTCTCTTGATCAATGATCACCCAACCGCAGTCGGGCAGATTTGCGTAGGTGGTCTGGCTGTGCTCGGGGTCAGGCCAGACAACGCGCAGGCTGCGGGGAACGGAGGCGCCCAGACCAAAATGAACTTCCCCGGGCTGAGCCTGCTGGCCCCAGTGGCCATAAGGGCCGTCGATGGCTCGATTCTGGTTGCCCTGGCTGGTGGTCAGCAAGAGGCGGGCACCAATGGCGCTGCGATTGGCGCTGTGCCCGATGAGTTTGATCGAGAGACCCTTGCGCTTGGAGGGGTTGATCCACAAGGCCATTTCCGGCTTGGGGCGGGCCTCGGGCCAGCGCGTCCGGGTGCCGGTTGTCACCATGTCCAGGTCACCATCGCGGTCCACGTCGCCCATGGCTACACCCGGGCAGTTGTTGAAGTTGACTCCCAACTCTTGCTGAGCCTCGTGGAAGAGATGCTGGTCACCTTGGAGGAAAATACGCAGGTGATTGTTGGGGTAATCCGACTCGCAGACGATCAGGTCGAGGCGACCATCCTGGTCCAGGTCGGCCCAGTGGGCCTGCAGATCGCCCTGGTTCCACTTTTGGGGAGTTTGAGGAGCATGATTGCGATGCAGTCCGCGGGTTGGACGGGCTCGAAATCCGGTTTCGGGGTCGACCGCGCTGTCATCGAGTTGGCGTTCGAAATAGGGCGCCTGAAAGGTCTCCAGACGATTGACCAGCAGAGCACTGAGATCGCTGGAGTCACCCGCCCATGAGTGGGTGATGTCAGCGCTGAATAGGTCCCAATCGCCGTCGTCGTCAAAATCGGCGGGTGCCAGACAGAAGGTGTTGCCGTTGGAGCGATAGGGCAATTCGTCGACTCGCTTGCTGCCGGCCGGGTATTTCCCGTGACGTAAGGCGTCACCGTCGAGAGCATATTTGGCGGCGCATTCACTGTAGCGGGCTGTGGTGTCACGTTTCCACAGGGTATTCCATTGGCGCCCGTAGGCGGCGCCCAAAATTTCTGGGTAACCGTCGTTGTCCAGGTCGGTGGCAGTCAGGCCAAAGAGGGGGCGGGCACCATTGGCAGCGCCGGGTGGACCGGGGGTGTCCAAACCCCATTGCTGGCTGACGTCTTCGAAATCAGGACCGCGGAAGACGCGCATAGGTTCGGCGTCGAGGGACTTGCCTTCGTCGATGTAGGAATTGGCGATGGCAAAGTCCAGGTTGCCATCCCGGTCCAGGTCACTGAGGATGGCCGCCAGGGTGTTGTGACTCTGGCCGGTCAGAGGCTGGGGCGGCTGCTGGTAGAGACAGAGCTGATGTTGACCCTGGCGCTGGATAGCAATTGCGTCGAGATGTCCATCGTTGTTGAGGTCGCCCCACACCAGAAAGCTGGCCTTGGAATAGAGCAGCTGCTCCTGGTAGCTACCATCGGACTGGTGGAGGTAGGTGCGGTTCTCGATCACCAGATCGAGCCACCCGTCTTCGTTGACATCGATGAGTTGGGCCCGCCCCACCGGGAAAGGCATGAGCAGCATGGTGAAGAGCAACGACTCGATCATCGCTTCCTCCACAGATAAACCAACACCGAGGTGAGACCGGCAAACTTATAGCTGGGGTCGATGTAGCGCTCGATGACGTAGAAACAAAAGTAGTAAAAACGGCTGAAGCAGACAATCGCGGTGCACAGCAAAAAGAGGTTGAGCCAGCTGAAGTGCTCCATGAGCAAAGCGGCGCTGGCCATCAAGCCGGCCACAATAAAGAGAACGGCTTTGAGTGCCATGAGGCGAGGGTCTTTTAGATCTCCCATCCGCTCTGGTTCGGCGTCTTGAGGTCATTCTCCGTCGCCAGGAAGGTGGCTGCAAAACTCAAATATAGTGTGCATGGCATCGACTGAAAATACCGTGCAGATCTCAAAAACCGCCCTGGCCTGGTTGGTGGGAGGACTGGTGCTGTGCATGGTGGCTCTGGCCTTTATGCTGGGGCGACAATCGGTTAGCCCCGTTGTGGCCCCGGTTGCAGCTGCTCCTGTGGCCCCGGTGGCGGCGGTGGCCCCGGTGGCTCCGGTTCCGGTGGAGGCAGAGCCGGTTGCGTCAGTTTCGGTGGAACCCGTCGAGGCGGCGCCGCCGCCAGTGGCAGCCCCCGTGGCCGTAAGGAATCCGGCGCCCCCCGCCAAGCCCAAATTGCCGGCGGGAGAGTCAGTCAAGGTCCGCAAGTATCTGGAGCAGGTTGATGCAATCACGGCCGGGACACAAAGCCTGGGCAATCCCTCGGACTTTGCCAACGATCTGCTCAATCAATCCTTGATGGGTGATACCTCGGGGATCGATTCGCTTTTGGCCCAGGTGCGCCAAAGCCAATCAGCGCTGGCCCAAATCCAACCGCCTGCGAGCTGCAAAGAACACTATCAACTTCTAGGACAGCAACTACAGGGCAGTCTCAACGTGTTGCAACAGCTCAAAAAGGCCCTGGTGACCTCAGACACTTCCGGCCTGGCAGCACTGGCCGGTCAAGGGTCGGCCATGCAAGCCCAGGCCCAACGCCTGCAGCGCCTGACGACGGAACTGAAGGAGCGAACCTGAAGGCGAGAGATGGCCGCCATTCCGACCTGGCGAGCCCAGTCCTGGCTCCAGGCACGGACAAATAGCGCTCCACAGCCAGGACATCCATTGGTGGTCCCCACCCGGCATCCGCACCAACTGGTCTGCACTAAAGAAAAAGGCCCGGACATTGCTGCCGGGCCCTTTTGGGAAAAAAATCTGGGCGGTGTTCTACTCTCCCACTCCGTCACCAGAGCAGTACCATCGACGCTGAAGGGCTTAACTTCCGTGTTCGAGATGGGAACGGGTGTGACCCCTTCGCTATGGCCACCCAGAAAAACTTAACTTTTAACCTTGAACTAAAGAGAGACATTAGAAGCGAATGCAACGTTCGTGGAGTCCGAGAGATTCGGCTC
>JADMJV010000127.1 GCA_018780265.1 bacterium
ACATGTTGATCGGGTGGCCAATCCTGGTTGAGTCGGTCCAGATCGGCCTGGAGTTCGGCCAGGCGCGCGCTGCGTTGGGCCTCATCCACAAAAGCCGTGTGGCCGAAGTCGCTGGCGGCTGCCTGACCCACCCGCCGGGCTGCGTCTCGGCTCATCAGGCCCAAAGATTGCGCTTCCAGCGCCGCTCCCACATAGGTGTCGAAAAAATAGACTCGCTGCTCGCGGTAACGCTGGCGCTCTTCAGGCGACGATTGAACCACGTCATGAATCAGCGTGGCCGAGTAGACGGGCCAGTTGGCCTGGTTCAGCTTGAGTCCACAGAGGGCGTCGCCCTGACCGCTGTCGCCAGTAAAGACCAGCCGAAATTCCGGGTAGAGTTGGTTGAGTTGGCCCATTCGTTCAAACTTCTTGGCCGCCAGCGCTTCGTTGGAAAAGAGCGACGGTACCGAACCGGCCAGCACCACCATCTGGCCCAGTCCCTTTTGGCGCAGCGATTTTTTAGTGCGTCGTTTGACGGCTCCGATGCGGTCATCGGGCCGGGCCGTCACGAAGGTCAGGTCGTCGGGTTGGCCGGCCGGGGCTGCATCCATCTCCTTGTAGTATTGACGCACCCCCGGATAGACGCTGCCTTTGGGAAAGCGCTGGTCTTTCCAGTTGCAGTAAAAAGTGTCGTCGATGTCCGAGAGCAGCTTGAATTCCTGGGCCGGACCCGCCTCTTTGGCAATGTGGCTCAGGATCTGTTGCTTGTATTGGCTGTGGTCCATATCGTGAAACATCAATTGATGCAGGTCGCGATGGTCCTCGCTCTGATCAATTCTCAATTTCAGTGCGGTCAGGTCGCCCGACCGCGTTCCCAACAGAACATTGCGCACCGCCCGCTCGTCGGAGCGATGGGTGTCACCGGCTTGCAAGCCGTGAATCAGCCGGGCCCGGATCTCCACGGTGAGATCGGCCAGGCGCTCCTCGGTCAGAAGTTGGTAGAGGGCCTGCTTGTTCTTGGGGCCAAACCAGTGGTCGTCCACGTCATTGCTCAACTGGAGCAGATCAGTGCCACACAGCACTTCATTGAGTTCTTGCGGGCCGCACCGGGCCAAAATGTCCAGGATCTTGCGCTCGTCCCAGCGAGTGGTGATGCCGTTGAGCAAGTTTTGGATACGGGCGATTTTCGCAGCAGCCGGCGACAGTCCGCCCTGATCGGGCGGAGGCAGGGGGTCGCCTGGAGCGGGGCGGGGCCGGTCGTATTGGGGTCGCAACCCAAATTTCGAGATCTGCATCCTTGATTATGGATCCGGGCCCTCAAAGAAGGGTGAAAACAGAGATGAGTGCTCGGTTACCTGTGCGCTGAAACAATATTCCCAGTTAGGGACTAAGCTTTGTCTCCGTGAATATCTTTGGCGGCGGCTGGTGTAACCCGAAGAGGCAGCTGACCAATCCGACTACGAAGGCTTGCCTTAGCTAGGGGAATGAAGCAGCCTCAACCAGAAGCATGGCGTCGTGAATAATCAACTAGATCAACGAATTCCCCTGGCCGACCTGACGGCTTGGTGTCGACGCGCACCTGTCAGAAAGCTCTGGGTCTTCGGCTCGATCCTGGGAAACTGGACACCGGAGAGCGACGTAGACTTGCTGGTGGAGTTCATTCCTGGCCAGGAACCAGACCTCTTGGGACGTCTGGACATGCAGGACGAACTGGAAGAGTTGCTGGGTCGGGAGGTGGACCTGATTCCACAGGAGGCAATTACCAATCCGTTCCGCCGTAAGAGCATCTGGGAAACTCGCCAGGAGATCTATGTAGCCTGAAGGAGACGACCGGGCATACCTTTGGGACATGCGTGAGGCTGCGGGCGACATCTCTAAAACCGTGCTTGAGTTAACCGCAGAGGAATTTGCGGACGCCAAGTTTACCCGCCTGGCGGTCGAACGTCTGGTCATCATTCTCGGTGAGGCAGCGGCCAAGGTGTCAGGGCGAATCCAAAGGCTGCGTAACAACCTCGCTCACGACTATGGCCAAAACCTGGCTCTGGAACTCTATCGGACCTGCCTCCAATTGTGGTGCCCCTTGCCCGTCACCTTGACAGCCTTTGTCCGAGCCCACCAGCGGACAGCCTGTAGTCGGACTGCCCGGAAGAGGCAATGTGAGAGTCAAAGTCAAGGAACAGGCCGCCACGGGTAGAAACAGCTCGAATGCAAGAATTGCCGGCTCTCTTGCGGGAACGACTGCCCGTCGAGGAATTGCGAAACTTTTGCCTGCGCCATCCCATTCAGGAGATGTGGGTTTTTGGCTCGGTCCTGGAGAATTGGCGACCGGACAGCGATGTCGACCTGCTGGTTCGCTTCCTCCCCAATCAGGACGTCTTCCTGCGCTTCGACTTGGAGGAGGAACTGGAGCGGATGCTGGGGCGTAAGGTCGATCTGGTGGAAGCCGATTCCGTTTCCAATCCGTTCGTTCGCAAACACATCCGGGAACACCGAGTACAAATCTATGCCGCCTGAGGAAAGGGACCCTGCCTTTCTGTGGGATATGCGTGAGGCAGCCAGGAAATTGGCGGACTTGGTGTTGCAGACCAGTGAGGCCGAATTCCCCGCCGCCGAGACGGTTCGCTTTGCCGTCGAACGCCTGGTCCTGGTTTTGGGCGAGGCTGCGGCTCGGGTGTCGGAGACCTATCGCTTGCAACATCCAGAGATCCCCTGGTCCCGCCTGCAACGAATGCGAAACCTCGTGGCCCACTCCTACGGAAAGAAGGCGGCCGGGGAACTCTATCGTTCCTGCAGGCAGCAACTCGTCCCCCTGTCAATCGTCCTGGAGTCCCTCGTGACGGCACCGCCCCGAGACGAGGAGGATCGCGCCCTTTAACCACCCTGCAACCTCAAAGAAGGGTGAACACCGGAAAGCGGCAACAGCCCCGCTGGCTGGCCAGGTAGTGGTTGAGACGCTGGTGGGGCGGGCGGTCGTGGCGATCGTAGATGCTGAACTTCAATTTGAACCGGTCGCAGAGCAGTCGAATCAGCGAGTAAAGCCGATAGCGGTAGTCCTGGGCGCCCCCTTCGCCCCCGTTCACGCTGGCCGCCACCACCCAGATGCAGCCGGCTGCCCGGGCCGCTTCCAGAACCTGCTCCACCTGGCCCAGGTCAAAAGGGTCCAGGCAGTCCAGGTAGAGGCTCCAGCCCTGGGCTCCGGGGAAAAATACCTCGCCGCCGCGGCTGCGAATCTCCAGAGCTACTTCCTGGGGCAGGTCGGGGAGGGGCCGGTGTTGCGGCCACGACACCAGTGTGCCGGGGGGCAAGGGGTCGGGCAGGGGGCCCTCGTCGACGTAAATCAGCCGGCCGCCCGAACAGGGGGCTTCAAGCGGGTCGAAGCAGGCGTTCGCGGGCACGGTCGCGGTCTCGTTCGATTTGAGCCTTCAGTTCGTCCAGGTCAGCAAACCGCTGCTCGGGTCGCAAGAAGTGGGTCAACTCCACATACAGGTGCTCGCCGTAGAGATCGCCGTCAAAGTCTAACAAGTGAACCTCCAGCACGGCTTCGCCATTGCTGATTACGGTGGGACGCACGCCCAGATTGGCCACCGCCGCGTGGCGCTGGCCAGCCCGCTCTACCCAGCAGGCGTAGACCCCAAAGGCGGGCACGACCTTGCCGACGGGTAATTGTAGATTGGCGGTGGGAAAACCCAACTGGCGTCCGCGCTGATCGCCGCGCACCACCCGGGCCGACAGGGCAAAGTTGCGCCCCAGCATCCGATTGGCCTGCTCCAGGTCGCCCTGGCCGATGCACTGGCGAATGCGTGTGGACGAAATCCACTGCCCGCCCTCCTCGACGCCGGGCACGGTGACCACCTCAATCCCCAGGGGCTGGGCCAGCGAGCGCAACAGGGCCACGTCGCCGCTGGCCCTGTGGCCAAAGCGGTAGTTGGAACCCGAGACCAGCCGGCCGGCCCCCAATTTGTCGAGCAGAATATTCTGGAAAAACTCCTCGGGAGACAACTGCGAAAAGGGTCGGTCAAAGTCGCACCAGACCACCTCTGAACCGGCGCCAACCAACAGCGTCTGGCGCTCAGCGCTGGTGGTAAGCAGGCCGGGAGTGCGTTCCGAACTGATAACGCAGGCCGGGTGATTGCGAAAGGTAAAGGTGAGCGGGCGCAATTTTTGGCAGGTAGCCGCCAAAATGGCCTGGTGGCCGCGATGAAAACCGTCAAAAAAACCTAGAGCAACCGACGTGCTGCCGGCCGGGGCAGCAAAGTCCTGGAGGAGGGACACTAACTGGATCTCCGATCGATAATGTAGTGGCTGCCCTTCTCCGACCGCTGTTTGGCGGCGCGCTTCAGTTCGGAAGCGATTTCGGCCACCTGCAGCGGGCTCGATAGAGTGCGGCGTTCGTTGGTGGCCACCCCGATTGACATGGTCATCAAGGGAAATCTTTGCATCTCATCGCGTCGATTGGTCACTTCGATGTAGCCCTGATTGCGGTCCACCTCGTTGTAAAGGCCGCCCACCAGGGAGTCAAAAGTTTCGCAGAAATACTGGCAGAGCGGCTCGAAGTGAGCGGGCCGAGTGATGTAGATAAAGTCGTCCCCGCCGATGTGCCCCACGAAGTCGTCGTCGATGCCCAGCTTTTCGCTGGCTTCAATCAACAGTTGGGCCACCCAGCGCAGGCACTCATCGCCTTTTTCAAAGCCGTAGTAGTCGTTGAAAGCCTTAAAGTTGTCCAGGTCAAAGTAGCAGCAGGCAAAGAGTTCGTCGCGGCTGAGGCGACGGTGGATCTCTTGTTCAATGGCCAGGTTTCCGGGCAACCCGGTAAGGGGATTGCTGGCTCGGGTCAGGCGGAAGCGCCGGATCAAGCCCACGATGCGAGCTTCCAACTCTTCGGGGTCAAAGGGCTTGCTCAGATATTCGTCTACGCCCGTACGCAAGGCATCCAGCCGGTGAATCGACGAGGCCGAGGCGGTCAGCATAATGATGGGAATGAGGTAGGTCAGGCGGCTGGCCCGCAAATTTTCGCAGACTTCAATACCGTCCATTTCGGGCATCATCAGGTCCAGCAAAATAAGGTCGGGGATCTGGCTCTTGGCCAGTTCGATGCCCTGTCGGCCTTTGTCGGTAAGCATCACTTCAAAACCCAGCGAGGAGTTCTCCAGCACGGTCTTGACCATTTTGAGAATCATGGGGTCGTCGTCGATCACCAGCACTTTTAAACGGTGCAGGTTGACCGAGTATCCACTCAGGCTACCGAGGTCTTTGGGTTCGCGATTCAATGAAAAGGCCTTTTCCTTATTGGGAGTTCACGATAAAGGCCTTGAACTGTTGTTCACTCAGCTTGTCGCGTTGCTGACGAGCTTGCTCTTCAGTATACGCTCCACCACGAACTCGGAAAAGTTCCTTACCGGATTCTGACTTGAATTCCTCTACTTGAGCGTCTTGCCCCACGGCCTGCAGGTTGTCGACCATGGCCTGAGCATTTTCACGACTCTCAAAACTTCCAAACTGGAGGTGGAAAGTGGCTGCACTGCTCACGTCGGTGGGGGTTGGGGTGGGCGCCCCCGGCGTGGGAGCCACGATGGGGGTAATTTCAGGGGCAGGCGTGGGTGAGGCCAGTTCGTCTACGGGCGAGGCCGTCACTGCGGGCGCCTCGGTCACGGGCGAAGCCGACTCTTGGGGTTGAGCGGGAGTGGCTTGACTGGGTTCGGCCCCCTGAAGCCGCTCCAACTCTTGCTGTTGAGAAGGATCGACGCTGATCCAGGGTTTGGGCTTCTGTAAAGTGGCCGGACGATACTCTTGCTTGGCACTCTGGCCCAGCACACCCTTCTCCACTACATAGTGACCGAGCCAGTTGCCTCCCACCAATGAGACCCAAATAACTACGATGGCGGCGATAATCACCTTGGAGTAAAAGCCGTCGTTGCTTCGGTCTTGTTTGCTCATGCAGCCTCGCTAGGGAATGAATTTTGTTCCAGTTTGCCCAATGCTATCACAGACAAACGCCCTTTACGACGATAACGAGTAAATTTCTCGGGCCAACTCATCAAAGAGTCGCATGTCCTCTTCCACCAGCGCCAACGAATCCAACCAGAACTGGGGTTGACTGAGATCTACGTCGAGATTTTCGCGGGCCACCTGCTCGGCCGTGCGTCGACCCGTTGCCTGCAGCAGGCGCTCGTAGGTTGGTAAAAAGGCGTCTCCCCTTTTTTGGGCCTGAGCGTAAACGCCCAGACTGAACAGGTAACCAAAAGAGTAGGGGAAGTTATAGAAACTCACTTCGGTGATGTAAAAGTGCAGTTTGGAAGCCCAGAAATAGCTGTCCAACTGCTCGCTGTCCAGGCTGTCGCCGTAGCACTCTAACTGGGCCTCGCGGGTCAGTTCGTGCAGTCTGTCCAGTGAAACCTCGCCGTGGGCTCGCTCCTCATAGAAGCGTTTTTCGAAGAGGAAGCGCGACGGAATGTTGAGCAAAAAGGCGCTGGCTCGCTCCATGCGGCTATCCAACAACTTCAGCCGCTGCTCTTTGGTGGTGCTGGGTGAGCGCAGCAGGGCGTCGATCAACAAGTTCTCGGCAAAGGTCGAGGCCGTCTCGGCCAGCGTCATGGGGTAGAGCACGTTGAGGGGACGCTCTTGTTTCATCACGTGAGTGTGCCAGGCATGGCCAAATTCGTGGGTCAGAGTCATCAGGTCGCCAAAGGCGCCGTGGTAGGTCATAAAGATGCGCGATTCGCGCAGTTTGGTCGAGCCGGTGCAGAAACCACCGGGACGCTTGCCCTCACGTGGGCTCCAGTCCACCCAACGGCGCTGCAGAGCCTGCTCGCAAAATTGCGAAAACTCGGGATAGCTGACCTTGGATTCGCGCACCAGCAACTTGCCGGCTTCTTCCCATGCGATCTGGCTATGGTCCAGATTGGGCAGAGGGGCGCTCAGGTCTTGAAAGCCCAGTTTGGAAACGCCCAGAATTTTGGCCTTCAGTCGCAAAAATTGGCGCGGCAACTCGTAGCGGGAGGCGATGGCCTGCAGCATCGAATTGAGCGTGCCGGCTTCGATTGCCGCGTCAAATAAGGCAGGCTCGAGAAAATGGGGAACGCCGCGCCTTTTGTAGAGCGTGAGACGGGTGCCGGCAATGGCGTTCAGGCAGGCGGCGGCCACGTCTTGCACCGACTTCCAGGCCTGGTTCGACCCCAACAATACGCTGCGGCGCACCTCGGGATCGGGGTCTTCCAGCAAGCTGACCTTCATCGACATCGGTTCGGTGACCGTTTCGCCCTTGGCATTCTGATAGTCAAACTCCAGGCGTCCGGCCACCTGGTCGTAGAGGCGCCCCCAGGCCGACATCCCATCCACGTCCAGGTCGGCGGCCAGGTTTTCTTGCTCCAGCGGCATCTGCCATAAGGCGCGCTGGCGCAGTCGCTTGCAGTAGTAATCCAGCTCTTTGAGGGCGGGATTGGCCAGCAACTGATCAAGTTGAGCTTCGCTCAACTTGCGCAGACGCTCACCCAGCGAAACTTCAAGCTGGCGTAAGCGCGAGCCATCCGACTGAAAACTGGCCATTTCTTGCGCCACCAGCTGATCGCGCCCGTCGGCGCTGCGCAAGCAGAGAAGATAGGTGCCCATGTGCTCACTTTCGCTGATCAGCGATTCCCATTGTCCCAGCAGGCTGGCCAGATCCTTTTCCTGCAAAGCCTGCTCGAGTTTGTCTCGAAACGTCTCACGGTCGCGCTTGTAGTCAGCCCCCAGTCGCTCGCCATAAAACGAGTCCAGGTCCCAGTCTCCGCTGTTAGGAATCAGTGTAGTAGCCATAGGCGCTCAGGTTCCTGCAGGGCAGGTCTTCCCCTGCCAGAAGGCAGGGCCATGTCAGAAGAGCAGAGACTTGCCGAAGATGGCCAACGCAAGTCTCTGCATCAAGGCTTCCAACTGGAAGCCTTTCTCTTCGCAGGCTCACCACTCGGCGAAGAAGTCGACCACGTTGAACTTACTTCGCTCAACTCGGCTTTCAAATCGAGGGGTTCGCCCGGGTTGTCGGCGTTGAGAATGCGCATCTGAGGCATGGGCTTCACTATTACGGGCTCCAGGGTGTGGCCAGGCCGGGCACGACCAGCAGCCAGAGACAACAGAGCAACTTTTTTACGAGATTTAGCTTGGAAACTCCTGCCGAAAAGCCTCCACGGCCTGGAGACACTCCTCTTCCAAGGGGGCCGAGAGGGTCACCCAGTCTTGGGCGGTATCTTGCTTGGCTAACGACTCCAGCATCCCGGCCAGGGCGGCCAGTCGCGTGGCTCCAAAATTGGCTGACGAGCCCTTGATGGTGTGGGCGGCCAGGCCCAGTTTATGGCGGTCGCCTTGCTGGGCCGCCTGGTGCACGACGGCGATTTGCTGAAGATACTCGGCCTCCAAAATCTGCAGCAGTTCGTGGAGGGCCTGGGCTCCACCAAAGGAGTGCACCTCGCGTACGTTACCCATGGAACCAGGGTCGAGAACGGGCAGTTGCTCCCAGTGTTGGTCCGGTTCCGACTGGGAAGCGGGGAGTGACTCGATGACCGGTTCGGCGGGGTGACCGTCGCGTCGGACACAGCGCACCAGGGCGGCCGTGAGAGCCTCGGTCTGAATGGGCTTGCCGATAAAGTCGTCCATGCCCGCCTGCAAGCAGCCTTCGCGCTCGCTCAGGGTGACGTTGGCGGTAAGGGCCACAATGCGCGGGCGGTCGGGGTAGAGCGCCACCAGTTGACGAGTGGCCTCCATTCCATCCATCTCGGGCATGTTGACGTCCATAAGAATTACGTCAAACCGGGTTCGCTTCACGGCCTCCAGCACTTCCAGACCATTGCCCACCGATTCGGCCTGATAGCCCATTTTCTGAAGCATGATCAGCATCATTTTCTGGTTTACAAAGAGGTCATCGGCTACCAAAATCTTCAGCGGATGCCGCTCGCCCAAGGTTTTGTCAAACTGGTTCTCGCCGGGCCGAGAGACGGGCGTGGCCTTGTTGGAGAAGAAGCCGGCCATCACGTCAAAGAAAACCGAGGGGCGTAGCGGTTTGTGAAGGTAGGCGTCAAAGACCTCTTCTGAACCGGGTTCGCGACGCCCCATCGAGGTCCAGGCTATCAGTGGAAAGGAAGCCACTGTGCGTATCTCTCGAGCCAGCTTGACCCCGTCCATCTCAGGCATCTGAATGTCTAATACCCCCAAATCAAACTTCTCTCCCTGACGCAACCTCTGCAATGCGTCGCCGGGCGAATTGCTATCGGCCACGGTCAGACCCCAGTCTTCGGCGCGTTTGCGCAACAGTTGACGATTGGTATCATTGTCGTCCACGATCAGCAGCCGTTTGCCCTGGAATTGGGCCGGACTTTGGTCATAGTGACGCTTGGGAACGGGTGCGTCCTGTCCCTGGATGGTGAAGTGAAAGACCGAGCCCACACCCACCTCGCTGGTGACCCAGATGGTGCCGCCCATGGCCTCCACGAAACGCTTGCTGATGGCCAGACCCAGGCCGGTGCCGCCAAATCGGCGGGTGATCGACGAGTCTACCTGGGTAAAAGGACTGAACAAGCTCTCGACGCGGTCGGGGGGAATGCCAATCCCGGAATCTTTGACGGAGAAATGCAATTGGTGAATGTTGCCGGTGCCAGCGGGGCAATCGACCGAAAGGACGACTTCTCCCTTGGCGGTAAATTTGATGGCATTGCTGAGGAGGTTGATCAAGATTTGGCGCACGCGGGTGCTGTCCCCGACGATGCCGGCGGGGACCAGGGGGTCTACCGAATAGCCCAGCTCGATTCCCTTGTTGGAGGCCAGGGTGGCGACCAGATCGAGGGCCCCCTCCACACATTCGAAGACCTCAAAGGGTGCGCTCTCCAATTCCATGTGGCCGGCTTCAATATTGGAGAAGTCGAGAATGTTGTTGATGATGCTCAGCAAGCCCTCTCCACTGGAGCGAACCGTACGCGCGTAGTCGCGCTGTTCCCCATTCAGGGGGGTGTCGAGCAACAGCCCGGTCATGCCTAATACGGCGTTGAGGGGCGTGCGGATTTCGTGACTCATGGTGGCCAGGAAGGCGCTCTTGCTGCGGTTGGCCTGTTCAGCGTCTTCTTTGGCCAACACCAACTCGCGACCGGAATGGAAGCGCTCGAAAACGCGGCCCATCTGGGTACCGATCTGGGCCAGGGCTTCCATCAAGCTCTCGTCGGGCGGATCCACCTTGGTGCTGAAAAACTCCAGCACCGCCACTACCTCATCGCCCACCAACACGGGAAAGGCAAAGGCGGCCTTGAGTCCGGCCGCCGCCGCCTGCTCGGTGCGCAAAAATCGGCGGTCCTGGGTAACGTCCTCCATGGTGGCCGGGCGGCCCCGAGCCAATACCAATCCGGCCAGGCCCTGGTCCTTTGCGCAGCGAGTCTGGCCAGTTATCCCTTGGAAGCCCTGCAGATCAATACCAGCCTTGTTGCGCCAGAGATTTCCAGAAATCAACTCGCCACTGCCTTCGGGGTCCAGGATCCAGACGTGGGCCACCGGCCAACCCGTGTAGCTGCACACCAGATCGGAGGCCAGTTTGAGAACCTCGTCGGGCACCAGAGACTGATTGGCGGCCCGGGAAATGGCTTCCAACAAATTGACCAACTGGGTTTGACGGAGGACCTTACTGGATTGGTCCTCCACCTGGTGCAGCATGTGATTGAAACTGGTGTAAAGCGACCCCAATTCGTCGGCGCTGGGAATCTCGGCTCGTCGAGAATAGTCGTTGTCCTCCGAGATCGACTTGGCCAGTCGGGCCAGCCGCAAAATGGGGGCGGTGATCCAGTGCTGAAAGCGGAAACTGGCCAGCACACACAGGCAGATACAGAAAAGCGAGACGCCCAGCGCCAGATAGGCAAAAGTGCGGCGTTGGCGATGGTAGCTTTCCAGACTCAAAATGAGCGAGACGTAGCCCACGATCTCTTCGTCTTGTCTCGAGGCCACCGTGCAGCGCGCGGTAGAGTCATGGATTTGGGTGGTGATCCCCAACTCGCCTAGTTGAGTCGGTGCGTTGGGCCCGATCTTGGCAAAGACCTTTCCCCTGGGGGTAAAGACACTGGCGCCGGTCACTTCGGCTTTGGCCAGCAGTGGCTGCAAAGCCCCCTCAGCGGCTTTAGGATCGTCGAAGAGCAGCGAAGAACCCACGGTTTCAGCGGTGACCTCGGCCATGGCGGTCAGGTTTTTCTCGGTTACCTCCAGCAGCTGGATGCTCCACAGGTAGTAGAAGAGCAGGCAGGCCAGCATCAGGCCTGAGGTGGAGACGGCCACCATCAAAATGGTGAGCTTACTGACGATGGGCAGTTTGGAGAACCAGTTGGGTTTGCCGGTCACGCCCGCGCAGCGACTTTCACGCAATTGCGTCCGCAACGCTTGGCTTCGTATAGGGCCTGATCGGCAGCCATGATCATCTCGTTCCAGGAGGCCATGGACTGGTCTCGTTGGGCAACGCCAAAACTGGCGGTGACAACTTCGGGTTTGTCGGCGAAACAAAACTCCTTCGAAGAGAGCCGGGACAGCAGGCGGTTGCCCAGTTCGGCGCAGGTTTGGGCGTCGGTGTCGGGACAGAGGATAATAAACTCCTCTCCCCCAAACCGGCAGGCGTAGTCGGAGCCACGGGTGGATTCGCGAAAGATACCGGCAGCGTAACGCAACACTTCGTCGCCGGTGTCGTGGCCGTAGGCATCGTTGTAGCGTTTGAAGTGGTCCAGGTCGACCATCATGCAAGAGAGTGGTCGCTGGTTGCGGATGGCCCCTGACCAGTGACGGCCCAGTTCCTGCAGGGCAAATCTGCGATTGGGAAGACCCGTCAGGCCGTCGCTAAAAGCCAGAGTTTCCAGCTTACCGTTGAGGTCCTGAAGTTCGTGGTTGCGAGCTTCCAGGTCTTTTTTCAGCTGGATCAGCTCTTCCAAAAAATGCTTCTTTTCCAGACTGGCCCTCAGTCGCGCCCCCAGCAAGGTGGGCTCGTAGGGTTTCATCAAATAGTCTTCGGCGCCCATGGAGATGCAACGCACGGTGGCGCTTAGCTCGTCGAGCGAGGAGACCACGATCACGGGGATGTTTTTGAGGTCGTCACGGGACTTCATGAACTCGAGCACAGCAAAGCCATCCACATCGGGCATGCGGATGTCGAGCAAAACCAGATCAATGGGCTGCTCAGAGACAATGTCGATGGCCTGCTGGCCACCGCTTGCCTCCACCACCAGACAGCCCCGGGCCCGCACCAATTGGGCCAGCATGAAGCGGTTAGCGGTGCTGTCGTCAACTATAAGAACCCTTTCGGACACAGGCGGCTTGTTCGGTCAGCCTGGTAGGGCGTCCTCCCCTTGATGGCGTAGTCTGTGCCCGCTATGCGTCCTATCTTGGTGATATTTTTGGCTCTGCTGCTGCAGGCCGGTTCCGAAACTCCGCCTTTGCAGGTGTTGGCACGCAAACACTTTGCTCCGCTTCCGGCCCGGATGGACGCGCCCGGAAGTCAGCCCCAGCCCGCCCAGATCGAACTGGGGCGTCGGCTGTTTTACGAGACCCAACTGTCCATAAACAACACGCAATCGTGCAACACCTGCCACGATTTGCGCTTTTACGGCCAGGATGGTCGCCCTACCTCGCCGGGGGCGGTGCGCGGGCGCGGCAAGCGCAATGCCCCGTCCGTCTACACGGCGGCCATGCACACGGCTCAGTTCTGGGACGGGCGCAGCCCTAGCGTGGAAGACCAGGCCCGTTTTCCCATACTCAACGAAATCGAAATGGGTATGCCCAACGAGGCCCTGGTGGAGCAGCGCCTGCGCGCCATCCCCGAATACCGGCAGTTATTCGCCAGGGCTTTCCCTCAGGACAAGGAGCCTCTGCGCTGGGAGCGCCTGCTCCAGGCCATCGGCGCCTTTGAGCGCGGCTTGCTGGCCCGCGCTCCTTTTGATCGCTACCTGGAGGGGGATGTCGGTGCTCTGGACGACCGTCAGTTGCGCGGACTGGAGCACTTTTTGCGGCTGGGTTGCGTGCGATGCCATCAGGGTCCGGCTCTGGGTGGGGACCGTCTGCAAAAAATCGGCCAGAAGCGACCTTTTCCCTGTCTGGACCGAGGTCGCGCCGAGGCTACCGGCAAGCCGGAAGACGAAGGGGTGTTTAAGGTGCCTTCGCTGCGCAACATCAGCGAAACGGCGCCTTACTACCACGATGGCCAGGTGCGTAAACTGGAGGAGGCCGTGCGCCTGATGGGGCAGCACGAACTCGACGTCGAATTGACGCCCCAGCAGGTGATGGAGATCTGCGATTTTCTGCTCAGTCTTACCGGTGAGATCCCGACGGACTATGTCAAGGCTCCCTGAGGCAGGGTCCTTGGACTGCCGAGTGAAAGAGGCTACTCATGTCACTTTTGAGAGAATTTCGCGAATTTGTTGGCGAAGGCAACGCCATGGATCTGGCCGTGGGCGTGATTATCGGCAGCGCCATGACCACCATCCTGAAATCCTTTGTAGACGAAATGGTGGTGCCCCTGACCGGTATGTTGGGCAAGACCGACTTTGCCAACAGCTATCTGGTGATCAAAGGCGTCGTGGCCGACGGCCTACCCCTGACTGAAGCTCGCAAAGTGACCGGAGCAGTGATATTGGGCTACGGGCAGTTTGCCACGGTTTTGATCAATACGCTCATCCTGGCCTTCGCCGTCTTTATGGTCGTGCACAGCCTTCGGAAAATGAAGAAAAAACAGGCCGAGGAAGTGGCCGCCGCCCCCCCGCCACCACCCGCCCAAGAGGTGCTGCTCAGCGAGATTCGCGACTTGCTCAAGGCCAGATGAACCTGGCCCGGCGCTTTGCGGGCTGTCTGGTCGGTGGACTGCTGGGCGACGCTATCGGGGCTCCCGTAGAAGCCGAATCGCGAGGCTATATCCGCAAAGCCTTTCGTTCGGTCGACGATATACTGGCTCTGGAGAAAGTAGAGGAGATGTTTGGCGCCTACTGGACGGTGGGCCGCTACACCGACGATACGCAAATGACCGAGTGCGTGGCCCGGTGGTTGTTGCACGATGGGGCCAGCGACGGGTGCAAACTGTTGGCCAGGTTTAGCGAAGCTTTTCGGCCGGCCCGCCGCTACGGCTCTGGAACCGCCCTGATTTTGCAGGCCTTCGAAGATCACCGGGACGAGTGGCGCTCGCTGGCCACCTTGATGTTTCCCGATGGATCCTACGGCAATGGTTCTGCTATGCGGTCCGGGCCTATCGGCTGCCGCTTTTACAACGACCCTCCCGCTCTCTTTGCAGCCTGCCGGCTCTCCTCCCTGACCACTCATTCTCACCCTCTGGCCATTCAGGGCGCGACTCTCATGGCCGCCGCCGTGGCTGCCCTGGTTCGCTCGCAGACCCCGTTAGATATCGATCGTTTTTTGCAGGGGCTGGAACTGGTCTTAAAGCGCCTGGCCCGCACCGGCCCTGAGCCCACCCAATATCGACAGGCATTAGAGCATATTTCGGATGGCCTCAAGGCCGCTCACGAACCGGCCCGCCTTGCTGATCTCTTGGGTACCGGCATCGATGCCAAAGAGTCGGTGCCGATGGCTCTTTACTGCTTCCTGAGCAGCCCTCAGGCGTTTGAGCCGGTCATCGAGCAGGCGGTCTTTTTGGGCGGCGACACCGACACCATTGCCTCCATGGCCGGCTCGTTCAGCGGTGCTCTGCTGGGAGAGACCGCCCTGCCGCAGCGTTGGCTGGCCCGCCTGTGCGATGAAGACATTACTCCGGCCAGCATGGGCTTGATCGCCCATCAGTTGGCCGAGCTGTGTGGGCAGGGAAAATCGTCGGGTTAACGGCATACTCTGTTTATGCTGGACCGACGACAATTTTTGCTGGGACTGGCCCTGGTGGGCCTGGCCTGGAGTGAGCCGAGGGTAGGACCTGTGAAGCACTGGCTGGTCGCTCACCGAGGGGGGGCCAAACTGGCCCCCGAGAATACCATGGCGGCTTTTTCCAAAGCCATCGAACTGGGCGCGGACGCCATCGAACTCGACATTCATCTCACTGCCGACCAGGACCTGGTGGTGATTCACGACGACACCTTGCAACGCACCAGTCACAAAGAAGGCGTGGTGCGCCAACTCACCCTGGCCCAACTGAAAGAAGCTGATCCTTCGATTCCCAGCCTGCGCGAAGTCCTGCGCCTGGCTCGGGGACATTGCAAACTGCTGGTCGAGATCAAGCACCCCTACGGCGGCCCCCGCCATCCAGGCATTGAGAATGTGCTGTTGCAGCAACTGCAAGAAGAGAAGATGGTCGATCAGGTGGTGGTCATCTCTTTTGACAAAGAGTCGATGCGTCTGCTTCGATCCAAGGTCTTAACCGGTTTACTTTACGGCGGCTCGGTCGATGCCGAGAAGATTCAGCAAGAGCTGGGAGTGGACTTTCTCTGCCCCCATTTCAGTCAGGCCAGCCCGGCCATGATCGAGCATGCCCATGGCCTGGGCATGCGGGTCAACGCCTGGACCGTCGATGACGAAAAGGACATGCGCGCCCTGCTGGCAGCAGGTTGCGACTCTATCACGACCGACCGCCCCGATTTGCTCAAGAACGTTCTGGGTCGTTAAATCACGGTGGGGTGGTATCGCAAGGGGCAGGCCGCCTTCCGCCTGTTGCTGGGCCCCTACTGGCCCATGGCGCTGGAGGGGCTGGACAACCTGCCGGCCAGCGGTGGCGCCATTTTGGCCGGCAACCATCCCACCGTGCTGGACGGGGGCATGCTGGGGGTGTATACCCCCCATCGGGTCAAGTTTCTCATCGATGCCAAGGTGCTGCGCCTGCCCCTGTTGGGGTCCTTTCTGGGCGGGCTAGGCTCGATTCCGGTGGAGCGTGGCAGCGGCAGTCTGCGCTGGGCCGCTGCGGCCCTGGAGCGGGGGGAATGGATCGGCATCTATCCCGAAGCCGCCCCCACCGGATCGCTGGAATTAGGCGAATTTAAGCGGGGAGTGGCCGTGCTGGCTCAGCAGGTACCCACCGTGCCGGTGGTTCCGGTGGCCATCGTGGGCACTCAGCCCCTGTGCAGTCACCACCACGGTTATGCTCAACCGGGCCCCATCGCCCTGCGCTATGGGGCTCCCCTCTATGGGAGCGAAAGCGACACCATCGAAGAGTTTTTGATGCGTTTGCGCCAGGCACTTCAAGTTTTGCAGCAGGCACCGCTGACCCACATCCATCGCTGGACCCCGGCCACACTGATCAGCGCCTGTTTTCTCGCCCCTCCCAGCGCCGCTCTGCTGGCCCTGTCGCGGCGACGTTTTACTCTGGACTAGGAGTCGGTGGTGGCGGAGGGGCTTTGCGCTGGCGCCGTTTGAGGCGGCGGGAAAGCAAGGTGCGGCGAAGTTTTTCCGATTGTTCTTGCCTTTCCAGGGCGGCTCCGGAAGCCTCGGTGGTTAGAATCGCTTCGGGCGTACAGGGACGTACAATTCGGTAGCTCTCCAATTCGAATCCGTTGCCCAGGGCGGCCAGCAGGGCCCTTTGATTGGCGAACGAGATGTGGGCGCCGAGATAGTGAACGCCAGCCTCGGCACTGATACGGGCGGCCTGGTCGGTGAGATAATGACCTGCTCGCCTGCCCAGATACTCCGACACGACGCCCATGTCTTCGATATAGGTCTCGCGGGTCTCGAAAGGGCACTCCTGATACAGGTTGAGGATCAGATAGCCGACTCTGGCCAGGGTGGCCTTATCAGAAGCCACCAGAAACCGATACGACCCCGCCCGACAGTGAGGAATCAGCTTGGTAATAGAGGTCCGGGCAAAAGCGCGGGCCCGCTCACCCCACACCCCACGCAGCGGCGCCATGGTGACTTCGGCCAGTTCTTCGGCCAGATCCAAAATCCACCCAAAGTCATCGGAAGTTGCGTCTCGGAGCGTGAAGAGTTCGTCGAGCCTGACCACGCCCCAAGGTTTGTCAGCCAGCGACCCCCCCCTCCTGGGCACGAAAGAAAAAACCCGCCAGACGTCTCCGGCGGGTCTTTCTTTTGTCAGTCTAAGATTTGTCAGATCAAGCAACTTTGGGGGTTCTCGTTACGACAGGCGCTTCGATAGTCTTATCGTAGCACTCGACTCTTAAGCAGAAGCAAAACACAGGGGTGCGAAGTGAACATTTTGTTGCGATTTTGGCGAGTTCGTTGGATCGATGGCCTCAACCCGCCTGCAAAACCCCCAGCATAGCCAATACTCCCACCAGCCACAGTGCCGCCGCCACCGGAATTTGATAATGAATCACGGCCATCGGCTTTTTCAACTCCAGCAGGGCGGCGGGGACCAGATTGAAGTTGGCCGCCATCGGACTCACCAGGGTCCCACTGGCCCCCACTGCCAAGGTCAAGATTCCCAGGGCGGCCGGATCCCCGTGGAAGGGCCCGATCAGTAGGGGGCCCAAAATACCCTGGGCAACCACCGGAAAGGCGGCAAAAGAATTGCCGGTCAGCGCGGCCAGTGCGCTCATCGCCAGACAGTTAGCGACCACCAGTTCCAGCAAGTGGTCGCTGGCTACAAAGTACAGCACCCCGGAGGCCATCCACTGCCCCACGCCGGCGCTGGCAAAAACCAATCCCAATGAGGCCAGCAGTTGTGGGAGCAAACTGACCGGGCCGATGGTTTCATTTAGCCTGCGCCCCTCATCCAGCAATTCGCGCAGACTACATCCGGTCAGTCGGCGGGCTGCCACCGCTCCAACCGCTGCCCCCAGCGCCAGCCCCGCCAACGCCCCTTCGGAGAGATGGGTCGGGTCATAATATCGAATCAGCAGAGAAACCAGCAAAGTGCAGCCGGGAATCAGCAGAATGGGCAAGACCACCCGCCCATTCAAACTCTCCAAAGCAGGCCGCTTGTGAGTGCCTGGCAGGACCCGGCCGCTGCCGTCCAGACTCACCAAAGCGACCACCAGCAGACCGTTGAGCCGGGGCGGCAGCCAGCTTCCCAGGACAAACAAGATGCCCAGCAAAAACCAGAACGCCGCACTAGCCTTGGGGCTGGGATGCTCTCCATCCAGGTAGGTCAGGCCTGCAAAACCCAGCAGCATCAGACCTGTGGCCACGAAGATCAATTCCATCCGCGGCCCTTTATTTTTCCAAATTGCAGCCAGCCTAGCGCCAGGCTGGCCAGGGCTGGAATCAAAGCAAAGCCCACCAATTTCCACAGGCTTGTTTCATATCCCATTCCCTTGAGCAGCCCGTAGACCATCAAGATTCCGCCTCCAACAGGCGACAAATTTTGTCCATAAAAGTTGCCGTAGTTCTCGGCAGCTGCGGCCGCCGCCTTGACTCGCTCTTCTTCCTCAGGTGCCGCCTGGGCACCGGCCATGGGGGCCAGCAAGGGGCGCACCAGAGTGGGGTGACCATTGAGGCGCAAGCCTAACACTCCGCAGCTTACCCGAAAGGCCTGGTAGCCCCCCAAGATGTGCCCGGCGGGACGGCCGTGGGCATGGCGCCCCACCCAACGGGCTACCCATTCGCGCAGGCCATAGCGCTCGGCCGTGCCCACGGCCGGCAGGGTCAGCAAAAAAAGCGTCAGCGTTCGGTTGTCCGCAAATGCTTTGCCCAGCGTCTCCAGAAGTTGCGACACCGATTGGCCACTGCCCAGGCCGGCCACGGCTGCGGCCAGCAAAACCACCGCGGTGGTTCGCATACGCAGCATCAGCCCCAACACCATTACCAGTACGGCCCACCCAGGCGACATCGAGCGCGCTTCTAACTTCCCACAAGAAGTCTTGCCAGGCTGACGAGTGGCGTGATCTCTGGGGCGTCATTCGACGAGAAAGACTACGCCAAATTCCGGCCTGGTTGGTCGCAGCGAGAGAGCCGATTTTTAAGGGGACCTGACCTGTGACGCAGGTGATGCACTTTAGATCGCAGCCTGGACACTGCAGAACTCGACTGGGCGTTTCGTGAACTGCTTGAGGATGCCTGGTGTTCTTGTCGCTGCGAGGTCCAGGGCGCTAATATGTTGCTCGGACTGGCGAGGTGGCTTCCGCGCGGTGAGCTAAACGTCCCGATTCCATTTCGGGGTGAGCCGGGACACCCGGCCTTCCCTCGATTCACGTGCCGGCGCAGGTGCGGGAATATGGCGGTCGCCGGTGACCGCAATTCCGTTCAGCTAGATCGAGTTGGGCGAGCAAACCAGGGCTGGAATCGTCCAGATGTTGGCGTTGCAAATTCAGACGCATCATGTCGATTCCGGCGCTCATCATGGTCAGAGCCCGTCGCAAGCGACTAGCGCAGTTGTCCTCTAGTTCGCCGAAAGGACGGACCATTTCGTAAAGCTTACGGCATCTGGCTGAAGGGCCCATCGGTTGGGTTTCTTAAGGTTGGTCATTCCCCCTGGTCGAAAGACCCTATTCCAGGTAGCTGTCGCACAGCGAGGAGCCATGGCGCTCGGCCTTTCCACAACGACAAAGCGGTAGGAGCTCGTTGCCCCCCTTCCCGGTGTGGACAGAGCGAATCTCCTTTTCGATCTCCTTCACTCCAATGGACAAGCGACCTTGGCTCAACGGCGCCGAGGACTCACCCTTTCATCGGGGGAGGGATGGGTTTTGCCTCCCGACGTCACTCAAAAAAAAAACGCTTGCGGGTCTACTCGAAGAGTCCCCTTTCAGGAGGTTTTCAGCCAGGCAGGTTAAGCTGAGTTTACGTCAATCGTTAGTTAGATAGAGACAGATTCAGCTGGAGGATCACATGCAAATCACCCCGAGTTACCTTACCCGACTGGCCGCTACAGTCGGCGGGCTTGCGCGACTGGCCAGTGAGCGAGGCGGTGACATCTATGAGTTCAGTACGCTCAAAGAAGACCCCGAAAGTTACTGTAAAGAGCGAGGCGTTAACGATCCCGCCACGCAGGAAATGATGAGCGACATATCCGCGATGCTGCGTGCACTTCCCCGACCGCGACACAACGCACTCAACGGCGGAACCAGTGACATGGTCGCTGACATGGTCGTCGGCGCTTTGACGCAATTCGCTCATACCGTGAGCATCCAGGCCGCAATTGCCTCGACGCCGCATGCTCCAAATTCTGCGATCCTTGCCTCGCTAGAAAATGCTACCCCACCCATAGCCTGATGAAGGGATTGGGCGACTAAAGGTTACAGAGGGGTCGGGCACCCTTGTACCCCAGCCAAATTAACGGTTCAGATGGGACTCGTCCGCCTGCACCAGCGCCAGGGACTGGAAGCGGTCGACGGGCCAGTGGCCTCACGTATGCGCGAGACTAACTCCGCCACTCTCGTCAAGGCCGTCGGGTAGCCAAGGGCGGTTGCCCGCCCCCAGCTCCCACAGAACCGTACTTGTGCCGTTCACATACGGCTCTTCAGGACGATGGGTTATGACCCCCACCGCCGGCCGGGTCTCGGCCTCGCTGGCTCCTCAAAACAGCGTTAACTGCTGAGGAACGAAGATGGTGGACCATCGGCGCTTGAACTGGTCCAACAGTGACACAAGCCCCCGGGCGGCGAAGAACGCGTTGCGGAGTCCCCGGTCTACTGCAGGGTCATGGCTGAGTTTCCAGATGGACTTGCGTCCTTCGTAAACTCGGCGCCACGCAGTCTTGCGCTTCACGCCCAGGCCGACAAGTCGGCGGGCAATGGTACGCTTGGTCTTCCAGTGTTTGAGCATGATAGCGCGCAGTCGCCGCCTTATATGGGCGTCAACCGCTCCTATCGTGCGCTCTATCCCTTGGGTGCAGACCCCAAAATGGCCCAACCACCCTCGCAGGTAGACGTTGACTTCCTTTATCGTTGCGGTGAGCGAGCGGCCTCGGTTGCGAGGGGTCAGCTCGACCACCCGTGCCCGTAGGCGCTTTTCGCTTCGCTCCGATAGCAGGACCTGAACGCCACCGTCTGGCTCGGGAGCCAGGCGGTATCCCAGGAAGTGCCGGGTTTCTGGGGGGGCGGCGGCGCTCTTCGCCGTATTCACCTTGAGGCCTAAACGCCTCTCGATAAAGCTGACGATGCTCCGCATTACCCTTTGTGCTGCACGTTCGCTCCGCACGTAGATGTTGCAATCATCTGCGTACCTCACGAACCGGAGACCACGCCGAGTCAGCTCTTCATCAAGCTCATTCAGCACGATGTTCGAAAGCAATGGGGAAAGCGGGCCCCCTTGCGGGAGACCTTCTTCCGTCGCTATCTTCACGCCGTCCGGCATCACAACTTTGGCCTTGAGCATCCGATGAATGAGCACCAGCAGGCGTTTGTCCTCTACTTGCTCAGCAAGCTTGGCCATCAACCGTTGGTGGGGAACTCGAACGAAGAAACTCTCCAGGTCAATATCCACCACCCAGTGGCATCCATCTTGGACGTACTTCTTGGCCTGGGCGATTGCCGTGTGGCATCCCCTTTCGGGCCTGAAACCGTGGCTCGATGAGTTGAACGTAGGCTCGTAGCGGGGTTCAAGAACCATTCGCGTGGCTTCCTGGACTACTCGATCAACCGCGGAAGGAATGCCCAAACCGCGCTGGCCTTTGCCGTCTGACTTTGGAATCCAAGCCCGCCGGATTTCTCCAGGGATGTAGCTTCCGTTCATCAGGGTGTGACGCAGCCAGGGGTGGACCTCGTTCCAGCGTTCCGCTAACTGGGACACTGTCTGTCGGTCCGGGCCTGGGGCTCCTTTATTTGCGACCACTTTGTAGAGCGCCTCGGTGAGTCGCTCTACCACCTCTTCCATCTTCGCGGGACCGGCAATGGGTTGATTGACTTTCGCCTTCGGCACCTTCTGAATTCCTCCGCCGGGTGAGCCCGACCTCGGTTTTCTCTCGGTTCCACGTTTCCGTGGACTTTCAGCTGTTGCGAAAGGCAGCAGACCTTGCTGGCCCACTCCTTTGACTGGGACCGCCTTCCCTCCCTCGGACATGGTCCGAGTTGAGGCCAACTTTCGAGGGCCTTCCGGTACTATGCAGTCCTCCGACTTCTGCTGGGTCATCGGCCTTCGTCCTCGCGTCCTACGACCTACCGCTACGCGGAACCCAGCAGATCTCACTGAGTAAGGTTGACAGATTTTGTGCTCGTCCCGTCGCCAATACGCCTGCGGAACCAACGGAAATAGGGGTTCGGATGCTGGGAGCCACCTTCCCCACCGCAGACGCCTTACGGCGCTTCGCTTTCGCTCGATACGACCACACATCTACGACTTCTACCAGACGCCCCCTCGCGGGAGTTCTCTGACTCACAAAGCAGCGGCTAAGACTCTGGCCTTCTGTGCAAGTCGGGGCATCATCCCCGTTTACTCCGAATCGTTCGACGCACGCGTCTACTTGAGACAGACACTCCCACCCATTGCCAGAATCAGCCGAGCTGTTCTGTGCCTCATTGAGCCGGCCAGTGCTCTGGCCCGCGCCCTTGCCACATCGATGTTGGGTTCCCTCCGTTAGGGCCCCAGGACAGGACTTGCCCATTTCTGGGCTCACCTCCGATCTATCAACCATGTCAGTCACACTCC
>JADMJV010000046.1:0-12817 GCA_018780265.1 bacterium
CCCCCCCCCCCCCCCCCCCCCCCCCCCCCCCCCCCCCCCCCCCCCCCCCCCCCGTTGCAACCTGACCCATGCTTGTTTTGAGGTGGGCCAACTGGTTACTCACTACCCGCGCGGTCACAAGCAGTTGCGCTCCATTCTGAGCCGCTTTGGCCCGCGCCAGACGATGGACTGGTTTCAAGAGCGGGGCGTCCCTCTCAAAATCGAAGCAGACGGGCGCGTGTTCCCCATCAGCGACAGCTCCCAGTCCATCATCGACTGCTTGCAGAATGAGGCTGCCCAACTGGGCGTCGAGGTGCACCTGTCCACTTCCGTCAAGTCCATCTCGGCCCAACTGGAAGTGGAAACCCGCCAGGGGACCTGGCAAACCCGCAAGCTGTTGCTGGCCACCGGCGGGGCTCCCAATGTCTATGCCTGGTTGCAGCAATTGGGCCATCATATGGTGGTCCCGGTACCCTCGCTGTTCACGTTTTCCGTGAGCGATCCGCGTCTGGCCGATCTGCCCGGCGTCTCGGTGGAGAATGTCCAGGCACGCCTGGAAACGCAGCCTCCCATCAGCGCATCCGGGCCCTTGCTGGTCACCCACTGGGGGCTGTCCGGCCCGGCCATTTTGCGCCTCTCGGCCTGGGGCGCGCGCGCTCTCTTTGATCTCAACTACCAGGCCGGCTTGCGCATTGACTGGCTGCCCGACATTCATGAAGAAGAAGTGCGCCGTCGACTTTTTCAGTGCAAAGGGGAGTCGGCCAAAAAGGCTGCCAGCGATAGTCCCTTTCCCCTGCCGCGCCGGCTCTGGCGCAATCTGGTCCAGTCCGACCTCAACTGGCCCCAACTGGCCGACAAATTTCTCAACCAGTTGACCGAGAGCCTCAAACGCTGCCGCTTCGCCATTAACGGCAAGGGCGTCTTCAAAGAAGAGTTTGTCATTGCGGGCGGCGTCCCCCTGGCCGAGATCGACCTCAAAACCATGCAGTCCAAACTCTGCCCGGGCCTCTATGTGGCCGGCGAACTGCTGGACGTGGACGGACTCACGGGTGGATTTAACTTTCAAAACGCCTGGGCCACGGGCTACCTGGCCGGCCAGGCCATGACGGCGCCGTTATAGATCTCTCAAATAGGCTTGACGATTTTGTAGAAATCCCCGGTAAAAGCGCACCAGGTGGCTGTCTTCATAGGCGCAGGCGTGAATTCCCCGCTCGCTCAGTTCGTAGATGGTAGCCTCGGGGCAGGCTATCACAATGGGGGAGTGGGTGGCCACCACAAACTGCGAATTCTCCGTGCTGGCCAGTTGGTGCATCAGGTAGACCAGCGCCAGTTGGTGTTGAGGCGACAGAGCTGATTCTGGCTCGTCGAGCAGATAGAGGCCGTGCCCTACAAATCGGTTTTTGACGGTGGCCAGAAAAGACTCGCCGTGGGACTGACCGTGAAGAAATTTCCCTCCATAGGCTCTCAGTCCGGTTCGGCCTTCGGCCTGGGCCATTTCGTCCAACTGACTGGCCACGTTGTAAAAACTCTCCGCCCTCAAGAAGAATCCGTCGCTCTCGCGCCCTGGATTGCGAATCAGGCGTAGATACGGACTCAACTCCGTGTGCGGGATTTCTTCGCGAAAGTGCAGGTTCTTGCTGCCACCGTCCAAGCCAAAGCCAGCTGCCACCGCCATTGCCTCGATCAGCGTGGATTTGCCGCTGCCGTTCTCGCCCACCAGGAAAGTCACGGGGGTGGGAAACCGCAATTGTTTCATTCCAACCAGGGCAGGAATGTCGAATGGGTGGTCCCGGTGGGGAGGTGTCTCCAGGCTCAGCGCACGCACGAATAGCATGGCCGCCATTCAATCAGGCTGTCGACAAAAACTCAAGCCTGAAAGCTCATTGCCAGGTAGTCAGGCGGGATTGAGCTAGTCCCAAATAGCCTCCCCGTAGTGCGCACGGATCCGCCGGTCCTTACTGGCTAGCGGCGCCTGCATAAGGCGGGCCTGAGCAACGATCAGGCGGTCGAAGGGATCGCGCGTCCAACTCTCCAGGTAGGCTCGCTCCACAATCTCTTGGAAAGGAGCGGCGCAGACTCGCAGGCCGATCTCTTGATACAGAGAGGACAGAACTTGAGCGGGCGAGTCGCCCAGCCTACCCGTTTCTTTCAGATACTGCAGCTCCAGAGCGGCCATGGGCGAACAAACCGGCTCTGAATTCTCCAGCCTGACTTTCAGCGAATCCGGGATCAAAGTGGATAAGCCCGCATAAAGCCAGACCAAAAGATGTGTGTCGAGGTGAACTACGGACGCCACTCAGAGGACCAGTCCATCTCTACCAGTTCCTCAGGGTCGCACAGCAAAGCTTGAGGACGGGCCGTCAGCCTATCGAGTCGAGGGACTTTGGGAAGGTCGGGCACCAGTCGGATAATCCTACCCTTTCGCTCTATTTCCAAGGTCTCTCCAGACTCCAGCACCTCGTCTAAAATCTTGTAGATGTTCTCCCGGAGCTTGCTAGCGGTGTATCGCATATGCTCAGCATAAAGTCGTACCACTATGGTGTCAACGTACGTACGGGCGCTGCCACGCCCTACAAACCGATCCGCGTCGCGCCCTCTTGAGCCGTCCAGGCGCCGGGCCTCGGCCAGGTCAGCCGCCGATTGTGGCGGGGACTTACCCGACTGGGCCCGTGCCTGGGGCACGAGGCGCGATCAGGCCATGCAGGCGCCCATTGCCTCCATCATCTCCTGGGGAGTCATGTCGCGCAGGTGGGTGGCCACTGACCAGTGGTGACCGTAGGGGTCCAACAGTCTACCGTAGCGGTCTCCCCAAAACATGTCGGCAACCGGCATGGTCACCGTGGCTCCCGCCGCACAGGCCGCCTCCACTACTGCATCCACGTTCTCCACGCAGAGATGAATGGTCACGCGCGAGCCCTTGAGAAATTCATGCTGGCCGCAGTGCTCAGGGAATTCGTCGGCCAACATCAACACGGAGTCTCCGATGCGCAACTGGGCGTGCATCACTTTGCCATCGGGCCCTGGCAGTCGCATGACCTCGATGGCATGGAAGGCCTTCTTGTAAAATTCGATGGCCTGGTCGGCGCCAGCGCAGGTCAGGTGTGGGGTGAGGGCATGCATGCCCTCAGGGATCGGTTTAGGCTTACTCATGGTGTATCTCACTTTCTTCTGGATACCTACCAGTCGATCGAGCATCCTGTAAATCGACAGCGGGATGGGCGCCAGGGCGAGTAGGAGTTCCATCCCGATCGAGGAAAGCCGCGGGCATGAAAACGCCCGCTGAACAGCCCGCAACCTTACAGATATTGTCCCCAGAACAGGTGGACCGCTTTCACCGAGACGGCTACCTGGTCGTGCCAGGTTTTTACGATGCCCATGAGGCCCAGGCCGTTCGAGAATGGACCACCGAAATCGGTAACTATCCGGAAACCCCCGGCAAGTGGATGATGTATTTTGAAAAGAGCCAGCACAATGCCCAAGATCGCTTGCTGAGCCGCGTGGAGAATTTCATTCCCTACCACCCTGGCATGGAAAAGCTCGTGTGTGCCGATAAGATGATGGCTGCCACTCACCAGCTTTTCGGCGAGCGACCGGTTCTGTTTAAAGATAAAATCAATTTCAAGCTACCCGGAGGGGACGGCTTCAAGCCGCATCAGGACGCCCAGGCGGGTTGGGAGGATTACGGCACTCTGCACATTACGGTGATGGTGGCGGTGGACGAAGCCAATGCCAGCAACGGCCGGCTCGAGTTTTGCCCGGGCCAACACCGGCGAGGCCTGATCGGCGAGCGTTGGGCGCCGATGACCGAGGAACAACTGGCCGGCATGGAGTTCCAACCGATCGACTGCTCCCCGGGCGACGCGGTCTTTTTTGATTCCTACGCCCCTCATCAGTCCGATGCAAACCTGAGCCAGAAGTCCAGGCGCATCCTCTACATCACCTATGGTAAGGCCTCCGAGGGAGATCACCTGAAAGATTATTACGCGGAGAAGCGCGAGAACTACCCGCCCGACTGCGAGCGCGACCCTTCTAAGGTCTACGAGTTCAAGGTCTAGTAGCGGCTGAAGCCGATGCTGTCCTCGGTTGGGGCGTATTCCAGCTTGCTGCGCAAGCTGTGGAACAGAACCACCAGTGAGATGGCACAGATCTGTCCAATCCAGCCCGCAATCAGATTCAGTCCCAGATTGACGGGTTGTACCAGGCTGGGGGGCAGCAAGGCCAGCACCGCGCCGAGGGCCAGAAACGCGCCCACCAGAAGAACAGGAACGCCCACCACCACATTGGCAGCCAGGCTTCGATTGGCCCCGACCAGCTTCTTGCTGCGCTTCATGGCTTCCTGGCCAGACAGGCCTTCGACCATCACGGCCACCTGGCTAAGAACGTAGTTGAAAAACCAGATGATGCCCGGAATGACGAAGCAGAGGAGTCCAGCGAACATCACCAGGTAGAAGAGGAAACCTGTCCACAACATACTCACGCCTCGCCCCAAGGCGCTCCCCAGAGCTTCGGCGGCACCGGGTTGCTCCCCATCCAGGGCGCTGGTCGTATAATGGATACTGGCGCCAAACAGCAATGCCCCAAAAACGATGGTTGTGAGGCCCCAGCCCAAAGCCAGGGCCGGAATGGTGAGTGGCAAAGCTCCTTGTATCATCTGCGGTAACCAGCCAAGCACGGCTATCCCCAGGAAAAATTTCCAGTGCTCCCTCCAGAGGCCAAAAGACCTGTGCAGGATTTCCCGAAAACTATTGGCTGGATGCATGGTGCCGATCTCCTTCAACAAGAAACAATACATTTATAGTAAAGCATTGTGCCGCTGCAATTCCAGCCCCCTATTTATACGGGCTCTGATCTGAAGGCACCCTTGATGTCAGCGTGGGCGTGGCGGTGGGGGAGCCCCAGGCAAGTTGTAGGAGGTTGGTGGCGGGAGCGGCGGACAGCGAGCCAGCCACTCGGCCAGACCCGGCACGGGCCGGCCGGCCTGCAAGTCGGCCACCCATTGCAGTCCGGCCCGCTTCTCCGGAGAGTCGGGCAGCTGATTGAGCAGGTTCTGCAATATCGGCCAGGCCTGGGCGGCAGCGGCGGGCAGGTTGGGCAACAGTTGTTGGAGGTGGTCGATCTCCCAGGACATGTTTTGGGCTTCTTCTCGACCGTTGGATGAGCCCCCTGTCTCTTGAGACAATTTTCAGGGTCAACCCTTAAGGTGCTCCTATGATACAGCAAACTTCCCAATGGGCTTCGGCTTCCCCCTGCACCAACCACGCCACCCTCAAGGGCCACAGCAAGCGACAGATGGTGGAGACCCAACTGCCGCCCTCCATCGCCACGCTCCAGCCGGGAGAGTCGATGACCTACTCTACGGGGGTGTCCGAGCCGAAGGTGAGCTGGACCCAGGACGACCGCCTGGAGTTTTGCAACGGCGGCACGATTGAAGACAAGCCCAATGAAGGCGGCCTGCTGATTACCTCGGCCGAGGGCAAAACCCACGAAGTGCCGGGCTGGATCGACATGGACTATGAGGCTCAGCAGCCCAAGGTGTTTTTCAAAAGCTACGACCGCGACCTGGATGAATGGGTCACTTGGGAGCAATCCTTCCCGGCGGCGGGCGGCACCACGGTGGAGCGCAGTCCCGACCGCAATGACGAACCCCAGCGACTTATTCAGATTCAACCTGACGGCCGGGTCCAGGTAGAGGCCACCGATTGGGAGGCCTGTCCTCTCCAACTCAACTCTGCTTTGCAGGGTCAGGCCATCGTGATGGAGGGTTCTGGCCAGGGAGAGGCTCTGGTCCCCGCCGTTCCCTTGGAATGGGTCCTGGCACGTTAACATGCGAAAACCATTCTTTTTTGCATTGCTGTTGACCATGTGCGGCTGGGCCGCTCCCACTGATAAACAAGTTCTGGAGTTGTATCAACGTTGGAACACGGCCCTGGCCGGGGCCAGCGACTTTAATGGGGTGACTCCGCTCATGTCGAAAGCCTCGATTCAGGAAGTGGCTAAGCTGGACGTCAAGCAGCAGCAAGCCATGTTTGGCATGATGAAAGCCATGGTGATGATGGGTGGCGCCCACACATGGTCGGTCGAGGGGCACAGGCGGGAGAAGGGCTTTTTGCTCTACAAACTCGTCCATAAAGAGAAGAATACAAGTGGCAGCGCGGAGTTTCCCGTGGCCGAAGAGGACGGCCAGTTGAAGGTCGACTTTCGCAAGAAGTAGAGGAACATTAGCGATGAAGAGGCGCCTGTGGCTGCTGGTCCTGGCTTTGTGGTTGCCAGCCTGGGCTGACCCCCCCAAGACCGAGGCCCCCAAAATCAAGACCATTTTTCATTACAAAACAGAATTGGGACTGAGCGACGCCCAGATCGAGGCCATCAAGAGCGAATTGGTCAACCTGAATAGCAATTTCAAGCAAAGCAAAGCAAAAATCGCTCAACTAGAAGCCGAGTTTCGAGCCCTGATAGCCAGAGAAGCCTCCACCGAAGAGGCCAAGAGTAAATTGCAGCAAATCGCCGAGGCCACCGTGGCCTTCCGTCTCACGGACTTCGAAACGTCCAGGCGCATCACCGCGACCATGAGCGCGGAACAAAAGGCCAGGTGGGCGGCGATTCGATCCCAATTAAAGCCACAGACCCCTGTCAATCCGTAGTTAATTCGTCATTTTGTGACGTCGTTGCTCATTGAACTCGTCCCAGACACGGCTCCAATTTGCATCTGACGGATACTGCTGCTGAATTTCCAGCAAAATCTCCTCGGCCCGGCCAAAGAGGCGCAGGTTTTCATAGGCCTCCACTACTTCCAGTCGCTCCACCAGGCTCCTGGCGGAGCGGTCTAATTCGCGGACCCCTTTCAACTTCTCTTCGGGAATGCGAATCACGGTAAACTGGGCGTCATCATCGGTGGGGTCGGGCTTGTCTCCCCAATAAATTACGTAGGCCTTATTTTCGTCAAAGCGCATTCCAGGCAGGCGCAGTCGGTCCTGACGGTTGGCCCGGTGGACCCAGGTGCCGTTGACGGCTGTCCAGGTGCTGTCGCCGTGGGCTACCCGGCAGCGTACCTGGAGCGTGGATGTCTCAAACCGATCTGGCACCAGATCCACGTCGAGGTCAGGCGTCGGCTCTTGCACAAAAACCGGAGTTCCCGCATAGCGACTGGTGACCCCGCCCAACTTGCTCAGGTCCACGTCCTTGCCCGCAATGATCCCCTGGCGCTGGGCTGGTGCGGCCAGCGCAGCCACACCAGGACCGGCCTGGATTCCACCAGCCCCCATCGTCAACTCCAGCGGACCGGTCAATTGAAAGCGGGTGCCAGTGGACAACTGAGAAAGGGTCAGCTGGCTGGCGGGCGGCAGAAAAACCGTATCCCCCTCGGCCAACGAGCTCAGCATTTTTAGCGGGTAGCGCTTGGAAGCAAGCCCGTCGTGGGGGCGGTAGGTGGGCTGACCATGAGCCTCGAGCACCACGCCCATTCGAGCCCCGCGCGCGGCCCAGGCCGACAATGACAGGAGCAAACACAGTCCCGCCCATTGAAGTTTCAACATCGGGTTCCGCCTTTCAAGCCAGTAGGCAATGATTCACTCTTGTCGAAGCATGGCCCTGCAGGTAGGGAAAGGTTGAAATGCATGATATTCCAGCGCATATGGGTTCCAGTGTTTTGCCTCGCTATAACTACCGGGGCGGCCTGGGCTCAGCCGCCGCAAACCTGGGTGGTTTCGGTGGGCGTCGATGAATACGTCAGCGAATCTGTGCCCGACCTGAAATTTGCCGGGGCCGACGCCAAGCTGGTGTCGCAGTCTCTCCAAGATCTGGCCAAAGTCCCCCCCGCCAACATTTTCACCTTCACCAGTGACGCCGTCCAACCCGATCTATCGCCGCGCGCCACCAACATCATGTTTCGCCTCAGTTGGCTGCGCGAACGTGCCAGGCCGGGGGATACGCTGGTCTTCTTCTTCGCCGGTCACGGCTTGCAGGTCGACCAGCAGGGCTATCTGCTCACCGAGGAGACCGACAATCGTAGCGCCGATACTCTAAAAGTGTCCAGCCTCCGCTCTGAGGACCTTTTTCGACAGCTATTTGACATGCCCACTTCTAAGATTCTCTTTGTCTTTGACGCCTGTCGCAATGAGGCTGGCTCCACCAAGGGTCTGGGCGACGGGCTGTCGCGTTCCTTCTCTTTGTCGCGCAGCAACTTGGAATACGCTACGCTCTTTTCTTGCAGTGTGGGGGAACGCTCTTGGGAGTGGGCCGACAAACGGCATGGCTTCTTCACCTACCACCTGGCCGAGGGGTTGCGGGGGGGCGCTGTCGAGCCCGCCGGGGGGGTGTCGCTGCACAGCCTGACTCGATATCTTGGCGAGACTGTACCCGCCTCGGCAAAGGCCTACGCTAAGGCCGACCAAAACCCTACCTATCGCTACGAGGGCCCGGGTACCGACAAGTGGCTATTAGCCCGGCTTCCCGCGCCTTCAGTCGGGGCCACCCGTCCCTCCAGCGCCGAGCAGTCTCGCTTGGTGGCCCAACTGGATGCGGCCAGGGCTCAAATAGAGCAGGTCCAGGCCGAAAAAAAGCTGATCCAGGACCAACTGATGTTGCAGCAGACCGAGACCAAGAAGCTGATGGCTCGCCTGGAGATTGCCGAGCGCCAGGCCAGTTCTTTGCCAGGGGGTGAAGGTTTAGTGGCCGCTCGCGATCTGGCCAATCAGGAACTGCAGAAGGTGCAGCAAAATAGGCCTGCTGGCGGGGACAACGTCCAGTTGCTGGAGGCCGAAAAAGAGGAGTTGAAGGCTCAGAACGTGGCTCTCCAGGCTCGCATCAAGGTGCTCGAACTCAAGTTAGGTCTTACGGCCAGCCGGGAGGCCACCATCGCCGGCGACCCGGTGGTAGAAAAGCTGAAGAATCAGCAGTTGGCCTCGGCCGATCCGCAACAGCGCCTGGCCGTCGAGGTGGAGCGCCTGCGCCGCGAGCAACATCTCTTTTTGCAGGGCGTGCCCGAGTTGGTTTTGGCCCTGGCCAGCAAGGTCCCCAGCCCCGCTCCCGACATGCGGGTCTCCTTCCTTAATGCCCAGATCGAGATCTACGTACAGTCCGGAAAATCTCTGGAAAAGCAACTGGAAACCACTCAAAAGGCCCTCAAGAGCTTGCAGAATCAGAAGGACGAGAGCGAAGCTCGACTACGTCTGGCGGAGGCCTCCCTGCAGAAGAGCCTGGCCGAGGTGCAGCGCCAACAGAAAGAAGTGGATCGACTCGAAGCCTCCAATCAGCAGCTTAAACAATTGCTGGTCAAAGAACGTCAGGAGAACGAGAGTCTACTGGCCCAACTGAAGCTTCTTGAGGACAAGACCCAGCAGGAATTCAAAGGTGTGGCCATCGACAGCCAGTGGAACCGCATCACTCGTCGCGCCAGGGCTACCGATATTATCTACACCGGGCCCAACGTTGGGGAGGAAGCCACCAGGCTCAAGTGACCTCCGCACGGCAGGAATCTCTGCCCTAGGGTTCAATTGCCCCAGTCACGGAGAGGTGATGCCTTGCTGAAACGTAACCTGGCCATGGTTTTGACTTACCTTTTGATGGGGGGCCTGCCGACTGGCGCCCAGCCAGTCTGGGACGAGCAAGATATCGTAGACTCCGACGCCGAGACCGAACAGACGCTCAAAGTCGACGGCTTTGTCCTGGAGGGCAACACGCTCATCTCCAGCGACGAGCTAGGCACCGTCCTGGATCCTTATCAGGGCAAAGAACTCACCTTGCCGCAAATGAAGGATGTGGCCCGCGAGGTCACCGCCTACTACCATAAAAAGGGCTTTATGTTGGTCAAAGCCATCATCCCCAAGCAGGCCTTTGATTCGACCCGGGTGCGCCTGAAAGTCGTCGAGGGCCGACTGGGTAACGTGGTGGTGGAGGGTGCCGAGCATTACGATCCTGACTGGATTCGCGAACGTTTCTTGGCCAGCTATCAGGACGGTGCTTTGCGTCGCGACGATTTTGTGCAGGGCCTGATTCTGCTCAACGAATTCAGTGACCTCAAAGTCAAAGCCACCCTCAAACCCGGCCAGGAATTGGGCTCAGTCGACGCTCTGTTAAAGGTCGAAGATGCTCTGCCTGTGCACTTTGGCGTAGATTATAACAACTACGGGACCCAGCAAACCGGTATCAACCGCGCCGGGCTAACCTTTGATGCCGGCAACGTCGTCAACCAGGGGGACCAGTTTAACCTGCGCGGCGTGATTGGCTTCCCCGCGTCCGGCACCAACTTTTTTCAGGCCGTCTATTCCACTCCTGTCGGTTTGGATGGCACGCAACTCAGCGGCACTTATCAAAACGGTGCCTTCACGGTTTCTCAGGGTCTGGGGGCCATTTTGGACATCCGTGGTCGCGCTAATGTCTACACGCTGGCCGTCGCCCACCCCCTGGACCGCTCTTTTGAGCACAGTTCCAATCTGGGCGCGTCCCTGTCCTATAAAGATGTGTCCAACGACTTTTTTGGGGGAGCGCTTCCTTTTACTCGTGACCAGTACGCTACCGCTCGTCTCACCTACCAGGAAGACTGGCGAGGCGTATCCGGGCGAACCCTGTTGCAGACTTCCTGGACCCAGGGTTTGGGCGGCACCGGCAGCGGCGATCCGCTGGTCAGCCGAAACGGAGCTTCGGGCGGATTCGGAAAACTCAATTTAGAATTGGGCCGAGTGCAAAACCTCCAGCCCGGCCTGTATGGCATTTTGCGTGGCTCGGCCCAACTGGCCACCCAACCACTCTATGTGGCCGAGCAGTTTGCTTTGGGCGGTCCCGACACGGTGCGTGGCTTTGCCCAAGCCGAACTGTTGGGTGATGAAGGCTACCTGGTCAGCGCCGAACTGCGCTGGTCTCCCATTGAGGAGGAGCCGGATCGCTTTCAACTGGCCTTTTTTGTCGACCACGGTGGCGTCTCCCTCAAGCGGGCCGGTCCCGGAGACCTGCCGCGCGGCGCCAAGCTCACTGGCGCAGGGCTGGGCTTTCGCCTGGGCCTGGGGGCGGCCAGTCACGCTCGACTCGACATCGGCTTCCCCATTTCGCCTACCAACAACACCCTCGGTAGTAATCCCGCCATTTATGGCGGTGTGCAAACCCGATTTTAGGAGACTTGATGTTGCGAAAAACGCTCACGGCCTGCCTGCTCCTTACCGGATTGGCCGCAGCCCTTCCCGACGGGGGCCAGGTACACCACGGACAGATTACCATTCAGGGATCTGGCAGCCTGTTGCAGATTCTGCAGCAGTCGCCTCAGGGCATCATCAACTGGTCATCCTTCAACATTTCGCCGCAGGAGATCGTGCGCTTCCTGCAGCCTTCGCAGGGCGCCGTCACCCTCAATCGGGTGACCGGCCAACAGGCCAGCCTCATCGAAGGACTGCTCCAGGCCAACGGCCGCATCTTCCTGCTCAATCCCAACGGCATCCTGTTTACCTCCACCGCTCAGGTCAATGCCGGTAGCTTCGTGGCCAGTACTTTGAGCATGTCGGATGAGGATTTTCTGCAGGGCAAATACGACCTGGCCCAGACCCCGGGCCAACCTTTGTCATCCATTGTCAACCAGGGCAAGTTGGAGGTGGCCGAGGGCGGCTACCTGGTATTAGTCGCTCCCTTGATCCACAACGAGGGTCTGATTTTGGCCCGCGAGGGACAGATCGGCATGGGCGCCTCCACCCAGGCCACTCTCAGCTTTGATCCCGAAGGACTGCTCAATTTCAGCATCCCCGACGGTTGGCGCGGAACGCACCGTCAGGATCAGGGCACCGTGCTGCTGACGGCCGGTCAACTCACCGATTCCCTGAGCGGCGTACTGAGCATTCCGGCCAGCCAGGAGGCCACGGCCGTGCCTCGCGGCTCCGGACTGTGGATCAATACCGGTACCGTCTCCAGCGAAGGCCCTCAAGGGGGCAATATCTTCATTGACTCAGCCCAGGCCTCGCTCAATGTGCGTGGCGGCTCGCTGCTGGCCAACGCTCAGGCCGAAGGGGGTCAGGGGGGGCGCGTCGACCTGCTCTCGGCCGGCGCGGCCACCACCACCGGCGTCATCCAGGCTCGTGGGGGTACCCGGGGACAGGGCGGATTCGTGGAGCTGAGCGGTCAGCGGCCTAACCTGGTGACCCCTCCCGATGTGACTGCGCATCAGGGCGCGGCCGGCACCATTTTGATCGACCCCGATACCATCATTATTGACGATGTGCCCATTGGGAGTCTTGACCTCTTGCTGCCCGACATCTTGTTTGCCGATGGCCCCTCCATCGGAACCGTTTCTATCGCTGCCCTGGAGGCCGTCACCGGAGGCACTATCGTGCTCGAGGCGAACGCCAACATCAACTGGTTCAATCCGGCCGCGGATGGGGCTATCGACCTGCAGCCCGGGGTGGGCCTTACGATGCATTCGGGCGGTTCCATTTTTGCCAATCCCGGCAACCTGATTCGCGCGGGCGGGGCTGACATCACGCTGCTGGCTATCGGCAACATTCAGACGCCCAAAATCGAGATGAACGGGACGCTGGGCGGCAGAGTCAGCGTGACCTCCACCAACGGCCGCATCACGCTGGGCGGAGACATCACCGCCACCGAGGTGGTTCTCAAAGCAGCCGGGCTGATTTACACCGACGACGAAATTATCACGGCAGGAGTGGGCGGGGTCACCATCAACGCTTCCCAACTATTGGGTTCGAGCACGGTGGGGGACGAAGCTCAGATCAACACCGGTGGCGTCCTTGACCTCACCATCACCGGCCCCAACGATGTGCCTGCCGCCGCCGCCGCCCGCGTTCGAGGTACCCTGGATAACGGATTCAATCTCACCACCGGTCCCAGTACGGGAGACGTTTTT
>JADMJV010000046.1:12887-22246 GCA_018780265.1 bacterium
CCCCCCCCCCCCCCCCACCCCCACCTGGCCCGTTGCCCCTGGCCCCAATCGAGGAGCCGGTCAACCTGGACCTTGCCGCTGAATTGCTGCGCAGTGAAGCCCTGCAGTCAACCAGTCAGCAGATCATCAACCTCGGCAATCTGGAGACCGATCCCAACCTGGATCCGGGTGTGGTCAACGACTTCAATGTGCGTAACCGCAGTCTCAACAGCTCGCTACCTATCCACCTCTACACGCTGCTGCTGGTGGCGCCCCAGGTCGTCGAACCCGAGGAGGGTTATTGGCGCAAGTTTATCGGGGAGTTTGTCATCTGGGAGGACAGCGGGGAAGAGGCTGCGCCCTAAAGCGGAGATGACCTATGAGGACTCGGTTTGTTGGCTGCTGGTTTGTGGTGCTGCTCATTGTGGGCTGCAAACTAACGCTGGCCGGCCCGCCTATCGGCCTGCTACTTATCTTTAACTCCAACCAGAGCCAATCCCTGAAGATGCATCGCAACCTGGTCGAATTGCTCAAGCAGAAACGTTCCGAAGGCTATTATGCCGGCACCGGTCTGGGGCGTCACTTTTTTGCCTACAATGTGGCCGAGCCTGCTCACGCTGCCACCCTCAAAAGTATGGGTATCACCCACAACGACGGGCCTCTTATCACGCTCACCGAACTGGATAGCCGAGGAGCAGCCCCTGTCAAGATTACCTGGCGCTGCGCCTATCAAAGTCCGCAACAAGCCCTGGCTGTGCTCGACCAGCAGTTGGGCATCGCCACTGTCGTGACCACCATTCCGGGCGGGCCTCTCCGTCCTCTCGGTTACGGATTTTCCATAGAAATTCCCTACCCGGTCACCCAGACTACCCCTATTGGGAGCAGCGCCATGTGGCAGGGCCATCGCCAGGGAGAGGGCCTGGCCTACGTAAGCGTGGGCAACGTAAGTTACGCGCCCGATGATCGCCAGTGCGCTCTGGAGGCTATCATGACCTCGTTCTTGCGCGACTCCAACATCCAGGAAGTCAACCGCGAGACTTTCACCCAGTTGGGCATGACCGGTCTCAAAGTGACAGGTCGCCTGGGAACTTCCCTGGCCCAGGTGCGCATTCTATGCGGCGACAACCGTATCTACCACCTGATGTTTGTCAGCTTCCGCAATGACGAATCCGTCATGCAAAAGTTCTTCGAAAGCCTGGCCACACACGTGCCATCGTCACTCCGGGAATAATCTGGCGCTGCCCTCGACGAGGCCAAAGTATGTGGCCTTGGGTCTTTTGTTTAGCGATTGTGCTTTGCAGTTTCCTCGCCCCTGTCCAGGGTGTGGGCCGACTGGGGTCGGTGTCCGTCAGGGGCATCGAGCATGTTCGGCAGAAGCCTGACTTCTGTGGAGAAGCTTGCCTGGAGATGATGCTCACTCATCTGGGGGTAAACGTTGATCAAAACGATGTGTTCAACAGCTCCGGTCTGGATCCCGCTCTGGGGCGCGGATGCGCCACGCGGGAATTGGTGCAGGCTTGCCAAAATCTTGGAATAGATCCGGGGCCCACGTGGTTCTCGGTGAAGGCGGGCCGGGCCGACACCGAACTCGACGCCCATTTTCGCAAAATGCATGCTGACCTCCAGGCGGGCAGCCCGTCGGTCGTGTGCATGCGCTACGACAAAAGCCCCAACTCCAGCGAACACTTTCGACTGGTCGTAGGCTATGACAGCCAGACGGATCAAGTGCTCTACCTGGAGCCAGCCGAGACGCATTCGGGCTATCGCCGTATGGATCGGTCGGATTTTCTCAGACTTTGGCCGCTCAAGTACCGGTCCGATGTATGGACCGTGATTCGCTTACGGATGAAGCCGGAGCATCTGATCCGGCCCTCCAAAATATCGGGATTCAGTGACGCCGACTACGCTCAGCACGTGCGCCAACTGCGCCAAAAGCTGCCCGGCCGTGGCTTTACCATCGTTATCGAGAAGCCGTTTATCGTGGTCGGAGATGAAGCGCCAGAAGTGGTCTACAGTCGGGCCAAGAGCACGGTGGGGTGGGCGGTGGAGAAACTGAAAGCGGCCTATTTCTCAAAGGATCCCAAGGAGATTCTGGATGTCTGGCTGTTCCGAGACGAATCAAGCTACACAAGCAATACCAGGAAGCTCTTTGGCGAGTCGCCCAGCACTCCTTATGGTTACTACTCCTCCAAGCACAAAGCGTTGGTCATGAATATTGCCACCGGTGGTGGGACTCTGGTGCACGAGATCGTGCATCCCTTTATGGAAGCCAATTTTCCGGGCTGTCCAGATTGGTTTAACGAGGGCCTGGCCTCGCTCTACGAGCAGTCCCAGGAGCGCAATGGTGAGATTTGTGGCTCCACCAACTGGCGCCTGGCCGGGCTTCAACGGGCTATTCAAGGCAATCGACTGCAGGACTTTCGCAGGCTCACCAGCCGAGATTTTTATTCTGACGACGATGGCAGCAATTACGCCATGGCGCGCTACCTCTGTTACTACCTGCAGGAGACGGGGAAGCTGCGGGCTTTCTATCAGGCATTTCGGCAAAGCGTTCACGAGGATCCCACCGGCTATAGCACCCTGGCCAAGATTTTGGGCAGCGACGATATGGCAGCCTTCCAGGCCGATTGGCAGAAATACGTGTTGGAACTTCACTTCCCAGGGCCAGAGTGACGAAAGCAAATTCCCTCGAGTGGACCGTCCGGTAAGTCCCTCCCGGTGGGTGGGGCACGCAGTTCCCTTCGGGGGTGTCCTGGCTACTACCCAGGATTTGTCCTGCCCTGTAGGGAGGACAGCGGCACCCCCAAAACTGGCGTCGTCTCCAGGACAAAGTTGCCGGCCCGGGGCAGGGATGAATTAACCGGACGCTGCACTAGACTAGACTAGCCTTGCGGCGGGGGGTGGATTTCGGGCGGAAAAGATGCCAGCACAAAGCGACGATGCAGGGGTTGGAGGTCGCGGGCTTCTTTTTCGAAGATGTCGCTGAGTTCGGCCAGTTCGTCCGGGCAAACCCGCAGCGGCTCCTTGAAGACCACCCAACTCACGTTGGAGTCGTAGCCGGGCGTGGTCAGGGAGCCTTCGTAGCGATAGTAGTGGCTGGGAAATTTCGGCAGCAGGATGGCGGGGTCTACGTGGACCGGGCCTTCGTTCGGCAGCGCCTCTTTGACTTCGCGTAGAAATTTGTGGAGTGGTTCGTGAGGTTGGTTGGGGTCGCTATCGGTATCGACCAGTACGCCCAACACCGCCACCTTTCCGTTTTCCGGGTTTTGGTGGACGAGATGAAGTTCCAGCGGGTAGCGCTTGCCTTCGACCACATGCTCGCTGGGTGTGTGGAAATGGAAACCTTTCAGCTCGAAACCCTGCCGATCCAGGTGGATGGCCGCACTGTCACCTTCTACCTTTACGCTGGCACCGTGGTCACCATCTTGGGCGCGGCACTGAAGGGTGCCGATGTCGGCCCAATCTAGTTGCAGCCCCCGGTCACCCAGGTCGGCATGAATGGGATCCTCCAGATGAATGGGGGACTGCTGGGGGAAGCCGGGCAGCGGAGTTTGCGGAGCGGAGGCAATCTTCATTGGTTGCATTCTAAATTGTGGCTCATTATAGTTTCGAAACCCTGGGTGAACAGTTCGTCAAATCGAGGCCCAGGGAGACTTCTTGGTCCCGGGAATTTTCCCAAGTGAGCAAAGAGCGCGCGATGGGTCTGGCCGCCTCCAACGATCTGAAGGAATTGGAGGAGTCCTTGCGGTTGTTTCGTGTCCATCTGCAGGAGTCTACCGCGGATGTTGAGGCCCGCTTGGCGATGCAAGCCACGGCCGACAGGTTCGCACTGTTCTTGTTGGCCAACCAGCAACGCGAGTTGGTAAGCGACTGCTTATGCCGCCTTAGCCTGCCCGACCAGGAGCTACTTCCGGCATTGGCCCGGCTGCGCGAGGCCGTCGCTCGGGGTAAAGAGCCGGAGGTGCGTGGGGCGGTCAGCCACCTCAAAGACCATTTCGAGTCCAGTCTGCGCCGGGCCTGGGGGGTCGGGAGTCAAGCAAATCTGGCCGAGGCCGCCCAACAAAACCTGACCAGACATCCCGACCTGTTGTGTCGATTGAACTTCCCCGCCCCTGTTGCTGATTCTTGGTTCCAACTCGACGTGGTGGAAGCACTCCTGCAAAAGGTCAACGACTTGACCTTTGACGTCCACAAAGACAAGATGAGCTGCGTCGCGCGAAACTACCTCGCGCTCTGGTCATTGCTAACGGATGCCCCTCCACCCCAACCCGACGACGACGGCCCGGGTATCGGCGTCCGTTGCAGACCCAAACTGCCCGTTCGCGGAGGGGAGCAGCGCCGGGAGCTACCGGGCGAGAATTAGTCCACGCCAGGGAACTGAAAATGGGGTAGGAAGAGTCCGTCATCTATTAGACACCACGAACCGAGGTTAATGAATGCGAAAGTCCACTTTGTCCTTTACTCTTCGAAATGCCTGTCTGGTCAGCTGCTGCCTGGCCTCCCTTCTGTCTGGCTGTTCCAGCGACGGGGGGAATACAGGGACCTTTCAAACGGTCACCATTCCCACGGGAGACGGCTCCAATCAGGTGCAGAGCGGCAGAGTGGTGCTGCTGCTGGCCGATCCCTCGACGGGTGAAGTTGACCCTGCACTTCGCAAGCGGCTGAGCTATCAAGGGGTGGACGACAATCTCAACATTACCTTCGGGCCCGTGAGCCGAGATTTCAGCGATGCTATCAGTTTTGACGGAGTTCCGGTCGGCACCACCGGCATCGAAGTGTATGATCCAGACAATCCAGGCCTGTTTGGCGAGGCCGAGGTCACCGTCAGGCCGGGCGGCACTACTTTCGCCACCGACGTGATATTGCTGCCGGCGCGCGCAGCCCTGGGTGGGGTGGTGCCTGCCAAGGCCGGTGACGCCATTGCAGCCGGCTCCGGCTTCATTCAAACTCAGCTCTCCAAGCTGGGTCCGGCCGGTGCAAGTCCCACCATGGCCGGGGTCAACGCGGCCAGCGTGACCTCGAAAATGAAGATCCAGTTTCCCTACAAAACCAATTCGTGGTTGTCGCCCGTCCTGTGGGCGGACAATCAGACTCCTTATTACAATGCGGGCCAGGCGATCACCAACTGGCAGCAAGCGATCTATCCCAAACCCTGGAGCATTCGCTTCAATGTTCAGGCGACGGACGGAAATCGTGGCCTGAACATTGGTCCCGAGCGAGTGCGCAGCCACCCGGGTGCTCAACTTCCCAGTCCCCAGGGAGATACTGCCAATCAGGATGCGAGATTGGCGGAGATTCAGGCCACTTTTGACGTGCGTCCAATCAGCATTCGGCCTGGCTTCACGCCCAACAATATGAAGGTGGCCCGCATCGGGGAATTCGACGCCGACTTTATTCTGCGGGGCGTAGATGACCCCGATTTCGAAAAGACCGGTCTGCCGCTCAACGCAACCCTGCAGATGACGGTGGTACGCGGCAACCCGCTCCTCTATTTCAAGACCACCGGGCTGACCAAAGTGGACCTGGCCTACTTCTTCTCCGGCATTCCCACCAACACGCCCGGCACGGTGGACATTGGTGGCGGTAAGACGGTGGGTTACAATGTCTTCACAGCCAATTTCGACCAGTACGGGACCACCACCATGGTCGTCTTCTTCGACCAGAGTGCGGCCTCGTTGGAAAAAACCACCAATCTAGACCCGGCCAAACTCACCTTCAGCAACGGAGCCGGCAACAACTACTTTAGTCTGGCCACGCTGCCCGGCCCCAACGATGCCACCCCGGCAACCTTGCAAATGCTGGCCGAAGCGGCTTTCTCGTTCCCCACCAACACCAAGGTAACTTACGCCTACAATGCGGCCACCCAGTCGGTGGACGCCACCTACAAAACGGAAGGCCAGGACGTTCTCGGTTCCGGCACCATCAAGGCGGTCAGCGGCTTGCTGCCCAATCACTACCAGCTTGGCCCCACGGGCGAAACGGTTCTGCAGCCGGGAGCGTCGGCCACGGGCCTGGTCTACAAGACGGTGCGTGGCAACCTGAGGGTATACAACACCGGTCAGTTCACCTGCCGTTACCTGTACACGGGCATTTTGCCCTTCCTTCCTCCGCTGGACACCACCGACGTGGCAGGGCGGGCCAAATTTGCCGAATGGATCGAGGTGTTCCGGCGCTTTGCCGAGCCCCAAAACCCACCCTATACCGACACCGGAGCCGAAAAGGGACAGCAAGCTTATGAGCTGGGCAAGTTCTTGGGGCGCAATACCCTGGCCGCCTCTTCCATTGTCGATATCGATGCCAGCAAGGCAGCCATGTCTCAGCAAATCTTCACGGAAACCCGCAAGGCCATCGAGCTGTATTTCCGCGAAACTCCATCCTATCCAGACAATCTGGTCAACAAGGGAGGAGCCGCTCCCTACTACGTTTACTACGATCCGCGCGTGGGCGCGCTCAATCAGTATCCGCAGGGCACGGGGCCCAGCGACATCTTCCCCTCCGACACCAATGTTCGTCCCTTTGAATCCTACGGGGCGGTCACTCGCAACAACGATCATCACTTCCATTACGGCTACCATATCTTCGCAGCCGCCGAAATCGCCTTGCGCGACCAGGCCTGGGGAGCGCAGTACAAGGACGCCATCAACCAGATGATTTTCGACGTGGCCAACGACACGGACGTCAATCCCAACCCCCTTCTCAAATTCCCGCGCATGCGAAACTGGGATGCTTACCAGAACCTGAGCATGGCCGCCGGCCTGAGCTCTCCCGATCTGGAAGGAAACAATCAGGAATCCATGTCCGAAGAAATGAATTTCTGGACGGGTGTGATTCTGTGGGGAGCGGCTACCAATCAGCCCAAGCTTATCGAACACGGCATTTGCCACTATGCGGCGGCTTCGCACTCGTCGTGGACCTACTACTTCGACCCGGCCGGTATCACGTCCAAACTGGCTTCGGAAACAGGCTTACCGGGTGTTACCAACTGGCCGGGTGAAGGCGCCGTGCGCTTGTTTGACGGATTCACGCGCTGGGATACATTCTTCGGAATTCACCCTGCCTACGAGCGCGGTATTATGATGATCCCGATCACCGGCGGATCTTTCTACCACGCCCTCAACACCGACTATGTCAAGACTGTCATGAAAGCCTACGACGACAACGTGACCGCCTTCAGCATCGATCCCCTCAACCCCGTCGGCAACAACAAGTTCGACGGCAAGAATCAGTGGATTGCCGGACCGGCTCACTTCTACTCGATTATGGCAAGATATGTCGCCATGGGGGACCCGGCCAACGCCATCGCTCGCTACTGGGACGTGCCGGCTAACTACGACGCGGTGGGCACCCCGCCCGACAACCTGATCGTGCCCTGGAACAAGTTCACCGACGTGGGCGATTCCGGACCCTTCACCTATCACTGGTGCCGATACATGGAGACGCACGGCAAGCCGGACCCCTCCGTCAAAACCAGCGACACCCCGTTCTATATGACGTTCCTGGATACAGCCAACAAGAAGCGCACCTACGCGGCTTACAATCACACGGCAGCCGCGCTTACCGTGACCTTTAGCGACGGTGGCAGCCTGACGGTTCCGCCTCGCCAACTGGCCACCAAAACCGTCAGCTTCTAACCCTACCAGCAAGGGGCCAGGCCAATTTCGCCTGGCCCCTTGTTTTTTGGTGCGCCCACGGTCAGTGCCGAATGACGGCCCACACCAAACCGCCACGTGCCCTTCCGGCACATCCTGCTGGGTGACCACCACGGCCATTTTCCCGTTGAGGGTTACCCTCTGGCCGGCGGCCCACCACTTAGTAGTCTGCAAAGGAGGAGTGCTGACTTCTCGCCCTTCGTCCAGCCGCACGGTCAACGGAGAAGCCGTTGCCGGCACGTCCCGGGTGGGCGCCCAGAGGCGACCTGATTTGACCAGGATCAACAACCCGCGGTCATCGCCCAGGCACAAAACACATCGCTGCCCTGACCGTAACCGTTCACCCCCGTCACGTTCAGATCAGTGCACGTGCTCTGCAAGTCTCTTCTTCAGATAGCAGGAAGTAACCGGGCTATTTCGTACTTGGCTGGATGCGATGTAATTCCGGCGGACTGGACGGGCAGTTGCCCTTAGAGGTACCTGAGGAAGATTGGATAGCTGCACCAGACAGCATCAAGGCTGCAGTCCTTGATCTGCTTCAACAGATCAAGAAACTGAAGGCGGAGGGCCTGGACTTCAAGAAGCGCATCGCCAGCCTCGAGGAGAAGCTGAATGAAAACTCGGCGAATTCCTCCAAACCGCCTTCTTCCGACCCACCTGGAAGTCTGCCAAATCGGCGTCAACCGACTGGCAAGCCAAAAGGAGGGCAGCAGGGTCATCCCGGCAGTCATCGCTCACTTGTCCCATCTGATCTGAAAAGGTAAAGTCTTTCGAGGACCATTACCCTGCTGCATGCTCGAGATGCGCATGTGATTTGCTCGGAATACCGTCTGACGGTTCAGAACCTACGCGCCATCAAGTTACGGAGATCCCGCAAATTGTGCAAGCCGAGGTCACCGAGCATCGTTGCCATCGAGTGCTATGTCCTAATTGTGGACTTGCCTCGCGGGCAGTACTACCCGCCGGCGTTCCCTCGGGCATGTTCGGCCCTGGCCTGGCTGCGATGGTGGCCTGGCTACTCGGAGGATATCGCTTAAGCCGGCGGCAATGCCAATCGATCTTGAAGACCGGCTTCGGTGTAGAGATCAGCTTGGGCGGCCTCAAGAAAACCGAAGAACTGGTCAGCGAAAGCATTGAGCCGGCTGCGGGGGAGTCTTGTCCTCGATACGGGTGGAAAAAGTCGTCAATGGGGATGATACGCACTGGGAGGAAGACAACAGCAGCGCGGTCCTCTGGAATTTCAACACGCCTAACCTGGCGTATTTCAAGATCACTCCGTTCAAAGATCAGGGGACCGCAAAGGAGATACTGGGTGACTTCGATGGGTTTCTTGGTTCCGATAGGGCTAAAACCTACGCATTCATACCAATAGAGAAATCACAGACCTGCTCAGGTCATGTGGATAGGCACTTCCAGCGCATGGATGATCGAGGTGGCGAATCGGGTATCGTCGGTCAATGGGGCAAGGCAGAATTAGATAGATTTTTTCACAGTTGGCATCAATTCAAGCGCAAAGAGATTACCCCCGACCAGTTGAGAGCTGATGTAGGGCCAGTCCAGAATAATATGAAGTGGCTTTTGGATGCGGAGTCGAATGTGAGAATTCGAAGACGGCTAACACCTGTGCGAACCTCTTCAAAGCCTTACCATCGTTCTGGAACTGCGTAGATCACGAGGGTATCGAGCCTACCAACAATTCTTCCGAACGCGGACTACGTCACGGTGTCCAAC
>JADMJV010000124.1 GCA_018780265.1 bacterium
CGTTACCGGCGTTGCCCGCGTTACCGGCGTTGCCCGCGTTACCGGCGTTGCCCGCAGCACCGACACCGCCACCGCCGCCGCCCAGGGCGTTTTGCCAGCCGGCCGACATTTGAGCTAAAACTTGAAGTAGTTGTTGGAGGATGGCCATCGTCTGTTGCAGACCAATCTGTCCTGCGCCACCAGCCCCACCGACACCACCGAAACCTCCGCCAAGACCACCGAGGCCCACGCCACCGAGGCCGCCGCCCATCCCGGGGATGCCCCCCAGATTGTAGCCGTTGGCCGCAGACGGGAAATTGGCGCCGAGGTTCAGCATACCGCCGCCACCGAGTGAATTCATTCCGTAAGCCATATTTGCTCCTCCTAGATGCTATCTCTGACGGCCTAAGATTATCTTATCCCGGAGAACCGGAGAGAAAAGAGGGGGTCCGATTGTTAACCATCTGTAAACAGAAGGCTAACTTCTGCCTCTCCTGGGATCCTGTCAGACCGCTTCGAGCCAGACAGGATAAGGATCTTGCAAACTTTGCGAGCATCTCCTAACAAATGCCCTCCCTAGACAAGACCGTGAACCGGAGTGACAGAGGGGGAAGGCCTGTAGACCGACCCCAGCATCATCAATCCGTTGTAGTCATCCCTGAAGCCCGCCTCGCGTAGCAGCGAAGCGATGGGGCTATGCAACGCCGATTGCCCATTGATCTCCTGGAGGCGCAGGCATTTACCCTTGGCCTGGTCGGCCAGCCCTGCCAGGGCCCGGGCCGCCAGCAAGCCGAGCTGGGGGTCATCCATCGGCGTAAATGCGGCCACTTTGCGCATCCCCTTCTCTACATAGAGAGCCGCTTGCCCTTGAACCAGTACCACTCGGGCGCCCACCGCGCGACGAGGTCGTCCTTGCGACTCAGGCCAGGGCAACAGGCTTCCATAGGGGTTGGCGGGATCGGTGGCGGCCAGTACCTGGGTGGACGTCGAGGTTTCATCGTCGCGTCTGACCTGGCGCAACTGATCAATGGCCCCGGCCCAGGCAAACTGAGCGGCGCTGAGGCCTTCGACGAAGTAGCCGCGGCGAATTTTGCCAGCTTCCTCCATGGCCCGAAGCACCTGATAAATTGGTTGAAAGCCGCCGGGCAAGCTCTCCACCTGACCCACTTCGCGACTGACCACACCGTAACGATCCAGCAAAGTTTGGGCCCAGGCGTGCTGGCGCTCGGTGGGAGTGACCGGGCCACCGGCCTGCAACAACTGACGAACCAGGGCCCAGCGACCGCCCAAGCGGGGAGTCTTTAGTCGCGACTGCGATTGCCCCAGACTGCGCAACGGAGAGAAAAGGTCATTGGTGACGTGCCCGCTCCAGATCAAATCCTCGAGAGCCTCCTCCAGAGTATCGCTGCGGTACTGTTCGCGCAAAGCCGTGCGCATCTCCATCAGGAAGCAAGCGCCCCGCTTTTCCAGAAAGTCAACGATAGCGGCGTGAGGACCCTCAAGAGTGCTGTGATCGGGTGGTTCCAGCAAGAGGTGAGCCCTATCCCGGCGACACAGGATGATGCGCCCGTCACGATTTCCTAAAGAGCCGCAGCCTACCCAAACAACTTCCCCGAGTTGGCCCAATTCGTCCAGTTGGCGTGCCTGAAAGTGAGCCAAACGAGTGGGTAGAATCGACTTCTCCAACTCTGCAAAGCTGACCGGCAGTCCCTCCAATTGGGCCACCACATCGGTAAGTCGACGGGCCGAAGTCTGCCATACATAGAGAAATCGGGCCAGCGCGGGGGCCTCCACGGGAGCGACCTGACCCCGCAGTTTTGCCAGAGTACGCCGGCGCCAGCGCCTTAAAAACTCCGGGTCGCACCATTCGCGCTCCACTCCCCCCGGACGAAAATCTCCCACCTGCAGTTGATGACGCGCCACCAGAATAGCCAGCAGCGGCTCTATCTGGGTTGGCGGTAGTCCCCAGCGAAGACAGAGTTGACGCAGGACGAAAGGTCCGCGACTGCGAGAATACCTGAGGATGAGGGACTCCAGAGGATGAGGGGCTGATTCCAAAAAAACCGCCGGCAGCCCGCTGGGGGGTTGCACCCCCAGCCCATCCCTGTAGAGAGCCACGTCTTCTACCGCAAGCCAACGGGAATCCCCGCAAACGCGAACTTTCACCACCCGTCGGGCGCGCTCCAGAGCTTGCAGCCATTCACCAGCCTCGCCCTGAACGCGAGCGACCACTTCGGAATCGTTCAAATCGCCCAGGTGGCGCAACAGATTGTGCAAATCGTCGGGGTGGCGGGCCTGCCTCTCTGGAGTCAAGCGCTGCAACTCGTCTTCCAACTCGGCCAAAACTCCCGCGTCCAGCAGTTCTCGCAACTCCTCATTGCCCAGCAGTTCAGCCAGTAAATTGCGGTCGAGAGTCAGGGCCTGGGCCTTCCTCTCGGCCAGAGGAGCGTCGCCCTGATACAGGTAGGCGGCCACATAGCTAAAGACCAGCGAGCGGGCGAAGGGGGAGGCGCTGACCGTCTCCACTTCATGAATACGGATATGGCGTGAGCGCAGGTCGCGCAGCAGATCCTTCAGTGCCGGCAAGTCAAAAGTATCCTGCAAACAACTGCGGTAGGTTTCCAGGATAATGGGGAAACTCGGGTATTGTTGAGCCACGGCCTGCAAATTCTGAGCCCGCAATCGCTGGGCCCAAAGGGGAGTTCGCTGTCCTGGCATCTTGCGGGGCAGAAGCAAGGCCCTGCCCGCGTTCTCACGGAATTGACCGGCAAACATCGCAGAGTGGGCCAACTGGCCAATCACCAGGTCCTGTACGGCCTCGGGATCCAGAGCAAGATCTGGCAGGGGGGGCAGTTCGTCCAAGTCGGCAAAGCGCAGCACAATGCCGTCGTCGGTCCACATGGCCTGCACCTCAAAGCCCGCCTGCTGCGAGAGCTGAGCCTCCAAGGCCAGCGCCCAGGGCGCATGCACACGCGACCCAAAGGGCGACAGGATACACACCCGCCAGTCTCCGATTTCATCGCGAAAGCGTTCCACCGTGAGAGCCTTGTCGGTGGGCAGTGTGCCGGTGGCCTCTTGCTGTTCCCGTAGATACTGAAGCAGATTTCCGGCAGCCAGGCTGTCCAGGCCGTACTCCGTCTGCAGGCTATCCCTGGACATACTGGCTCCCATATGCCGGACAAAGGCTCCAATGGCTCGACCCACTTCGATAGGGCGCCCGGGACCGTCGCCGCGCCAGAACGGCATGCGTCCGGGCTCTCCCGGAGCCGGACTGACATAGACCGTATCGCGCGTAATCTCTTCTATCCGCCAGGTGGTGGCGCCCAGCAGAAAGTTTTGACCGGCCCTGACTTCATGGACCATCTCCTCATCCAGTTCGCCCACGCGCGGCCCACCCACGCCCAGCACCACCCGGTAAAGGCCTCTGTCGGGTATCGTGCCGCCATTGACCAGAGCCAACGTACGAGACCCTTTGCGAGCGCTCAATGTGTCACTGTCACGATCCCAGGTGAGGCGTGGCTTGAGATCGGCAAAATCGTGGCTGGGGTAACGCCCTGACAGCATGTCGAGCACTTCTAGCAGTACCTCCCGGCTGAGCCGGCCATAGTTGGCACTGAGATGCACTACCCTCTCCAACTCGGTGACGGTCCAATCAGCCCCACTCACCATAGCCACAATCTGCTGGGACAAGACATCCAGGGGATTCTCAGGAATGCGCAGCGGTTCCAGGCGTCCCTGGCGCATTAACCGGGCCACCACGGTGCACTCCAAGAGGTCTCCCCGATATTTGGGAAAAATCCGCCCGATACTGGTCTCCCCCACACCGTGACCGGCCCGACCCACCCGTTGCAGGCCACGCGCCACTGACCCGGGCGATTACACCAGAATCACCAGGTCCACCGCCCCCATGTCGATACCCAGCTCCAGCGAACTGGTAGCCACCAGGGCTTTCAACTGGCCAGCCTTGAGCATCTCTTCAATCTGTTGGCGCTCCTTGTGAGAAACCGATCCATGGTGGGAGCGAGCCACTTCCTCGCCGGCCAGTTCATTGAGACGCAAGGCCAGTCGCTCGCAAAGGCCCCGGCTATTGACAAAAATAATGGTGCTGCGGTGCTGCCCAATCATCTCAAGAATCTGCGGATAGATCGAAGACCACAGGGTACCGGCGCCCTCGGCTGCCATGCCGTGACCCATTCCGCCGGCCTGACGCAACTTCTCCTCAGCCATCATCTGCCCCAGAATAGAGCCCCCGGAGGGAGCAGCCGCGGGTTTCTCCATATCTTCCACCGGGACCACAATCTGCAGGTCTAGTTTGGGCGGCTCCAGGGTGTTAACCACCCGAACGGGTCGTGGCCCGCCCAGGTAGCGGGCGACCGAGTCGACCGGCTCCACAGTAGCCGACAGCCCGATACGCTGGGGTTCGTGACCGCAAAGATGAGCGAGTCGCTCCAGCGAGAGCGAGAGGTGAGCCCCTCGCTTGGTAGGCGCCAGCGAGTGAATTTCGTCGATAATAATGGTTTCCAAGTGCAAGAGGGTGGTGTGCATCTGCGAACCCAAGATGAGGTAGAGCGACTCCGGAGTGGTTACCAAAATCTCGGCGGGACGCCTTAACTGCTGTTGGCGTTCCCGGGTAGAGGTATCACCCGTGCGAATAGCCACGGTGGGCCGAGGGCTGGGCTTTCCCAATCTTTCGCTGTATTGAACAATGCCGGCCAGGGGAGCCCGCAAATTGCGTTCGATATCGTAGACCAACGCTTTGAGGGGACTGATATAAAGGACCCGAGTCAGCACTTCACGATCAGGATTTTCGATCAACCGATCCAGGCACGCCAGAAAGGCCGCCAGGGTCTTGCCGCTGCCGGTGGGAGCCAGCAACAGGGCATTTTGGCCACTGGCGAGCAGCGGCCACCCCTGAGCCTGGACGGCCGTAGGCCGGGAAAAATTACTCTGGAACCACCCCCGGGTGGCGGGGCCAAACATTTCCATACTCAGACATCGGTCTCGGCCAGAACAATGACCTGATCCCCGGCACTGAAGCGAACCGGATCGCTTTTGCGCGGATTGATGTGCAGTCCATAGTGCTTTTCATGGTCAAAGTGGTCGCCTTTGAGCCGATAACCCATGGCCGTCTCGTTTTTGTGAATGGCCGCTTCGGCTACTTGATAAAAGTTAACTGGGGTTCCTAAAGGCACGTAGTGCTCGACAGGCTTCAAGAACATCTCCGACCCCTCGATATGAAAAAGATCATCAAAGATTCTCATGACGTCCTTGTTGTGAGCCACCTGACTCATGACCAGACTGACCAGGCGGTCACTGACTACAAAGTCATCCGCCTGAGTAACTTCGGCCAGCTCTCGATTGCGAACATCCAACATCTCGCTGAGAATGCCCATCTTATGTTGCTCCAGGTCGCAGATATCGCGCAAGTGCAGCAACGTCATCAAAGTCTGGGCATCGCACTCCTGCTGATCCAGATGCTCGCTGTAGGCCAGCACCAGCACATGGCGGAAATGGGTCATGTCCAGCCCTTCCAGAACATCTCGATCACTGGTAGGCGAAGTCCAATACTCGGTGGTCAGGCTGTTGAGCATGGGCACCTGTTCATCAAACAGTCTGGCCACATCATAGGTAGAGACCAGAGTCAGAGCTGACCCCCGAGGCATATAGCGGTCCAGTTCCCTCATGATAATGGGCGCTTTATCGTTCCACCCCAAGATCAAGACTTTCTCTGGATGCCGCTGCACCTCAGGTTCGGCTTTGGGCCCGGCCTGAGAGCGAGCGGGCAACTTGCCGGTGCGAATCTCACTATCGTCCTCAGCCAGCACCACCACCCGGTCGCCGGCCTTGAGACAGTAGTCCTTGGCCGGATTGACCGTGACTTTGCCGTTCTCAAACTGCACGCCAACCACAGCGCAGTGAGGGTAACTGAGGATGCAGTCGGCGAAGCTGCTACCCACCAACCTGGGCTCGACGTGGAAATACATCTCGCCTCCGGCAAAGTCCATCAGTTCGGCGTAGACCAGGCTGAGGCCCAACTGACGGCAGGCCTGCACGGTCAAGCGGGCCACCAGATCGTCGGCGGCCACAAACTCCACTTCGTCCTTGCCCACCAGCTTGGCCAGGCGCAGATTCTCCGACTCGCGCAATTCGGCCACAATGTGATAGGGCTTGCTGGTACGCCCACGGCGGTTGGTGAGAGCCAGGATCGTTTTGATGGTTTCGGCGTCCGGGTTGGGGCCTTCGGGAGCCATAATTACGATGGCCTTGGCTCGTTGTGGACTGACCAACTCCAAATCGTGGGGGTCGGTGGGATTACCTGAACGGCACACAAAGCGAGTGCGGCCTCGTTGCGGGAGCTTTAAGCGCAACTCATCTTCCATCGCCACTTTGTCGCGCTCGGCCAAAATCACAATGCAGGCATCCCGGCGGCTGTGATTGCACAAAATTAACTCGTTGAGAATGGTGAAGATCTTCGGCGACCAGCCCAGAATCACCACATGATCTTTTTCGACCACCAACGACCGACCCTTGCGCAGTTCCTCGATGCGAACCTGAAGGCCCGAAGAAAGGATACTGATCAGGGCGCTCACAATAAAAATACCGGCCACCGTGATGACCAGCATCACTCCACGAAAAGGCCAACCCACATCGTCAGCCACATTGCCCGGGTCGAGAGTCCGCATGAGTGTGAGCCAGGCATTCTCCAGCAGTCCATGCGGCTCGTGCCCGTCGGGATGAATGCCACTGATGGTGACGAGAGTGCCCACGCAGACCACCATAAGGCAGGTTGCCGCAGCCAAGACGGCAAGCATGGCCCCTGGACCTCGAGACATTAGATTATCCCAGTGGTAGCGTAGTTTCTGCCTGATTGTGAAATGGTCTTCCATAGAAGGCGAGTTCAACGACAGAATGAGCCTTCCTAGTCCAATCAGAGTGAGACTCTGGACACCTTTGGGCTGCGGAGTTCCGCCAGAACGCCGTAAACCACGGAAATTCCGGCGGAGCTCACGCTGCTCGAAACGGGCTCAAGCCCGCTCTTCGGCCAATTTGAAAAACAGGCTACCGTCGTACAACGACTCCATGCGAGCCCGGCTGAGGACCTTTTCACCGCTCTGGTTCTCCTGGCCAGCGATGCTTAGCAACAGGCCAAACTCGGCACCGAAAGCCAGTCGGCCCACTTTGGTTTCCTTGTTCCTTTCCAGCATGGCGTCGATCTCGGCCTTGTCAAGAGCGGCATCTTTGTTGGCGTCATGCTTCTGAAACATCTCCTCAAACTTGGCGGCGTCGTAGTTGCCCTGAGCGTCGTAGACGTCGCTGTCGCTGTCATGCTTGGCCTTGTGAATATTGTCATTGTTGATGGTCAACGAATACCAGGCGGCGCCCGTCTTGCAGGCCAGACCCAAATTGATGCCTACTGCGGCTGCACCCGATAGGACCCGACCCAAACCGAGAGCGCGCAACCCTTTGTAGGTTTCAGGCACGGTCGTGGATCCGTCGCTATTGCGATCAAAGAAGTCCACGTGGCGCTGCAGTGGTGTTCGATCGGGACGTGGCTTGGGAACCGGCCCCTGGGAAGGGGGTGTTGATTAGATGTTCATGATTGAAATACTCCTATGATTTTTATTTATTTATGTGGGGGTAAACCTATCCCGTGGAGCACCCCGGATCGTTAGCAGGAGGTTACCAATCTCGCAACCAGTTGATGGTAAGTAGACAGGCTATCGCTCTCCAGATACTCGTCATCGGCGTGCATGTTGGCTCCGCACGGTCCCCAGCACACGGCCGGAATGCCGGCGTTGGTCCAATAGCGGGCGTCAGAGGCGAAATGTTCGCGGTAAAACTCGGGGCGCCAGCCCAGTTCATGTTCCTGCAGGTCGGCCAGCTTTTGGCACCAGGGATTGGCCGGGTCCACATAGTGGGCATAGCTGTCCTGAACCACTTCCAGGCGCGCCCTGGGGAAGCACTCGGCCAACTCCTGCGCTAACTGCTGCTGGGTGTGTTCCGGAACACGTCGAATGTCGAGTTTCAACGAAACCCGGTCGGGCACCCGATTGTGGCTGGACTCGGCCAGCACACCGGTGGGCGTGGCTGTTGTGCGCCAAACCGGCTCCACGGGTGCCGGGTAGCGCTGCTGCAAGAGCTGCAGTCCCTGCCCCAGACGGATCAAAGGATTGTTGGTCTGCCAGGGCATGGCCGCGTGACCGGGGCTCCCTTCCAGGTGCAATGTGACCCAATAGACTCCCTTGGCAGCGTGGCAAATGTTGAGATTGGTGGGCTCGCCAGCGATCACAAAATCACCCACAAAGCCCTCTGGCACCAATCTTTCCGCCCCACGATGGCCGCCGATCTCCTCGTCGGTAACAAATTGGACCTGAACATCGGGACGGTCTTCGGGCTGCATGGCGGCCAAATCTCGAACCATTTGAAGGTAAACGGCGGCTGCCCCCTTCATGTCGTAACTGCCCCTACCCCACAGTTGCCCACCTCTGATTTGGGCCTCGAACTGGGCGGACTGAGCCGGCACCACATCCAGGTGGGCATTGAGGACCAGGCGACTGCGACGATCTGGACGGGTGGAAAAGACCACGCTTCGAAAACCCTGGTATTCGAAATCGTGTCGAGTCAGCCCGTGTAAAGGTCCAATCTGCTCGATGACCCAATCCAGGGCCCGGTGACATTGGGTCCGGTCACTGGAAATGGAAGGAATGGCCATGAGTTGCCGAGTGAGTTCCAATAGTTGCACTTCAAGTGCTTGGCCAGGCATATCCCGCACCCCTCTTCAACAAGAGCTACCCGCCAGGCCGCTAACAGAAATCTAACAGTCGTCTGCTCTCTCTCTAACATTGACCACCTAGTATACGGTCTGTGAAAAGCTCGCAGGGCGGACGGCGCGTCAGTGCGCGTCCGCCTTCGGTCTAACATCAAGGAGGAGCATAAGAATGGCTACTAAAACCGAGTTAAACCTTCGTCCTCTCGGCGAGCGCGTGATCGTCCGCGCCCTGCCCCAAGAAGAGAGAACCAAGAGCGGCATCTATCTGCCCGACACCGCCAAAGAAAAGCCCCAACAGGGTGAAGTCATGGCCGTAGGTAACGGCAAAGTGACCGACGATGGCAAGACCATCGCCATGAACGTGAAGACCGGCGATAAGGTGCTCTACGGAAAGTACTCCGGCACCGAGGTCAAGATCGAAGGGGAAGAGTTCCTCATCATCAAGGAATCCGAAATCCTCGCCATCCTGAGCTAAGCTCGCAGCACGAATAGGAGAAATCAGATATGTCCGCTAAACAAATTCTTTACAGTGAAGATGCCCGTAAAAAACTCGAAGCCGGTGCCAACAAGCTGGCCAACGCCGTCAAGGTAACCTTGGGACCGCGTGGCCGCAATGTTCTGCTTGACAAGAAGTTCGGCTCCCCCACCATCACCAAGGACGGCGTCACCGTTGCCAAGGAAATCGAAGTGGAAGATCCCTTCGAAAATCTCGGTGCCCAGCTCCTCCGCGAAGTCGCCTCCAAGACCAATGATGTCTCCGGCGACGGCACCACCACCGCCACCGTTCTGGCTCAGTCGATGTTGCACGAAGGCATGAAACACGTGACTTCCGGCGCCAACCCGATGTTCCTCAAGAAGGGCATCGACAAGGCTGTTGAGCACCTGGTGGAGCAGATCAAGGCCAAGTCCACCCCGGTCGAAACCAAAGAGAAGACCACTCAGGTAGGCTCTATCGCCGCCAACAACGACATGGTCATCGGCGAGTTGATCGCCGAAGCCATGCACAAAGTGGGCAAAGATGGCGTCATCACGGTGGAAGAATCCAAGACGATGCAGACTGAGCTCGACCACGTGGAAGGTATGCAGTTCGACAAGGGCTACATCTCGCCTTACTTCGTGACCGACAGCGAGAAGATGGAAGCCGTTTTCGACGAGCCCTACATCCTCATCAGCGAGAAGAAAATCAGCAGCCTGCAAGACCTGCTTCCCCTGCTCGAGAAGGTGATTCAAGCCCAGCGCCCGCTGGTCATTATCGCCGAAGACCTCGAAGGAGAGGCCCTGGCCACCCTGGTGGTCAACAAGTTGCGTGGCAGCTTCAAGTGCGCCGCCGTCAAGGCCCCTGGCTTTGGCGACCGCCGCAAGGAAATGCTCAAGGATATCGCCGTTCTGACCGGTGGCCAGGTGATCAGCGACGAGCTGGGTCACAAAATGGACAAGGTTACCGTTGATATGCTGGGCCGCGCCTCTCGCATTCAAATCACCAAGGACAACACCACGGTGGTTGAAGGCAAGGGCAAGGAAGCCGACATCAAGGGCCGCATCGACCAGATCAAGGGAGCTATCGAAAACACCGACAGCGACTATGATCGCGAGAAGCTGCAAGAGCGTCTGGCCAAGATGGTTGGCGGCGTAGCCGTCATCCGTGTCGGCGCTGCAACCGAGACCGAACTGAAAGAGAAGAAGCACCGCATCGAAGACGCGCTCAGCGCAACTCGCGCCGCCGTTGAAGAGGGCATCGTGCCTGGCGGCGGCAGCGCTCTGCTGCACCTGGCTGCTACGCTGGACGGCCTCAAGCTGACCGGCGACGAGCAACTCGGTGTGACGATCGTCAAGAAGGCTCTTGAGCAGCCCCTCAAGATCATCGCCAACAACGCCGGTGCCGAAGGCTCCGTAGTTGTGGAGAAGGTCAAGGGAATGGCCTGGGGTCAGGGCTATAACGCAGTCACCGGCGAATACGTGGACATGCTGGCTAACGGCATCGTCGACCCGGCCAAGGTGACCAAGAACGCTCTGGTCAACGCTGCCTCCATTGCCTCGATGGTCATCACCACCGAGACCCTGGTTGCTGAACTGCCCAAAGAAGAGAAGAAGGGTGGCGGCGGTCACGCCGGCCACGACCACGACTTCTAGTCACAGTCGCAATCTCGCAAGAAGGACCTCGGCTCCGGCCGGGGTCCTTTTTTCTTTAGCATCTCGAAACAGGAACGACCCTCAACCCTCAAACCTTGGTCTGTAATTGACATCGTTTTGATGTCACGCTAAAATGACACCATGGTCCGAACCCAAATCCAGATCCCTGATGATGTGTACCAAAAAGCCAAAGAATATTGCCGAAAGCAAGAAATGTCTCTGGCTGAACTGTGTCGCCGCTCGCTTGAGCAGTATTTGGTGCAGTGGCCGCACTCGATGGAACAAAAGGAGTGGCAGTTGCCGGTGTTGTCTCTGGGTCCGTTTATCGCGCCTTGCTCCGAATGGCGGACGCTGGCCAATGAACCAGAGCAGGCCTGAAACTTGACGCTCTCGTCCTGCGATACCAATATTCTGCTGCATGCCCTCAATATTGACAGTCCCTACCACGCAAAGGCGGCCAACTTTTTGAAAGGTCAAGCGAAAAACCGAGCTTTCCGAGTTTGCGAACTCGTACTCTTGGAACTTTACATTTTGCTGCGAAATCCGGCCGTGTTGACGGAACCACTGGACGCTCCCGCCGCCGCGAATGTTTGCAAATGCCTGCGCTCCAATTCCAACTGGGGCGTCTTGGATTACCCGGGCCCTCTGGCCCTGATTATGGAACGTTTGTGGGATGTGGCTGGAGCCCCGTCCTTTGCCAGGAGACGTATTTTTGACGCTCGGCTGGCAATGACCCTGTTACACTATGGAGTCACTGAGTTTTATACCCAGAACGCTAAGGACTTTGAAGGGTTTGGATTTCAATGGGTGCGCGACCCGCTTGGCCAGCCAGCCTGAAGATTGGTTCAGTCGAACCAATCTTCCAGCCGCAAGTTGGGAATGGCTTCAAAATCAGAGCGATTTCGGGTTACCAGCGTCAGGTTGTAGACCAAAGCCGTAGAGGCAATCATTGCGTCTACAAGCGGAACCGGTCGACCCTGACGCGTCAGAGCAGCGCTGAACTGGGCCTGTAGTTCGGCGCAGGCCTCCGTATAATCGAGGATCTGCAAATTGCTGCCACGGAGTCCGTGCAGATACTCCCCCACGATGGTCTTGCGGCGTCCTGTAGGCAGGCGCTCGAAACCCTGCCGCAATTCCAACCAGACCACGGCAGCGGTGGCCAGCTTCAGATCGGGATCTTGCAACCGGGCCAGCACACCGCTGTGAGGTTTGGGCTTGATGGCCTCCGAGAGCAGATTGGTATCCAGCAGATACTTCACTCGAAGAGCGGTTCCGGACGACCCGGCGTTCGATCCCTGACGTCCAAAAACACGTCCTCCAGTCCGGTCAGGTCGTGGCGGTCTCGAAAATCCGACAAAAACTCGGCGAAAGTCGGACCTGCTTGCTTCAATTTTTGATAGTCATGCATCGACATTACCACCGCCACGGGCTTTCCACGTCGACTGATCTGCACTGACCCGGACGATTCGACCAGGTGGAGCAAGTTTGGGAGTTGATTTCTGGCTTCTGCCACCGTAAAGTCTCTCACCAATGAACATTTAGATGTACACCTTCGTCCTCCTCCCCATTCCAAGAAAGAAAACAGTCAGGTTAACATCCTGTTCACATCTGCACGACCTGTTTTATTATCGCTTTGGAATCGACCGCTAAGATACATCTATCGGCGCGCACCCCGCACCGATACTAACTTGAACGTTGAAGGTCGCTCCCTCTGAACATGTTTGCCCCCGGCTCCGGGGGCTATTTTTTTGCCCGGCGCAGGGTGGTGGCCGACATAGCCCAGAACCGAGGGGAATGAGATATGATTTCGCCAGCGACAATGCTGCCGGGATGTGCCCCGAAGCGCGCCAGGCCATGCTGGACGCGGACAGCGGCTACCTCCCTTCCTACGGCAACGACGTCTGGACAGAGCGGGCCAGCGACGCCATCCGCGCCATGTTGGAAAGTGCCTGCGAGGTGTTTTTTGTCTTCAACGGCACGGCCGCCAACTCGCTGGCCCTGGCCTCGCTCTGTCAAAGCTATCACAGCGTCATCTGTCACGAACAAGCGCATGTCGAGACCGATGAATGTGGCGCTCCGGAGTTCTTTTCCAACGGCACCAAGTTGCTGCTGGCCAGCGGAGAGAACGGCAAGTTGCACCCCGACGAAGTGCGACGACTGGTGACCCGGCGGAGTGACATTCACTATCCCAAGCCCAAAACGCTAACCATGACTCAGCCTACCGAATGCGGCACGGTCTACACCCTGGCCGAGCTGGAAGAACTGCGCGCCACTGCCCAGGGGCTGGGCCTGAAGATTCACATGGATGGAGCCCGTTTCGCCAATGCTTGCTCCAGTCTGGCTGTGGCGCCCGGCCTGATCACGCGTAGCGCTGGCGTGGACGTGCTCTCGCTGGGCGGCTGCAAAATGGGAATGGCGTTGGGCGAGGCGGTGGTCTTCTTCAACCTGGAACTGGCCGGCGACTTTGCCTGGCGCTGTAAGCAGGCCGGACAGTTAGCTTCAAAAATGCGCTATCTGGCCGCTCCCTGGGTGGGAATGCTGCGCGACGGTGTGTGGTTGCGCCACGCAGCCCACGCCAACTCGATGGCCCAACAGCTGTCTCAGGGCCTGTGCCAGATCACGGGCGTGAAACTGATGTATCCGGTAGAGGCCAACGCCGTCTTTGTGACTTTGCCCGGTCCGGGCATCGAGAGGCTGCGTCAAAGCGGCTGGGCCTTCTATCAGTTCATCGGTAGCGGAGGAGTTCGCTTTGTCTGCTCCTGGGCGACCACTCAAAGCCTGGTAGACGAACTGATTGCCGCCGTGGCGGCTGCGCTCATCTAGCTGACTACCCCACTGCATCTGCAACCATCCTTTGCGGCTTTTCTCCCGCTGGAAAGGAATGTGTTAGCTATCCGGACAACGAATTCTTCCGCTGAGGCGGGGGGGCTGCGGGGTGTTGCTGAAGGCACGTCTGACTGACGTGTGGGAGGTTTGACCCGTGGAAAAGTTGTTCATTGGCGGCCAGTGGCAAGAACCCAGGCAAGGCGGCCGGTTGGAAGTGATCAACCCGGCCACCGAGGAGCCGTTTGCGACAGTGGCCGCAGCTACCAGCCTGGACGTAGAAGCGGCCGTTGAGGCGGCCGTATCCGCCCAAGCCAATTGGGGGGGAAGCCGCGGGAGCGAACGCGCCGTCTACCTGCGAGCCATTGCCCAGGCCATCCGAACCCACCAGGATGAGTTGGCCCGGTTGGAAGTGCAGGACAACGGCAAACCCCTGCCCGAGGCTGCCTGGGACGTGGGCGACGCGGCCGGCTGTTTTGAATTTTACGCCGGCCTGGCCGAAGATCTCGACGCCCGCCAAGGGGAGGCCGTGGCCTTGCCGGACGAGCGCTTCAGCACTAAGATCTATCACGAGCCGGTGGGACCCAGTGGCTTGATTATCCCCTGGAACTACCCCCTGCTCATGGCCGCATGGAAGGTAGCGCCGGCCCTGGCGGCGGGCTGCACCTGCGTGCTGAAGCCCTCCGAGTTGACCCCGATGACGGCACTGCGCCTGGCGCAAATCTGCTCAGACATCGAGTTGCCGGCGGGCGTAATGAACGTGCTTACTGGACTGGGGGCCGACACAGGCGCCCCTATGGCCGCCCATCCCCAATTGCGCAAAGTCGCTTTTACCGGCAGCGTGCCCACGGGACGCAGCGTGATGCTGGCCGGGGCGCAAGAGATCAAGGTGGTCAGTCTGGAGTTGGGAGGTAAATCACCCTTTTTGGTCTTTGACGACGCCGACATCGAGGCGGCCGTGGAGTGGATTATGTTCGGCATCTTCTGGAATCAGGGTCAGGTGTGCAGCGCCACCTCGCGACTGCTGGTCCAACAGAACTTGGCCGGTCCGCTGCTGGAGCGGCTTTGCCAGGAGGCGGCCCGTATTCCCATCGGCCCCGGGCTGGAGCCGGGAGTGAAGCTGGGTCCACTGGTCAGCGCATCCCAACGCCTGCGGGTGGAAGGTTATGTGAGCCGAGCGCTGGTCCAGGGTGCCCGGCTGCTCACAGGGGGCCAGCGCGCTCGTGAGTTGGGCTACTTTTATCAACCCACGGTGCTGGCCAATCTGAGCGACGAATCGGAGGCCTGGTGCGAGGAGATTTTTGGACCGGTGCTGGCGGTGAGCACCTTTAGCAGCGAGGCCGAAGGGGTGGCCCGCGCCAATCAGTCGCCTTTTGGGTTGGCGGCCGCGGTGATGTCATCCGATCTAGAGCGCTGCCAGCGGGTGGCCCGCCAACTGGAGGCGGGCATCGTGTGGATCAACTGCTCGCAACCTACCTTTACAGAAGCTCCATGGGGTGGGGTCAAGCACAGTGGGGTGGGTCGCGAACTGGGTCGCTGGGGCCTGTCCAACTATCTGGAGGTGAAGCAAGTGACCACCTATCAAAGCCGGGACCCTTGGGGCTGGTACCTGGGTCACTGATGCCTGGAGGGTAGCACCCGAACCTGCAATTGGCCCACACCTTCCACCTCGGCCTGCAGAAGGTCGCCGGGTTGCACGGGGCCCACACCGGCCGGGGTGCCCGTGAAGATCAGATCGCCTGCTGCCAATTCGAAGAGGTGGGACAGGTGGACGATGATCTCGGGAACCTTCCAGATCATCTGGTCCAAATCGCCGGTTTGACGTCTTTCTCCATTTTGATCCAGCCAGATAGCTCCATGCTCGGGGTGACCGCACTCACTGACGGGAACCAGCGGAGAGCAGGGAGCCGAATGGTCAAAGGCTTTGGCAGCTTCCCAGGGGCGACCGGCTTGCTTGGCCTGAGCCTGCAAATCGCGACGAGTCATATCTAATCCGACGGCGTATCCGTAGATACTGTGCAGGGCCTGCTGGGCGGACAGGTGAGTGCCGCCCCGGTCCAGAGCCACCACCAACTCAACCTCGTAGTGCACATTGTTGCTGGCCATCGGATAGGCAAACTCACCACTGACATCCACGGCCTGAGCCGGTTTGGCAAAGAAAAATGGGGGATTGCGCTGGGGATCTCCCCCCATTTCTCGAGTGTGTTCCGCGTAATTCTGGCCTACGCAAAAGATACGACGCACAGGAAAGCGGGCCGCGTGACCCAGGATGGGCAACGAGGGCGGAATGGCGGGCGTAAAGAGGTATTCCATGGGGCACCCTTTTGCGACATCGCTCCGGTCCCATTCCTAGAAAAACGGTTTTGTTACAAATCCCTTACCTATCCATTGCCGGGTTGCGGATAAAGTCAGCCTATGTTCACTTCACTTCGCCCCCATCCTCATACCAACGATCGCTACCAGGCACACGCTCAGCGTGGCGGCCACCGTCCCGCCGGCAACCTGAAGGGCTACCAGGAAAACTTTCTGGACATCCCTCTGCCCCTGCCCCAGGTGGATGACAAATTCAAAGATCAGATAGCTCCTCTGAAGGCGGACCCTTCCAAGAGCGAATTGGAGTATACTCACTTCTCGGTAGTGATGAACAAAGCTCGGCGAACAGCCATGTTCACGGCCTGCAACGTAGATGGCGCCAAATACAACGAACAGCCTCGCGATGGCAAATGGGACTTTGACCCTCGTATGGACAGCAAATACCAACTGGGCAACGAAGCTTACTCGAACAACGACTTTGACAAGGGCCACATGGTCCGTCGCCGTGACCCCATGTGGGGGCCCGACGCGCACGCCGGAAGCAACGATACTTTTGCCTACACCAACGCCTCCTTACAGCACTCTGGCCTCAATCAACACAAGTGGCTGGATCTGGAAAACCACGTGCTCTCGCTGGCCAACAAATACGAGCGCAAAGTCACGGTATTCACCGGGCCCGTGCTTAAGGATAGCGACCCTTCCTTTGACAATAAAGGTAAGCTGGATGTCCCCACCAAGATTCCCATGGCTTTCTGGAAAGTCATGGTCTGGAACGAACCCGGAGAGGGCCTCAAGAGTGAGTCTTTCGTGATGTCTCAGGAAGATCTGGTGAATGGACGAGCCAAGCCGCCCAGCTCCGATGAGCATGTTCAGGACTTCGCCCCTTACCGGATTCCGCTGGCCAAGCTCGAGGAGATCACCCACCTGGATTTCGGAAACATCATCGACTCCCCCACCACTCAAGCTCCTGTGCCGCAGCCCCCGGGGAGCGGCGACTAGCCTGGCAGGAGCCTGGCCGGCAACCCGCGCCCCCAGGCATTGGCCAGGGTTGGCTCAGGTAGAAGTACCGCGCGCGGAGAGCGAACCCTTTGCTGGGCCGCCCCACCAAACTCCGGCATGCGGAACAAGCCAGCCAGTATGCTCGAATCATTGAAACGGGCGGGGACGCCTGTGGGGGAGCGTCCTCAATACATTGAAGACCATAGTGGTGCTTACGACCGCCACCGCCAGCCGCACCAGCCAGGGACGCAGCACTCGTCCTTTAGGGTGCCCCAATAGTAGGATGTACCGGAGAGGCTCTTCTATTTGCTGAATCAGTGATAGACATCATCTCTTTGGATCGCCGGAGGTGATCGCAAAACCACTCGCCCGCCAGTCGGGCCACAGCGTCAAGCGTCCCGGGCTCTTCAAACAGATGGGTCGCTCGGGGGATCACCACCAGTTTGCGCGGCGCCGTCATATGCCCGTAGGCCTGCTTGTTGAGCCGCAGAACTTCGTGATCCTCGCCGCCAACCAGCAGGAGTGTGCAGGCACGAACACTCGCAAGACTGTCCCCGGCCAGGTCGGGCCGGCCCCCTCGGGAAACAACGGCGCGGATGACTTTGGGGCGCCGGGCGGCAGCCACCAGGGCGGCTGCCGCCCCCGTGCTGGCGCCGAAGTAACCGAGCGGCAAAGTTCCGATCTGGGCAAAGTCTGTAACCCAATCGGTCACCTGCACCAGGCGGCTGGCCAGCAGATCAATGTCGAAGCGCAAAGCGCCGGTTTGGGCATCGATCTCCTCCTCCCGGCCCGTGAGCAGGTCAAAGAGAAGCGTAGCCAGACCATAGCGATGAAGCACGGAAGCCACGTGTCGATTGCGCGGGCTAAATCGACTGCTACCACTGCCGTGGGCAAAGAGCACCAATCCCTGGGGGGACGGGGGGCTTATTAAGGTCCCCTTTACCTCTGCCCTTTTCAATGAAATGGTAAGGTTTTTGGGTTCCAAGGGGTCGACCTGGAAGGAAGAGGGCAGAGGACCGAAACCTTGGTGAGCGGCCATTTCCAAGAGTCGAATCACCTCGTGGTCGGGTACCTGCTGAAAATTTTCGTACCAGGCCCCAATCGCGTACAGATGGGGCGTAGATTTCAGGCAGACAACTTCTTCCACCAGAGGCTCAAGTTCTGCTAAAGACTGGGACGCCGCCACAGGCACGGCCAGCACGATTTTTCCAGCGTGAGCAGCCCTCAGCGCCTGCACGGCAGCCCGAACGGTCCCTCCGGTGGCAATGCCGTCATCGACAAGAATAATGTTTCGTCCGGCCAGTTTGGGCAGTGACCGGTCGCCGCGGAGCAGTTTCACTCTCTCAGCCACCTCGGCAGACTTGTGGCGAACCATCTCCTGGACATCTTCTTGACTGACCCCTACTTGCTCAACATTGTGCCGGTCCAGGTAGACAACTCCCCCTTCAGCTACGGCTCCAATGCCCAGTTCGGGAAAGTGCGGAGCCCCGATCTTGCGGACCACCCATACATCCAGTGGCGCGCCCAGCGCCCTGGCCACCTCATAGGCAACACTGACTCCGCCACGAGGCAGGCCTAGCACCAGAGGCGCCTCCTCCCGCCAGGGCATCAACAGCTGCGCCAGTTGGCACCCGGCATCCTCTCGATCCGCAAACAGCACGGCCTGACCTCCTACGAGCGATGCAACAACCATGGCGCCACCAGACGGTTGCTAGCTATGATGAAGGTCAGTGGAAAATTCCGGTTTAGAACTGATCCAAATCATTGACTCGTCTTGCGGGCAGAAGCCGCCTTCTGCCAGTCCTCCGAGCTTAGAGCGCGGAGAAAATTGAACTGACCGGCCCCTTGTAACCACTCGCCCCCATCCAGAGTGACCACTTCGCCATTCATATACGAGTTTTGGGGCGCCACCATAAAGACGGCCAGGTTGCCCAGCTCGGCGGGATCCCCAAAGCGTTGAAGGGGGTTTTGCCGGCGCATCACTTCCAACAGACGAGGGTCGGGAGCCAGTCTCTCGGTGGCGCCCTCGGTGGGAAAGGGGCCCGGTGCGATGGCGTTGAGCCGAATGCCCCGCCCTCCCCATTCCACAGCCAGACTCCGAGTCATGGCCACGATGCCGGCTTTGCCCATGGCCGAAGGCAAAACCCAGCCTGACCCTGTACAGGCGTAGGTGGTCACCATGGACAACACATTGCCCGCGCGCCCATCGGCCAGCCAGCGGCGGCCACACCCCAGCGTGATATAGGTGGTGCCGTGGAGTACCGTGCCCAGCACGGCGTCGACAGCCCGGTGAGAGAGACTCTCAGAGGGGGCAGCGAAATTTCCAGCCGCATTGTTGACCAAAATATCCAGGGGGGAGTGTTGCCAGATCTGATCCAGGGCAGTCTCGACCGCCTGGGGGTCGCGGATATCACAACTGACAATCTGCACCACTCCCGGCAACTGGCCGGCCGCCTCCTCCAACTTCTGTTGACGTCGCCCCAGCAAGCACAGGCTGGCTCCGTAGTGAGCAAAGGCGCTGGCCATGGCAAATCCCAGCCCGCTGCCCCCTCCGGTCACAAGAATGCGTTGCCCTTCCAGCAGGTCGGTTCGGAACATTGGCACACCTCTTCCAAGTAATCTTCCGGCTGATTCCAGACCCCAGGCAGAGAGACCTTGGGGGCGGCCCTGGTTGGCAGGAAACCTGAAATATGCTAGGGTTCACAAAGCTTGAGCACGATACAAATTTCCGGAATTTTGATTGTAGGACTGTTGATTGGCGCCGCGCTGGCCGTTTTGTTTACCGTCCGGGCGGTCAAGTGGTTCTTGCGTTTTCTGGCCGCTCGGGCGGTCTCAGGCATTCTCCAGGTGGGAGAGCGTCAGCTAGGCCGAGTAGTTGGCGTTGGCGAAAAGCATCTGGACAAAGCCCTCGAGGCTGGAGGCAAGGAAATTGCCAAGGGCGTCGCCTCGCTGGCCGAAGACGCGCGCAAAAACGACCCCAAGCGGTTGGAGTCCGAGGTAGCCCGACTGGCCCAAGAAAACCAGGGCGTGCTGACGGTAGCCAAGGTGATGGCCGACTTACAACTGCCTCAGTTCAAGTCCCAAGAAATTCTGGCGCGCCTGGTGCGCAGTCGTGTCTGCAAAATGGACCAGGGCCCGCTGGGCTCGCGCTACCTCTTTGAAGCTTTCCTGGCCACCACTCAGCAATTTCGCTGCCCCTTTTGCGAGAACACTTTCACGGTCTGTCCGGAGAACCGGATCTGCACAAACTGCGGCGGGAACATCAGCGCCGAAGTCGTCCAGGTGCTACAGAGCAGTTCGTGAGGGGCTCCTTCTTTTTCTGATGTCCTTGTCGGTGGGGGCAAAACGAGCCGAGCGACCGGCTTTAAAGGGCCAGGAACTCTACAGTTGGCAAGTCAGCGGGACCTGGACCTACGTGGTCCTACCCGGAACCAATCTCAACAAGAGTTGGGGCGACCTGCAAAAGGCGCCTCACTGGCGGGAAAACCAGTTGCGCAAGGCCCTTTCCGATATGGCAGTGGGAGAAATGGTCTTCTGGTTCAACCGCTGCGAGGGCGCTGGCCCGGCCATGGCCTACCCACCCCGACAGGTCCGCCAGGGTTTGCTGGAGTTGTGCGCGCAACTGGGCATGTCTTTGCAGCTCCCTAAAGACCTTCCCGACTAGGTAGACTGTTTTTCCCAGAGATCGCCGTTCGGCGCCTCACGTCCCTCAGATTTCAATTGTCAACAAAGTAACCACCGGGTGTCAACACCGTCCGTTGTTGGGATCTTGATGAGATTTGTGTTGGTGGACCCACTAAGTCCGGTGCCGCTTTCTCCGCCTGGCGGCGAGCTTTTGCGTCAACTCCCGCAGCTTAACCTGCTCTCTGTGAATGGCCCGGCTGGCGGTTTCAAGCTGCTTGAGCTCGCACTCCACGACAAATCTGTCGTCGTCGATTTTTTTGATGTGCTGCTCAAGGGTCTGGCCGTAATAGTAGAACATCAGCGTCAATCCAAGCACAAAGAACGTCAAAACGGTGGTGAGAGCGAGGTCCAGCAGTTTTGCGAAAAAAGTGGACTCCCGGACGCTTGTATCCTCGGGGTAAACTCCAATAGAGCGGGACATGGCGGTCGCTTCGAGCCCGGGCCAAGGTCTCCCGCATTTCGTCCAGTCGAGCTTGAACGGCCGAGCAGGTTAGAGGCGCTGGACTGCGAAATAGCCCATGAATCAAATCTAAAGTTTGGGGCTATTTGTTGTGGTTGTA
>JADMJV010000052.1 GCA_018780265.1 bacterium
GAGTCGGTCAGACTTTTGAACTGAACACCTTGCTTGTGCAGATCCCTGACCAGGTCGACCAGGTTTTTGACGCTGCGTCCCAGCCGGTCCAGCTTCCAAACAACCAAGGTATCTTTTTCGCGCAGCACTTCTAATGTTTGGGCAAGTCCGGGCCGCACTGATCGGCTTCCGCTGATCTTGTCCTCGAAAATCTTCTTGCAGCCCGCCTTGGTTAAGGCTTCAATCTGAAGCTCAAGGTTTTGATCCTGCGTCGAGACACGCGCATAGCCTATCAGCATGGGATGCTCCCTTTCTCGAAACTCACTGTGGCGTGGTGGCTTCGAGAAAGCCTATTCAAGAACCCTTTTCGAGAACCCAGGATAGCGTAAAAGCGGTCCTGTGTCAGTATTCAAAGTCGACTTCAGTAAAAGTCTTTATTTTACAGCAGGTTTCTCTGGTAAATTCGTTCATACTCCTCTTCAATTTGTTCACAGTCGACTGCAGTGGGCGGCAATTATTCAAAGTGGGCTTCAGTAAATGCAACATGGCCAGGTGCAAGACATTTCAACTTTCAGCGAGGAAATATGGCGGGAGGCGAAGCGGCGGGCCGAGATTATTCGTCCGCTGGCCGTAAGAAAGCAGTGCCCGCAGCCTCTGGTAGAGGCTGCGGCACAACAATTGGACCTGTCCGTTCGTCAGGTATACTTCCTGGTCAAGCGTTGTCGTGCTTGCGATGGGGCCCTGGACGCTCTTGTTCCGTTTCTATCCAGTGGTGGAAGGGGAGGCACGAGAATCAGCAAGGACCGGGAGAATTTCGTTCGCGGTCTCATTGATGACGTTTATCTTGCACCGCAACGCCTGTCAGCCGCGGCGTTCATTCGTGAGGTAAGGCGGCGCGCCGAACTGGCCGGACTGAAGCCACCTTCGTACAGCACGATCAGCCGGCGTCTTGCAAATCTTTTGCCGGAGGAGTGTCAGCGGCGGGGCGAGCGGGGCAGCCAGCTCACCGCCGTCAGCGGAAAAACACCAATCCCACGTTTTCCGCTCGACACTCTCCAGATTGACCATACCAAGGTTGACATCATTCTTGTTGACCCGATTGAGAGGCGGCCAATAGGCCGCCCTTGGCTTACGGTCGCCATTGATCTTTGCAGCCGCTGCATCGCGGGCATACACCTGTCTTTGGAGGCTCCGTCCGCCACCTCGGTGGGGCTTTGCCTTGTCCATGTCGCCAGGGACAAGGCGAGTTGGTTGGCCGAATGTGGCATCAAAGCTGAGTGGCCCATTGAAGGTAAGCCAGGTCGGGTTAGTGTCGACAATGGCGCGGAATTTCATAGTTGCGCGTTCGAGCGCGGCTGCGACCAGCATGGCATCCAGATCGACTGGCGTCCGCCCGGGCAGCCGCACTTTGGTGGAATTGTGGAACGAGTGATCGGCAGCCTGATGAAGCTGGTACACGAATTGCCCGGCACAACCTTTTCGAATCCCACCGAGCGACACGACTACAATAGTGAAGCCGCCGCGTGCTTAACGATGGAAGAATTGACTCACTGGCTGACGATTGCCATCACGGGAATTTACCATCAGCGGCCGCATAAGGGATTAGCGGGCGATACGCCCTTGAACCGTTATCGGGCGGGCATGGCCGCACTGACGCTCTCCGGTGCCTTGCCGCCCATGGTCAAGAATCCGCGAGCTTTCCTGATCGACTTTCTGCCCGTGGTTCGTCGCACACTCCGGCGGGACGGGATTGTGCTCGACCACGTGACCTATTACAGCCTCGCCTTGAACCCGTGGATTGCCAAGCGGGAGAAGATGGAGCGCTTGCTTATTCGCCGAGACCCTCGCGACATCAGCCGCATCTACGTCTTCGACCCAGTCACGGCCGGATATCTTGAGATCCCTTACCGTGATCTCTCTCGGCCTGCACTCAGCCTTTGGGAGCATCGTCTTGCCCTCCGCCATCTGCGTGCTCGTCACAACCCGATTGATGAGACCTCCATCTTTAAGGCGGTAGCGGAAATGCGGGCCATTGAGAAAAGCGCTGTTAGCTCGACCAAATCTGCGCGACGAAACCGAACGCGCCGGCTCTCCAGTGCTCCGCACCAACCAATTGCGACGCCGACCTCCCCTGGTGCTCCACTCGACGCGAGGCTCCCGGCGAACGAAGAAGTGCTTCGCCCATTCGACGAGATCGAAGGTTGGTGATTGAGATGGCAGACTATCCGCATCTCCTACCCCAGCTAAGGGAAGTTGCTGGACGAACGGCCGCGGAGCGCATCGCGTCCCTGACGACTCAACATTGGATTGGATATCCGCGGGCCCAGGCGGTGGTGGCCAAGCTCGGCCATTTATTGATTCAACCCGAGGTCATTCGCCCGACGAATATCCTCATCGTCGGCCCGAGTAACGGCAAGTCAATGATCGCTGAGCGATTCCGGCGGATGCACCTTGGCCAGCAATCAAGCGGTGGGAGTCGCCAGCATATTCCAGTTGTAATCATGCAGATGCCCGTTACGCCGTCTATCCGCCAGTTTTATTCCGCGTTGCTGTCGGCCTTGGGTTCACCAGTTACTGCTCCCGCTACAAC
>JADMJV010000054.1 GCA_018780265.1 bacterium
ACAAGTACGGTTCTGTGGGAGCTGGGGGCGGGCAACCGCCCTTGGCTACCCGACGCCTGGAAGTGTTTCTTAGGGGACGGTGCCGAAGACTTCGGTGAATCCTCGACCGGCAGATTCACTGTCCCAAGACCAGCCTGCCGGGAAGTCGTTGGTAACGGTGAAGGTTCCGGCCGGCATGGACACGTTTAGAGTGGTATTGGTGCCGGGGTAGACCCCCCCTACCACCGGGTAGGGTCCATAGGTGGTGCCGTTGGCGTCCGTCAGGCCCAGCAAAGTGGGGGCGGCCTGCGCGAAGTGGTAAACGTGAATTTGCTGGAGCGTCCAGGGACGGCTGATGCTGAATACGGTGGGCGTGGGCGGCCCGCTGGATACCCCTCCCGCATTAAAGTTGGAGAAGAGGTAGGTCGGCACCAGGAAGGGGACGTTGACGATTTGGGGCGTCGAGGCCGTGGCCGTGAAGGGGACGCTGTTGGTGCCGGCCAGCGAGTTGTCGGCGGTGAGGAAGTCGAGGGTGAGGGTGGTGATGGTGACCGGAACATTGACCGGGCCGGGGGCGGCGAAGTTGACCGTGGCGGGAAATCCGGGGGTGGTTACGCTCTGGTTGCCGTTGCTGCCGCTGATGCGAATTTGAGTGACATTGCCTGGCACAGCGCCCTGTCCGTAGAAGTTGGCTCCCTGAGTCAGGTTAAAGGTAAAACTGATGGGTGCCGTTTCGACCGGCGATGGGTAGGCGATGGTGACGGTTTGGGCCACCTCGGGAGTCAGGGCTATGGTTGCATTGTTGGACGCCTGGGTGACTCCCTGGCCGTCGATAAATTCGGCCCTGAGTCGAGTGACGCTGACCGGGATAGTGACGGGCGAGGTTTGGCCCCCGCCCGGCGGCAAGGTGACCTGAAGGGGGAAGACCGGCAAGATGGTGGTTACGCCGGCGTTGTTTACGTCGGTTCCGCTGAGGCGCAGTCTGACGATGCCATCTGGAACGGGTGGAGGGACAAGAATGGTTACCGGGGCGCTGGGCGCACCATCGGTAAAAGGGATGTTGAACTGAGCGGGGATGTTGGGGGAGAGATTGACGTCCAGGTCACCGATTCCGACCAGTTTGTTATTGGCGTCCAGGAAGTCCAGATGGAGGTGGCGGACGACCGAGGGAACCTGCAAAATGAGCGGGGTTGTGTAGTTGAGGGTGACGGGAAAGGGGAACCCGTTGCCAGGGTCGACGGCCTGTCCGTTGGCGTCGGTGCCGGTGATTCGGACGAAGGCAACATTGGGCGGTACTGCCAGCACTTTGGCGGGCAGGAAGGTGAGCGTGACCAGCGAGCTGGGCACCTCGGAGATATTGCGGCCGGACAGGTTGCTAGAGCCGTCACTGCTATTGCCGCAGCCGCTGAATACCAGGGCGATGCAGAAGAAGAAGGCGAAATACTTGAGCAGATTTGGAATTCGCATCATCAAGGCCTTCCCATAAATTTGTACGCTAAGTGTAACGGGGTGTGGGTGCTGGATATATGACGTGGGTCATTTTGGAGACGGGAAAGGACGTGTTGATGCGCAGTTGGTGGTTGGTGGTGTAGTTGGGTGGCGATGGCCCAACCAGGGTGGCTGAAGCCGGGACAGCAAGTGACGGTTTCTGGTCTGGAGGGGGCTGCCGAGGTGGAGTTGACTCTGCTGGCCAGCCCGCCAAGCTGGCTTTGCATTGGCGCGGCAATTGCCTGGTGGTGGCCAGCCAGATGCCCTTTTCGGCCCTGGAATACGTCAATGAGTATCGCTTCGATGGGTCCGGTCGGGCCCACTGATTGCGCGCTTATAGGGCCGACCCATCGCGGGAGCAGTTGGGCGCTGCTGGGGCGCGGAGAGATTGCTGGCGCCCACCAGGTGCTGGAGCAGGTGCTCTATCCCCACCATTATTTTGAGGCGGAAGAGATGGCCCTGGAGTTTCCGTGCGCTGCGCAACGTAAGGCAGCGCAATATCACCGGCAGGGTCGCAGTGCGGCGGCAGCCGATTTGATGAACCAGGCGATCGAGCCTTTTGCGGGTTTGGTGGCCGATTGGCCGTGGCCGGCCTTGAGGCAGGCCAAGGGGCTGACGGCGCTTAACGACTACGGAACTTTCTTGGAATAGAGCGGCCGTTGCAGCCAGGCCGTAGAGGTGCTGGAGAGGGTGCTGGTGCAGGACCCTGGACGCACTCCGGCTTACCTGAATCTGGCCGATGCCTTGGAAAGGTTGGGTCGAGAGCGCGAGGCTCGGGAACACTGGCAGCACTATGTGGAGTTGCGTCGGGCTCAAGGCTTAGGGATCCCGGATCGAGTTTTGAAGAAGCTGGGCTCTGATTAGCCGCTGAAGGGTAACTATGAATTCACGGGATTACCAAATGTTGGTGAGTGACGAGTATCGTCGTCGGGGCTATGCGGTGGAAGCGGCCGACTGGGGGGTGGATTTTTTTGCCAGTCGTAGTGGGGAGCGATTGGCCGTGAGGGCCAGGATGGCGGCCGATCGCACTCTCTTGCTGGAGTTGGAGGGGGCCCGGCGCTATTTTGACTGCAGCGCCGCGGTGCTGGTGTGCAGCGAGCGGGTTTTGCCTGAGCTGGAGTTGGTGGCCTCCCGACTGGAGATTGGGATCGAGCGGGTGGAGGCAGAGTCGAAGGCTTTACCCCGTTTTGACAACCTCTGGGAGGAGTGGATCGTGCCCTTACAGGGGCGGACTTTGAAGAACCGGAGCGGTAGCTACCAGATTGTCAAGGTGGACGCTTCCGGGCTGGAGCGGATCAGTTCGCGGGGGCATGTGGGCTTCATTCCCATCGAGATTTTCCGGGCGGCGGTGGAACGGCTTTGGGAGGTGGGCGAGATCACCCGTGAGGAGATCCAGACGCTGGATGTGGGCCGGGCCACTTCGGGGGTGGACCTGATTTTGGCGCAAATTCCCGGCTTTGAGTGCGGGGGTCATCCCCCCACATTGCGCTGGCAGTCAGACTCGCTGGCCCCTGTTCCACTGCGGGCTCCGGGGGGGGTGGAGTTGGATTCGTTGGAGGGCTTGCGAAATTTGGGATTCGCTGGATTTCACAGCGTTGGAGAGCTTTGGTCGAATGCGGGTGTCATCCCGCCGGAGAAGGGGGTTTATGTGGTGCTGTGGGGGGATTCTGGCGAGCCGGAGTTTTTAGCTCAGGGGAGCGGGGGCCATTCCAAGGGGAATCCTAATGTGCCCATTCGCACATTGCGGTCCAACTGGGTGGAAGGCCGCACGATACTGTATATCGGTAAGGCCGGTGGGGGAGATACCAAGGCGACCTTGTCGTCGCGTATAAAGCAGTTGCTGGACTTTGGGCGGGGTAAGCCGGCCAAACACTATGGAGGTCGCTTTCTGTGGCAGTTGCGCGGCTGTGAACGCCTGTTGGTGGCCTGGAAAGTGCTGCCCGACGAGGAGCCGGCGCTGCTGGAGGGCGAGCTGATTCGTCAGTTTGTGCAGACCTACGGGCAACTTCCTTTTGCCAATCTGCAGGACTGACTGGTTGTCCCTGGTGGGGACAACCAGTCAGTCAGGCTAGAAGAGGAAGTCGGCCAGGGCCGAGTTGTTGCTGGTGATCGTGGAGATGCTGGTGGCCGTTCCCGAGCTCAGTCCGGCTCCGCTCAAAGTGGAGAACCCGTCGGTTTGGAAGGGGGTCACGTTGTTGGTGGCGGCGGCGTTGGTGACCACGACCAGGGCACTGGGATTGGATCCATTAGCGAGAGTGCGGGCTGCCGCCACTACCGAGAGGGCGGCGGCCGCCACGCCCGAGGTGGCCTGCACCGACAGGGTGGGGGCGTTGCCTGCAATGGTGAAAAGCTGCACGTTGGCTCCGGCAGCGTTGTTGGTGGCCGCCAGACCGGTGCCGACGTTGAGTCCGGCGAGTTGCAAGGCGGCCACACCGTTAGGCTGGGTGCCAGTGGTTATGACATCGTTGCCGCCTCCGGTCAAGGCGTTGTTGGCCCCGATGATCTGAACGGCAATTGCATTGCCATTATTTCCGATGACCAGGCTGTTGCCCAGCGCGGCCACGGCCGTGGAACCAGCAAAAAAGTTGGAGTTGAGATTGGTACCTGCGCTCTGGTCGGTAACGGCGCCGGTGGCGGAGTTCAGCGTAAAGGCGATTACGGAGCCGCCGGCCAGGCCTACCACGATGTCGTTGCCGCCGACGTTGGTGATGCCCAGGCTGGATTGAGTCACGAAGGAAGTGCCTCGGGTGGCGCTGACGGTGATGGCCCCGGCCGGGCTGAGGGTGAAGCCTTCGATGTTGTTGTTGGAGTCACCAAAGGCGCCGGCTGCCGATCCGTCTTCAATAATGATGCTGCCCTGGGGCGTGCCGCTGGAGGCGGGCACGGCATTGGCGTTGACCTGGGTGAGGCTGATTGCGGCGCCGCTGCCGCTGATGGCAAAGGAGGTCAGGCCCACGGCGGTGGTGGCTACCAGGAACCTCTTGTCCGGGCTGACGGCGAGGCCCAGGGGGGCCTGGTTAACGCCGGCGTTGGTGACGGTTCTGGTGAGAACCGGGGCGGCGCTGACGTTGCCGGCAGGGTCGACGGAAAAGACCTGGATGCCATTGGTGGCGTTGTTGGTGGCCACGAAGAAGAAGGTGCGCAGGCTGGCAACGGGCACGGGAGTGACGGGATTGTTGGACCCTTGATTGACGAAGGGAGCTACATCATCGGTGCTGCCACAACCGGTTACGGCCAGCAGGGTGCACAGTGCCAGGCCGGCCAGACTTTTCTTTTGATTGGAGTGTGTCAAGGGTAATACCCCCCTTAAATTTGTGGGGCGGACGTTCTGGTTGCCTGGGACCATCACCTGCAGGCTGGATATTTACCCGCAGGCTGAGTTGGCCCAGTGACAGATCGAGGGTTGTGCTGGTTTGGGCCAGGTTGAGCCCGCAGGTGAAGGGGAGCACGATCAGCAGCAGGATTTGCTTGGCGACGGGGTTCATGGTGTGCCTCCAGGTTGGATTTGCTGGAGTCACTATGGCACACGGTTTACTACTGGATTTCTACCGGGGGCGGGAAATTGTTACAAGGTTGTGGCTATCCTGCTTGAGACGGCCGCCCGGAACAGGGACAATCCCTGCCCGTCCGTGGGCAGAGGGAGTCCTTGGCGCTGGCAAAGATCGCGAGTTTTCGTCCAGGTGGGGTGTTGGGTCCAGCGCAAGAAGGCTTCGGGGTGGGGCATCAGGCCGAAGATTCGGCCACTGGGGTCGCACAGGGCGGCGGCCCCGAGCGGGCTGCCGTTGGGGTTGTCGGGGTATTGCTGAGTGGGGGCGCCGCTGGCGTCGGCGTAACGCAGGGGGACGCACTCGGAGGGCGGGGAGCCGAGCAGGCGGCCTTCGCCGTGGCGCACGGGGAGTTCAAGATGAGTGAGGCCACGGGTGAAAAGGCACGGCGAGTGGGGGTTGACGGCCAGACGCACCCAGCGGCATTCGAAGCGCCCCGATTGATTGGGCGCCAACGTGCAGCCCTGGGGTAGCAGGCCCATCTGGACCAGCGTTTGGAAGCCGTTGCAGACGCCCCAGACAAGGCGTCCCGAGTCGACGAACTGGCGGATGGCCTGACCCAGCGGGGCGCGCAGCAGGCGTTGACTGAGAGCCCGCCCCGAACCCAGGTGGTCGCCAAAAGAGAAGCCACCGGGCAATACCAGGATGTCGTAGTCGAGCAGCTTGATTTGCGGCAGGTCGTTGAGGTGGACCACCAGTGCGGGGGCGCCTACCAGGTGAAAGCCGAGGGCCATTTCGCGGGCGCAGTTGAGGCCGTGGCCGGTGAGAATGAGGGGTTTCATAGTTGCAGGTCTCCTTGCCAGGCCTGGCAGAGAGTGGCCAGGGGGATTTTCTCATGGTCGATTTGGAGCACGGGGTCGGCGCTGACCTGGCCCAGGTAGGTACACGGGAACGCTTGTAGGGCGGCCTCGAAAGCGGCCCGGTGGGTGGGGGCCAGGCTGACCACCAGGCGGCTGGGGCCTTCGCTAAAGAGGCGCTCGTCGAGCCGCAATGGGGAGGGGGGAAGCTGAATGTGCAGGCCGAGCCGGCCAGCCATGGCGGTTTCGGCCAGGGCCACCGCCAGACCGCCTTCGGAGCAGTCGTGACAGCTGGCGATCAGGCCTTTTTGGATGAGTTGATGGACGGTGCGATAGAGCTGCAAGGCCTGTTCGTAGTGGACCTGGCCCAGCTGGCCCCCGGTGAAATTTTGTTGGCGGGCATACTGGGAGCCGGCCAGGGCCGATTGCTCGGGGCCCAACAGATAGACCAGGTCGCCGGCTTGCTTGAGATCCATGGTCACGGCCCGCTGAACGTCGGGCACATTGGCGATGGCCGAGACCAGCAAGGTGGGGGGGATGGACAGCTTGCCCTGGGCCCCGTGGTAGTCGTTTTTCATGGAGTCTTTGCCCGAGATCAGGGGGGCTTGAAAGGCCACCACGGCCCGCGCCAGACCACGACAGCAGCGCACCAGTTGGCCCATTTTAAAGGGGTCACCCACGGGGTCGGGCCAGCAGAAGTTGTCGAGCAGGGCCAACCGGTCGGGGTCGGCCCCCACGCAGACGGCGTTGCGGATGGCTTCGTCGACGAGCATTTCGGCCATGCGCTCGGGGTCGTGATCCCCATAGTGGGGATTGAGGGCGCAACTGACGGCCACGCCCTGGTCGCTGGCGTGATCGGGGCGCAATACGGCGGCGTCGGAGGGGCCGTCGTATTGCGCCCCGACCAGCGGTTTGATGACCGAACTGCCCTGCACTTCGTGGTCGTACTGGCGAATCAGGCCTTCGCGCGAGCAGATGTTAGGGTTCTTGAGAAGCTGCAGCAGGCTTTCGCTCCAGGGGGGCAACTGGGGCGGGTGGTTGGGTCCCGGCGGGGGCGGGGACCAGTGGGCCTGATGGGTGCGCTCAGGCAGGCCGCCGTGGAGAAAATCCATGGGCAGCTGCATGACTTGCTGGTCCTGGAAGCTGGCGCTAAAGTGGCCGCTGTCGTTGAAAATTCCTACTTTGGATACTTCCACGTCGCGCCTCTGAGCCAGCTGTTGCAGGGGCTCCCACAGGTGGGGCGGCACGGCCAGGGTCATGCGCTCTTGCGATTCGGAGACGAGGATTTCCCAGGCGGCCAGGCCCGGATATTTGAGGGGCACCTGGTCGAGATGCAGATGGGCGCCGTTGCTGAGCTGGGCCAGTTCGCCCACCGAGCTGCACAGACCACCGGCGCCGTTGTCGGTGAGGGCCCGATAGAGGCCGGCCTGGCGAGCTTCAGTGAGCATTTCCAGGAGACGTTTTTGGGTCATGGGATCGCCGATCTGAACCACGCCCACGGGGGCCTCGCCGCCTTCGATGGCCAGACTGGAGAAGGTGGCCCCGTGAATGCCGTCCTTGCCCACCCGGCCGCCGGCCATAACCACGAAGTCGCCGGGGTGAATGGCCTTTTCGTGAGGGGTGTCGGTGGGCATCAGGGCGCCCGTGCCGCAGAAAACCAGCGGTCGACCCAGGTAGCGGGGATCGAAGAAGAGGGCACCGTTGACGGTGGGAATGCCCGACTGGTTGCCGCCATCTTCGACGCCCTGACGCACTCCCTGGTAGAGCCGACGGGGAGAGTGCAGGCCTTCGGGGATGGGGCCCGCATAGTCGAGGGGGGCGAAGCAGAAGGCGTCGGTATTGAAGATCAGATCGGCGCCCAGGCCGGTGCCGGCCGGATCGCGGTTGACGCCCACGATGCCGGTGAGGGCGCCGCCATAGGGCTCAAGGGCCGAGGGAGCGTTGTGGGTTTCCACCTTGAATACCAGGTGATAGCGCTCGTTCCATTCGATGACGCCGGCGTTGTCGGTGAAGACCGAGACCAACCAGTCCCTTTTGCACTGGGCGGTGGCACCGGCGATGTAGGTGCGGAAGAGACTGTCGATGCGTTGGCCTTCGAACTCGATGCTGTCGTTGAAGATCTTGTGTTTGCAGTGCTCCGACCAGGTCTGGGCCAGCGCTTCCAACTCGACCTCGGTGGGGGGGCGATTTTGGCTTTGGAAATGTTGGGCGATGGCTTCCATTTCGGGGCCGCTGAGGGCCAGCAGTCGCTGGCGACTGAGCTTTTCCAAGTCGCCTTCAAGAGGGATGGTGCGGGTGGCCTGGGGCTGGCCGGCCACCACCGGGAGGGGGGCCTGCAGGGGGTGGTCGGCGGGCACCACTTGAATGCGTTGGATGAGTTGATTGGCCCAGTGGCGAGCGGCCAGCGCCTGCACCTGGGCGGCCGTACCGCCCTGGACGTAGTAGCGGCGGGCGGTGCGGGCCTGGACAGGGAGCACTTCTTCGACCACGCGGGCCTCGTTGTCAGTGACGCCACCCCGGTAGCTGACCTCGACCACCCAGTCGTGGGGGAATTGAGCGCGTCCGTCGACTTGGAGTTGCTCGCTGACGGGGTCGGCCAGGCAGCGTGAGTCTTGTTGCAGATTTTGCAGAATCTGGTCAAGGTTGGGCGCCTGCAGGTAGTAGACGCGGCTGCGCTGGATATTGGCGAATCCCTCCAGCTCGAAGGGGGAGAGGCCAGTGACTTCGACCCAGCGTGTCATTGCACCACCCCCAGGCGCACCACTTCGGGCAAGACGGTCTGGATAGTTTGCACATGGGCCGGGTCTACAAAGAGGGCCATGCCGATACCGCAGTTGAAGACGCGACGCATTTCTTCGCTTTCTACGTTGCCCATTTTTTGCAGTCGCTGGAAGATGGGGGGGAGAGCCCAGGCTTCCCAGTCCAGCTTGAGGCTGCGCCCCGGGGGCAGGACGCGATGGAGGTTTTGGTAGCCTCCACCGGTGACGTGGGCCATGCCCTTGAGGGGGACTTTGAGGTTGAGCAGTCCTAGAATGGGCTTGACGTAGAGTTGGGTGGGGGTGAGCAGTTCGGCCATCCAGGAGGGCTGTTGGTCACCCAGGATTTTGCGTACCAGGCTGAAGCCGTTGCTGTGCAGGCCGCTGGAGGGCAGGCCCAGGATGGTGTCGCCGGCCACGATGTTGGAGCCGTCGATGAGGCCGCCGGGCGCGATGAGGCCCACGGCGAAACCGGCCAGGTCGAAGCGGCCGTCGGGATAAAATCCGGGCATTTCCGCGGTTTCTCCGCCCAACAGCAGACAGTTGGAGGCGGCGCAGGCCTGCTGAATGCCAAAGATGACCTGCTCGGCCGAGATAACGTCGAGCTTGCCGCAGGCGTAATAGTCGAGGAAAAAGAGGGGTCGGGCGCCGATGGTGATGAGGTCGTTGACGCACATGGCCACCAGGTCCTGACCCAGCCCTTCCAGGTTGCCCAGGCGCTGGGCCAGTTCGAGTTTGGTGCCGACGCCGTCGGTGGCGGCGGCCAGCAGACGGCCGTCGCCCAGGGGGTAGGTGCCGGCGAAACCGCCGATGCCGCTGGCAAAGGTTTGGATGCGACGCACCAGATTTTCGCCGGATTCGATGTCAACGCCGGCTTGAGCATAGGTATGGTTCATGTGGGCTCCGTGAAGAGGGTGATGTGTCCCAGTTTGCGACCGGGGCGGGGGCTTTTTCCGTAAATGTGGGCGCCGGGTGGAGGAGGAAAGGGGACCTCGCCCACCAGGTTGATCAGGCGGCTGGGTTGGAGGATGGCCGTGCTGCCCAGCGGCCAACCGAGGATGGCGCGCAGGTGGTTCTCGAACTGGCTGGTGTGGCTGCCGCGGTCTGTCCAGTGGCCGGAGTTGTGGACGCGCGGGGCCATTTCGTTGACGATCAGCTGGTCGTCGACGAGAAAGAACTCGAGGGCCAGCACCCCTACGTAGTCGAGTCTTTCCAATACGGTTTGGGCGGCCTGGCGAGCCTGTTGGTGGAGCTCGGGGCGGAGGTCGGGGGCAGGAGCGATGGCTTCGCGCAAGATTCCCTGACTTTGGATGGTTTGGATGAGGGGGTAGAAGTGGATTTCACCGCTGAGGGAGCGGATGGCGATTTGGGCGACTTCTTTTTGTAGGGGGACCCATCTTTCCCAAAGGGCGGGCTGGTCAGGGAGATGGCTCCAATCCGTTCCCTGGCCTTTGCCGTCATAGCCCAGCCGGCGCGTTTTGAGCAGACCTCCGGGCGGAATGGGGTCACCGGGGTTGAGGGGGAGGAAGTCGGTGGTGGTCAGTCCACAACTTTGCAGGAATTGCTTTTCCGTGAGGCGGTCCTGGCTCACCTCCAGAGCCGGCAGGCCCGGGCGCAGCGGGCACAGGTTCGACACCAGAGCGGCCGCCTCGATGGGGACGTTTTCAAATTCGTAGGTGCATACGTCCAGTCCCTGGGCGAAGGTGGTGAGGGCTTGACGGTCGTTGTAGGGCGCGCTGGTGGAGTGGCTGGCGATGAGGCCGCAGGCCTGGGGATCGGGGTCAAACAGGCAAGGGGTCAGGCCCAGTTGGAGAGCGGACAGGGCCAGCATACGACCCAGTTGACCGGCGCCTAAAATGCCGACTTTCATCGCTGCAATTGCTGCTCGAGCACGTCGGTGGTTTGCTGCTGGCGGTAGGTGTGCAGTGCCTGGCGCAGGGCGGGCCGAGAATTGGCCAGGATAGAGACGGCCAGCAGGCCGGCGTTGGTGGCCCCGGCGGCGCCGATGGCCAGGCTGGCCACCGGCACTCCAGCCGGCATCTGCACAATGGAGAGCAGCGAGTCGAGGCCGTTGAGGGCCCTGGATTGGATGGGTACGCCCAGCACGGGCAGGGTGGTTTTGGAGGCGACCATGCCGGGCAGGTGGGCGGCTCCGCCGGCCCCGGCAATAATGACCTCGAGTCCGCGCTGTTCGGCCTGACCAGCATAGTCCATAAGCAGGTCGGGAGTGCGGTGGGCCGAGACCACCCGATATTCATGGGGGACTTGGAATTTTTCCAGGATCTCGACGGCCTTTTGCATGGTCTCCCAGTCGCTTTGCGACCCCATGATCACACCGACGATGGGTGTCACGCTGCGCCTGCCGAGACTTTGGCGCGGGCGCGACCGATGTCTTCCAGTTCTTCGGCGTCGACAGCGGTGGGGTAGTTGCCCGAGAAGCAGGCGGTGCACAGCGGAAGCCCTTGCAGGCAGTCTTCCAGGTCGGCCAGGGTTTGGTATTGGAGGTGGTCGACGCCGATCTCGTGGGTCATCTCTTCGAGGTTGCGGGTGGAGGCGGCCAACTCGCTACTGACGGCCATGTCGATGCCATAGACACAGGTGTGCCGGACCGGGGGGGAGGCCGAGAAGAAGTAGACCCGCCAGGCGCCTTTTTGGCGCAGCGATTCCACCAGGCGGCGGGCGGTGGTGCCGCGCACAATGGAATCGTCGATGACGGCCACGGCCTGCTGGTCGATGACGCGCTTTTCAAAAAGGAACTTGGTGCCTACCATGCCGGCCCGCAGGGCCTGGTTGGCGGCGATGAAGCTGCGCTGGCTGTAGGGGTTTTTGCGGATGCCCTTGCGGTAGGGGAGGTCGACTTCGCGGGCAAAGGAGATGGCCGCATCTTCGGCGCTGGAGGGCACGTCGAAGACCACCTGCAGTTCGTTGGCTGTGGTGCAGCGGGAGGCCAGGCATTGGCCCAGCCTCTCGCGGACGGCCGAGACGCTGTGGCCGTCGATGACCGATTCGGGGCGGGCCAGATAGATGTATTCGAAGACGCAATGGGCCGGTCGGGCCGGGATGAGTTGACGGCAGTGGACGTTGCCCTGCATGTCGACAAAGACCGCTTCGCCCGGCAGCAGGTCGCGCTCGAGTGGCAGGCCGATGACGTCCAGCGCGACGGATTCGGAGGCAAAGGCTACTTTTTGTCCTTGCCTCCCCATGCACAGGGGGCGGATGCCGTGGGGGTCGCGGAAGGCCAGCAGACCGCGGTCGGCGATAAGCATGACCACCGAGAAGGCCCCCTGACAGGTCATCATGGTGAGGCGGGCCGCCTCGAAGAGGTCTTCGTTATTTTCAGGGGCGCTTTCGGGCAGGCGGGGCAAGCCGGACAGCTCCAGGGCGCGCTGGCGGGTGAGGGCATCCGCGTAGACGTGGAGCAAGGTTTCTGAGTCGGAAAGCGAGTTGACGCGCCGGTAACCGCGCTGCTCCAGCAGCTTGCGCAAGGAGGCGTCGTTGGTCAGGTTGCCGTTGTGGATGAGAGCCAGACCGTTGGGGAAAGAGAGTACAAAGGGTTGCACTTCTTCGGCCGAACCTTCGCCTGCGGTGGCGTAGCGCAGTTGCACCAGGCCCAGCGAGCCGGGGTAGTTTTTCGGGTCTTTGAAGCGGAACAGTTCGCTGAGCAGCCCCAGTCCGCTGAGGCGGTGAAAGCGGCTGTCAAAGACGACCAGACCGGCGCCGTCCTGGCCCCGGTGCTGCAAGGCCAGTCCACCGCGATAGAGTTCGCTGACCACGGCCTGGCCGGGGTCGATCAGTCCTAAGATACCGCACATAGACTTTGAAGCTCCTTGATGACCGACTGCAGGGCCCGTGGGTAGAGGTCGTGCTCCAGGGCCAATCCGCGCCGCTGCAGGCTATCAATATCGTCGTTGGGGAGAATGGGCAGAGATTCTTGGGCGATGATGGGGCCGGTGTCCATGCCTTCGTCGACATAGTGGACGGTGACGGCCGTTTGGGTGAGTTGATTTTGCAGCGCCCAGCGGTAGCCGTGCAGGCCCTGGTAGCGGCGGGTATCGGCCGGATGGATGTTGAGAATGCGGCTCTGGCCCAGGCGGGAGTCGTACATAAGGCCTACCAGGAACGGGCTGAGCAGGCGCATGTAGCCGGCCAACAGGAGTAGATCGATGTCTTCTTTTTGCAGAAGGGCGGCGATGGCCCGCTCGTGGGTGGCTTTGTCGGTGGCCGGTAAGACATGGGCGGGGATATTGAGTCGTTGGGCCACCTGGAGGGCGCCGGCTTGAGGTTGATCCACGATCAGCATGGCCGGCTGGGCATCCACTCGTCCTTGCTGACAGGCGTTGACCAGCGCTTCGAAGTTGGAGCCTCGGCCAGAGGCCAGAAAGGCAAGTTTCATGACAGGCTGCCTCCAATGTCGGAGCGCCACAGGGGGGATCGGCCATCGAAGCGGATCTGATTGGCCGCCGCGTGGGCGAGTTGTTGGGCCTGCTGCAGGTTGGAGCCGCTGGCCACCAGGTGAAGGACGCGGCCGCCCGCCGTGACCAGAGTGCCATCCGGCAGGCGCTCGCTGCCGGCATGGATCAAGGTCACCTGATTGAGATTTTCGTGGCCGGTGATAATCTGGCCGGGGCTGGAAGATGCCGGGTAGCCGGCGCTGGCCAACACCACGTCGATGTGGCAACCGGGCGCAAGTTGAAGCGGTTGGCCATAGAGGACCTGGACCAGGTCGCCCTGCAGAGATTCGAGCAGCACTTCGCTTTCGGGGTCGCCCAGACGGCAGTTGAATTCGAGCAGTTGGGGGCCGTCGGAGGTGAGGATTAGGCCCAGGAAGAGCGCGCCGAAGTAGTTCAGTCCCTCTTGCTGGAGGGCAATCCAGAGCCTGTCGAGCAGGTCTTGCAGGGCGGGGGTTTCCTGGATGGGGTAGTAGGCTCCCATGCCGCCGGTATTGGGACCCCGGTCGCCGGTGAGCAGGCGCTTGTGATCGCGCACCAGAGGAAAGGCCTGATAGCCGTCGGGACGAAGCAACAGGATGAGGCTGGCTTCCGGGCCGCACAGGCGCTTTTCGATGACCAGTTTGGGACCGAGTTGGGCGGCGGCCTCCAAGGCCTGTTCGGGGTTGCTGGCTACCACCACGCCTTTGCCGGCGGCCAGTCCGTCGGCTTTGACCACCACCTCCTGCAGGGTTGCTATGGCGGCTTTGGCCTGCTCCAGGTCGGTGGTCACCTGAAAAGGGGCGGTGGGCAGGCCATGGCGGGCCATGAACTCTTTGGCCCAGGCTTTGGAAGACTCCAGTTGGGCCTGATGGGCGTTGGGCCCCCAGGTTTTCAGGCCAACTTGCTGGAGCCGGTCGACGAGGCCGGCAGCCAGCGGGTCTTCGGGGCCGATCAGGGTCAGTTCGGGCTGTTCGTCCACCGCCAGTTGGACGACCAGGTCCAGGTTTTTCAGGTCGATGGGGCGGCGTCGCCAGGCGCCCTGAGCGCCATTGCCAGGGGCCCAGACGATGTCGTGACCGGCTCGTTCCAGGGCGCGAGCCATGGCGTGTTCGCGGCCGCCACTGCCCAGCAGCAGAACTTTCATAGCAGACCTCGCTGTTGTAAGGTGGCCCGGATGCGATCCTCGGGGGGGGCGCTGGGGGGTAGGGGGCGATCGAGCAGGAGTTGGTGGAGGTGCAGATAGCGCTGCGAAATCTCTTGCACGATATGGGGGGGGATGTCGATGATGCCGGTGGCGCCTTGTTCGAGCAGCCATTGGCGGAAGAATTCCTTGGACAGCTGGTAGTGGTCCTGGGCCCAATAGCGGCTGGAGTCGGGCGTATGCAGTTCGTCGATCAACATGAGCTTGCCCTGGTAGAGGCCCAGCTCGTACTTGCAGTCGGCCAGGGTGAGGTGGTGGGCCAGGGCCCATGCGGACCCCTGTTGGTAGAGGGCGAGCAGGACGGCTTCCACCTCGGACCAGTCGGCGTCGATGATGCTGGCAGCCTTTTGGCAAGAGATGGGTTGGTCGTGGCCACTCTCTTCCTTGGTGGTGGGGGTGATCAGCGGGGTATCGAGCGGTTGGTGCTCTGTCATCCCCCGGGGTAGATGGATGTTGTAGTGCTCTTCGAGTAGGCCGGCCTGGTAATCGCGCCAGGCCGAGCCGGTCAGGTAGCCGCGCACCACAAATTCGACCGGTAAGGGCTTGGTGCGGCGCACGATCATTACGTTGGGGTCGGGGACTTCGAGCAGGTGGGTGGGCAGAATGCTTTGGGCCAACTGCAGGAAGTGCACGGCCAGCGCCTGCAGCACTTCGCCCTTGCGCGGAATGAGCTGGGGAAAGACCTGATCGAAGGCCGAGATACGATCGGTGGTGACAATGGCTCCCCAGTCTTCGCGCCAATAACAGTCGCGGACTTTGCCCCGGTAGAGGGTGTTAGAAGTGGCCAAAGCAGCGTTCCTCGGAGAAGACCAGGGCCATTCCGTGCTCGTTGCAGGCCTCCATTACTTCGGGGTCGCGCATCGAGCCTCCGGGCTGAATAACGGCCTGGATGCCGGCTTTGGCCAGCAGATCGATGGAGTCGCGGAAGGGGAAGAAGCCATCCGAGCTGACCACGGCACCCCGCAGGTCATGACCTTTTTGGTGGGCCTTTTCGATGGCTTGCTCCACGGCTCCAACCCGTTCCTGTTGGCCGGTGCCCACCGCCAGGGTGCGTCCTTGTTGGGCGATGACAATGGCGTTGGAGCGAACCCCGGTAGTGACGTACCAGGCGAAAAGAAGGTCGTCGAGTTGGGACTCGGTTGGGGCTATTTGGCCGGCGCTGCGCAGTTGCTGGGGGCTGCGAAGATTGCTGAGAAAGGGTTCCTGCAGCAGACAGCTGCCGTCGCCGAGCAGGCGAATCTCGGGGTCGACGGGATCGCCCACAAAGCGGGCCCGCTGTTGGGGCAGTTCGATCTGAGCCAGGCGCAGGTCTTTTTTGGTTTCGAGCAGTTGCAGGGCACCCGCGCTGAAGCCGGGGGCGGCTACCACTTCCAGAAAGCCTTCCAGCATGGCTTCGGCGGTGGCCCGGTCGAGGCGGCGGTTGACCACTGCCACGCCGCCGAAAGCGGCTCGTGAGTCGCATTCGCGGGCGGCCCGATAGACGGTGGCCAGATCGAGCAGAGTGCCCTGCTGGGCGGCGCCGGAGGGGTTGAGGTGCTTCATTACCACGGCGGCGGGCGTTTCGAAGAAGCGGAGGATTTTGCAAGCGTGATCGACGTCTGCCACGTTGGTCCAGGAGGGACCGCCCTTGCCGTCTTTGAGCCAGCGCAGCGGGTTGACGTCGAGGCTGTAGTGGGCGGCGGCCTGGTGAGGGTTTTCGCCGTAGCGCAAGGGGGCGGTTTTGTTGTATTGCAGGCAGCGGTCGCCGATTTTGATTTCAATTCGTTCGGGCAGGCTTTCGGGTCGGGCGGTACGATAAGCAGTTTTCAGCATGGGACTTCCTCCAGGGTGTCGAGGTAGAGCGAAATGGCTCGGTCGTAAGACAGGACGTGGCGGAATGCCACCTGGGCCAGGCGCAAGCGAGTGGCGCTGCAGAGCGCTCCATGGTTTTGGGCCAGTTCGGCACAGATGGGCGCGTAGTCGGCGGGGTCGCTGAGAACGGCCACGCGGGGGAAGTTTTTGGCGGCGGCCCGCAGCATGGCCACGCCCCCGATGTCGATTTGTTGTCGGCAGTCTTCTAGCGAGGCCTGCTGAGCTGCGGTTTTCTCGAAAGGATAGAGGTTGACGGCCAGCAGATCGAAGGGGTGCATACCCTGTTCTTGCATGTGCTGGATTTGGGCGGCGTCGTTGAGGTCGGCAAGCAGACCGCCGTGGACGCGGGGATGCAGGGTTTTGACAAGGCCCCCCGGCATTTCGGGGTAGGCCAGGTAGTCTTCCAGGCGAATGAGTTGGAGGGAGCAGGGGTGGGCCGACAGCCACTGTTCGATGGCGGCGTGAGTGCCGCCGGTCGAGTACAGTTGGATGGGGAAGACTGATAGTCCACCTAGCAGTCCGCTCAGTTCGCTTTTCTCAGACAGACTCAGTAAAGCCCGTCGTATCGTGATCTGGTTCATGGCGCGCTGCCAGTGTGCCCAGATTGGTGGGGCTGAAACATGTTTTAGCGGTGACGAATTATGGTGCAGCCTTGTAGCGGCGTGACAAAAATTGTCACAGGCCGGTTGTCTAGCAACTCCTGCAGAGCCTTACGGGCCCCCTGAAACTGTCCAAAGTAACGCAGCGTTTGCTGGGAGTCAAAGATCAGGGTAGTAGTGGTTACGTCGATTTTGTAGCGATCGGCCAGTCCCCCCCGGGGGTCCATGAGCACGGGCATAGGTAGTGCATAGGCAGCGATGGATTGGGCGTCATCGTTGTCGTTGGCGTCGATCGCCACGACGGTGACTTTGCCCTGCATATCGCTGTACAGACGCAGAAGCTCAGGTTCGACTTTGCGGCAACTGGCGCAGTGACTGCACCACACCGTACAGCAGACGAGCCCCGAAGGGCTGCGACTGCTGAGTTGTTTCAAATCGATCGGATCTGCGGTTGCCACACGGAAGAGGCAGAGCCAGAGTAGCTTACGCATTAAGGTGCGGGCACTTGGTATTGCTTCATCATTTTCTGCTGTTGTTGCTGCTGATATTCGGCCTGGGTTACCTGCTTGTAGTCCTTGGGGAAGCCGAAGAGGCTGTCATCGAGGGCACTGGTGGAGTGATCGACAAAGACTTGCTCGGATGTTTTCTGTTCGCCTTGATAGGTGATCATGCGCACGGCCATGCCGTTGTAGGCCGCACGCATGCCTTTGACGTCGCCTTTTTCTTCAAACTTTACTTTGCAGTTGGGCTGGCTGTAACTGGTGGCCTCCGGGCAGTTGAGGACCTGCACAGGAGCCGTCCAGACTTCGACCTTGCTAGTGGTATCAAAGGTGCCGATGCAGCCGGTTCCCTGAGAACGGGTGGTGACCATCCAATGATGAGCCTTGAGGTTGGCCACGGTCTCGACACCGAAATCCTTGACCGTGTAAGTGTTGGTTACCGTGCCCGTTCCGACGGCGCCTCCCTCGGATTTGGTGTTGGACAGGTCCATGGGGGTGAGCACGTAGATTTTTAGGTCGGGGTCCAATTGGGCGGTTTGATGGGTGTCGCAGAGCGTGAGCGTAACCGTCTTGGACTTGAAAGTGCCCATGTCGGTGACCATCTCCATGCGCTGCCGTTTGCCTTTGACCCAGGTCGTCATCATGGTTTCGACCGGCGAAGCCGGGGTTTTGGTCTTGGTGGTGTAGCGGACGTCGGCCTGAGCACTGATCGCCAGCAGTAAGCTGAGGGCCAGGGCTTTCTTCATTCTGGCTCTCGCAGAGGAATTTCGTAGCGACCTTCCAGACTGTAGCCAAAGCGTTGTCCGTGAAAGAGCAATTGGAAACCGGTCCGGTAGAGCAGGTCGAGGTCGCGCTGGATAGTGCGGGTGCTCACTCCAAAGATGTCGGCCAATTGTTGGCAGGTGTGCCAACGGATAGAGAGGAGGCGGACGATGCCGATAACTCTCTCAAATCGAGAGTCGAATCCGGCCGCCGCTCGTTCTGTTTCTTGTTGTAGTTTTTCTTGTACTCGTTTGGGAATAGCCATGTGCGTATTATGCTCATTGTGCCTATTTGTTGAAACGGGTTTATGGTTCTAAATCTGCTGACTGACCGTTGCATCCTGTTACCACTGTGGGTCGTGCCGGGCATGGGGTGGCTGAGCGCGGGTGGGAATTCGCCGACTGGGGGGCGTCCGGCCTGCCAGGGAGAATAGGGTGGTATGACCGATAGCAAAGATGGTTTGGCGGGGAAGGTATTTCGTACCGTAGGCAAGATTTTGACGACAGCCGGGCATACCGCCGGTACGACCGGACAGCGGGCAGCCTTAACCTTTGCCTCTGCGGCCAAAGGGAAGGTGGTGCCTCTATTGACTCCCAAAGAGTTGGCCGGGCGGATGGCCAATGATCTGGCCAGCCCCCTGGAGATTCACGGGGATGCCTATCACGTGATTTGGACGGAGCCTGGTCTGTTGGCGAATCGGTTTGCGTTCGTCTTTGCCCCCACACTGCAAGCCGTTTCGGGCAATGTGGCTTATATACTGTCGAGTTGGCCACCTGATCGCTTTGAGGTGGACCCGTCCCTCAGTATTTTTGTGTGGGATCGCGGGCTTCGCCTGGGACCCCGTTCGGCGGCGGCCGATTACGTTTCTATGTGGCTCAAGAGTTGGTTGGGATTTGTTTTTGATGGTCGAGAGTTGGTGGCCAAACCTCCTGCGGTGGGTCCGCGAGGGCTGTTTGTGGGTCGTCAGGCGGAGTTGGAGAAATTGGGTCGTTTGCTCGACGATCATAGCCCGGAGCGCAAATGGATTGTGTCGCTGACAGCTCACGGTGGGACGGGCAAAAGCTATTTTTTGGAGCGTTTTGAGCGACGTTACCAGGCGCGCATGTTGTTCGCTCACATTGATCATCAGAATGTGGAGGCGGCCGGTGGTACGTTGACCACTTTGACCAGCCTGATATCTGCCCTGGCCACCAAGTTTGCTGCGGGAGGCTGCGTTACGCCGCGATTTGATAAGGCCTATGGGCGCTTTGTGCGCACTCTGAAGCCGGAAACCCAGACCCAGGAGAGCGGTCTGGTCGGTTTGATGCGAAAGGCAGTTCGTTCAGGTAGTGGGGTGCTGCCCGCCTTTGGGGCGGCTGAGGCAAGTCTCAAGTTTTATGACTCGCTGTCAGAGGACGCTCGCAAAGAGGCAGAGGCGCTGGCAAATAACAGTTGGATTCAGAAGTTGACGGGAGCTTTGGTCGATGATTTGAAGCCGTTTGTGGAGAAGCAGCGGTCCGATTATCTGCTCTGGCGCCGACCGGTGTTGGTCTTTGACACTTACGAGTTACTGGCGGTGATTGCCGACACCTGGCTGCGCATCTGCCTGCTAAAGAATCCGGCCTTTCAGGCGCTGGCACCGGTAGTGGTTACGGCGGGACGACATAGTCTGTTGCGCATCGATACGCGCTGGTCAGAACACCAGGAGGCGATTCTGCAATTGCCTTTGCGGCCTTTTGAAGAGGCTCAAACGCGCGAGTATTTTGAGGCGCTGGGGGCGACGCCAGAGCAGATCGAGAATTACCTGCCGCTGACCGGCGGTTTGCCGTTGTTTGTTTCGTTGGTGGCCAACTGCAACAGTACGGATTCGGCTGTGCGACTGTTGACAGGGCGTGTGTTGGAAGAGATAGAGCCCGAGTGGCGGCCCCATTTTTTCTCCGCGGCTGTGGCCGATGGTTTCAATCGCGATATTTTGGGGCGTCTGCTCGATGGTAACTTGCCGCAAGCCTACGAAAGACTGACCCGCTGCACTTTTGTGGAGAGTCATCAGGGTTTGTGGCACTTTGCTCCGCTGGTACGAACTTTGCTGGTGCGCAGCCTGGAACTGGAAAGTCCAGATCGATTGCGAGAGATTCGCTCCAGACTCGCCTAGTGGCGGTAGGCCGGGCGGCGCCAGGAGACGTTCAAGGCGCGCATCCATCGGGTTAGCAGGGAGCGGCGACCGGTCTGGCTGGTGGCCCACAGGAGGATGGCGATACCCGTCCACTGTTTGAGGTGAAGGGTTTCGCCCAATATCAGGCAAGAGAGCAGGCCACTCACGGCCACGGTGGCCAGACCCACGGTGCTGGCGGCGGCGGCGCTTGAGGTTCGATAGCCAAGGGTCATGAGGATTTGGGCTGCCGCTGAGGAGAGGGCACAGGTCCACAGGATGCCCCACTCTATCTGGGTGGGGGGGACGTAGTTGAGGTAGCAGGCTGGGGCGGTGCACAGACTGGTGATCAAGCAGAGTCCAGAGACGACGATGCTGGGAGGCGTGCCGGCCACTCCGCGCAGGGCGGTGTAGGCCGCCCCCGCCATCACTGCTGAGGCCAGAGCCAGGCCAACCCCGCCCAGATCGTCGTAGCAACCGGGCCCGCCCAGTACCATCAGGACGCCGGTCAAGGCCAGGGGGTAGGCGAGCACGAGGCCGACGGAGAGGGCTTCGCCCAGATAGAGAAAGGCGAACAGGCCGGCCCACAAAGGGGATGTATAGTTGAGCAGGACGGCCGTTGCCAGTGGTAGCCGCGCGATAGCCTGGAAGTAGAAAACCATGGCCAGTCCGCCGGCCAGGCTGCGCAACAACAGGGGTTTGACCATGGTGGCGCGGATGGGGTGTGATTTGAGGTCGCGCACAAGTAAGGGGGCCATCAGCAACAGACATAGAAAACTGCGAAAGAAGGCGACTTGCAGCGGGGACATGTGATGTTCGCCTAGCAGGGCGCTGGGCTGTGTGCAGAGTTTGACGGACAGGGCCATTGTGGCGAAGAAAATGCAGGCCCCGTAGAGCGTACCGTTGCCGTTTGGGTCTTTGAGCGAGCTAACCATGGATCCAGATTAGCTGCTCCAGTCGGTGGCGCGGTGTCCGAGATGTTGCCACACCGTCAGGTTCGTGGTCAAATCTGGTAATTTATTTCAGACACAAAAAAAGACGCTCGTGGCGTCTTCCTTAGCTGCCTGTGCCAACTGGATAATCGATTTGAGTTTGCTTCACTTGAGTATCGACTAGAGATACGGA
>JADMJV010000177.1 GCA_018780265.1 bacterium
TACTTACGGTGGTGTGGGAGCTAGGGGGTCGAAAGACCCCCGGCTACCCGATTGTTGTACGGTCGACGCCGGGTGGGCAAGACCGAACTTTTAAAGAAATTCTTTTCCCAGTCAGACCGGCCCTACGTGATGTTCACCGGCGACCTGGGCTCGAGCACGGCCCACGTGCGGGCCCTGAGTCGCCGGTTAGGCGAGGTGTGGGGCGATTCGTTCCTACTGCGCCAACGGCTCAGCGACTGGCGCTCTCTGATCGACTATGTGGACGGATTCGATCAGCCACTCGATCTGGTTCTTGACGAGTTTCCCTACTTATGTGAAGCCGAACCGGCCCTGCCATCGTTGCTCCAAAATGTCTGGGACGTCAGTTGGAGGCAACGCCCCGTCCGCCTGGTTTTAAGCGGCTCATCGGTGGGGTTTATGGAACAAGAAGTGCTGGGCGAGCGCAGCCCCCTGTTCGGACGCAGAACCGGTCAGATGCGCCTGGACCCGATGGACTTCTGGAGTTCTCGTCTGTTCCTTGAAGCCCAACAACCGGCCGCTCAGGTCGAGTTTTTTGCCTGCTTTGGGGGTACGCCGGCCTATCTGGAAAAACTGAACCCGGCAGTGTCCCTGCGGGTCAATATTCAGGATTTAGTGCTGGATCGGGTGGCCTACCTGTACGACGAGCCACGCCTGCTACTGACGCAAGAACTGCGAGAACCTCGCAACTATTTTGCCATTCTGGCCTCGGTGGCCGCCGGTAACACGCGACTAAACGATATCGTTCAAGACTGCGGACTGGATCGCGGAATGGTCAGTCGCTATCTGGATACCTTGATCGGCTTAGAACTGGTGGAGCGCGAGGTTCCCATCACAGAGAAGGACCCAAGCCGAAGCCGCCGCGGCCTGTATGCCCTACAAGACCCATATTTTCGGTTCTGGTTTCGATTTGTGCTACCCAACTTGAGCGATCTGGTGCTGCTGGACAATCGTGAGGCGATTTTTGAGCGCTACGTGAATTCCGACCTGGACCATTTTGTTTCCCCCGTTTTCGAGAAACTCTGCCGGGATTGGATTCGGCGCCGGGCTGCAGCCGGGCAACTCGACTTGAGGTCTCCCAAAGTTGGCCGTTGGTGGGATGGACATAACGAAATCGACGCAGTCGCCTATGACGAGAAGACCCTGCTGCTGGGTGAATGCAAATGGTCAAGGCATCCGGTTGGGCCCTCTGTATTACGAACCCTGGAGTCACGGACCGTGCCCGGTTTGGCGGCGAGGAGACGCCGTCACGTTCTCTTCTCCCGCTCAGGATTCCAAAACCTGCAGGCCGGCGATGATTTGCTGCTGGTGGACCTGAACGCCCTCGTAGAAGACCGGATGCCCTGACTACTTGGACGGCACCGCCGGAAGTTTTTGGGGTGCCACTTCTCCGGTCACGGTAACCTGGCCCACGCGGTTTTGGTCGAGGCGATATGACAGTTCGCCGGGACGATGAGCATAAATCCAGGTGGTGTCGGCGCTCTCTTTGCGATCGGGCGGGCCCAAGACGGCCAGCAACTGTTCGGGGCTACTTTGAAAGCCGGGTAGAGATTTGTCGCCGTGGGTCAAGGCCCAGCGCCCACTGCCCCCGATCATAATCAGGCGATCCTCCAACAAGGCCAGATGCAACTCAGCGCCATCCGACGTATAGGTCCACATGCTGGACTCGCCATTTTGCGGGTCCTTTTGGCCAGGTTCTCCCATCTTGGCTACAATCTCGGCCTCGCTCATGCCAATACTCAAGCCGGCCATCTGGTAAAGATTGGGCAGCACCGTCCAGCGCCCACTCCGAGTGGTCAACCCGGCGGTGGCAGGGGTTGCACTGCTGACGGGTCTGACGGGTGGGTCGGGTCGAGATTTGCTGGGCTGGAGGTTCCACCAAGCCGCAGCCAACGCGACCCCGGAAATCACGACGAGCAGATCTACTTTTCGCATATTCTACACGTCGCCACAAGATGGAAGATATTCTCACCTGGCGCCCCAGCCCCAGGCAAGGACAAAGGCCACTCCACGCCAAGGCCGAAATATCCTACTAGACGTTTTTTGGTCTATCTACTAGACTATTTTACGAAATGCGATTCCAAGATTGATACAGCGGCACCTCGTCAATCCAGTGCTGGAGGCGCTCAAATCCAGCCGGATTATCAATATTGTGGGCCCCCGGCAATCCGGTAAAAGCACCCTGGTGCAACATCAACTGCCAACCGCCGAATACGTGACCCTGGATTCCGACATCATACGCAGTGCTCTGCTGGCCGATCCCTACGGGCAACTCCGTCTCATGGCCAACCGCCATAAACAATCCGGACTCCCCATCGCATTGGATGAGGTGCAGCGGGTCCCTGAAGTCACGCTGGCTCTGAAGCGGGTCGTCGATGAAGATAACCGCAAAGGGCAGTTCCTGCTGACTGGCTCGGCCGACGTTTTCGGCCTGGCTGCGGCTGGCGATTCCTTGGCCGGCAGAGTCCACACCTTGATATTACGACCGCTGAGCGCGGCAGAAATTCACGGCGCTGCTCCTTGCCTGTTGCTCGACTCGGCAAGTATGGGATCCAACGAGATTCTCTCGCGGCTGCCCAAACCTCAGCCATTTTCCCGGGACCATGCTATAGATTTGATTTTGAGGGGGGGGTTTCCCGAAATCCGCGTGCTGGAGGATCGCCAGCGAATGAACCACTACAGCAGCTATCTAGACAGTATCATCGTCAAGGACGTCCCGGTCGTAGCACCCATCCGCAAGCCGGACTTACTGCGCCGACTGATCGATCAACTGGCCGCACGCACAGCTCAAGAATTGAACATTGCCAAGCTATGCGAAGCCGTGGGAGCCAGGAAGGAAACCGTTGGAGCCTGGCTAGACACCTTGGAGCGGCTCTGCCTGATCCAGCGCCTGCCTTCCTGGGCTTCCTCAGCAACCCGGCGCGCCGTCCACTGGCCCAAACTGCACTTTCTCGACACCGGGTGTGCCACCGCGCTACGCAACGAGAAGACAGCGAGCTTTGATCTCGGTGCCGATCCTACAGCACTGGGCCCTATCCTGGAAAGTTTTGTTTATCAGGAATTGGAAAAATCACTACCCTTACAGCACAGTTCCTGGCGCCTCTACCACTGGCGGTCAGAAAATGCTGAGGTCGACCTGATAGCGGAAGACCCTGGGCGCTGCCTGGCCCTGTTCGAGATGAAGGCATCCTCCAGCGTTTCTGCGGCTGACTTTAAGGGGATAGACTGGTTCCTCCATCGGGGACCAGGACGGGCCCTGGCCGCCCACTCCGTTGGATTCATTGTCTACCTGGGCGACCAACTGATTACAATGGGTCCAGGGAGAGTATGCCTGCCACTATCGATGCTCTGGTCTTTTGTCTAACGACGCGCTTGAGTGTGCGCATCAAGACTCTTTGCGAGCGATGAAAAAGAGGGCTGCAAAGTAGAGCCCAAAGGCGCAGTCGAGGGGGCCGTAAAGCCCGTAGAAAATGGCGGTGAGTCGGTCGGTGGCCCAAATCTGGCCGATCTGGGAACCGAAATTCCACTGCCACCACAGCCAGGACCCAACGTAGACGGCTTTCTCGATAGCAAAGACACCTACAATGGCAGGGCAGGATCGATACGAGCGCGACGTGGCCAGGTAAGCCAGACCCCACAACTGGATGCAGACCAGACCCCAGTTCGAGAATAACTCCGGAAACAGGCTGCCCAGATAATCATTGGAATAGCCCCGGGAAAAGGCCAGCACCCCCAACAGATTGGCCAGTCCAGCCAGCACCATACCCCAACACATGGCTAATCCTCCGCTGTCTTTCAGAAAGAGACCAGGAAGAAAGGCCACTTGCGTGACCTTCCTTCCTGCATCTATTCGGCGTTAGCCGCTTCCGGTTCGACTTCGGACTCAGGGGGGTCGAAGACCTTCTCCAAGTCCACCCCTTGCTCTACGGCGTAGCCAGCCAAAGTTTGGGTGAGCACCGTAAGCCCTTCATTGGCTTGATGTACTTTGGTCTGGGCCGCATCGAGTTCGGCCCATAGCTCATCCCCCCACTCACCGTGGCTATCAAGTTGGTCCACGGCAGCCCGCAGACTGTCGAGACCTTCACGAATGGGCATCATGAACCCGCCCAATGTTCCTTGCTGGACGTTGTCCCATTGCAGAGTCATCAAACCCTGCCCGCACTCGTCCATGTAGCCCACCAGAGCCTCCAAAGCACCTGTCAGGCGCTGGAGACGCTGTTCGGACTCTTCGGGAGTGATGCGGCCCTCGGCCAGGCCCACTTCTAAGACCTTTAGTTGGGGAAGATAACCCCGACCGTCGGCCACGTAACCCACATAAGAGCCACAATCGCTACAGGCCGGGCCCAGACTTTGTTCGTCGTGGCCGCAACTAAGACAGAGCATTGCTAGGCAAACATCCCGTGATTGTGACCGCCGTGGCCGCCACCGAAGCCCGGACCGCCATAGCCACCGCCCATGAACTGGTTGGCGGTGCCGATAGATTTGAAATGGCCAGTGCCATCGTCCTTCATCACCGAGGTCTGACTGGGCTCATAGCCGGCCCCGAAATTGGGCTGTCCACCGGGCAGAATGATCTGAACTTTCTGCACCACGCCTTTGGGATTGTCGGCGCCCATCATGACCTGGGTGCCGTCTTGCAGAGTGAAAATGGCGTTTTTCTTGTCAAAGTCACTCTTGGAGCCGTTGGGATGGTCGATATGGGGGTCGCCCCAGACCCGCCAGTCGCGGGGCTTCTGGTCTTTGGTGGCGTGCTGACAGCCGCAGCCCAGCGCGCCGCCACCACCCATGTTGGCCGAGATGGCCATGGCACCGTTGAATCCAGGACCCGAGAAGGCCGCAGCCATGTTGAAGTTACCGTTCTGAGCGCCAAAGCCGCGACCGCCACCGACGCCCTGGGCGTTGGCATTTCCCTTTTCGCTGATCTTGACTTCGTCGCCCTGCCACTTGATGGTCGAGCCGCCCGGAGTGGTGAAGGTGGTGCCCTTCTGCATTTCAATGGTGCGCTGCCCGCCCATCGGTCCCATCGGCCCTACCTGGCCGCAGCCCTGAGGACCGCCCGGAAATCCACTCGGGCCACCGGGAAACCCCCCTGGGCCACCGGGGCAGCCACCGGGTCCGCCCGGAAATCCACCCGGGCCACCGGGGAAGCCACCTGGGCCGCCGGGAAAACCCCCCATGCCTGCACCGCGCTGGCCTTGAGATGCGAGCATGCCCATCAGCTTGCCCAGCATGAACATGGCCCCCTGCAGTTGCTGAGGATTGGCTCCCTGAAAACCATTCAGGCCCATCATGGGGTTACCAAAACCATTGCCCATGCCGCCCAGCGGACTACCAAAGCCGTCGTTCATCCCGGGCGAACCCGAAAAACCGTCAAACCCACACCCTCCAAAGAGCGAGTTGCCGCCGCCAAACTGGGGAAATCCGCCAAAGGGAGAAGCAAATTGATTGCCGCCGACGGCCAAATTACTGCTGAAGCTAAAAGACGCGTTGATTGCCACCACTAACCTCCAGATGATGATCCTCTTATCGAGGTATTTGACCCAGACTATCATGCAAAAGGGCTTCAATAACTGCGCTACATCAAGTTTCCTGTTAACGTTTCCGCGCGCTCATTGCCAAACTGTAAACAAAGTTACGAATCCTGAGAAATCAGGGCGGTAATGGCTTCGTCCCAGCGAGTCAGGCGGGCCCAACGCAACTCTGCGTAGAGTTGGCCCAGCGGGGCCTGAGGCGAGCCCAGATAAGCGAAAGGCTGATCGGGAGCGTAGACAGACAGGCCATGGGCTTGAGGCTGAGAATGCTTGCACATCTGCTGAATCAGATCGGCCACCTCCCCCGACTGCTGGCGCAGTGGGCCAGGCAACCGCTCCTCTTGCTGCCAGCTCCGACAGAGAGAAACCAGGTCCAACTGGTCAACCAGGGGACGGTCCTGAGGGCGCGGCCACAAATGCGCCTGATTCTTGATATGTTGAAGCAATTGGCTCCTGGATTGAGGATGGTCGAGAATTTGCTGAGCCAGAGCGTCAAGTTGATGCGACAACTGCGGCCATTGATCCAGATCGATAGCCCCCACTTGAGGAGACCTGGCGCCTGCCAGCCTGGCCTCGTCTACCAGCGCAGAGGCCGCCGAATCGCCTTGGTGGCAATCGGGCAGGTGCTGAAGCCAGGCCGCCAGCGGCAAACCAAGCCCGGTCAACTGGGTTTGCGAGGCCACCAGGTGCGAGGTGACCGTGGCCAGTTGTTCAGCCACCTCGGCCTGTGCCATCAGGCAGGTATTGAAGATGACCAGCTCAGGCCTGGCGGGCAATCCACCCAGGGCCTCTTCCAACTGAGGCAATCTGAGCATCTTGCGCCGATCTGAATCGGTCACGGCACCGCCAAAGCCGGCCCCATGACCGCCCAAAACCACTGCATAGCGCTGAGCCGGATAGGCCTGCATTCCCCACTTGAGGAAACGCTGCAACTGCTGAGGCTCGGTCATATCTAACGATTCGGAGGCGCTCAGCGACTGAGGATGGGCCGACTGATGCAACTGAAAGCGCTGAGCCTGGCCGCGCCAGCCCATCTGGGCCACCACCTGAATATCCTGAGGGGGACCGGGTCCATCGCAAATCTCTTGCAGGCTATCGGAAACGGCCATCTCCAGGTCACGACTGGCGCTGGTATAGATCAACACCGTCCAGGCGGCCAGGGGGGGCACTTTCATAGGGGGTCGTTCGCGATCTGCAGGCTCCCGCCTGCCCAAGGCGAATCTTGAGACGGATTGGGAGGATCGTCAATGTTGCACAGGTTTAAGGTATTGTTGTTGCTGGCCGGCCTCACGGCTGTTCCGGCATTGGCCCAGAGTGGTCCCGATGCAGAGGGGCCGACCACACTGACGCTGGCCGGCACGGTGGGCAAAATGGACCTGCCCAAGGGTTATGTCTGGATCGGTGAATCCAAAGCCAAAGAACTGATCAAGAAAAACGGGGGATCGGGCGAGAACGTTATCGGTCTGATCCTACCCAACACCAAAAACGCCGACTTTGCGGTGGAACTCAAATACGAAGACACCGGCTACGTCGAAGACAAGGACGCCGGCAAACTGGACGCCAAGGAGATCCTGAAAAGCTACCAGGAGGGGACGGAGGCCCAGAACGAGGAGCGCAAAGAGAAGGGGATGGCCGCTTTGCACGTGACCGGCTGGGAGCAAGAACCCAGCTACGACCCCAAGACTCATGTGGTGATCTGGAGTCTGCAGGGAGAAAACGACAGCAAAGAACAGTTTGTCAACTACAATACCCGCGTGCTGACTCGCAAGGGCGTGCTTTCTGTCAATCTGATGTGCGACAACAAAGACCTGCCCGCCGTCAAGCCCAAGTCGGAAGCGCTGGTCAAAAAGATCAGCTTCAATCAGGGCGAGCGCTATGAAGACTTTAAGACGGGCGACAAAATTTCCGCTGGCGGACTGGCTGCGCTCATCGTGGGCGGCGCCTTGTTGGCCAAAAAGGGCGGACTGCTGGGCTTTCTGTTTGTGATGCTCAAGCCGCTGTTGCTGGCCTTCAAAGCGCTGGGAGCCAAGGTGGTGGTGCTGATCGGAGCCGCCATCGCCTATGTGGGCAAAGCCATTTTCGGCCGCAAGAAAAATCAGGAAGACCTTAGCTAAACAACGACAGGATGCGCAGGCGCGCCAGTTCCTGCTCTTCGACGGCGACCAGCACCTGGTCGCGCAAGAAGTCTGGCAATTGCAGATCGTGTGCGATCTGCAACAGTACATCTTGCTCGATCGGGTCCAGGTCGCCGTCGGCCCAGGCCACCTGACAACAATCGCGGAACAAGCAGGCGGCCACCTGGGGATGGCGCAAGGGCGCCAACAGTTCGGCCCATTCGGCTGGCACCCCATCGCTATAAGCAAATGCCGCCTGACGTACCGATTCGTCCGCCAGAGTATAGGCAGTGGCCGCGGCCGCGTTGCGTTCGGCTACCGAAACCTCGTGAATGCCCGCCACCCGCAGCAATACGGCCAGATACCTGGGCAAGTCACATTGGAGCACCGCGTCGCCGGCTACCCCGTAATCCAACTGCACCTGAAATTGTAAGGTCACGGCTAACTCCTCTCCATCATCAAGATGGCCAGATCATCACTAAGCTTTCCATGACAGTGCAGGCGGACCTGCGCCTCGATCTCTTCCAGGGCCGCATCCAGAGGCAAAGACTGGGACTGGCGTAGATGCTGAGCCAATCGTTCCATCCCGAAGTCTACCCCTTCCCGATTGCGAGCCTCCAACAAGCCGTCGCTATACATGATGAGGCGCTCGCCACTGGTGAGTGGAACCTGACGCTCTTCCCATTCGCTTTCGTCCAGAACCCCTAAGGGCAAACCAGTCCCCTCCAGGTGCTCGACAGACCCGTCCAAGCGCAGCAGCAGGGCGGCCGGATGGCCGGCGTTGGCATAGTAAAGCCGCTCTTCTTCTTCATCGTAAACCGCGTAAAACATGGTCACGAAGGTGGATTGCTGCTGGTTCCACTGCGTCAAACGCTGGTTGAGTTTGCGCAAGACGAAGGATGGGGACGGGCTCTTCTTGCCCCATTCGAACATAAAGCCCATGACCAGAGCCATCAACAGCGAGGCCGAGATTCCCTTACCCATGACGTCGCCCAGGCAAAAAACCACATACTTCTGGCCAAAAGGGCGAAAATAGTAAAAGTCCCCTCCCACCTCCAAAGTCTGATTGACCTTGCCTCGCAGCACCACCGAGCCCAGCTCGAAGCGATTTTGCATCAGGGCCAACTGAAGACGACGAGCCAGTTCGACATCCTGATTGATGCGCGCTTGCAGACGTTTGATCGCCCCGTAGCGATCCAGCGTGACCAATCCAAATCCCGACAGCAAGGACCATTCCACGATCTGTCCCAGCGTATTCAGGGCCAGATGACGATTGTCGATACCGCTGCACAACAATCCACCCAGGTAATAGGCTGCCGCCGCCAGCGGAATGACCACCAGTCCGCGATTGCGAAAGAGAGCGGCCGAGAGCAACACGGGCAGAAGGAACAGATCTACCGAAAGCACCTGACCATAGACGCTGCGCACCGCAAAGGCCGCCACCAAGCCCAGGAAAATCAGAGATTGCCACAGGGAAGCGCTGCGATGACTGGGACGAAAGCCGACCAGTCGGTCCAAAAGCCGATCCAAATAGCCTACCAGACGGCGATAGAGAGGGCGCCAGGCGATTTTCATCGGCGGGGCGTTCGCCCTCCAACCTGCCATCCCTTGGCGCTGGGGGGAGCCTGGCGAGACGTTCAGAAAGGAGTACCATGTCAACCGGTTTTCGTATCTTTCGCCTGGCGGCAGTGGCCGCGATCAGTTTGGGACTGGGCTATGCCCTGGCCCACCGGCAACAGAGTCCTACGGGCAAAACGGCGGCCCTCGTCAATGGCGAGTCGATCTCGGTGAGCGAGCTGCAGGTCGAACTGCAGAAACGCTTTGGCGCCGACGTGCTACGCGACCTGGTGCACCAGCGACTGATATTGCAGGAAGCCAAAAAGCAAAAACTTAAGCAAGATCCGGCCGTGATCGAGAAGCGACTGGCGGAGATGAAGAAGCAACCTCAAGTCCAGGCCATGCTGAAGAGCGGCCAGGTGGAGGAAGGCGACTTGCGGCGCAATCTATCCACGCTGGTGCCGCTGGACGCGCTGGTGGTTTCCCAACTCACGGTGGACGAAGAAAACGCCTATCTCAAACGTCATCAGGACGAAATGGAGAGCGTCACCGTCCAACACATCCTTTTGCTGGACCCGACCGAGGCCGACAAAGTCTACGCCGAAGCCCGCCAACCCAAAGCCGATTTTGGGGCGCTGAGCAAAAAATACAGCCTGGATTCGCGTACCAAAAACCAGGGCGGACTGTTGGGCGAGTTACATCGAGGGGAGCTTGAGCCCGATGTGGCCGAGACCCTTTTTCACCTGAAAGCGGGCGAAGTCAGCCCCCCTATCCAGGGGGAAGACGGCATTCACCTGTTTCGCCTGGTTTCGAGCAAGACCGGTCTCGATGAGTTGCGCCCCCAGATCCGCGAGCGCTTGATCTCGGCCCGCCGCGGCGACTATCTGGAAGAATTGCGAGCCGCAGCCAAAATTGAAACCCTGCCGCCCTACCGACTGCCCACCGCCCTGAGTGGCCCGGAGCCGGCCGACCACTGAAGCCTGGCCTCACTCGGAGCGAGCCAGTTCGCGCCAGGCTGAGACGAGCTGTTGGGGAGACTGCTGCTGCATCCCCTCGGGAAAGCGTTTTTCGAGGCCAGCAAAGCGTTGCCGAAATTTGCGGTTGGTCTGGCGCAAGGCCGATTCGGCGTCCATCCCCAACAGCTGGGCCAGGCTGACCAGCGCGAAGAGCACGTCGCCCAGTTCGGACTCGCTGGGCTGCTGGCGAAACTCCTGCAATTCTTCGTCGAGCTTCTCCCAAGCTCCCGCGGCATCGGCGTAAGCAAAGCCGCCCCGAGCAGCCCTTTCCAGCAGCAGAGCGGCCTGGGGCAGCGCGGGCAATCCCGGGCTGACGCCATCCAGGGCCGATTTGTGGGACTCCCCTTTCTCTTCCTTTTTGATCTGATCCCACTGCTGCAGCACTTCCTGGGCCGAACCCAGATTCTGCTCGCGCTCAAACACGTGGGGATGACGGCGAATCATCTTGGCAACAATGCCTCTGCAAACCTGATCTACGTCAAAGCGGCCTTGCTCCCGGCCCAACTGGGAGTGAAAGACGATCTGCAGCATCAGATCGCCCAACTCTTCACACATCTTGTCGTCATCGGCCAGTTCGATAGCCTCGACGCACTCATAGGTCTCCTCGATCAAGAAGGGAGTCAGAGTGCGATGGTCCTGCCTGAGGTCCCAGGGGCAGCCATCGGGGGCGCGCAGGGCAGCCATAATTTCGACCAATTGAAAGAAAGGGGACAGTTGTTGAAACTCGGAACTGGATGGGTGAAGCGTTGCCATGGTCGGCGCTTCGCCTCGGCATAGGACTCCCCTACTGCCCTCGCGAAGCCGCCGGCCAAGCCACCGACATTTTGAGGAGTAGAAGTGAATGAGTGAGATTGTAGCTATTGCCGCCCGCCAAATTCTGGACTCGCGAGGCAACCCCACGGTCGAGGTAGAGGTTGAGTTGGAGTCCGGATCGACCGGTCGCGCCGCGGTTCCCTCGGGCGCTTCCACGGGCACTCACGAGGCCGTCGAGTTGCGCGACGGAGACCCCAAAATCTATCAAGGCAAAAGCGTGCTCCGGGCGATCGACAACGTAGAACAGTTGATCGCTCCTGAACTGGAAGGAATGTTGGCCGTAGATCAATTGGCCATTGACCAGGCCATGATCGACCTGGATGGCACCGAGAACAAAGGCAAACTGGGCGCCAACGCCATACTGGCAGTGTCGCTGGCAGTGGCCCGGGCCGCCGCCGATGACGTGGGTCTGCCACTTTTCCAGTACCTGGGCGGACCCTTTGCTCACTTGCTGCCAGTCCCCATGATGAATATCGTCAACGGCGGCAGTCACGCCGACAATACCGTGGATATTCAAGAGTTTATGATCATGCCGGCGGGGGCTGCTAGCTTTGCCGACGGACTGCGCTGTGGCGCAGAGATCTTCCACTCTTTGAAGTCGGTCCTCAAGAAACGGGGCCTGAGCACCGCCGTTGGCGACGAGGGCGGCTTTGCCCCCAACCTGAAATCCAATGAAGAAGCCCTGGAACTGATCGTGCAGGCCATTGAAAAGGGCGGATATACGGCCGGTAAGGATGTCTTTTTGGCGCTGGATGTAGCCGCCTCGGAGTTTTATAAAGAGGGCAAATATGTCTTTGCCAAGTCGGGAGGCGCCACCAAAGACGCCGCCGCCATGGTGGAGATGTACAAAGACTGGACCAGCAAATTTCCCATCATCTCTATCGAGGACGGACTTTCAGAAGACGACTGGGACGGTTGGAGCCTGATCTCGCAGAGCATGGGTAAATCCTATCAACTGGTAGGGGATGACCTTTTCGTCACCAACCCCCAGCGACTTCAAAAGGGCATTGAAAAGGGCATCGCCAACTCGATTCTGGTCAAAGTCAATCAGATTGGAACCCTGACCGAAACGCTGCGCTGCATCGATATGGCCAGGCGCGCCGGCTACACCTCGGTGATCTCCCATCGCTCGGGCGAAACCGAAGATCCCTTTATCGCCGACCTGGCGGTGGCCACCAACGCCGGTCAGATCAAGACCGGCTCCTTGTGTCGCTCGGAGCGGGTAGCCAAATACAATCAACTACTGCGCATCGAGGAGATGCTGGGAACTCAGGCCCGCTATGCCGGCATGTCAGTAGTCAAGCGCGCCTGATAGGGGCTGGGCACACGCCATGGCCGAGCTCCTTGTCTATGCCTTTGTCATGGTCTCGGGTCTGGCGGCACTCTCCTGGGAAGTTCTCTGGCAGTTAAAAGCCTCGCTTTCGCTTGGGATCTCGGCCATGGGCACAGCTATCACCCTGGCCACAACCATGGGCGGGATGGCTCTGGGCTCGTTGCTGACGGCACGTTATTGGCCGGGGAGCAATCCTCTGCGCCTCTACGCCGGGCTGGAGTTGCTCATCGGCCTGTCGGGATTGGCCCTGACTCCCGGTTTTGCGTGGCTGGAGCGGGTGGACGCCCAGATCTACCAGGCGTGGCCCTGGGCGGCTCCCTGTCTCCATCTGCTGGGAATCGCTCTGTTGCTGGGGACACCGGCCACGGCCATGGGGGCCACCATTCCGGTATATGGCGTGCTGGCTCGCCAATATTCGGTGGAACTGTCCACGCTTTACGGACTGAACACCCTGGGAGCAGCCGTGGGCTGCCTCTTTTTGGCTCTGGTGGCCATACCAACTCTGGGTGTCCAGGCCAGCATCTACCTGATTGTCTTTTTCAATCTGAGCGTATCCCTGACGGCTCTAACCCTGAAAGCACCCTCACAGAGCGCCGTCGAAATAGAGACCACCGTCGCCCTCTCCGTGGGCGCGCCCCAACTGGCCCTGGCCCTGCTCACCGGTTGGGCGACCTTTTGTCTGGAAGTGGCCTGGTTTCGGGCCTTACGGGCGGCTTTTCAAACCACCACCGCCAGCTTTGCCGTGATGCTGGCGGCCGTACTGATAGCCCTGGCAGTGGGGGCCCGATTGGCCAGGCAGCGCTGGCCTGTGGGTGGCACACTGCTGGCCTCAGGTTGTGCCATCTTGGTAGTGACCCCGGTCATCGAGCGTTTTGACATGCTTGTGCCGCGCGGAGGGAACTACTTTGCCCTGTTGGGGATCTGGTTGGCCTGCAGCCTGGCTATCCTGGGGCCGCCCATCACCCTGCTGGGAACGGTGCTGCCGGGCTTGCTCGATAGCTATCCGGGCCTGCCCAACTGGTCTCGGCTCTACGCCTTCAATACCCTGGGTGCAGTATTGGGCTCGTTGGGGGCGGCCTGGCTGCTGCTGCCCGGCCTGGGTCTTGTGCACACCGCCTGGCTCACCGGCCTGGTGGTAGGATTCAGTGGTCTCTCTCTTTACCCACAGAAACGGGGCCTGGCTCTGGGCGGGTTGGCTGCCTGCCTGGCCGTGGCCTGGCTGGGACAAAGCGGGGTGGGCACAACTCGAGTTCCCTCGCGGCCCGACTTCCCCAAACGGATCGTCAGCTTTTACGAGGGCCCTGACTCGCAGGTAGCGGTGGTGGAAAAGACCACCAACAACGCCCTTTGCCTTTTAATCGACGGCTTTGTGGCCTCCTCGCAGCAGTCTAACGGTCACTATATGGCCTGGATGGGACGCGTCCCCATGCTGCTCCATCCCGATCCGAAATCGGCCCTGGTAATCTGCTTTGGCACCGGTCAAACCATCAATGCGGTGCGCCAGGAAGGCTGTCAATGGGCCGACGTGGTCGACGTAAATCCGCGAGTCATTGAGTGCGCGCCGCTCTTTTCCGCCAATCAGGGGGTGCTACAAGACCCGCGTGTGCATGCCCATGTCATGGACGGACGGGCCTGGTTGCGCCGCACCACCCGGCGCTACGACGTGATCACTCTCGAACCCATGCCACCGCGCCTGGCGGGCGTCAACGCCCTCTACTCGGAGGAGTTCTATCGGCTGGCCAGTTCTCGTCTCAATCCCGGCGGCATCGTGGCCCAGTGGCTGCCCTTTCACCTGCAAACACCCTACTACTCGGTGGCCATCGCGGCCAGCTTTGAAAAGGTATTTCACGACTCGTTTATCTGGCAGGATCCTCGCGGCGACTGCATCCTGGTGGGACGGGTAGGCTCCACCGAAAATCTTGGCTCAGAATGGCCTGGCCTGAGGCGGACATCGGCTGGCCGTGACATGACGCCCCAGGAAATTGTAGCCGCGGCCTGGCTGCGCCAACCCGCCCTGCAGCACTACCTTTCCTTGGGCCGAGAAGCTGTAAACGACGACAATCAACTGCTGGCCTATGGCGGAGTGCTGCGCTTTAACAGCAATGACTTTGGAGACAATCAAGTGTGGGCCGAGTGGGCCCACAACCTGGCCACCATCGAGCGAGCCGAAAAGTCAGGCCCCTCCGCACAACTAGCTCTCCAGCTAGCGACATTACGGGCCGAGTTGCAGGCCCGCGTACTTCAACCCAAGTCGTGGTGGCCGGTGCGCAACGCCCGCGAGGAGTTGCGCCAGAAGAACCCGACCGCTCCTCTGGTGACCGTGTTGGACCGGCTTCGCCTTCCCTAGGTAGTCGTTGCGGCACTGGGCGGGGACAAGGCGGGTTCACCAGTTGCGCTGCATCCATAGGGCCAAGGGCGGATTGCCCCCTCCTGCGGGGGGGGTGACCCGGCGAGCGACACCGCCAGGGCCTTTAGCGGTCCCAGTCGGGGGTATTCATTCTTCAGACCCCGTGACGAATCGCCTGGCGCAATGTCTCGCTTTCGGTCGGTGACGCGGACCAATCGACAGCCAAAGACCGGGTCCACAAAAGCCTTGCGCGCGGCGGGTTCGGGCCAAGGTGGATGGGGCCGGACCTGAGTATCGGTGACGGTTGGCCTGGGCTGAGCAGCCAGGCCGGTACCCAGCAGGAGTATTGCTAACAGTTGATGTCTCATTCAAGGATTCTGACAGATTTTTCCCTCCCGGCGAATGATCTCGCTCAGTCTTGGCGTCCTAGACGGTCGATGCGCGTTTCCAGAAGGGCTACAAGTTGAAAGGTCAATGGGATAGCGGCTCTCCAGGCTGGCCAGGTCTCTCAGCGAATGATGAAGCGTCGAGAGAGCGGGGTCTGAGCCGCTGGTATAGCGCCACCACGGCCAGGACGACCCCTAAAGCCAGCCCTGCCAGCAAGGTGCGACCCGGGTTGTCCAACAGTTCCTCCCCAAAGAAACTGAGTAGGATGGTGCGCGGCAGCAAGCCCAGCACCGTGCTCAGCAAAAACTTCCGGCGGGGTACAGCCAGAGCCCCACACGCGTAACTGATCAGATCGACCGACAGACCAGGAATCATGCGCAAACCCACCAGTTGCCAGAAGCCCAGTTTGCCCCGCAGTCTAGTCGCGCCCTGCCCGGCCATATCCCTGGCAAAGCCGGCGCGGGCAACCTGGTAGGCGGTGGCCGCACCCAAGGCTTCGCCGATGCAGGACAGCAAGAGCCCATAGGCGGCTCCAAAAATGGCCCCGTTGGCCATTGCCACCAGAGCAAAGGGAATCGGCGAAAGCAATGCTTGAATGGTCATCAAGGCCAGACTGGCCAGCGGTGCCAGCGCCCCCCAGGAAAGAATCCAGAGACGCATCTGCTCGGAGTCCCAATCGTGATCGTGGAACCAGTAGTGCCGCGTGGCCAGGGCCAGCATCCCCAGAACGGTCAGCAAAAGCAACAGGCGGAGCAATATCTTCTTGAAGCCGGGGTGCATTCTCTTGAGACTTTCCCGACAAACGTCCGACTCCTTGCCCGCGGCCTCCCGCGTGACCTGGGCCTCTTCCACTGCTGATCGCGGTCATTGAGTTGAGTCGGCTGTGGCCCTAGATTGGGGATCCAGGAGGCGCCCATGAACTTTGAACCGGCCCGAGAGGCAATGGTAGAAAAACTTTGCCAGAGAGGGGTGAGTGACCCGGCCGTCCTGGCAGCCTGCCGTAAGGTGCCACGGGAGAAATTCATCGACGCCAATCTGCGCGAATTCGCCTATGGCGACCACCCTCTTCCCATCGGCGAGGACCAAACAATTACCCAACCATACATTGTGGCCCTGATGACTCAGGCCATTGAACTCAAGGCCGACGACCGGGTGCTGGAGGTAGGCACGGGATCAGGCTATGCCGCCGCCGTAATGGCCGAAATTGCCGCCCAGGTATTTACCATCGAGCGCTACGCCAGTCTGGCCCAGGTGGCCCAACAGCGACTGAAAAAGCTTGGCTACACGAACATCCGCCTGAGGCACGGCGACGGAACCCTGGGTTGGCCGGAGGAGGCGCCCTTTGATGCCATCGTGGTCGCTGCCGGGGGCCCCAGCGTGCCCCAGGAAATGATGCAGCAACTCAAAATCGGCGGCCGTCTCTTGATGCCGGTCGGAGGAGTCCGCGATCAGGAACTGATCCGCATTGAGCGGACCGACAGTCACACTTTCGAGCAGAAAAACCTGGGCAGGGTGCGCTGTGTGCCCCTGGTGGGAGAACGTGGCTGGGCCGAAATCACGCCTGCCGATCAGGGCGCAGCACTGACCGCATTGATCCGCCAGGAGGCGGAAGAGTTTACCTCCATCGACCAATTCCAACCGGATCGCTGGCTAAAACGAGTTGGCGACGCCCGCGTGGTATTGCTGGGCGAAGCCAGTCATGGCACCGCGGAATTTTATCGCATGCGGGCTCGTTTGACACGAGAACTCATCGAAAGAAAGGGATTTACTCTGGTAGCCGTCGAGGCAGACTGGCCCGATGCCCGCCTGGTCGACAACTACGTCCAGGGCCACAGTTCAAATTTGACCGAATGGGCCCAGCATTCCCGCTTTCCCCAGTGGATGTGGCGCAATCGGGAAGTGGTCGAGTTTGTGGACTGGTTGCGACAGCACAATCAGCATCTCCAGAGTGGCAATGGGAAAGTAGGCTTTTATGGCCTGGACCTCTACAGCCTGCAGGCCTCCATCAGTAGTGTTCTGGAATGGCTTGACGACCGTTTTCCCGAAGCCGCCCAAGTCGCCCGCCATCGCTACGCCTGTCTGACTCCCTGGCAGTCTGATCCGGCCGCCTACGGCCACGCGGTGCTGACCAAAGCCTACAGAAAATGCGAGCCGGCCGTAGTCGAACGGCTGCTTGTCCAACTGGCGCAACGGTCAACTCACCGGTTCAACGGAAAAAAAGCCTACCTGGATGCCCTGGTCAATTCGCGGGTGGTATCCAACGCCGAGCACTATTATCGAGTGATGTACTATGGTTCGGCGGAGTCCTGGAATCTCCGCGACCAACACATGTTCGACGTCCTGCAGACGCTGCTGGGGGACACTCCTGGCGCCAAAGCGGTGGTCTGGGAGCACAACTCTCACCTCGGCGACGCCCGCGCCACCGAGATGTCGATTCGGGGCGAGCGCAATCTGGGCCAACTGGCCCGTCAGGCCTGGAGCAATAAAGTCTACAGCGTTGGCTTTGGCACCCATAGCGGTAAAGTGGCGGCAGCCACCCGTTGGGGGGGCGAAATGGAGATCAAAACCGTTCGCCCATCCCACGAAAGAAGCTTCGAACGGCTTTTTCACGAGACCGGCATGAAGCGCTTCAGCCTGCCTTTGCGCCAGGCCTCGACAGAGTTGCGCGAGCAGCTTAGCCATCCACGCCTGCAGAGGGCCATTGGGGTGATCTACCGCCCTGAGACTGAACTGGCCAGCCACTACTTCCACGCCGACCTGTCCCGGCAATTCGACGAATACATCTGGTTCGATGAAACAACTCCCGTCGGGCCCCTCTCCAACCGGCACGACCTGGGCCCCCCCGAAACCTACCCGTTTGGACTGTGAGCCGGTCAAAGTCGGGGTGCCAGGACTGACCAAGATCATTGATATCGCCCAAAGGCAAGCCTAGACTGACCAAAGCCTTAGCCAACTCGCACAAGGGAGAGACAACCATGGCCTGCATAGGTATTGATTTGGGGACTTCAAATTCCGCAGCCGCCGTGCTTCGCGCCGGCCGTCCTCTGTTGGTTCCCTCGTCCGAAGGGATCAGTTTGGGAGGCAAAGCATTTCCGAGCTATGTCGCCCTAATGGCTGACGGAAGCATGCTGGTAGGAGAACCGGCACGGCGGCAGATAGCCGCCAATCCCGGCGGGACCGCCAGTGGATTTAAGCGAAAAATGGGTCAGCGAGTCAAGATTCGCTTACGCGACCGAGAGTTTTCGCCCGAGGAACTATCGGCCCAACTGATGCAGAAAATCAAGCGAGACGCCGAGACTTTCCTGGGCGAACCGGTCAGCAAGGCCGTGGTTACGGTTCCCGCCTACTTTGACGACAACCAACGTAGCGCCACCCGGGACGCTGCTCGCATTGCTGGCCTGGAGGTCGTGCGACTGGTCAACGAACCCACCGCGGCCGCCCTGGCTTACGGCCTTGACCGATTGGACCAGGAGTCGCGCATTGCGGTGATCGACCTGGGCGGCGGAACCCTGGACGTAACCGTCATGGAATTCGGCAAGGGCGTATTCGAGGTAAAGGCCACCAGCGGCGACACCCAGTTGGGCGGCACCGACATGAACCAGAAGCTATTTGAAAGCCTGGTTGAGCGATTTCGGCTTTCCAGTGGACTGGACTTGCGCCAAGATCCGATGGCCTCGGCTCGACTGCTGGAGGCAGCTGAGATGGCCAAAATCGATCTGACCACATGCGCCACTACCAGAATTTCACTCCCTTTCATCGGCTCGATAGGGGGTCAGCCTCAGCATCTCGATTTGGAACTGACCCGGACCGAGTTGGAGCGAATTGTTCGTCCCATTGTGGAGCGCTGCCGCGCTCCGGTCATGCAGGCGCTTTCTGACGCCGGTGTTGTGCCATCGCAGGTGGACCGTCTGATATTTGTCGGTGGGCCCACTCGCATGCCGGTCGTTCGATCCTACTTTGAAGCACTGTTGGGACGTAAGGCCGAAATGGGCGTGGATCCCATGGAATGTGTGGCCTGTGGAGCGGCCATTCAAGGGGGAGTTCTGGGGGGCGAGGTCAGCGATATTGTGCTGGTGGACGTCACCCCTCTGACCCTGGGCGTGGAAACCTTGGGCGGAGTGGCGACCTCCCTCATCGCCCGGAACACGCCCGTCCCCGTCAAAAAGAGCGAAATTTTCACTACCGCTGCTGACATGCAGACCAGTGTGACCGTGCACGTCTACCAGGGTGAACGCCCGATGTCTCGGGACAATGCCAGCTTGGGAGAATTCAATCTAGATGGTCTGGCCCCGGCTCCGCGCGGTCTTCCCAAAATCGAAGTGACTTTTGACATTGACGCCAGCGGCATACTCAGCGTTACTGCCAAGGATACAGCTACGGGAAAAGTTCAATCGATCCGTATCAGCGGTTCAACCAGGCTCGCCGAGACAGACAAGCAGCGCATGTTGAAGGAAGCTGAGCAGTTTGCCGAGGCCGACAAAAACCGTCGTGAAGTAGCGGAAAAACTGAACAACGCAGACGCCATCTGCTACCAGGGCGAGCGATTCTTGATAGACTTTGCCGACAAGGTTTCCAGCGACCACCGGGCCCGTATCGAATCCCATATCCGCGATATCAAGTCGGCCGTGGAAAGCAAGGATGTCGACGCGGCCACAGCCCAGGCCGAAGCTCTCAAACAGGTTTTGCAGCAGGCCGGCAGTGCCATTTACACAGCGCCGCCCGAGGGGCAGGCCCCCGGGCCCGAGCCCAAGCCCTCGGCTGACTCGCCTGAAAATCGGCGCGTGGTCGATGCAGAGTATCAGGAAACCGGGGCCTGAGGGAGGCGATTATCGTCAGCGCCGACAAACGAGACTATTACGAAGTCCTGGGAGTTCCTCGCGAAGCCGACCAGAAGGCCATCAAGGATGCCTTCCGAGACCTCGCGCTGAAATTTCATCCCGATCGAAACAAAGACCCGGGTGCCGAGGACAAATTCAAGGAGATCGCAGCCGCTTATGCGGTCCTGTCCGATCCCCAGAAGCGGCAAGAGTATGACACGCACGGTTTCAAGGGAGTGGCTGGATTTTCCGACGAGGAACTGTTTCGTCAGGTAAACTTCGGCGACATGTTCAGCGGCCTAAACTTTGACTTCGGAGGCCATGGGCTTGGTTTCTTTGACAGTTTCCTGGGCCGCCGACGCAGTGCGCCGGGGCGTGGCGCAAACCTGGAAATTGAGGTACAGGTCCCTCTGAGTCGAATCGCCACGGGAGGTGAAGAAAAGGTCTCCTACACCCGTCGAACTCAATGCACAGCCTGCCAGGGCACGGGTGCCCACGAGGGCAAGAAACTTCACCGCTGCGAAGCCTGCGAGGGAACGGGCAGTCTCAGCCATGAAGATCGGCGAAAAAGACAACAAGGCGAAGTGGTGGTGCGGAGCTTTTCCGATTGTAAGGCCTGCCGTGGGCGCGGGGTGATCATCGAAAAAATCTGTTCGAACTGTTCAGGTCGAGGAGAAGTGGAAAAGACTGAAACCCTTACCGTCAATGTGCCCCCGGGAGTCGAAGAAGGAATGGCCCTTCGGGTTCCCGGCCACGGCCATCCGGCCGCGCAGTCTGGCAGCCCACCTGGGGACCTCTTCATCCTGATTCGCAGTCGCCGCGATCCACGCTTTGAGCGCCTGGGTGCAGATCTCTGGCGGGTGGAACGCATCACCGCGGCAGAAGCGGCACTGGGCATCAAGCGAACTGTGCCAACTTTAGATGGATCCGCCGAGGTCACCGTTCCTCCCGGAACACAGCCCT
>JADMJV010000027.1 GCA_018780265.1 bacterium
CGAACGATCGCACCCCTGGCATTATCCGGAGGTGGCTCATATCGAACGATCGCTGACAGTTTTATGTGCCACTGCATATAATGGTGTCTGATGGCCCGCGTAAAAGCCACCTTCTATCTTCCCGTTAAAGACAATGGCGGACGTGATTTACAAGCCGAAATCGCTTCTGTCGAAGACCGTTGCTTTGAGGAGTTCGGTGGCTGGACTATGTCTGGTTATTTCCGAGGAACTTGGCGAATGCAAACAGGGGAACGGGCTCTTGATACCAGCGCCGTAGAGGTCCGCTTCCTCTAAGGGAGCTGCAATCTTGAATACAACCGAAGCAAAGTCTATCCAAAGCGAAGCCAAGAAACTGCTGAAGAAAGGCGTTACGGCGCCTGAATTCTCGCGCATTTTCTTTGGTCCGGAAGGTCGCCTGCGTTCTCTCTGGTCCACTCCGGATGAACGACATCAACTTGTGCGCTCGGAGCTTTACCGGTGGCTGCAGCAAGAACTGGCCGGCCTGCGCCGCCAGGAGATAGAGGCCTTTGAAGAAGAGGTGAAGTCTCTCTCTGGAAGGGTTACCATCGTCATTTCTAAGAGTCTTCACGCCGCACTCAAACGCGAAGCTCAGTCTGAAGGAGTCTCCCTCAGTGAGCTAATGCGTCTCAAGCTGGCTGTGAAATACTCTCAGAGCACCAGGCGGCTTTCTTCTAAAAGAAAGAGTGGCTCAAGGCTAAATTTGGCTTTCATTTAGCCTCTTTAAGTCCCAGCCACCCCCGCAGTCGATGTCCCCAGCCCTTACGCGTGGAGGTGGGAGTGTCCACCTTTAAGTTCTCCAGTGGCAAACTTTCTTGGTCTTGCAGCAATCTGGCCTCAGCTTGCTGCCGTAGCGCACGTTCCTCAGCCAGACTTTCTGCGTTCTCGCTCAAGACACCCTGATACTTCTGAATCTGCCATTCCAACGCCAACCTGCTACGTTCAGCCCTCTCAGCCTGTTGGCGAGATTCCTCAGATCTCAAACATAACTACCTCTATGGGGGTGTAAGCCCAAACCCCAGAAAATTTCCGCTCCTGCGACAGAAGCCACCAGCCTGCTATTTTTGCCCCAAAAGCCGGAAGGTAAAAGTTCTCCAGCTTAGGTTAGATGTCCATAATCGCTCGATTGCGGACCCCTCCCGACGGACTGTCCGAAAAGTGGCTTGACATGGTTCTGGACATGGCATATTTTTCGGACATCCTTTCCGAACGGGGGACTGCTCCATGCCACGCACCTTTGCCTATACCCGCGTCTCGACCATCAATCAGACTACCGTCAACCAGGTTCAAGAGATCGAGGCCGCAGGGCAAGCGGGCCGATCAGGCCAATGCGCTTAACGAACTCTTGCAACGGCACTTGCAAGAATATTCCGCCGCCAAGGAACCACTGCTGATCGCCCTGGCCTATGCCATGGGTCCGTTGAAACACCAACCCGCGGTTCCTGTTCTGGCCCGTTTTCGCGATTTGCAGACCAACAACTACGACGTCTACACTTCGGCCGCCTTGTCTCTGGCTCAAATGCGTAGCGACGAGGCCTATCCCTCCCTGCTGCACGTGCTCGAATTGAAGCGCAGGCCATTCAGCGACCTGGCTTGCGAAAATCTGGAAGAACTCACCGGCCTGACCACTCCAGGAAAGCCTAAGAACTTGGGGGTTTTGCACAATCTGGGCTTGCCCGAGGAAGAGCAATACCTGACCAAGGCCGCCCAATTTTGGCGCCAATGGTTAAAGGAACATCCCAGGCGCTAAGTGTCCCCCGGCGTAAGTCCCTTGCGTTTTTGGGCGTTGAGGCGCCCGCCTGACAAGGAGTGGCGACGCGGTGTATCGGGTTATACAGCAAGGAGCCGCGACACAGTCAGGCGGGATGGATCGACGTCCAAAAATGTTGAGGGAATTTGCGTCGGGGGACACTAAGCGGGGCGCTTTGTCGGCGGCTCCAAGGATGCCCCGGCCGGCGTCACTTGTGGTTCTGCCGCACGAAAATCAATTCCCGGCCGACAGCGCGCAGCTTGAGCTGATCCTGAACCAGCACGCCGGGCCGGTAGGAGCCATCGGCAGCGGCCTTGCCGAAGTTGGTCTGGGCGAAGTCCGTCTGCTCGGAGGTCACGGGGGACTGCACGTGAAGGATTAATTGAGACTTGTCGAGCTGATACGAGCCGCCCAGGAATACCTCATGCTCAATGGGCCGCGTCGTTGAGCTGCCATCGCGGCCAACCAGCCGCTTTTCGGTCACACTGGTAGAGATGAGACGAAACCGGTCGCCTTCAAACCGCAGGCTACACTTCCAACGGGGGTCGCGAATGATCTTGTCACCCAGGTGGAGTGATTCCAAGGCCCACAGCCCCTGCAGATCGTCCGCCCCCGCCACTCCCCACAGGGAGAATAGAATCAGGCACACAAGCTGGAGTCGCATTCTTTAGAGGTTCTGACCGTCGTCGCTCAATCCCTGGCGTCACGTTCAAGAGTCATTCGGTCGCAGTCCACCAGCACCAGCCGGGCCAGCACGATCAGCACAGTGTTGGACTTCTCCAGGTCGCGCATCCTCATGGGTTTCTGGGCGATATTTGCGTCTCAATCCAACCAGCGCAACGCTGAGGTGAAAGCCTGGCTCAACAACTCCCAACGGCAATTCCCAGCTCGCCACTGGATCGGGGCCATCCAGCGCGTAAATGACGCGCCGACGAGTGGCTCAAACATTCCGGTTTACCCCATGGGGTCTCAAAATAACATAGAAGATAGCTCAGCGGGGTGTGCTCACGGAGCGAACTGGAGTCAGAAACGGCTGTTGGGCACAGCCAGGCCTTGAGGCTGGAAGCTGGCTGAGTTGGGGTCTGGGACGGGCAGGTGCGAAATGTATTCTATATCGTCCTCAATGCCGAGTATCGAAGCCGGCACGAAGTCGATGTCGCGGTCCATTTCTCTTTTTTGGAAGCGTTTGCGAATCTTGGTCAGGGTCCAGCCGGGCTTCAAGTGTCCCGTCAGGACTCTGGGAGTGGGGCCGCGCTGGATGGCCTGCAGCCGCTGGGGTGTGAGTTTGGCCGTCCATTCCAGGCAGGACCCGGCCGCTACGAAGCGGGGACTCCAGTTTTTTACCCGTTCGAGCCATAGCTTGTCTTCGGGTGTCAACTTGTTGGGATAGGCCATGGCCATCGATTGTTTCCAGGCCCGCCAAAAGTTGGGTTCGAAGGACCAGGTTCCGTCCATATCCATTTTCTTCCGGGCCAGGACGTAGAGTTGCACATCGGTGCTGTCAATCACGCTGACCCGTGTGATGCGCAGTGGGTAGATCAGCCTGGCCGCCTGAAAAGTGAAACGACTGGGGGTGACTTCGCCCAAAAACGTGCCGTCGGGGCGTTTCTTCATATTGCGTGAGTCGATCTTCATGACCGTGAAATACCAATGCTTTTTGACGTAGGAATCGAGAATGGCTTCCTGGCCTCGGTAGCTGTAGCGATTGTCGCGCAGCCATTTGGTCAGAGCCCGGCTATCATCCGCTTCCAAGATCTTGTAGTCTAGTGTGCCTACAATCCCGCGCTCCAGAATTTTTACCTGGGGCGGCATGGACCGGGCTTCTGCTTTGGCGGAAGGGGCGCTCATGGACTGGGCCGCCGAAATCTGCACAGGCATTCGAAATTTGCTGGTATCCAGCGGCAGCAACGTGGTGAAGGTCCCTAAGGACGCGAAAAAATCCTTGGGCATCTCCTGCAACTTGGGTCGGTTGGGGGTGGGGATCACCATACCGAAGTCCTTGGCGTTTCCGCTAAACTCGGGCTGGACCGTGAAACTCTCCAATTGCTTTTGCTCGTCCCAGGTCAGAAAGGCGCGCTGGCCGGGTTGGGTTATGGCCGGCCTTACCGCTACGGGATTCAACCGGGGTCCACGATCCGGTTCGAAGTAGCCACAGGCGGCCCAGACCGCCACGCTGCTGGAGAAAATCGATACTGTTGCTAGCCAGGGACTTCGTCTCATGCGCACTCAGGTCGCTCTTTCTTGCTTGTTTATTCCTCTTTTGAGTGCCCTGTGGCAGAAACTGTTTTCAGGACGGGGTGAAGGAGCGCACGGCCAGGTAACCGATTCCGGCCCCCACCAAAATTCCCAAGGTGCCGATGGCCAGACCGCCCACGCGGGCCTGCACCATTGGGTCGGTGGCCCACTGGATGGCGCGCACCGCGTGGGTGGGCGAGAGGGAGCCTTCGCTCAGCATGGTCAGCCCCCGGCGCGTGATGGAATTGCCGATTTCGGGCCCGTAGACCTGGGCGGCGGCAAATCCCAGTTTGACCGAAGGCACGGCCAGGGCCAGGCCGCCGATGGCAGCCCCCAGCATTTCGTTGCGACCCCTGCCGGGGTCGGGGGGCGGCTCCGGTTTTTGGGGGCGGGGTGCGGGCGGCTGGGCCAGCCGGCTGTAGGGGGGCGAAGTCAAGATTTTCATGGTGACCCCAGGCTAACAGGGACCATTTGCCGGGTTATGAACGAATGGTTACAGAGGGCGCAGAATCGTGATACTCAAATCGCCCCCTCCGTAGAGGTTAAGGTGAACCCGGGCCGAGGGGAAGTTCCACACTTTTCGCAGTCTTTCCACCAACCCCTCGAGATTGTCGTCGGCCTGGGGCGGACCATACAATTGGGTAAGCGTGGCCAGCATCTCGAGAAAGTCCCGTTGGCTGCCCGACGGATAGTTCTTGGGTCGAATGTAGACTCCGGAGAGCAACCCGTCATCGACGTCGAAAGTAAGGAGCACGTCCATCACCTGGCTGCCAAACTGTCGTTGCAAGCAAAAGGGGACCCGATGTCTGGGGTTGGCGTAGCGGCCCCTGAACGGCTTGAGTTGATCCTGGTAGATTTGACGGATTTGAGGTTCGCTCATCCCAAGTTTGGCTTTTTCAAAGCCTTTTACGTCTGTCGGACGCTTGCCTGTGCCCTCAAGCTTGGGGGCAGTGCTCAATTCTAGTAAGGCTTGAGCCTCGTCGGCTTGAGTGGTGTTAGGCATCAGTTTTACCACCTGGCGGGCGTGCTCTTGCGCCAGGCCGGAATCGGCCTTTTTCTGGTAGGCCTGCATCAGCCAGTAGTGGGCTTCGCCGTGGGTTGGGTCCACCTCGAGGGTTTTGAGTAGAGGAGGTATGGCCTGATCGGGCTTTCCCAACAGCACCTGGTCCATCCCGTCCTGGACCCATTTGGGCGCGTTGGACCTTGGACCCGCAGTTTGGGTCGGGCCAGGTATAGCCATGCTCACCGCTTCGAGCCTGGTCGTGGGGGAGGCAGGAGGAGACGGGGGAGTGGAACATCCGGCCATCAGGGCGGCCACGGTGAAACACAAACAGGCTCTCATAGAGCGTCCTTCGCCAATGTCAGGCTAATCCCGTCAGTTAAGGGGCTCCTATAAACTCGCGCAGCACCGAATTGACAGGAATGCTATCAGGAAAGACGGGCACGAAGAGTTCCAGGAATTTCAGCAGTTCGTAGGCGCGCACTCGGGCCGGGTGTGTGCGAGGCACTTCCAGCAGGTAGCGCCAGGCAAAGGGTCGCAGCACGGCGGTTTCGTAAACCAGGGCCGAGTTGAACATGGCATCGCTCAAGTCCTGATAGGGAAAGATGTAGCTCTCTTCGCCGCGACGCACGCTGGGCCAGCGCATGATGGTGTCGGCGGCGTTGAAACCGCGAAAGCGTCGGTCGCGCACGATGCGGCGCAGCAGTCGAGCGTCCGAGGTGAATACCCGGTTGTGCTCATCAATGCGCAATTGGGTGAGGGCGCTGACGAAGATGCGAAAGCGCGCCTCGTTGCCCAGCCCCGCCGCCAGCGCTGGATTGAGGCCGTGGATGCCTTCTACTACCAGCAATTGGCCCGGGTTGAGGCGCGCTTTGGGCCAGTTGGAAGGGTGGCTGCGTTGGCCCGTCTCAAAATCATAGCGGGGGAGGCCCACTTCCTCTCCCGCCAACAGTCCCATCAGGGTCTCTTCCAGAAGGTCGACTTCGAGGGCTTCAAAGCGTTCGAAGTCGTATTCCCCGTTTTCGTCCCGCGGGGCCTGACTGCGGTCTCGGTAGAAGTCGTCCAGGCCCAAGGTAAGGGGCTTGAGGCCGTTGACCTCCAGTTGAACCGACAGTCGCTTCACAAAGGTGGTCTTGCCAGACGAAGAAGGCCCGGCAATACAGACCAGGCGCACCTGGTCGCGGCGCGAGTGAATGCTGTCGGCGATCTGGGCAATCTTCTTTTCGTGCAGGGCCTCGGCCAGATGAACGACGTGCTCAAAACGGTCTTCCAGTGCAGCAGCGTTCAGGTCTCCCACAGCCGAAACTCCGATCAACTCATACCAGTCGCGGGTTTCGTGATAGCTCTGAAAGAGCTTGCGGTCTTCTCGGCCGGGCTGGGGGAGAGGTGAAGTCAAGGCGGGCTGAGGGAAGCGTAGCACCAGACCGGGGGGATAGGCCAGTACCTGGGTGCCACGCAGGCCTCCCGTGGAGGGAGCGCAGGGCCCGTGCATTAAGTCCCGGTAATCGCCCAACTCCACCATCTGGACAATGGGGGAGGCGTAGGCTTTCAAGAGTTTGCGCTTGTATCAAAAAGGGTCCTGCACCCACATGGGAACAGCCTCGGTGCTGACGGCATGGCGATAGAGGGTGAGGTCCTGTTCCACCACTTCGTCCAATCGTTTCTGGGCCTCTTGGGCCAGACTGGCCAGGTCAGGATCGGGCTCACCATCCAGGGGGACGACCTCGTAGTAGTAGCCGCCCAACAAAGATTGGCCTATCTTGAGCCGATACTTCGGAAAATGTGTGAAGAAGACGGCGTGCAGAATGTGTGTGGCCGTGCGTCGCATGATGGCCTGGCCTTCACGACTGCAGGGCACGACCGCTTCTAGAACGGAGTCGCCATCCAGTTTGGTGATCAGTGAAACGAGGTGATGATTGAGGGTGGCGCCCACCACTTCGTGATCGCGAATGTAGAGTTGACCCAGAACTTCGGCGACCGTGGTGCCCAGTGCCACCTGGAGTTCCCGACCTTCAAATTGCACCTTGATTTTGTGCCCGTTGTTGTTGAACATCCGCTTAAATTCCTAGCCGCTCAATGAGTGATTGATCGTACCGTATTGAGGGAATAGTCTGTACATCCTTTCCGAAGGAGATTAAAGCAATGATGCAAGTAGTGGAAGTTGCCCGCCGCGGCGGTGCCGAAGATCTGCACCTTGAAGAGCAAGAGGAAGCCCAACCCGGGCCGGGCCAGCTCCTGATCAAGGTCAAAGCAGTATCGATTCACGCTTTTGACTCCAATATCCAGGGCCGAGTTCTCGGTTACGATGTGGCTGGAGTTGTCGAGGAAGTTGGCAGCGGCGTTGTCGACTTTAAGGTCGGTGACGAGGTCTGGAGCTACCTGGGCGGAGGCAAGGATAATCATGCCTACGCCGAGTCTGTCTGCGCTGCGGCCGAGTTTGTCAGCCGCAAGCCCGTCAACCTGAGTTTTGTCGAGGCAGCGGCTGTGCCCACATTGGGAATCACCGCCTATGAAGCTGTCCTCCATAAAGCCCGTCTAAAAGCAGGCCAGGCTGCGCTGGTCACCGGAGGATCCGGTCCGCTGGGTTCGATGATCATTCAACTGTGTCGTCATTGTGGAGCCAATCCTATTTTGGCAACGGCCGGGAGTGAGCGAAGCTACCGCGAGTTGACCGATCACCTGGGCCTCTCGCCCGAGAATGTCATTGCATACCGGGAGCGCTCGCTGGACGATCTTCAACAGCAAATCCAGTCGCTGACGCAAGGACACGACCTGGCGGCCGCCTTTGACCTGGTGGGTCATCGCCTCAGCCAACTGTGCTTTCGATCCATCGGGTTTGGTGGTGCGGTGGTTTCGGTCCTGGATCAACCTACCGATGTAGCCGAAGGCGCTTCCAACTGGCTGTTCGGCAAGTCAGCATCGCTGCACGTCCAGTTCACCGGGGCTCGCATCCACTTTGGAGAACCCCGGCACTGGCCGACCTACCGTCAGGTGCTGGACCAATTGAGAGTGCTCTTCGAAGAAGGCCATCTCAAAGCACCCAAAGTGTGTGACTTGGGAGGATTCTCCGAGGCCAGCATTCGCGGAGCCCACGAACTGAGGCCCCACGGAGACGCGCTGGGGCAACTGGTGGTCCGTTTCCCCTAGACTTTACTGAGGCGGCCAGGGCACAACTCGTCGATAGGCCGCGTAATAGGCCGGCGAGTTTTGCTGGACCGCCTCTGTCCAGGTTTGCACCTGCTGCTCCACCTGGTGCAGCAGTTGCTGGCTTTCGGCGGGGCTGATGTCGACCAGCATAACCGCCGGCGGAATGCCCTTACCTTCGTAGCGACCATAGACTTTGCGCTTGACCTGGCCTGCCTCCAGGGCTTTGCGAAAGGCCGGCACAATTCTGGCGTAGCCTTGTAGAGCCAGGGCTTTGAGTTGAGCGGCCGAGTCAATTTTGTCCAGGCGCGCCATGGGAAGGTCGGTGAGCCAGTGCGGGGGCGCCTGATAGTCTTCCGAGATTTTGACGGGGTAGCGCAGGATAGGGATCATAGGCCCGGGGGTGGCTGATTTCCAGTTCTGGAAACTCAGGTCGGCTGCCTCGCTCACGATCGGTTTTCCACCCGAACTATACCAGAAGCGCACCCCAATTCCGTCATGGGGGGGATTGTCGCCCACCGACAGGATCAGGCCAAAGGTGTCGGGCAATTTGTAGTGCAGTGTTTCAAGCTGGATCCAACCGGCCCCGGGCGATTCCATGAAATGTTGATTGAGCACTCTTCCCGGACCGTGCATCCAGGTTTCGCTGATAAAGTTGCCCCCCACTCGCAGCGGAATGTGCTTCCAGTCTGGCCCCTTCACTTTGTCGGGCAGCACCTTGAGCAAGGCGTTGAGGCGCAGCGTTTCGGGTCCGGGCTGGCGGCGCAGACTGGACCAACTCAGGGGGTCGGTGCCACCGGCCAGAGCCAGCAAGACCAGCAACGAGAGTTTTCGTTTCATTGGGCCTGGAGGCGCTCAAAGAGCTGCTCGCAACTGTCGACTACCCACATTCGGTCCAGGTCGCCCCGCGCGTAAAAGCCCTCCGTGACCAGATGATCCAGCAGCGCCACAAAGCTATCGTAAAAGCCGGCCACATTGAGCAAGGCTACCGGTTTCTTGTGGATCTCCAGCTTTTGCCAGGCCAGCGCTTCGCACACTTCGTCAAAGGTGCCCACGCCGCCGGGCAGGGCTACGAAGGCGTCGCTGCGGTCGTGCATGCGCTGCTTGCGCTGGTGCATGGTCTCCACGATGTGCAGTTCGCTGAGGTTGTCGTGGGCCCATTCAAGTTTGACCATGCTGTCGGGGATGACCCCCTCCACATAGCCGCCGGCGGCCATGGCACCGTCGGCTACAGCAGCCATCAGGCCGGAGCCGCCACCCCCATAGATCACCCCCCAGCCCTGTTGGGCACATGTCAGGCCCAGGCGGCGAGCCTCGGCCGCATAGACAGCCTTGCGGCCGGGCGCGGAACCGGCAAAAACACAGAGATTGGGCACTTTACAGGTCGATTACGACTTTGAGCGAGTCGCGGGCCTGAGCCGTGAGGCGGCAGCCGTCCAGAGTTTGGGCCAGTGGGTAGCGGTGGGTGATCAACTGCTCTTTGCTGATCACTCCGTCGCTCAGCAATTGCAACGTTTCACGGGTTTCCTGCGGTCCGCAACTGTAGCTGGAAACGAGCGAGATTTCTTGGAAGAAGAGGTGATTGAGGTCTAACTCTACCTTCACGCCAGGCTCTGGTCCCATGAACACCAGCACGGTGGAGCCGGCTCCGGCGCAGTCGATGGCGTGCTGCAAAATGGCCGGCTTGGAGGGGCCCACCATGACCACGTCGGCTCCCCGTCCCCCGTTGTGTTTGCGAATGGCCTCCACGAAGTTCTCGTGGTTGGCGTCCACCACCAGGTCGGCCCCCATAGCCCTGCCCCGCTCCAATCGGTAGGGGACCAGGTCGGCGGCAAACACCTTGCCGGCTCCGTAGTGGCGGGCCAGGCCCACCATGACCTGACCGATGAAGCCCAGCCCGATGACCGCCAGCGTGTCTCCTTTTTGCAGTCCGCAGCGGTGAAAGGCGCGCACCACGCAAGCGATGGGCTCGATGAGGGCGCCGTCGTCGTAGCTGAGGTTGTCGGGCAGTTTCAGAGTGTCGTGTTGCAGATTGGTGGCGGGCACCAGGCAATATTCCGAGATTCCTCCGGGGACCAGATGAGTGGAGCGCCAGGTGGAGCACATCGAAGGAAAGCCTCGCTGGCAGTCACGACACTGGCCACAGGGGGCATGGTGGTGGACAAAGACGCGGTCGCCCACGGCAAAGCCCGGCGTATTGGGGCCCAAGCCTACGATGTCGCCGGCCGGTTCGTGGCCCACCACAATGGGACACTTCTTGCGAATATACCAGGGCGTTACGTCGCCGGCGCAGATGCCGCACACGCGCACGCGAACCAGGGCCTCGCCGGGCCCCGGTTGGGGCACGGGCATCTCCACGATGCGCACATCGTCGTAATCAACGGCCTGGGCGGCCTGCATGGTGGTAGTCATTCATTCTCCTCAGGGTACTATGGCGTATTTGATGCCCTGTCCGCGATCCAGTTGTTGGATAACGTCGGGCAATTGGGCCAGGGAAGCGCTGCCGCTCAAGATTTTTTCCACCGGCAGCGGGGTATTGCACAGGTAATGGTAGGCCTGCTTCACATCGGTCGGAGTAAAGTGGAAAACGCCTTTGATGGTCAGTTGGTCATAATGGATGCGGGTGCAGTCAAAAGTGGCCGTGCTCTCCACGGGGCAGCCACCGAAGAGCAGCACAAAGCCGCCCTGGCCGGCGTGCCAGTGGGCTTCTTGCCAGGCCTCGGGACGACCCACACATTCGATGACCAGCTCGGCTCCTCGGCCCTGCGTCAGGCGTTGCACGGCCTGGCGCGCGTCCTGCTGGTCCACATCAATGACGTCGGTGGCCCCCAGTTCCACGGCCAGCTCCAGCCGTTGTCGGTGGCGGCCGCTTACGATGATGCGCCCGGCACCGCGCTCCTTGGCCAGCATGATATGAAGCAGCCCGATGGTGCCGCAGCCCATGACCACCACCGTGTCGTCGGCTTGCAGGGGAACCTGGGCCTGACCCTGGACCACACAAGCCAGGGGCTCTAAGAACGCCGCTCGTTGGGCAGAGACGTGGGCGGGGCGAAGGAAGAGATTTTGTTGCACCACTTCGGCTGGGGCCAGGTAGTATTCGGCAAAAGCGCCCAGAGCCATGCGGCTGACAATACTCTCGCACAGATTTTCAAAGCCTCGTTTGCACATACGGCACGTCAGGCAAGGGGCGGAATGGACGCCCATGACGGCCTGGCCCACCTGGAAGTCGCTAACGCCGTCGCCCACCTGATGGATCAGACCGGTGTATTCGTGGCCCAGCGAGAAAGGAAAGGGAAACTTGGGATGGCCGCGCCGATAGGTTTTCAGGTCTGTGCCGCAGGTCAAAGCGGTCTCGACCTTGATGACGACCTGCCCGGGGCCTGCCTCCGGTACGGCAACCTGGCGCATTTCGAGCTGGCCGGGAGCGAGCAATTGAGTGGAAAGCATCAGCGCCACTGACTGAGCGGGTGACGGCGGTGATAGGCTTTGTCGTCAAAAGGGACGCCACATTTGGCGTAGATGGCCTTGACCATCTCTTCGTGACAGACGGGGCAGAAGGGGGCGCCGTCATCGTCCATAATGCAGGCGAAGGTAGGCCGCCACACGCCAACGGTGCGATAAAAGCCGCCTTGATAGGCGCTCACCAGGGGAAAAGCTCCAGGCAGCTCCAGAAAGTGCCCCCATTTGGCCGTCTTTTTGATGGTTTCTGCATTGGTGGGATCGATCTTGCTGGGCAAAGTCAGGTTGGGGTAGGGGATGTCGCCACTGCCAAAGTTGAGAGATCGGCGGTCGGCCAGGCTGCTCTCGCTGGAATACTCATCCCCCAGTTTGCCCAGTTTGTGACCCAGTTCGTGAGGCAACGGTTCGAAGCTGCGCCCCGGCAATACAATGAAGTCGCCGGCGTGAGCACGTCCGAGCATGGTGGTCAAAACGATGATCACGTCGCAGCCGGGCGCCTTGGCCGCCACGGCCTTCAGCTCGTTTTCTTTGGTCACATCCACCGTACCTTGACCATTGTTGAGCGTTTCCGAGCCAAAGGCATAGTGAGTTTTTTGCCCTTCCTGAATGGACGGCACCGAGACCAGATGAACGTTGAAATACTGCTTGTAGTCCTTAAAGAGAGGATACTTCCAGAGCGAATCGGCCGCATCGCGGGCATCGCGTTCCAGTTCGGAGGAGCGATTGGGGGTGTAACCATCTCCTACAAATACCAGGTCGATATGCTTGGACGGGTCGCCCTGGTTGACCAGGGTTTTTACCTGGGCCTTGTCATACTGGAATTTGGGCTCGGCTATAGCCACGCCGATCAGCAGCAGAAAGAGGCAGAGAAATTTCACGATTTCAGGGGTCCCATCTTGTAATTACTCAGCTCTCGAAATACCTGAAACTGGGCCGATGTAAACAGCTTTGGCCAAAGTCGTCTTGATTGGCTTGAAGTAGAAGATCCTGGAGCGCAGGGCGGCGGCCCGGGAGGACGTATGATTCCAACCATGCTGAGCGTAATGACCTTCAATCTACGCCTGGATTGGGCCCAGGACCGTCCCAATCACTGGGAGGCCCGTCGCCCGCTCTTCCAGCAGGTGCTGCAACTTTATCCGGCGGACGTGCTGGCCTTTCAAGAGGTGATGCCCAACCAGCATCAGGATCTGGTGGCCATGTTGCCCGACTATGCCTGGCACGGACGGGGCCGCGAGCCCCTGGGCGACGGAGAAGGTTGCTATGTCTTTTGGGACTGCCGACGCCTGGAGGCGGTGTTTCAAGAAACGTTCTGGTTGGGCCCCGACCCGGCTCAGCCCGGCCGGGCCTGGGACGCCGGCTGTCCCCGCATATGCAACCACGTGTTGCTGATGGATTCGGGCCAGGAGATCCATTTTTATAACGTCCATATGGACCATGTTGGGGTGATGGCGCGCCAGAAGTCGGCCGAGTTGGTGCGCCGGCACATGAGCGAAATCGATGCTCCGGCGGTGCTGCTGGGAGACTTTAATGTGGAGCGAGTCTTGGAGAGCCTGTCGGCCTTGCAAGGCCTGCAGGATTGCTTTGCGGTGCACGGTTCCGATCAGGAGGGGACGTTTCATGGTTTCCACGGGGTTCCCACCCTGGGCCCCATCGACTACGTGCTGACCACCGCGGATTTTGAAGTTGACTTTTGCCAGCGTATCACCGATCGCTGGGAGGGAATCTACCCCAGCGATCATTTCGGGTTGTTGGCGCGTCTTGAATTGAAGAGCCGGGCCCGCCGCGATGGCAAGGGGGGTTCGACCCCGCCAGCCCGGGTTTAGCCAGAGCTTTAAGTGAGCGGCGAGGAAGGTCTCATTCGTGCCGTCAGGTTGCCCAACAAGTCTTTTCGGGAATCACACCTGCTTTCCAATGCTGGGTCAGCTTCCTCTCTGCCCGCTGAAACATGCCCAAATTTGTATCATCAGGGGCTGCTTCGATGAGAGTGACCCCTCCCGTTTCTTTGTCTAGCCTAAGACGTCCGACGGATTCCTCGCTCTCGCCGAAAACGTACTCGGCATACTTCGCGCCATCTTGCTTCCTGTGAATCAATATATACATCACTTGTACTCCAATCCCGAAAGCCGGGCTGACCTCTTGGCCGCCTCATGGGCTGCTCTTTGGGCAGAAGAGTCCGGCTCCCAACACCTTTCCAGGATTCCGTGGCTTTTAGGCGATCCTCCCCACGTCAGAGTTGTGCTTTCCCAGACCTTGTCATAGATAGGCTCCGCCTTATGAAGTAGGTATAGCCGCGACCGCCTGCGCGCGCAAACTGCTGACGGCCGTCTGGGATGGTAACCCGCGCCCTTTGCGTCCCAAGAACTCCCTGGACGCCTGACGGATGTTCGAAGGAGGTCATTGAGACAAGCTCGTAACGCCTGGAATCAAAATTCAGGGGGAACCCATGGCCAACACCAGACTTGAGGTTCACTATGACGCCGGTTTCGGAAACCAGATCTTCGTCCGGGGGCAGGGGCCATTCCAATGGGGGAATGGTGAGCTGCTCCAAAGTGAAGGTAGCGATCGATGGATTCTCGATTTCGACCTCCCCGGCCCGCGGCGCGCTAAAGTCTTGGTAAACGATGAGGAGTGGTCGGTGGGGGAGAACTACCTGCTTCAACCCGGAATGGTCAACGAAATCTATCCGAATTTCACGCGCTCCAACGGCGGCTGGGAGCCCTTCCGCACTTTCCATTTTGAGGGCGATTCCGTCCGCACCTGGGTCTACACCCCTCCCGGCTACGACCGCAACCTCAGCAAACGCTATCCCGCCCTCTACCACCACGACGGCCAGACGGTCTTTGACGACAGCCTCACCCTGGCCGGCTCGAAGGCCGGCGTCGAGCTGCGCCTAGACGAGACTCTGGACGGCCTGATCCTCAACGGAATGATGGACGACATACTCGTGGTCGCCGTCGAAGCCCGAGCGGCCAGTTCTAAGCGGCACATAGACTACACCCCCTCCTTCGATGTCGAGGAAGGAGGAGGCGGCGAAGCCGGGGCCTACCTCGGATTTCTCGTCAATGAAATCAAGCCTGCCGTGGACGATCACTACCGGACCTTGCCCGACCAGAACGGCATTATGGGCTCCTCCCTGGCCGGATTGTTCGCCTTCTACGCCGGACGCGTCCTGCCGCAGGTCTTCCAACGCGTGGCCTGCATGTCCAGCAGCTTCTGGTGGGCCCAATCGGAAATCATCCGCCAGGTAGAAATCTCCGACGCCCACTACCCCCAGAAAATCTATATGGACGCCGGGCAGGGAAGCGAGAGCGAAGCGGACGCCGCCGATAAGATGTTTCAACTCGAGCACGCCCTGTGGAAGGACGGCTATCGATACGGAGTAGACATGCTCACCCGCCTCTTCCCGCCCCATAGCCACCATGCCTGGTTCTGGCGCCAACGAACCGACGCCCCTCTCAGCTTTCTCTACCCCTGGCAGGACGGATTGTAGGAGGAATCACCCCAAAGGGTGAAGGGGGCCGCCTCGTCGATTCATCAGTTTCGCCTGATTCGAAAGGAGCCGATTCATGTCAGTTAAGGTCTCGTATCACAAGATCACCGACATCGAAACCTACCGGGTTACCTGCACTGCCGAGGCGGACGACGGCTTTGCTGTGGCCAAGGCATCGGTCAGCTTCAAGGGTAACGTCAAGGAGTTCAAGGTTCCGGAGGACTGCGTCTCCTACAGCAACTACGTGGATTTCAAAAGCGGTGAAGGCCACCACGAGATTCAGGCCGTCATGGTGGATTCGGCTGGCCGCAGATCGGTGGCGGTGGACAACACGATCTAGGTCCGTCGATGGGAATCTGCTTTCTGGAAGACGGCTGGCGTTGGTGTGAACCCCGCCTCAGAATCGAAATCGACCCCTCGTATTACCAACAAACCATCGACCACTTCGACCTGGTCTCGGCGGCCGCCATGCAAAGCGCCGTTTTGCACTGGGCTCAGGTGGTGGACGATTGGGCCGAGGCCGTTCCCAGGCCCGTGAAATTGGAGATCGTGGGGAATGACAGCGATCTTAAGATTTCCTGGGGCGCCAATCCTTTTGACCCCAGCACGCTGGCGGTGGCCGGTCTCGACGGTAACGCCCGGCCCACCATTACCTTCTTCCCACTGCAGCCATTCGGGACCAACGGCTCCTTTGCGCAAGATCCTCACACCACTCGGACCGGATACGACGTCGAATCCATCCTTCTCCACGAACTAGGCCAGGTTCTCGGCCTCACCCACGGCGGGGGCGACGACGACGTGATGCACGCCTCCGGCCATCCCAACCAGTTGAAGCGTCGCCTGACCGGAGCTGACCAGTGCGAGTATCTGCGGGTCTGCCTGCCCTGGGTCAGAGTCGGCGTCGAGGATCAGGACCTTTATTTGACCCTGGTAGGGGAAGGCGCAGGCCCAGGCCAGTACCAGGGCGCTGCCCAGACTTTTCACCGTGCTGGTCCTTGCGAGGGCGCTGGAACTGGTGCAGATAGGCGATCACCACCAGTGCTCCTGCGATCGGTAAAGGCACCCTACTGACCGAAATTCTGCAGGAGGCCCTGGGGCCGCCGGCACGTTGGGGGCGGCGGCTTCTCGCGAAACAGAAACATGATCGCGGACCGGAACGAGAGCGTGCTGGCTGTTGGCCCCGGACTCGGTTGATAGCCAAATTCTTTAACCAGCACTAACTTTCAGCCGGCAATCTGCCCTTGCTCGCCCATCAGCGAAGGATCTTAGGGCCTAAGCGACCAAACCGCTCAAAACGGAAGCGGGGCTTAATTACTTACCGGCTTGCCTGCCTGCCCTGGTTGGCGGGATATGACGTTGCTGGGGAGAAGCCGACCACGATGGGCAACAAATTTACCGAAGTTGAGCGAACATATCGCGCTCTGTCTCAGTCTTATGACGAAGGTGCACTGGACGCGGAGCAATTCGCCCAGGCCCTGGCCGCTTTGGAGATTCAGGATGAGCAGGAACAGTGGTGGCAAATCCAGGCCAACGGTAAGTGGCTTCGCTATAACGGGGAGGAATGGGAAGAAGCAACGCCACCGCGTCCGGGACCGCCTCCTCCCCCACGGGCGGCCCTGATCCCTCCCCCTCGGCGTGCCAGGCTCGCACCGACCCCGCCTCCGGAGTCCTCAGCACCGCCTCCGGAGGATGAGGACGACTCGATTTTCTTTCAAACGGGTGTACCCGCCGACCAGATTCCGGATCTCCATGACCCCGAACCGGCACCCGGCGCTTTTCTCCTTGAGGAGAATGAACCCGCTGGCCAGGTCCCTGAGCCTTTGCCTGTCAAGGTTCGGGCTCAACCTCTGTTGTCGGCTCCAAGTCGTCCTCCAGCCACTGCTGTGACAGCGACAGCTCCCCAGGCCGCGGCCCGGGCGACTCGGTCGGTCGCACCAGCGGCTCCCACCCAGGCTGTAGCGGGTCAGGTTGCGGCGCCGGCGCATTCGGACAGCTCGGTCGCTTCCCCGCCTGCCGTGGACCATTCATCGACCTGTCCCAAGTGCCACAAGCAGGTGCCGCCCGGGGCTCATTTTTGCAAGTATTGCGGAGCGAGGCCGGGAGATACCGTGAGCCCTGCGCCCCAACTCACGGCCTCGCAGAACTGCCCGTCATGCCATCAGCCGGTGCTACCCAACGCCAGGTTCTGCGGCAAATGTGGTCACGCATTGGCGGCCCCCTCCGAAAGTGCGCCGTCGGCCCCAGCGGCCTGTCCCAAATGCCATGTCCCGGCTGTCCCTGGGGCTCGGTTCTGCAAGAATTGCGGCCACAAACTCACCTGACTTAGTGTGCCCCGAAATAAGTCCGTTACGTTTTTGGGCGTCGAGGCGCCCGCCCGACAAGGAGTGGCGACGCGGTGTATCGGGCTATACATCAAGGAGTCGCGACACAGTCAGGCGGGATGGATCGGCGTTCTTAGCTCAGGTCAATCTTGGGAACCCCGTGGCTATCCACATGGGGAGCCGCAGGGGCTGGCCCGGCCGGAGGCGTTGGCGGGGGGGCATGTCCTGAGTCTCCCGCGGCCGGAGGCGCATCGCCACTGGAGGACGCTGGGGGCGCGGCAGGGGTCGCATCGCCGCCAGAGGGAGCCGGGGGCACCGCGGGAGACGCATCGCCACTGGAGGGAGCGGGGGTCGCATCGCCGCCAGAGGGAGCCGGGGACGCAGCGGGAGGCGCATCGCCACCAGAGGGAGCGGCGGGGGTGGGGCTTGAGCCGAAGGGACTCTTGATGTCCTTCACTTTTGGGGCTCCGGCGGCACGCGACATGATGGGGCACTCTTTCACGTAATTTTCGAAGGCGTCGCCGGCTAGCTTGCCACCAAAGTCCCAGGCGGTCAGTTCACATGCCCTCACAAATCCCACGTCTTTCTGGTCGGTGCTGGGATCCGGATCGACGTAATTGCGATAAAAACGATAGAGCAAGAAGCCGATGATCAGGGCAGCCTTAACTTTAAAGGGAACCTCGGTTTCTCCGCCCTCTCCAGGTTTCCCAAAAACCTTCTTGGCCAGCAGTTCGGGCGCGTCTTGCCAGGTGAAATCACGCACTGCGCCCCAGAGCTCTTCTTGTATCTCGTCGTACGTTTGAGAGCTGGGAATCCCATTGACGGTGTTACCGACCAACTTGCTGATCCAGGAGCGGATCTTGTCTCCAAAGGTCGAGCCAATGGTGGCCCCTAGCGGCCCGGCCCAGGCCAGTGAGGCCTTGAGGCAGGCCGAAAACAGCACAGAGGATACCCAGTCCGCGGTTTTGGCGATGACGTACAGTTTTTGGTAGAAGTTGGCATCGCCCAGATAGCCTTCGCCGATGGCCTTCCAGGTGGCCACTGCCTGCTCGAGGATCGCTCTCCGTTTACGGCGCAGGTCATCGGCTTTAATGCCGGGCTTCTCCAGCTCGAGCTGCTTCATCCATTCTTCGTAAATCTTGATTAAGCAGGCCAGTTTGCCGGACTGCTCGGAACTCTCGGCTTTATCATAGGGACGTTTGAAATAGCGCTCCAAAACGTCGAGGATGAGCCTCCATTCTTCTTCCTTGCTTTTGTTTTTCTCCAGGCTGACGGCGTCGAGAGCCAGCGCGATGGGCAGGGGGCGACGGAAGGCCTCGTCGGTTTCACCCTTGAGGAAAGCGTCAAATTTGCCCTGACACAGGCCCATGCCCGGTACCGGCAACAGCGAACTCACCGAATAGAGGGCGTGGCGACTGAGATCGCTGCCGCGGCGGTCAGTGAACTTAAACTGAAGTTCGGCCGCCTCCAGGGCTTTGGAGACCTCGCCTTCCTTGACTACCTCAAACTCCACGGTAGACAGGGCGGCCTCATCAACCTCTACCTTTTTGCTCTGCTCATTCCAGCGCAGCACGGTGAGCTTGAACTCGTGCTCTTTCTTGCCGTCGGCCAACACCTGGAAGGGCGTCTTGGAAAGGATGACCACGCCGGGGCGAGCGGCCAGCACTTTGAAGATAAACTCTTCGGTTTCCGCTCCCTTCTTCTCGCGACCGACAAGAGCCCAGCAAGATTCGGCACAGCTCTTGTCCTCGTCGAGTTTTCCCAGGCTGAATGTCAGTTTGAATTTGCCCGGCGCCAGCTTGACCGGCTCAGAGTCCAACAGGACGGCCTCTTTGTCCCCCTTTCTGAAGTCGGGTGGGTCCAGTTCCCATTCCTCCTTGGGGGCCTGGCCGATCACCTCGATGACCACTTCCACCTTCTCCTGGTGGTCCGGCACCAGGAAGGGCACCTCGGGAACCGCCTCCAGGCGGGGGGGAGGCAGAATCTGGATGGGAATTTTTTGTTGAAAGAGCCCTCCGGCAAAGCGCCCCTGCAGGCCTAACTCCACCTCGATTGCCTCTTTCATTGCCTTGGGGTCGGAGGCTTTGGCGGCCTGCACCGTCCAGTATCGATAAAACTCACCATCGCCAGGAGAGCTAACCCCCGCCCAGCTTGCGTTGGGGCCATAGGTGGCCAGTTCCAGCGTAGATCGACGCTCCTCATCGGTGATCTGGGCCCGGTCGGTGGGCTCAATGTAGGCCGTCAGCTGGAAATGGTCCTCGCCATCGGCTCGCAGCCAGTCGCGGTCCATAGGTTCGAGATGCAGTTTACCGGTGCCCACCAATATCGTGTATCGCATGTGGCCTCGCACCATACCGGCCGGCGTGCTGGCCTCGGCGTAGACCACCCCGGGAATTTCTCCGGGCGCAAAAGCAGACTCGGGAGAGGCCACGGCCACGATCGTGAACTGCTTGTGGTCGCCTCCAAAAGCGGCATCCACGCGGGTAATGCTCAGCTCAAAGCCGGGAGGAGCGGTGGTGGTAAACTGAGCGGCCCGGGCGATGTCGCCTGGCTTTACTTCGGGGTCGTTGCTTTCGCCTACCGAGTAGCCAAAGGCTTCGCTGCGACCGTCGGCCGGCAACCGCTCGGTTCCCTGGCGAGCTAGACCCAGGCCGTAGGCAAATTCTTTGTCGTCTTTGGTGACGTGTTGGGTCACGTCTTCTTTGTAGTCCAGACCCCCTTTCGGAGGAGCGATGGGGGGAATCATGGCCGCTCCCACTCCGGCTCCTACCACGGGCACCAGGCCCTGACTGATAGCCTGGCCCGAACCTTGCGAATTCCACCATTGCACGATATTGGCCCAGGTGAGGTCAGAATTGCCCCCGGTGGCCTCAGCCCAGCCCCCATCATCCGCCCAGGCCGGTTGGCTTCCCAACAGTGCCTTGAGCAGCCACCAGCCGCCCACCAGCAGCCACAGGGGAGTTTTGACCGCCCCCCCATTGGCTTTCTGGTAATGGGTGTAAAGGGTGTATCCCACGAAAAGGAGGGCCAGCATCCCCAGTTTGTCGGTGGTCCAGGCGGAAAAAAACCAGGACGCCAGAAAAGCGACTGGCAACGAGGCAATCGTGCTGCGCACCAACAGACCCACTTCCAGACTGCGCATCCAGGGGTATCGGGCCTTGAGAGTGCCCATGAGTTCACCGAGCACAATGCCCAGCAGCGTGCCCGGGTATCCCATGCCCAGAAAGAGCGTGGCACCCCCAAAAACCAGGCGGGTCTGATAGGAGAGCCCCAGATAGTTGCTGCCCATCAACACCAAACCCGCGCCCAGCGCCAGGCCCA
>JADMJV010000017.1:0-82201 GCA_018780265.1 bacterium
AAAAGCTAGAATTTGCGCCGACTGGCGGCCAGCAAGCTCGCTATTTGCCCTCTCCTCCTCTCCGACCTCCCCTTCTCTCCCTTTTGAAGGCTCGGAGTGGCACACGGATAACTTGGGGTCGACTCCCGAAGGCGGTATCCGATTTTTAGGCAAAGACCGCCTTGACCGAAGCGGAATTCGATGGAATATAGCAGGTGCAGACGGCATGCTTGGGCTGCGATGCTGCAAACACAGCGGTCGTCTCGACGAATTCTACAAGAAACGCGACCGGGAGAGGATACAGCGCTACCAAGATGCGCAAAGACGGTGGTTATCGGCCGCCTGATTTTCACCCATAAATGGCATGTGCACCCCGCCCGCGGCCACCTTCGGCTCAGACTTGCCAATTTATGATATACTTAGAGGAATGTCGAAACGTGCTTTCACACTGGCCGAACTGGTAATTGCTCTGGGCTTGCTGACGATCCTCCTGATCGGAAGCGTCACACTTTTCACTCGCCTGTTGGCCGCCAATCGCAAGACAAGTTCGACCATGGTTGGGGTCACTTTTGCCTGCCTGAAGCTGGAAGAGATCGTTGAGTCCAACAATTTTGCGGCGGTTACGGGTTCTCAAGGGAGCTACGTGATGGATCCCAACCTGGGCACTCAGTTTTGTTTTCAGATCCAGTCCGAGCCGCTGCAGTCAGTGACTGGCGGCACCACGCCCTATCTGGGAGGTTATCTGGTGACCGTGGACGTGTGGTGGAACGCCGCCACACCTACTCAAGCCAAACCGGGCGTGGGGCTGCAGCGAGTGCAGTTGCGCCGATTTCTCTATCCTCGAGTGAACGTGCCTTGAGGTGTGTACGGGGGCGCGCTTTTTCCTTGCTCGAGTTGGTGCTTAGTTGTTGTTTATTAATGCTGGCCAGTTTGGTGATTTTTTCCGTGTTTAACTATGGTCAACGGGGCTTTCGCATGGCGGCGGGTCGCAATGATCTGCAAAGCGACGCCCGTTCCAGCCTGACCAGGCTGAAACACGACCTGGAGCATTCCACCCTGACGGGCGTTTCGGTCGACAGCGGCATCCTGCGCAAGGTTACCGTTCCTCTCATGGCTGGCCCCTCGGTACAGCCGCGTCACCTGGTTTGCATGCCGGCCCTGAGCGACTGGAACGCGCCCGGCAACTTTCATGGCACCACCGGGTTGCCACTGTGGGACCGTTACATTCTGTATCACGCGGACCTGCAAACTGACAAAGCCAGGCTTTTTCGTGTAGAATTGCAGGTAGCCAGTTTTCCCGGCGACAGTTGGGCCGGCTTCCTCACTTATGCGGCGGGGTTTCTGGGTAATCCTCCACCAGGAGGGGCTACCGTTGGTGGGGGAACGGTACGAGGGCTGCGGGCCCTGGCCGGCAATTTGTTAGGGTTTGAGGTTTCTAAGTCAACCAAAAACGCGGTGGTAGTCTTGCGTCTGTGGAATCGGGTCAAGGGACCCCTGGAAGGGAGTAAGCTCAGGGATGAAATTCTGGAACTCCGGTCTCGGATTGCGCCTAACAATCGTCCGCACTAAACGCGGCTTCGCATTGATGTTGACTCTGATGCTCACCAGCTTGATGCTGATGATGGTTACTGCCTTTTTTTACACCCACCAGGAGCAATTGCGCTTTCAACGCGAGAGCGAGGTGGGCACCCGGGCCTCCCAGGCCGCCCAAAGCGGCCTGGACTATGCTCGCATGCGCCTGGAGGCCGACCCTCTGTGGGGAGTGCCTCTGCTGGCCCACGACTTGACCCTCACTATCCCCGGGTTGCACATCTTTGAAAATGACACGATGGGCAGTGGCTTCGCGCCGCGAAGCTTTTGCTGCGTCGGCGTCATCGGAGATGGCCAGAGTCATTTCCAGATCAATTTGTGGCAGCCCGGCCAAATACTGGTGGATCAAAGCAACGGCCGGGTGGCCGACGATTCCATTCAAAGTAACCCGGCCGGGCCGATGGGGAGTTGGACCACCCAAACGCTTCTCAAATCGGATCTGTCGATCAACTATTTAGGGGCAAGCACCTTTTCGCCCGGCCTGATCCCCCCTCTGACCTCCCCCACCCGGGCTCTGCCGGTGAAGCAATGTTTGCTACAGATCCGCGGCGTTTGTGGTAAGGAGGTGCGGGTTATCGAAGTGACGATAGGGACTGATAAGCCAACCGAAGCCTCATTCCAGGCGGGCGGAGCCATGGCCGTGGATTCAGTCGGCGAATGGCGAATCGAGTCCGTTTCCCCGGGCAAAAATCGGGTGGAATCCGGGGGCAATCTGTGGGTCTCGGGTTCACCCACCAATACCAAAGTCAAGTTCTCAGGGGGCGGAGACGGCGTTAGCAATGGGGCTATCCAAGCGGCCACGGCAGGCCTTTTTTCGGTTACCGATCCGGGTGACGGGCATTTGACTGTGGCTCCCAACGGTACGCCCACCGACCTGAGTTTAACTCCCGCCAACACCAACTCGGGAGGTAAGTTCAAGCCGAATACGGGAGTTCCCACCCCTCCAGACCTCTCCCCCTCCACAGTGGAAAGCCTGTTGAGTAGTTCCTCCTATACCTCCAAAGCAATGGCGGGCGGCACCTACACTTTTAACGGCCCCAACTCGATCAGAGTCAATGGTGGTACCCCCCAGAACAACCAGTTACGCAGCATCGACAATACCGTGGTCGCCCAAATCGAAAACTACAAACTGATCTTCAAAGAGGACCTGCGGTTGGATTTCTCCGGTCCCACCACGATCAATGCGCAGGGTGGTGTAAAGCCCAACGTCTTGATGGGTTACGATCAGACCGGTTGGTTTCTGCCCTGGGATTCGGACGGAACTTTCCTTAAGGTTCAAAACGGCAATCTCAGCGTTGATGGCAGCCTGGCGGGCAAAGGGTCGGTGATGACCACCGGCAATTCCAGCACCCAGGGCAGTATCTTCATGCGCGGAAAGAGTCAGATGTCGGCTGACCCGGATTCGGCCGTGACCCTGTATGCGGAGCGCAACATCAAAGTCACTCCCCCGGATCCCTCAAGCGCTGAGTTCTTCTCGGTAGACATGGCGGCCATCTCTCAGGCGATGGAGGCCTACGCTCCCACCGGGGCGCCCTGGAACAGCGGTGTCAAACCCCTAAACCAGTTCGCTAACCTGTCGGCCAATCATCAGGACGATCACGTGCAAGGTGGCACAGCCCCGGTCAACGACGCAGCGGTTTCCGGTTCCAGCATAAAAACTGCGCCCATAACCAACAATCTCGGCGCCATTAAAGTCGAGTTGGGAGCGCAGTTCCCCGTTCTCCTGGACGCCACCGATGGGCCTCAGGCCGTCCTTGAATTTGATCGCATGTACGACATGTTTACCACCACCGGTGACCCGTCCATTACCGATCTGGGAATGACCACCGGGCGCTATGTCCGACTGCGTGAGTTTTTGCGCGAGATGCAACAGGCCCACGACGCGGGCACTCCTTTGCCCACTTCGGACATGCTCAACTCGGCCGTTTCCCCCTGGGCCGACGTGACCAAGAATAATCAACAGATCAATGACCAATTAAAAGCCGAAATCAGCTATTTCGACCGCCAGCATTGGAATCTAGGATTCTCTTCTCTAAAGAACCTGATCAATCATGCTAGTTCCGAAAATCCCACGGCCAATCCGCTCACTTCGTCCATGAACTCGCGTGACGCCCGGTGGACAGGACTGATGTATGCCCGCGGCTCGGTGGCGCTGGATACCGGTGGCGGCAGCCTGGACGTGCGCGGAAGCTTGATCTCGCGCAACGAAATCGCAGTGACCAATGTGAGTACGGTGAGAACCGTGTACGACCCCGCCTACGTCAATGGGCTCACCAAGTTTGCCATCGGGAGTGGCCTGGGAACCAAGCTCACACTCTATTTTTATCGTATGCGCTAGCACTTACCGCACTTCCGGCCTGCAGGGGCTGTATCGCAAGCCACGCCAGGATGCCGGACGAGCCCGCGTCTTGCCGCCCCACAACTTGAAGCGGGCGCTGGCCATTCGCCAGGACCTGCCGAGCCGCTCCGAGAACGGCCAGGTGTTGAAGGCCCCTGTTGCTCTGCCGGGAGGGCAACCAGAGTTCGCGAATTTGACCGTTATGGACGTCAGTGCACTTTGTGAGCAGGCGGGGAGCATCCCAAAAGCATGAAAAGGTCACGGCCGGCTGGCGAGACCTCACCGACAAGCAGCGGGAGACGCTCCGACGCTTTCAGGTTACCGTCCCGCCCCAACTCACGCGGGCAGGCTTCCTGGCTGATTACCCACTTCACCGCCCAGCGCCGCCGGGTCTGATCCTCGAAGGGATTACAAAACAAGCAGGCGGCGTAAAATGTCGTCAACCCGTTCCATCACACCAACTTCCACACGCCCTAAACGACGGCGAAAACGAGAATGCGAAAGGGCCCGCACTTGCTCGCACATCAACACGCTGGGGGTGCGTAGACCGCTCAGGCCAGGCTCGACTGGAACGTGAGTGGCGATGTTTCTGGGGGTCGATGTGAAGGGAATCACGATGCTAAGGCGAGCCGCGCTTTGGTTCAGTCCATCGTGGGAAACTACCAGCGCGGGACGATCATTCTTCTGTTCCTGACCGAAAACAAAATCTGGGTCTACCATCCAGATTTCGCCCCGTTTCAAGAGCGCCCATCCCAAGATTCAGGTGGAAGCCCATCATTCAAGGTCCCGTTCCAGGCCTCAACATCTGCCTGATAGTCGGCCCATCCTTGCCGATCTTCACTGAGTCGATCAAATCCCTCTTGCAATTGGCAAAAAAATAGTTGCGTCTCATAGTGCTCCAGTAGCCGCTGAAGTAACTGCGACTGACTGCAACCCTCCGCCTGACACAGGCGTTTCAGACGTTGGTGACTTTGTTCATCGATACGCACCATGCTCATGTGTGGATTTTACTGTAATAGCGACAAACCTGTCTACAACTCAGTATACATGTTTGTCAGGCGTTGCCGGTCTCCTGATTTGCCTTGAACACTCGGCGGGCGGTTTGTCTGTCGGAGCAGGGCAAGCCCGACCTTCGCCTGGTAGGCGGCTACGGCTGTCTACCTCCAGACAATTCCAGGGGTAGCCTGTGACGATATTCTGGGTCAATGCATTGCAGAAAAGAAGGCCACTTAGGCGCCACTGGGGCCCATCTGCGGGCAAGAATTTCCAACCAGGTGGAAACATGCCGCCATCAGCGGGCCAGGTTCTGGCCTTGCAGGTCAACTACTTAACACCCAAAAAGTCATTCTTATGGTTCCCCTTTCTGGCCCTGGCTACAGCCCTTGCCGATGGGCGGGTTGGCGTCTCTGGTTGGTGTTGATTTGGGCTGGCCTGGGCTGCTCGGCCTGGGCCGAGGGCAAGGTTTGGGCGCTGGTCATTGGCGTGGACGAATATGTGCGAACATCCATCCCCAAACTGCACTACGCGGTGGCCGATGCCAAGCTGTTTTCTCAGGCTTTGCAAGAATCCCTGAAAGTCCCCGGGGAGCAGATTTTTCTGCTGACTTCGGACAGTGTGGATGAAGGCAGCGAACCCAAGGCCACCAACGTAGGCTACCGACTGAGCTGGCTCAAAGAAAACGTGAAAGCGGACGACACGCTGATCTTTTATTTTGCCGGGCACGGCCTGACGCTGCAAGGCGAGCCCTTTTTACTGACCGAGGAGGCCGATAACCGCACCGCCCTGACGTTGAAATTATCCGCCCTGCCCCAGGGCGAGGTAGTGGAAGCTTTGCGCCAGACCCGGGCTGCCAATTGCTGGCTGGTGCTCGACGCCTGTCGCAACAATCCGGCTGACCGGCAAGAGAATCGCCTCAGCCCGGAGGCCAGTCGCACCGTAACCAGCGCCGACGTGGGAGTGGCCCAGACGGCCACCATGTTCTCCTGCAAGTTGGGCGAACGGTCCTGGGAATGGGATGAGAAAAAGCATGGATTCTTTACCTACTTTCTGGTGGAGGGATTGCGGGCGGGTGGGGCCGACTCGAACGGCCGGGTAACCCTGCAAGGTCTGTCGCAATACCTGGGCGCTCAGGTGCCAATGGCGACTCAGAGAATGGGAGCAAGCCAAAATCCCTGGATGCTCTACGGAGGTCCGGGCCAAGAGCGCTGGCTGCTGGCCACCGTTGATCCGTCCCAGGCAGCCACCGGCGACTCGGTCCACGTGGCCCGATTGGAAGGGCTGCAGGCTCGTCTGGACCGGGAGACGGCTCGCAGGGTGGCGGCCGAACAGAAGGCCCGGCTTGAGGAGCACAAACGGATGCAGCTAGAGCAGCGCCTGGCTCTGCTTGAGGGCCGGTTAAGCGGCAAAACGGTAGCGATATCCAGCGGTTCCACGGCCAACCCACAGGCCTATCGGGAAGGGAGTGGAGACGAACTGGAGGTAAGACTCGAGGTGCTCCGCCTCAGCCACGAGAACGCCACCTTGGGACAAAAACTGAAGAGTATCGAGGTGCAGTTGGCAGCGCGTCAGTTGGGGGCACCGCCAGGGTCGCCGGCCTGGAAGGCGGCTACGACGCGGGAAAAGACCAGCCTGGCTCGACTGGCCCGAGGGGGTTTATCGGCGGCAGAGCGCCTGACCCTGCATCAGACTCTACAACAGGCCTATGCGGACAAAATTGAGGTGCTGGAGAAGAGCTGTAGCGGCCCGCTGGGACTGGTAAATCTGCCCCACCAGGTGGGCACCGAAGCGGGCCGGTTGTTTTTGAAGATTCAACTGGAGCGACAGCGGCAGCAAGTTTGCCAGGCTCGCCTGGCGGCCGCCAGGGCGGCTGGCGCCGAGGCCTCGCAGCGTCTTTTGGAGGCCGAGAGCCGCGAGCAAATGGTGGCATGGGGTTCGCAGGCCGACCGGCCCAAATGGGCCGAAGTCGCGGTGGTTGAAGACCGACTGACGCAAATGCGTCAGAACCGGAAGAAGATCGAGGCCGAGCTGGCCCAACTCCAACGGAAGGCGTTGACTCAACGTCGCCGGCTGGAAGTGCAGGAGGAGAGGCTTGGCTCCATGATGATATTGCTGGACCAGGCACCTGCGTGCGAACCAGGTCCTCTGCCCCCCACGCCGCCATAGTAGCTCTGCCAGGAGCGCAACCAGAGTTCGCGAATTCGACCGCTATGGACGTCAACGCACTTTGTGAGCAGGCTGATCAGGCGGGGTGGGAGTTACTGACCCTTTTTGGCTCCCGCGCTCGTGGCACCCACAACCTGCATAGTGACTACGATCTGGCCATTTGGCCCGGCACCGGAAGTCGCCAAACCGATGGGCTTCTGACCGCCCTGGGCACTGGCGACGTGGACATCGTCTGGTTGGATGACGCTTCCTGGCTGCTCTCTCAAGAAATTGCTAACGACGGTAAAGCCCTCTACGAACGCAGCCCGGGGGTCTGGGCGGAATTCTGCTCCGAAACCCGCCTGCGGGCCTGGGATTCGGATATCTGGCGCCACAGAAATCGACGCTTTTTAGAACGGTCGTTGCAGGAGGACTGGCAGTTGAATCAGGACCTTATCGAGCGCAAATCGGCTTTACTGGCCCAGTATTTGAGAGAACTCAAGCCGGTTCTGGAGATTGACCGGCAACGTTTTCTCGCCGACCCAATGGTTCATCACGCGGCCGAGCGACTTCTGGAGTTGCTGGTGGAATGCGCCGGCTCCATTAACAACGAAGCCTCTCAGGCCCTGGCCAGCATTCCTCCGTCGGACTATTATAGCTCCTTCTTCTCCATGGTTGCGACGGGGTGGCTTGATCAGCAGACGGCCGTGGCGTTGGGGCAATGTGCACGCATTCGCAATACACTGGTTCATCGCTATGAATCGGTGGGTCTGGACGAATTCCATCAGCAACTGTTGGAATCAGTCCCCTTCTGGCACGCCTACTTGCGGTCCATACTGAAAAACCTTGGTATTTAGCGGCGGCCTGCGCGCATCCTTAGTCTAGGATAGCGGTTGATACGCTGAAGCCCATCTCATGCATGCCAGACATGGCCTGCTTTTCAGTCTTCGCGTGGAGCCTGGCTCTCACATTCTCGTCTACCAATGCCGTAGACATCCAGCATCGCAATAGGTGACGACGCCGAGGACTGGCAGCATGTCCTCGGTCGTCGGCCGTTTGCGATGCCATCCGAGAGATTTCTGGCGAGTAAAACGGCTGTGTGGTAAGCTGACTTCAATGGTCCAGCCCATCGGTTCAATCGGCCAAGATCACCCTCACTTTGACCCACATCGCTCGGACACGATGCACTGGTGGGAATCTAGGCGCTGGCGCTATAATTTGCGGTTGGCCTTGGCTGGCGTCGCAGCTTTTTGCCTCTACTGCGTGGTCTGCTGGACTTTGCTGCCACGAGTGGTCCCGCTCATGGAAATGGAAACACCTCTGTTTACGATCCTTTTCCAGGGAATTGTCTTCCTTGTCGCCATGGGGTTGGCCAATGTTTGCTACTTTTTGGGACCCCTGCTGGAATTTCTGTGCAAACCAGAGGATCTTCACAGCTTCCGAGGCACGTGCTACTTCTTGGGGACGGCCTTTTCCGTGTCCTTGCCGTTTTGCATTCCCGCCTACCTGGCTTGGTGGTCCATCACAGGGACTCCCCTGTAGAGCATCAGCAGCATTACTTCGTCAGCCTCAATGGTCAGATTTGCAGCCAGAGACCCCTTTCGAATTGCTCTTCGCGGGAGGATCTTGGGCCCAAAGTAACCAAATTTCTCAAACGTAGGGGACTTAGATGCCTACCGGTTCGCCTAACCCTTCACGCTCGAAAGGCCAGTCTGGACTGAGGCGGACTTCGCGCAGATGGACTGGCACGATACTCACATTCACGCCCTTGCTTTCCGTGCCGAACTTTTCGAGTTTTGGCTGGACCTGGACTACATCTTCCGTTGGGCGTGGCCAGGAGAAGCATTCGGCTTTTGGGTGGCCCCCGCGACGCTCGTATTTACAAATGTATACAACCTCCGAATCGAGATAGACTCGCTCGATGGCGACTTGTCGCTTCAGAGTATCTCGCGCAGCGAACTTGGCCCCACACGCAACGCCGAGTCTCTCACGAAACACACAGAGTCGGTCTGGACCCTCGATTGCAGGGAAGGCGAAATCGCTTTCCGGCCCATTACCAGTTTTTGCAGGAGCATCTGGGGCTGGACGCCCACCACCACGTGTGCCACGCCTACGCGTTAGAGGCGGCTGCTCAACTCACCCCGGGCGGGGACTACCTGGGCGCCCTTTCCCTGCTGCCCCATATGGCCGAGTTTCAATTTCTGGCCCAGGCCGTCGAATACACGGCAGGCCAGAAAGAAGCCCGCCTCAGCATCATTGCCAGCTCGATGGTGGCCGCCGGCCAGGGCCTATTTGGCGACGTCCACACCACCTCGCGCACCCAGGGGAGCAACCTGATGATCAATCCCCTGATGTCGATGTATTGGTGCTTTCAGGTGGACGGCCTGGCGCGCCGTTGCCTGTACCTGGACCAAATCAAGAACACCCGCAGCCGCGGGGAGATCACTCACTCGGGCCATTCAGGAGTTTCGCGCCAACCTTACTCCCCGGCCCTGGCTAAAACTCCCCTTTTAGTCTCAGGCGTTAGCCGGCAGTTGGGCCAGAGCCTGGCGCAGCTGTTGCTCGACGTTGCCCAGGCCCTGAACGGAGCGATTTTCTCCATTGCGGGCCTGACTCAGGTTGCTGTCGGTATCCCGCACGTCCCAATGGGCTCGGTCCACGCGTGAGCTGGCCTGACGGGCGTCGCTGCTAACATCTACACCAGGGCGGTCGTAGGTAATGTTGCGCACATTATGTTCGGCCCACTGCAGTTCTCGGGCGGCCGAATCGGTCTTGTTGCGAGCCCAGCCACCCTGACTGTCGGCATTATCGTGTTGACCGGCGGCACCGTCCAGGTCGCTCTTGGCCTGGCGCAGCGAGGCCAATGAACTGGGGTAGGCACTGGAGTCGGCGATGATCTGCTGAAGATCGCTCTGAGCCTTGTCAAAGTCCGTGGCCGACTGATTGGAGTCGAAATCCATATTGCGCAGGTCGCGCTCGTTCTCATCCAGACCCCGTTCAGCCGAATTGAGATACGACTCGGCCTGGCGGCCGTCAAAAGACACATCGGTCTGCGCGTTGTCCGACTCCGCTCTGCGCAAAGGCCACTCGGCCGACTGCAGGTTGCGGCCGGTGTCCTGGGACGTGTAATAGCAGTCTTGATACTCGGTCTCAAGCTGGCGCACGTCGGTCTTCAGCTTGCCAACATCGGTAAGCAATTTTTCAATCTGAACGCGGGGGGAAGTCGCCTTGATCATCTCTGTGTATATCCTCCTGAAACTGACTCTTATAGAATAGTCGCGCCCGGTCCGGGTGGAAGGAACATTAGGTAAACTTTCCTGCAGGAGGCGCGTGGCCGTTAGTGGCCAAAGGTGACAGGCATGAAGTCCATGCGCAAACGGCCCCCAGGCAAGGCCCGTTGGAAAAGGCTACTGCTGGCCCTGCTCAAGTTCTGCCTGGTGGCCAGCTTGATTCTGGGGCCCATGGCTCTGGGAGCCGTCTACGTGGTGGTCACCCGACTGTCCGCCGACCTGCCCGATGTAGAGGGACTGGCCAGCTACGAGGTGCCCCAAACCAGCCGAATCTTTTCCAAGGATGGCCAGGTGGTGGCCACACTCTTTGTGGAAAACCGCACCACCGTAACCCTGGACCGCATGTCCCCCTACCTGCCCAAGGCTCTCCTGGCGGTGGAAGACTCGCGTTTTCTGCAGCATCACGGGGTGGACTGGGTGGGCGTAGCCCGTGCGGCCGTGGCCAACCTGCTCTTTCGGGGTATCGATCAAGGCGCCAGCACGCTGACCATGCAGTTGGCTCGCAATCGCTTTCTCACCCAGGACCAAACCATGGCTCGCAAAATTCGCGAGATCATTCTGGCCCAGCGTATTGAGAAGCGCTATTCCAAAGAAAAGATTCTGGAATACTACCTCAACAACGTTTACTTTGGCAGCGGAGCCTATGGTGTGGCTGCAGCCAGCAGTCTCTACTTCGGCAAACCGGCCCAGCAGCTCAGCATTGCCCAGTCGGCCCTGATTGCCGGCTTGGTGCAGGCGCCCTCGCGTCTATCGCCGTTGGTCGACCCCGAGGCGGCCGTAAAGCGTATGAAGCTGGTTCTGGGGCGCATGAAGCAGACCGGCATTATCAGCGAGGCCCAATTCAAGCAGGCCATCGGTGAGGGCGACGCTTTCAAATTCGCCTCGCCCGGGGGGGGCCCCGTGGTCAACACAGGCGCTGACCAGTTGCTCAAATACCCCTATTTCACCACCTACGTGATTGCCGAACTGTCCCAACGTTATCCCGAGGACATGCTCTACCGCGCCGGCCTGCAGATCCGCACCACGCTGGACATCGAAATGCAACGTATCGCCGAAGAAGAATTAAGCGCCACCATGGCTGAAATGGGGCCGGACCTCAACGCCCACAGCGCCGCCCTGGTGGTCATTGAGAACTCGACCGGCTATGTGCGAGCCATGGTTGGCGGCACGCAATGGCACCAGGAGAATCAATTCAATCGCGCCTGGCAGGCAGTGCGCCAACCGGGCAGCAGCTTCAAAGCCTTTGTCTATGCCGCCGCCTTGCTCCAGGGCATGACCCCGGAGACCGTCGTGGATGATAGTCCCACCGATTTTGGCGGTTGGTCGCCCAAAAACAGCGACGGGAAGTACAAAGGCAAAATCACCCTGCGTCAGGCTCTCCAAGAGTCGCGCAATATGGTTGCTGCCAAACTCTGTCAGATGGTCGGCCCCGAGCGTGTCGTCGACGTAGCCCAGGCGCTGGGCATTCACGAGGAGTTGACACCCAACCTGACGCTGGCTTTGGGTTCCTGTGAGGTAGCTCCGCTCTCCATGGCCAGTGCCTACTCCACCATCGCTTCGGGAGGGATTTACCACGTGCCCCTCTCGGTGACCCAGGTCGTCGACAGCGCCGGTTCGATTCTCACCGACAATCGCGCTCACGCCGGCCAGCGCCGCATGCCGGCCGATGTCTCCGCGCAACTCACCGAGATGCTGATGCGAGTGGTGGACTACGGCACCGGCACGGCCGCCTACATCGATGGCGTAGACGTAGCCGGCAAGACGGGCACCACCGATGAATCTCGCGATGCCTGGTTTGTGGGCTTTACGCCCGAATACACCATGGCCGTGTGGGTGGGCAACGACGACCATTCAGCCATGTACAGCGTATTTGGGGGCGGACTGCCAGCCACGCTGTGGCGACGAGTGATGGGGCGACTGGTGACGCGGGGCATATCGCAGCCCCGATTTGCCTTTGAGAGCGCCCGGGCGCAGGTGGTCAAAGTCTGTATCGAGAGCGGATTTGTGGCCACCTCTGACTGCCCTAAAACGCGGGACCTGCGCATTATGTCGGGGCCGGCCCCCAGCGAAAAATGCACAATTCACGCCACACCTACGCCAACTCCCACAGCCAGCGCCACACCCGAAGTAGTGCCCACCGAAACACCAGCTGAAATTCCCGGTGAAACCCCGCTACCGGACGGGGAACTGACTCCGTTGCCTCCGCCGGCCGAGGAAATTCCCGCCGACCCCGAAGTGGTCACCACTCCAATACCTTGAGAACGAGAATTTTTGACCATGCCCATCTCCCCTAAGTCATGCGCTGGCTTGCTCTGGCTGCTGCTGGTGCTGCCCCCGGCCGGGGCCGACGAAGCCGTCGAGAAAATCTTTAATGAAGCACGACGCCTCAACCCCAGCCTGGCGGACTACTCCGCCGACATGACCTTGCGGCTCGATGCCAATCTGGGATTCATCAACTACCGCCCCGAAATGAAAGGCCAGTACCTTTTCAAAAAGCCCAACAAACACAAGTTGGACATCCCGAAAGCGCCCAGCTATCTGCGCAAGTATCCCAGCGTATTCGGTTTCAACCTGCCCGCACTCAAGAATTTTGAGAGCAAAGTGGTCGATGAAATCAGCGTGGAAGGCTCGCCCTGCTACCACATCCACCTGCTCAATAAGGTTACTGTCAACAACGACATCGAGCACCTGGAAATTTACGTCGACAAAAAAAATTACACGGTGCCACGCTACGACACCTATTACAACGGCGGCCATCTGTTTGTGACCAGCAAATACCGACAACAGGACAGCTACTGGGTATTTGAACGGATGACGGCCGAATACAAAGCTTCCTCGGTTTCCGTTCAAGCCAGCGCCGACTACTCCAACTACAAGTTCAATCGGAATCTTCCCGACTCACTTTTTGGTTCGACCAAAGTGGCATCCAAAGCAGCCCCTTCAACCGGGCCCGGGGCCGCTGCCAAAAGCAAGGACTAATTGGATTTCGCACAGGAAGGCGCGGCAGCAATGACGAAAATTTTTCTACAGTCTCCCGCCACCGCGGGATAGCCGAGGAGTTCTGTCGTGCTGACGTTAGACCACTTAATGGAGGATCTGAGGGCGGCGCTCCACCCCGCCCCCCCCTGCCAGGATGCCTGCCAAAAAACCTGTGAAATTCTCAAACATTACTCCAATCACCCCATTCAACTCCCCGAGCGACTTCGCCAACCCGGTTCCCCCTGTTACGCCCGCCACCTGATCCACCGCCAGGATGAAGATGGATTTTGTGTGGTGGCCATGGTCTGGGCGCCCGGACAGGGCACGCCGGTGCACGATCACGGCGGCACCTGGTGCGTGGAGGGGTGCGTAGAAGGCCATCTGGCCATTACCAGCTATCGTCTTACCGACCAACCGGATCCGCAACATGTGCGCTTCGAACAAGAAGAATACGTAGAAGTTGGCAAGGGTTCGGTGGGGTGCCTGATCCCCCCCTTCGAGCATCACAAGATCCACAATCCCTTCAGCGAATTGGCCATCACTATCCATGTCTATGGTCAGGAATTGCGCAACTGCACGCGCTATCTGGAAGATGGACGTGACGTTTATCGCGTGGAGAAAGTTCCTCTGTCCTACAGCTCCATGCCGATCCCATGCTAAAGCTATTTTGGGTGGGGCTGGTGGCTCTGGAGCACCTCTATTTTCTCTATCTGGAGATGTTTCTCTGGACCACGCCAAAAGGCTTAAAGACCTTCAAAATGACGCCCGAAAAGGCTGAGGCCAGCAAGGTGCTGGCCGCCAATCAGGGGCTCTACAACGGCTTTCTGACAGCCGGGCTGATCTTTGGGCTGCTCTACCCCAGCCCGGAGGCGGGCCGCCATATCCAGCTGTTCTTTCTCAGTTGTGTGGTGGTGGCCGGCTCTTATGGAGCGGCCACGGTGGGCAAACGGCTTTTCGTGGTGCAGGCTGTTCCCGCCCTGATCGCCATCGCGGCCGTGCTGCTCGGATAAGAGACCTGCTGCTACAGGCGGTGCATAGCCAGAAACACGTCCTCGCGCTGAATGCGCACCTGCAGGTGGCGCGGCGCGAGTTGCTCGGTCAATTGGCGACGGGCGTCGAGCAAGTCCACCCGCTGACCAGCTTGCGCTTCGGCCCACATCAACACGGCAAAACAGCCCGACTGGTTGACAGGCTCCCAGGAGGTGAGATGCAATCCCAGGCTCGCCAACTGCGTCTGCAGGCCGGCCGCCAACTGTTGATAGTCAAAGGAGCCAGTACACATGCCGCTGGATTGAAAAACCGATACGATGTAGCCGGGATTAGACATTAGCGGCGCAGCTTCACCACGGTAACTCCCCATCCTCCCTCGTAGACCTCACCCAGCTTTTGATCTTCGACCAGGGGATGGCTCTTCAAGAACTTCTGGACCCCATGTCGCAAGGCGCCGGTGCCTTTGCCGTGGATCACTTCCACTTTCTCACTCTTGACCAGAGCCGCCTGGTCAATGGCTTTGCCCAGTTCGAAAACGGCCTCGTCCACCGTCATCCCGCGCAAATCCACTCTTTGCGACAGCGGCCCCAACTGCACATCGGGCAACTGAATGTTCTCCCCTTTGGCCGGTCCCGCCAACACGTCCAGATCGTCCAGGCTTAGGCTCAGGCGCACCATACCCAGCCGCACCTCGGCCTTGTCGCCGCGCACTTGCAGCACTTCGCCTTCCTGGCCATAGCGCCGGGAGTAAACGCGCTGACCGGCCTCGACTTGGGGTAAGGGACCCGTGGGCTTGGGCGTAGAGCGCATTTCCTGCAAATCCTGGGCCATCTCGGTCAGGCGCGCCTCCATGGTGCGAGCCACCACCCGGGCCTGAGCGTCGACCGCATCGTGGCGTTCAGGGGCCAGAGGAGCCTCACTGACGGCCTCGCGCGGTTCGTGTTCTTCCTCGTGGTCGGGACGGGTCAGCCGCTCCAACTGGGCCTCACTCAGCTCCTCGAGAGTCAGTTCCTCAGGCGGTACGGCCTCTTCTCCCTGATCGCGCAGGTCCGCCAGATAGCGCTGAGCTTCGGCCAGAGCCTCCTCTTTCTGGCGTCCCAAATCGGCGATGCGCTGGCGAAAGTCGCGCAGCAACCCGTGCGACTTGTCGCGGGCCTGACGCAGCACCTCCTCGGCCTCCTGGGCAGCCTGGTCGAGTTTATCACGCCGTTCGCGTTGCAGGTTCTCCAGTTGCTGGGCCAGCAGCTGACGGTCGCGCTCCATTTCGGAGAGCCGCTGGGAGAGCTGAATTTCGCGCTGGCGCAAGGACTGGCGCTCGCTCTCCAGGTCATCGAGCAACACTTCGACGCCCACATGCTCCTTGCCCAGTATCTCCCGAGCCCGGCGCAATACGGGGTCGGGCAAGCCCAGTCCGGAGGCGATCAGCAACGCGTTGGAACGGCCAGGCACACCCACCGTGAGTCGATAGGTGGGGGACAAAGTGGCTGCGTCAAACTCTACGGCGGCATTCTCAAAACCGGGTGTCTTACTGGCGTAAATCTTCAAATCAGAAAGATGGGTGGTCACCAACGTCAGCGCGCCCGCCTCATTGAGGTGCTCCAGCAAAGACACCCCCAGAGCCGCCCCCTCGCTGGGATCGGTGCCTGCCCCCAACTCGTCCAGCAGCACCAGGGAGCCCGGACCAGCTCGCGGCAAAATGCGCAGAATCTGCGTAAGATGGGCAGAAAAGGTCGACAGGCTCTGGGAAATACTCTGCTCGTCTCCAATGTCGGCCCAGATCTCCGACAGAAAGGGTAGCTGGCTGTCGGGCTCGGCCGGAATTGGCAGTCCGCTCATGGCCATGGCCGCCAGCATGCCCACCGTTTTGAGCGCCACCGTTTTACCGCCGGTATTGGGCCCCGTGACCACCACCGTGGTGAAATCGGGAGGTCCCATCTCCAGACTGATGGGTACGGCCCTCACCCCCTTGGCCAGCAATAAAGGATGTCGAGCGCTGCAAAGTTTGAGGCGACCGCCTTCACAGATCTTGGGCAGGCTGCCGTCCACCTTCTTGGCATAAGCGGCCTGGGCAAAGACCGCGTCCACGATAGCCAACTCTTCCGTGGCGGCGGTAAGGGCGATGGCTTCAGAGGCCACCCAGCCGCTCAAGCTGCGCAGGATAGACTCGATTTCGTGCTCCTCGGCACTGATCAGAGAACGCAACTGATTGCTCAGCGGCAGCACCGAGAGAGGCTCCATGAAGACGGTAGCCCCGCTGCCGGACTGGTCGATGACCAGTCCAGGAAACTTTCCTTTGTGCTCCGACTTGACAGGAATCACCTGACGCCCCTGGCGCTGGGTCACAATGGGCTCCTGGACCATTTTTTGAATGTCCGGATCGCGTAGCAAAGCCTGCAAATTTCGCTGCAAAGAAGCGTCAACCGAGCGAATCTCGGCGCGAATGTTACGCAGGCTGGTGCTGGCCGCATCCAGCACCCGACCGTCTGGACTGAGGCAACGGGAAATCTCGCTTTCCAGACGAGGGAAAGCGGGCATCCAGCGGGCTCGGTCGGCCAACCGAGGAGCGCGCAACTGGCGCTCCTCCAAATACCGGCCCAACTTGCGAGAGGCCACGGCGATTTCGCGGATGGCCAGCAGGCGCACCGGATCCAGAGTGCCGCCCCGTTCGGCCAGGCTGATGTCGGAGCGCTTGTCCTCCAACCCGACCAGGGGCGGGTTAAAGCCCAGGTCGAGCAACAACAGGGCCTCCCCCACCTCGGCCTGGCGGCTCTGTAGCTCCTCGAAGTGCTCGACGGGACGGAGCTGCTCCACATATTCTCGTGCCAGCGGCCCGTGCGTCTGGCCGGCCACCAGGGCCAGCACCGGAATCAGCTCGAGAACTCGAAGCGAATGCTCATCCATCACTCTCTCCGAAGAGGGCAGCCAGGAATGGCTTGGGGTGAAAGACCTGCAGATCTTCCAGCTTCTCGCCCAGACCAATGTACTTTACAGGAATCTGGAACTCCTGACGGATGGCGATCACAATCCCGCCCTTAGCCGTTCCGTCCAGCTTGGCCAGAACCAGCCCGCTCAGCTCGGCCACATCATTGAAGGTGCGCGCCTGATTGACGGCGTTCTGACCGGTCGTGGCGTCCAGCACCAACAAAACCTCATGGGGGGCATCGGGAATCTCGCGGGTGAGCACCCGCTTGATCTTGCGTAGTTCTTCCATCAGGTTAACCTTGGAGTGAAGACGCCCCGCCGTATCCACAATCAGCACATCGGCCTTGCGGGCCTTGGCGGCGCTGACGGCATCGAAAACCACAGCAGCCGGGTCGGATCCCTCGTTTTGATGGATCACATCCACGCCCAACCGGGCTCCCCAGACCAGCAATTGATCAATGGCAGCGGCTCGGAAGGTATCGGCCGCCGCCAAAATGACCCGGTGTCCCTGTCCTTTGAGGCGATGAGTCAACTTGGCAGTGGTGGTGGTTTTTCCGGTTCCGTTGACACCCACCATGAGAATCACATTCAAGCGACCCGACACGATGTTGAGGGGTTCCACCGGCTCCGTGGGAACCTCTTCGTCGTGGTAGCCCAGCACGTCACCCAGAATGCCCCGCAACTCCTCGAGCAGCGGATCGGCCGTGGTCATCTTCTTTTCCTTGGCCAGGGCCCGCAACTGAGAGATAATCTTTTCGGTAGCGGCCGTGCCCACATCGGAAGTAATGAGAATATCTTCGAGTTCCTCCCACAGCGAGTCGTCGATGCGGCCATGCAGACGCAGCAGCGAGGAGACCTGGTTGACCAATCCCTGACGGGTTCGGTCCAGCCCTTTGGCAACCGCCTCAAACCAAGGGTCGACGGGCGTCAGGGCAAGTTTCTTGGTGGCCTCCCAGGCGCCCCGCAAAAACCCCTTCTTTAACTTGGGTTCCTCGCCCGGCACCTCGCTGGATTCGGGTGGTCCGGCCTCTTCTAATGCAGGCGGCGCCTCGCCTTCCACCGACTCAGGGGCATCCGGCACCGCTACGGTTTCGGTGGATTCTTTTTTGCCAAACAGTTTCTTAAGCATAACGATACCGTTCCTACCCAAATCTTTGGAAGTATAGCCTGGAACAATCTGCCTGGCCAGTTCGTGAGCGAGGGTTTTGTAGGCGGTGTGCGCGAAACCCGACCCATGTTCCTGGTTAGGCAGCGGCGGGCATCACGGTCCGAAGACCTGCGTGATCCAGAAAGTCTGGCCACGCTGAAAGACCCCCACCCCCAAATGGGCATACTCTCGACCCAACAGATTCTCCCGGTGACCCTCGCTGTGCAGCCAATTGTCTACAGCCATGGAGGCCACCGTGGAGCACCCGTGACCACTACTCCAAAAAAGATTCTCGGCCACCAAATCTGCTCGACCACCCGCCTGGCGCACGCGGGCTTCAGTATCGTGCTTCTGAGGCACCGGACTTTCGTGATCAAAAAAATCGAACTCTGCCATGTCGCGCGAGTGGCCCCGGGCGGCCAGGGCCAAATGACCGTCCCATTCCAGGGGGGGCACACCGGCCTGAAGGCGGGCCCGATTACACAGAACAAGAATGCTCTGCTCCAATGGTTCACTGAATGTCTGGGGCACTGCGACCATCCCCAACAGCAGCCAGGCAAACAACAAGAGAGTCCTGCCCATACCAGGGAAATTCCTAGCCTGAAGGAACTCCCCTCCCCTGATTTTCAAGGAGAAGCCTGAGCATGTTTGTCATATACGCCACGCCCTTTTTTACCCAGAACACGATGGGATTGATCAAAGCCTTCGCACATCTGGAAGGCGTGCGCCTGGGAGTGATCAGCCAGGAGCCCCAAGAAGTATTGCCGCTCGAGTTACGCCAACGTTTTGTGGGCCACTGGAGGGTTCACGATGCTCTTAATTTTGACCAACTCAACTGGGCCGCCGCAGAGTTGGCCCGTCGCCATGGCCCGGTGCAACGATTGATCGCCGCCAACGAACAGATTCAACTGCCGCTGGCACAGGTCCGCGATCGCCTGGGCATACCCGGCATGAGTGCCGAGACCGTGCTCAACTTTCGCGACAAAGGGCGCATGAAAGACCTCTTTCACGAGCACGGCATCCCTTGCGCCCGCCACTGTCGGGCCGTTTCTGACGATGACGCCTGGTCCTTTGTTCAAGAAGTAGGCTTTCCCATCTGTGTCAAACCGGTCGATGGCGCGGCCGCACAATCCACCTATCGGGTCGAGAATTCACGCTCGCTGCGTGAACTGCTGCAGTCGCGCCCGGCCAGCCCCCAGGCCCCTCTGCAACTGGAAGAATTTCTGGTGGGTCAGGAAAATTCGTTTGAAAGCGTCACGCTGGGCGGAGTGTCGGTTTGGCACTCCTGGACTCGCTATCAGCCCACCCCCCTGGACGTCATGCGCAACCCCTGGATTCAATGGCGCATCGTCCTGCCTCGCGAGGTCGACGACAGCGACTATGACGAAATCCGCGAGTTTGGCCCCCGCGCCCTGAAGGCTCTGGGCATGGGCACCGGACTCAGCCACCTGGAGTGGTTCCGGCGCAGCGACGGCCGAATTGCCATTGGCGAGGTGGGAGCCCGCCCACCCGGTGCTCAAATCACCACCATGATGGACCGCGCCCATGATATGAATTCCGAAGAGGCCTGGGCCCGACTGATGGTATTTGGCGACTTCGACGCACCCAAAGAGCGCAAATATGCGGTTGGCAATGCCTTTCTACGCGGCCTGGGCGGCTCGCGGGTCAAAGGCGTGATGGGCATCGACCAGGTGTTTGCCGAAATTGGTGAGCACATCACCGACTACCGCATCCCCCAATTGGGCCAACCGGCCGCCATCAGCTACGAGGGAGAAGGCTTCATCATCGTGCGCCACCCCGAAACCCGGGTCGTGGACGACCTGCTCAAATACATTATCAATACCGTTCGCGTCGACCTGGTTTAGTAAGGCCAACCACTACCACTGGCCCAAATAAGGCGGGTTATTTTCTAGATAGTCTACCTCGTCACAAGTTGACGGCCTGGCAAGAACTCGATTGCGCCAGGGGAATCGACCAAATCGTTGGATCACCTCATGATGAACCTGAATCCAGTGGGCAAAGTAGGCCAGCCTTTGGGCCACCGGCTCGGGCATTTCGGCCATAAATTCCGCAAAATTGGCCACCGCCTGCCTTTGTACCGCCAGATCCTCGCAATGTTCCAAAGGGGCGTAAAAAAAGAGCCGCTGGCAGGGGGCCAGTTGACGATCCTGGCCGGCCGCCATTCCTTCGCGGCAATGACGTAGGGCGGCTTCATCGCCACAGTAGGCCTGGGCCGTGTGACGAAACAGATGACGGGGTAACTGGTCGAGCAGCAAAATCAAGCTCAGCCGGCCCTGCGGGCTGGTCACCAGCGGATCCAACTGGCCCTGCAGGGCCGCATCCACGGCGGGTCCAAAAAGCCGGCTGACCTCCCAGTCGTGTTGGGGACGAGCCCGAAACCACAAGTTAACGCGGTCATGAACGGGAAACCCCTGCTCGATGGGTCCAAACCAATAGTCGTGCAATTGCTCTACCAAATCAAGTTTCACAGCCAGCGCTCCCGAAAACGCTCAACCAACCGGTCAAAGCAGGGACGCTCTTTGAGCATGTTGGCCAGCGGTAGAGGCAGGCGGCGACCGCCCTCTTGCTCGTCCCGCCAGAGACGGCGCAGATTCATCTCTACCGCCCCCAGACACTCGCCAGCGGGAGGCTGCTCCCCCAGCAGAAAGAAGCCAATGGAGTCTGCCAGCGAAGCCACTGTGGACTGAACCCTCTGCTCCACCTCAGCATAAGACTCGACCGACTGCATGCAGGTCAACTTGACCTCCCGCAGCCCTCCATCCAAGAGCAACTGGCCAGGGCCAATCTCTGCCACAAAGCCCAGGCTCAAAAGGCGGCCCACCAACTCGACCCATCGACTGCAGATCACGCGTGGGTCGCCCAGCGCTCGCAGGTAACCCAGGCGCTCCAGCATGGACAGAGAGGGAGAAACGGCTGGAGCCGAAAGGTCGGCGACCCGTTGGGGCTGGCCGCGGTAGCAAAGGACGGACCCTTGGTCGGGGGTAAAGCTCAAAGGGAGTGGCAGAGAAGCCACCTGGTGATAGCGTTCCAGGTAGAGGCTATGCATCCGGGCCCATTGCTCCACCTGGGCCAGGCAGCCATCGGGTTGGTGCCAGCGGTATCCAGGCCGCCAAATCCGCGCAGCCAGCTGAGGAAATTGTTGGTCAAGAGCCCAGAATGCGTCCGCCATTACAGAGGCAAAGTGATTCCGATGCTGTAGTTAATGCGATCATTATTGTCGCGAGACTGGGCGTTCAAAGGTAGCCTAAACGACCCCCACAGTTGCAAACCGTCGACGACTTCACCACCCACAGAGAAGAGCGCAAAAGGCTGATAGGCCCCGCTAAAGAGATTGAACTGATTGCGCAACTCGAGGCCGGCATAGGCGCTGTCAAAATAGTGATAGCCTTGAAATCGCAAGGCCAGGCTGCGGGTCGGGTCGCCCGGGGTGGTTTGACCCAGGGAATGCGAATAGCCCACGATAGCCACCAGTTTGTTGTCGTCGTCAGGCTTGAATTCGAAGCCGTAGCCACCACCCACTGTGGTTGCCCCTCCCCCCAAATTGTTGGCGGCCGTGTCGAAGGCAACATTGACTGCAAGACCGTGAGAGGTGTTCTGAGAGGTCTCAAAACGCCGAAAATACTGCATGAAAAAATCGCCAAAGCCCTGCCCATACAGGTTGCCGGTATTGCCGGGCTGATACCAGACCATGGCCGTGCTGAACTGCAAAGTCGAGTGCTCATCCAGGCCCAGCACCGGATTGATCAGCAGTTGCTGGGTGCCCTCCTGGCCCTCGGCCACCGAATTGTTGAATACAAAGTTGATGCGGGAGTGGACCAAAAACGGGTCTTCCACTGGCAGCAACACAGCCTCCGCAGATTCCTCCTGCTGTGCGAGCAGTGAGGCAGAGTTCAAGATCAACAGAATTCCCAGCAAAACACGTGTCAGCATGCGTCGCCGCTGCTTGGCCATCGTCCGCGCGCAGTCCTGGCTGGATCGAAATTTTGGGGGTTGACGAAAATTGACATCCTGGGTAGCATCGAAAAACTGACACGAAAGGAAGGAACTGAATATGCAGCACATCGATGTATTTGATGCCGTAGACGGCTCCTTCCCCACGCCTCGTACCGCTTAGCACGACCGGCGTCCCTTCTCTTCCCCCCTTTTTTTCTCGGAGGTTATCGTGTCTGGTTCTTTCTCGAAATCTTTTCAATTGCTGCGCCGCTATCCCGCCTTTGGGCGGGTTTTCTGGGCCGACGCGGCCGCTCAAATGGGCCATAATATGCTGGTGGTGGCCTTCCCAACCCTGATATTGGAAGTCACCCACGACCTTAGCCTGACAGGTCTTGCCTTTACCGGAGAGATTCTGGCCTATGGCCTGTTGAGCCCTTGGGCCGGTTGGGTGGCCGACCGCTGGGAGCAAAAGAGCTTGATGGTGACCGCCAATCTGTTACGCTTCATTCTGCTGCTCACGCTGCTGTGGACCCTGGCGCACGGTTATCCCACCTGGTTCTATCTAGTGCTCTCACTGGCTCTGGGGGCCGCTGCGGCTCTATTCAGTCCGGCCCGGGCCGCCTTTCTGCGCAGACTCCTGCAAGGGGAAGACTTGCTGGAAGCCGTGGCGCTAGAAGGAACCAGTGGCTTTCTGTTGAGGCTGATTTCACCCGCTGTCATGGGCTGCATCCTGTTGCTCAGCGACGCGCGCGGCGGAATCTTACTGGACGCGTCCATGTATTTGGTGTCGACCTGCTTAATTGCGCCGTCCTGGGTGACCGGTCCGCGCTGTGAAGTGGCGACCCCATCCGAGGAAGGCGATTGGCGGGCTGGTTGGCGATTGTTGCTGGCCTCAAACCAATTGCGAGGTCTGCTCTGGGCCGACCTGTTGATCTCCTTTTTGGGCATGGCTTCCTGGTCCACGGCGGTAGCCTACCTGGAGCAAGTGCTGCAGGTGAGGGCTGCCAACAACGGCTGGCTGCAGGCCTCCATGGGCGTCACCGGTGCCTTGGGAACCCGCTGGGTGACTCGCTTACCGGCAGGAACTGGACTGCGCTGGGGTCTGCTGGGTCTGATCACGCTGAGTTACCTGGGTTTGGCCCAGGCCGACTCGTTGACCAAGCTGGTCCTGATCTGGTCCTTGCGAGGACTGGGCGTAGGCGGCCTGGTGGTGCTCATCTCCCAGCAATTGGCCCGGGAGGTGCCGCCCACCCATATGGGACGGGTGCAGGCGGCCTGGGAGCAAGCCGTGCTGATCGCTTGCTTTGCAGGCACCATCATCACGCCCTGGTTGCTGCGTCACGGTGGGCCGCTGCTGGCATTTCGCCTCTACGGTTGGGCTTTTCTGGCCTTTATGCTGGTGGGGCTGGTGCAGGCACGCAGACGTCGCTGAGTTCACACACCCTGCTGAGGGAGCCATTTCCCTCAGCAGGGTGGACTCATTGCCCGGTTTGCGGTGTTGGACGGCCGGCCCCCTTAGAGCTGTTTTTGCACGTACGAGGCCAGGCCAATCAGCGCGCCAGCGCTCAAGCCCAGGGCGGGGGCCAGGGGCAGCAGTCCGGGGTGGGTCAAAGACGTGATGAAGGCGGCGGTGCCCCCTCCCAGGAACCAGCCAGCCGTGCCACCCAAAGCAGCCGAGGCCAGGCCCTTGGCCACTTTGCTGGCGGTGTCTTGCTTATCGATACGACTGATGGCCAGACCCACAGCCCCGCCCGTGATGAAGCCAGCCAGCCCACCGTACTGACTGAAGGAGACGACGTTCGTCAGATTCCCAAGTAAGTGGCCTACCCCATCACAGGCCACCAGACCCAGGGTTGAACCGGTATAGGTGGTGACACCGGCCCGAATCAGGTTGCTTACTTTGTCGTCCCCGCCACTGTAGGCCAGGGCGCCCCATGTGGCGCCGAGCGAGGCGCCAACCATTGGGCCATAATTTACATAGGCCGCTGTGGCACCGATATTAGAAAGGACGTTGCCAGCTCCGGCTCCCATAAAGTAGCCGACCGAGGCTCCTCCTGCGGCGAAGGCACTGCCCGTCACCAAGTGGTCATAGGTTTTGCTGATAACAAATTCTTCCTTGGGTGGATCCGGGCTCTTGTCATCGCCGCTGTTGCCGTTAGAGAGCCTTCCCAGGGTACGAACTTGCGGTTGAATACAATTTGCGTTCTGTAATTTCATGGTCTTAGCCTCTCTTAGCGCTTGTCCGGGTATTGTTCGTAGTGGTCTTCTTTGTGCTGGGAGATGTGGCTGGCGGCACCCACCAGCCCGCCCGCAACTGCACCCAGCACGGGACCGTAGGGGACACTGGCGCCCAGACCGGCGATGACAGAGGTGGCCACGCCGCCGAGCCCCCAACCGATGGTGGCCCCTGTGCTGGCCGAGGCGGCTTGCTTTAGAAAGAAGCTGGGAGCGTCATTGTGATTCAGCCGGCTGGAAGCGGCGCCCAGGAGAGTGCCGCTGATGGCGGCAGCCAGAGCGCCATAGGTGGCAAAAGCGGGGTTGGAGGTGATGCCGGCCACAACCGGACCGATTTCAGTTCCGACAAGGAGGCCGGTCGTTCCCCCCATAGTGGCTGTGATACCGCATCTCAACAAGGACACCACAGCGTCGTCGTCGCCGCGAAGGTAAAGGGCACTGCCAAAAAGGGCCCCCAAGGCGGCCCCCGCAGTGGAGCCAAAGGCGGCCAGACGGGGGGCGCTTTGCAGTACGCCGCCAGCCATTCCGCCGACGAAATAGCCACACGCAAGACCGCCCACCGTGCAGGCACCGCCGACAATGACTTTCTTGAAAGCCTGCTTGACCTCGTCGCTGGAGGCTTTGTCGAGCTTATCCTTGGGGTCGTTGGGCCCAATCGGATCCGGTTGACGGAGCGACTTCAGGCCGCGCGGGGCGGATGGCATGGAAACAGAAGCAGGCGCTAGCTGCATGATAGACTCCTCTGCGGCATGTGATGTAAATGCAACCTCACTATACCGATGGGTCTGCTTGGAATCGTTACTGAGACGCGAAATCCTGGATCGAGTCTTTGACGGAATGTTAATGGATACTGGCGGCTGCGAGCAAGCGAGCGGTGGAGGCGTGCCCGGAGTTATAGATCGAACACTTTGCCAGGGTTAAGCAAGCCTTGTGGGTCCAGGGCTTTCTTGACTCTGCGCACGGTGTCGACCTCATGCGGGCCGCGCGAGAAGCTAAGCGCGGCCTTTTTCAGCAGACCGATGCCATGCTCGGCGCTGACGCTACCATTGAGGTTGCGCAACAGTTCGTAGAGAAGCTGGTCGGCCCGCTGACATCCCTCCCAAAAGGTCTCGGGATCCATGGCCGACGGTTTCATGACGTTGATGTGCAGGTTGCCGTCTCCCAGGTGACCAAACAGATACATCTGGCCCGGGTAGTGAGGAGCCACCTCGCTGAGCAGGGTGTGAACAAACTCGCCCAGGCGGCCCACCTCGACAGCGATGTCGTTCTTGTGCATCAACCCCAGACTGCCCAAAGACTCGGTGATGTTGTCTCGGTAAGCCCACAAACTGGCCCGCTCGGTCGAGGACCGGGCCAGCACACCATCGCGCACCAGGCCCTGACTCATCACCTGTTCCATCCACTGCTCCAGTTCGTTGTCGAGCCGCCCCTCCACCTCGATCAGCACAGCCGCCGGGGGAATCTGAGCAAAGGGGCAAGCACGATCCTGCACCTTCATCACTGCTTCCAGGCAGTTCTGAGCTACGAACTCAAAAGCTTGCAACTGCAAACGGCCCTGCAAGCGAGCGTGGCTGAGCAATTCCAGGCCGCGATCGATGTTGTCCACGGCCAAAAACATCACCTGGCACTCGCGAGGCATGATCGTAAGCCGCAAAGTAGCTTGAGTAATCACGCCCAAAATACCCTCGCTACCGATCATCAACTGACGTAAGTCGGGACCTACATTGTCTTTCTGCACGGCCGTGCCCAACTTGAGCAAAGTTCCATCGATCAGAGCCACCTGCAGGCCGGTAACCCACTGGCGGGCATGGCCGTAACGAATAACGCGAATGCCGCCAGCGTTGGTGGCCAGATTTCCGCCGACCTGGCAGCTCCCCTTGGAAGCCAGGTCTATCGGCCATGTAAGTCCAATTTTTTCGCTATGCTGATGAACTTCCTGATTGGTGATCCCGGCCCCCACCGTCAAGGTCAAACCGAGCGGGTCAACTTCGCCCAGGTGGCGCAAACGCTCCAGACTGAGCACCAATTCCCCTTCGGCGGCCACGGCCCCGGCACTTAGACCCGTTCGACCTCCCGAGGGAACCACGGCGATGCCGCGCTCGCTACAGAAGCGCAACACCTCGCACACCTCCTCGGGATGCCTGGGAAAGACCACTGCCGACGGCCGCGGCACGTAGACGCGAGTCCAGTCCCGACCATAGGCTTGCAAATCCTGTGGCTGCCGACTTAAGGGCACTTTCTGACTGAGGTCGTCGATCCAGGTGGTTAACATGAGTTCCTCCACGATTGTAAGGGCAGGCTGGCGTGCGCGTCCAGCCAGGGGGTAGCGGTAATGCCAAGTCCAGCCATCTGGTAACCGGCCATAGCGATCATCGCCCCGTTGTCGGTGCAGTATTCAAAAGACGGTACATAAAAGTTGATCCCTCGTTTCTGGCATTGCTGCAAGAGGGCCTGCCGCAGAGGTTGATTGGCGGCCACTCCTCCTGCCAGCGATACGCTATTGACGCCGTGGTCCATGGCCGCCTGTAGCGTCTTCTCCACCAGCACGTCCACCACAGCCTGCTGAAAAGAGGCGCAAAGATCGGCCGGCGAGACTGAACTCTGGGCGTGATGCACCGCCGTTTTCAGCCCGGAAAAAGAGAAGGCGTAACCCTGATTGCGCATCGGTCGAGGCAGGCGAATTGCGGCCGGGTCTCCCTGCTCGGCCAACTGTTGCACCCGTGGTCCCCCCGGGTAACCCAAATTTAGCATCTTGGCCACCTTATCAAAGGCTTCCCCGGCCGCGTCGTCTCGGGTCTGGCCTAGCAGCCGCAACTGTCCCCAATCCTCGACCAGCACCAACAGAGTATGCCCTCCCGACACCAGCAAACTGACCCAGGGCGGTTTCAGTTGGGGATGCTCCAGGAGAGGGCTATAGAGATGCCCCTCCAGATGGTTGACCGGTAGCAAAGGCTTGTCAAAGGCCAGGGCCAGCGTTTTGGCCACGGTCACGCCCACCAAAACGGCCCCGATCAGACCCGGCCCGTGGGTCACGGCCAGCGCATCCATTTCGGAAAGACTCAAGGAGCTGTCTTCGAGCACCTCCTCGATGAGCGGATGGATGACCTCAAAGTGGCGCCGACAGGCGATTTCCGGCACCACTCCGCCATACCTGGCGTGCAATTCCTCTTGCGAAGCGATACGATTGCAAACCACTTGCTGACCATCTTTGAGAATAGCCACCGAAGTCTCATCACAACTGGTTTCCAGGGCCAGCACCAAAAATGGACGAAAAGAGGACCCGCGCTGATACTCGAGCATTGTTATTCCTTCGTCCGCGTCCCCGAAAGTCCGGCCAATCGTTGTTGATAACTCTCGGATTGCAGGTTTCCGGCCCACATGATCCAGGCGTCGACACTCCCCTCGTAATATTTGGGGCGAATTCCCACCCGGGCAAAGCCAAAACGTCGATACATCTGTTGCGCTGCCGGATTGTCGGCGCGCACCTCCAGGGTCATCCAGAGGGCTCCCAATTGAGCCGCCCTACTTACCATGGCGTGCATCAGTTGCTTGCCCAACTGACGCCCTCGGTAGTCGGGATGCACGGCGATGGAAGTGACGTGGGCTTCATCGAGCACCAGCCAGAATCCAGCATATCCGGCCAGATTCCCGTCCGGGGCGCGCAACACGAGGTAGGTAGCTGTCCGATTGTGGGCGAGTTCATTGGCAAAGGCCTCCTCTTGCCAGGTCGTAGTGAAGGCTTCCTTTTCCAGGCAGCGCACGGCCTCGATATCGGCGGAGGTCATAGATTCGACGGCGAAGCTGCTCACGAATGGTGCACCTGCACGTCGGCTGGCCGCACATAGTCCGGACGCACTTGGGCCCAGGGAACGGCCCGGCCCTGGTGGGCCAATCGCATCAGCGTGGCCGCCCGCGGTCGCCACAAGTCGGCCGGCAACACGGTCAGGTCCGTTCGCGACGGAAGCAATTCGGCACAGGCCAGACAGGCACTCCCCAGCACCATACATCCCCGGGGCAGGCCCTCCACAAAGGCCTCCGGTCGAGACAGTTGATTGGGCTGCAAGGGCACGGCCACACCCTGCTTCACCTGAAAAACCGACCAGATCACTTCCCCCTTACGGGCATCCAGAGCGGCTACCACAGACCCCCCGGTGATGGCATTGCCGGCCAGGGCTTCCAATGTATCGATGGGATAGATGGGAATCGAAAGTGCCTGTCCCAAAGTTTTGGCGATCAACAAGCCGGTGCGAACGCCCGTAAAAGAGCCGGGCCCGCCGGTCACGGCCACGCCGGTCAGTTGGCTCAGTGTCAAACTGCTCTGCTGACACAGCAACTGGACGGCGGGAAAGATCTGAACCAGATGCTGGCGGGGCTGCCCGCCGCTACACTCGGCCAGGATTTTGTGGCCCGAACTCAGAGCCAACGAGTAGGTCTCGCCAGTCGTATCCAGGGAAAGCAGCAAATCAGACTTCAAAATCCCACCCTCGCAGCCGTTCTTGCCAGTTACCCAAAGGAATCAGCTCGATGGAGCGCTCCTCCTCGCTGACGCCGTAGTCGAGTTTGACTTCCAGGCGATCTTCCGGCAGCAGCGGGCCTGCCACCAGGGGCCACTCCAACACCACCACGTCAGACCCCGCCAGACACTCCGCCAAACCAATCTCCTCTAACTCTTCTGAGGAACGCAAGCGATAGGCGTCGATGTGATGCAACCTGAGGTTACCCACATAGATCTGCCAGATAACAAAGGTTGGGCTGGACACTTGATCTTCGGCAATTCCAAGGCCGCCGGCCAATCCCCGTACGAGCGTAGTTTTGCCGCCACCCAGCGGAGCCTCCAGCGTAATCACGTCGCCGGGACGCACCAACTGAGCCAAACTGTGGCCCAGTGCTTCCGTGGTTGCCGGGCCCGGACTAACGAAGCGCAAGGCCGGCCTCCACCGTGACAAAAGGGGGCCTGTTCAAGCAGAAGCGTTCCGACATCAGGAGGGCTTTTCGAAGGCAGATGGGGAAACCTCCATCGGTTTGGAGGTGCACCATGGAAGAGTTTGGTCAGAAGGCGAAACAGTCGTTTAAAATGGGCCTTGGCTTTCTGCAAAAAAAGGCTCATCAACAGATGGAATTGGCCAGGTTGCAGGGCCAACTGAGCAAAACCCAAGAGCACAAGCAACAGGCCTTGCTGACGCTAGGCGAGCGCGTTTGCGTGATGTTTGATATGGACACTTTCAAGGCGGAAGAACTGAAAGACGGTGTGGAACAGGTCCGAGAATTCCAAAGTCAGATTCAAGACCTGACCCGACAGATCCAGGAATTGCGCAAGGCGGAAGAAGCACCCGCCAAAAAGGACCCAGAAGAGGAGCCCGTCGAGTCCGATGAACCCCCTCCGGGCTGAGCAACTTCGAGTCGTTCTGGTGGAAACGATGGGCGAGGCCAATCTGGGAGCCGTGGCCCGCACCTTGAGTTGCTTTGGAGTGGACGACTGGTGGCTGGTGCGCCCCCAAAGGATGCCCTCGCAGCAGTCCCAAAATTGGGCCTGCCACGGGCGCGACTGGTTGAGCAAGATTCAGGTGGCCGACGACTTACAGCAGTCCTTGAGCGGAATCGACCTTTCGGTGGCGGTGACCGGGAAGTCCGGCAAGCGTCGTCATCGCCTGGTGACCCCAGCTCAACTGGGCAGCGAGGTCATTCCTCGCTTTCAATTGGGCCGAGTGGCTCTGGTCTTCGGCAACGAGGAAAGCGGCCTGGACAACGCCGACATCGCGCTCTGCCATTGGCGCGTTAAAATTCCTACCGATGAGGTGCACAGCTCGCTCAATCTGGCACACGCCGTCACGGTGATGCTCTACGAGTTGGTGGGCCGACACCTGCCCACCGACTTGGGCAGCAAGCCGAAGAAATTTGCGGACCCCCAGCTACTCCAAAACGCCCTGGCCGAAATAGGACGATTTCTGAGCGAACGTGGTTACCCCAGTCACCAAGCACGCCTGGAAGAAGAACTGCGCAAAGTCAACGACATTCTTCATCGTAGTCAACTGGAGGTGTGGGAAGTCAACTTTGTGCTGGGGATGTTGCGCCATCTGCGCAACTACGAAGTGGGGCGAGTAACCTCTAGCAACTGAATGCGCGATCGAATTCCGGCCGCATCCTGAGGACGCTTTTGCGAATCATAAACCTTCCAGAGCAGGTGCAAACAAGGCAACACGGTCGGGTGCTCCTGGCCTAAGCGCTTTTCATAGATGTCCAGGGCCCGCTTTAAGTAAGTCTCCGCCTGCTGGTGCTGGCCGCTGAGCAGATACAATTCGCCCAACTCCTGCAAAATGGCAGCCGTGTCAGTATGGTGCGTCCCCAACAGCTTTTCTCGCTGATCCAGTACTCGCTTCAGTCGCGGCTCAGCCTCGGCAAATCTCTCTTGAGACTTGTAAAGACCCGCCAACAACAACAACAGCGCCGACAGCGCCGGATGGTCAGCGCGCAGAGCCTTCTCACGGATCCCGAGGGCCTGTTTGAGCAGCGCCTCAGCCGCCTGATCGTTCCGCTGGTCGAGATACAGTTGAGCCATGGCTTGAAGACTGGCAGCCAGGTCTGGATGCTCACTGCCCAAGCCCTTGGTACGAAGCTCAAGGGCTCGCTTCAAGTGCAATTCGGCGGTGGCTCCCCGTCCCTGACCCCGGTGCAGCAGGCCTAAACTGTGCAGGCTATTGGCCAGGTCGGGGTGTTCGTTGCCCAACCTGGTCTCGAGCAAGCGCAGAGCGTGCGTAAAAATTCGCTCCGCCTGCGGGGCCTTGCCCTGATCCATCAGAGACACACCCAATCCGTGCAAGCCACGCTGCACCTCGGGGTGGTCATTGCCCAGCAATTTATTGCGAATCTCCAGGCAGCGTTGATAGAGCCCTTCGGACTCCTTGTAACGACCCTGCAGTCGCAAAGTCTCGGCCATCAAGTAGAAGGATTGAGCCGTCTCGAGATTGGGCTGTTGGGGCACTTCTTCGTAAATTTTCTTGGCCATCTCGGCCGTCTGCCAGGCCTGCGTCAGTTGATTCTGAGCCAGATAGATCTGAGCCAGGCCCAACAGGCAAAAGCCCGAGTCCGGGTGCTGAGGCTGCTGCCCACGTTCGCGAATCTCCAGTCCTCGGTCAAACAGGGCCTCGGCGGCCACGTAGCGCCCCTGATTGAGGTAGAGATTGCCCAATTGCTCCAGGCAAGAGGCAACCTCCGGACGGTCCCCGCCAAATACCTTTTGGGCGATTTCCAAGGAGCGCTTCAGTGAGCGCTCGGCCATCTCGGGGCGACGACTTTCCAGAAAAACTCGGGCCAATAACTGATGGGTGTGCATGGCCGAGCCCTGACGATTCTCGGTGTCCTTCTCGCGAATGGCCAGGGCTTTGTTGAGCCGAGCCTCGGCTTCCCCATACAGCCCCCCCTGCAACTCCAGCAAGCCCAGGCCTTCCAGGCACTCGGCCACCTGAGGCGTCTCAGCCCCCTGCTCACTCCACAAAGCGGCCAGAGCCTGTTCAAACAACTCGCGGGCCGGCTGGGTGTGCCCTTGCTTTTGCAGCAGTTGGGCCAGCACCTGGCGCACCTGAGCCAGCTTCGGATGCTGGGGCGATAACTTCTGGCTGCGAATTTGCATGCAACGCCGATAGAGCCGCTCGGCTTCCTCCAGATTGCCCTGACGTTGCTGCAATTCGCCCAGTTGAAGCAATGAATCGGCTACGGCCAGATGACTGGGGCCCAGCGACTGTTCCATGGAATCCAGAGCGCGGCTATAGAAGGGAGCGGCCTGAGCCAACTTGTCCAGTTGCTGGTAGTACTGACCCAAGGCCTCCAAAGTGGGCACCAAGTCGGGATGGGCAGGAGATACCGACTCCACCAGTCGCAAGGCTTCTTGCAAAGAGTTCTCGGCCTCGGTCATCCGCTGGGTCTGAGACCAGAGAATTCCTAAAGCGCGATGAAAGCCGGCCAGGTCTGGATGATGCTCGCCCAGCGTGTTCTTGCCCGCCTCCAGACAACGACTCAGCATGGACTGCGCCGCCTCATATCGGTTCTGAGCCGAATACACCTCGGCCAGGGCCTGCAAGGACTTGAGCGTTTCAATGTGGTCGGCACCCAGACTGGTCTGACGAAACTCCAAAGAACGCCGAATCGCAGTCTCGGCCTCAGCCAGGCGACCCGTACCTCGAAAAACCTCGCCCAGGGCATAAGCCAGTCGCGCCGCCGCCAGTCCATCCTGCTTCTCGGCGATGGCGTAGGCTCGCCTCAGCCAGGCCTCGGCCTTATCCCAAGCCGCCTGTTCGATGGCTCCCCGGGCCAGGTCTTCCAAGGGCAACAAAAATTCGGCCTCGGATACTTGAGGGCTCTGACTGAGAATCTGCCAGGCCTGCTCGCGCAACCCTTGAGCCGACAGATTCTCGCCCTGTTGCTGGAAGATATTCGAGAGAGCCTGTAAGGGGGCAAGCAGAGCCGTACTGTTTGGACCGTGACGGTTGGTGGCCAGCTCCAGCCATTGCAGATAAATGCCCTCCGACTCGGCACGACGGTCCAGACGCAAGAGCGTTGGGCCCAACTGCGAATAGAGTTGAAGTCGTGCTTCGACATCTTCCAGCGGCGTCAACTCCAGGGCCTGTTGGGCAAAAATTGCCACCTGCTGATCGGCCTGACGAGCGCTATACAATGTGGCCAGATCGGCAAGAATGGGGCGCAAATCGGCATGTTGGGTGCTCAATCTTTGGGTGCGCATTTGGAGCGCCTCCAGCAGGCGTGGCTCAGCCTCTTCCAGTCGCGAACTGGCCACCATGACATGCCCCATTAACGCCTTAACCTGTTCCTCAATTTCCGCAGCCGGAACCGGTAGGCGCACCTCCAGCTTCTGCAAAATCTGTGTGGCGGCTTCGGTTTGTTGGGTCTGGAGCAGCAACTGAGCCAGCCTCAGGCTCACTTCCACGGCATCCTCGGCATCGGGAAACTGCAGTCGCTTGCGCAGACAGGTGATGGCCTCGTCCAGATCATTGGCTTTTTCATGAGCCTGAGCCAGATTCCACAGAACGTCCGCCTGAACGGGGTCGTAGGGCCCCAAACGCGCCTGAGCCAGACCAGCGGCCCGAATCAAGGGAGCCAGGGCCTCGATAGGCTTGTGGGGCAGATAAATCACACCCAGGCGCAACAGCCAGGGAACCATGGAAACATGGTCTGTACCGTGCAGGCGCACCTGGATCTCGGTGGAGCGCCTGAGCAGCCCGATGGCCTGTTCCAATTTTCCCATTTCAAAGCTGACTTCAGCCAGGTCACCCATGGTCCAGGCCAATTCGGGGTGATTCTCCCCGTATTCTTGAGACCACAGGGTGATGGCCTGCAGCAACAACCTCTCAGCCTGCGGCCGCTGGCCCAGATGGCGCTCGACCTGAGCCAATCGACGCAAGACTTCGGCCAGATCCACCCCCACCCGCTCTTTGAGCAGTGGCGTCAGCAATTCCTTAGCGTAAACCCAGTTCTTTGCCCGCATTGCGGCAGCGGCCTGTTCCTCAGCCGATAGTTGGGGCTCGGGCTCGGGCTCGGGCTCGTTTACCTCGGGGTCCGGGAAAACCTCGGCTTCCGAGACCGGCTCATCACTCGACTCGACGGCAGGCTCGAGCGTCGAATCTGACTGCCCCTCGAGTAGCCAGGCCGGAACCGACTCGGCCTCTGCGCCCTCCTCATTTTCAAACGATCCGTCCAGGCTGACTTCAGCGGCCTCAATCTCAAAGTCGGGACCGGGGTCAAAGCCCACCTCGACCGGAGAAATCTCCTCCAAAGTTGCCACGGACTCCAGGTCGGGCGCCTGCTCTGGCTCAGCCGCGACCGGCTCAAGTTCGGGAATTACGGCAACCGGCTCGGCAACCACCAACTCCGGCTCGACAAACATCGGCTCAGTCTCGGCTACCGCCGGTTCGGACTCGACCACCACGGACTCGGCCTCGACCGCCGCCACTTCTGGCTCGCTCTCAGGCACCGGCTCAGGCTCAGGCTCAACCACCGTCACTTCGGGCTCGGCAACCTGTGGCACAGCCTCGGCCATTTCGGGCTCAACCGCCACCGAATCAACTTCGGCAACGGTCGCTTCAGGCTCGGTGTGAGGCAAAGGAACCGGCTCAAAAACTGCCGGCATTGCCGACGGGGCCTCTGGCGGCCTACTCTCGGCCAGAGTGGCCATGCGATCCTGATACTGTTGGGCCATGTCGGTCTGACCAATGGCCACTGCCAGTTGATACAGAAACTGTAAAGCGGGAAGCAGATCGGGATGGTCCATCCCGGAGCGCCGCTGAATCAGGTCGAGAGCCTTTTTGGCCAGGGTGTCTGCCAGCACCTGTCGCCCCTGGGCCTGTTGCAACGCGGCCAACTCCAACCAGACCAGCGCCACCGTCGGATGGTCTGCCCCCTGACGCTGGGTTCGCTGATCCAGCACCCGCTTAAAGCAGGCCTCAGCCTCTTTGAAGCTCCGTTTCTGCAAGTAGAGCTTGGCCAGACGCAACATCATCGGATCCAACGATTCATGCTGAACACCCAGGGCCTCGGCGGCGATCTCTACCGCCCTGGCCGTAAATCCCACGGCCTGATCCAGGTCGCCCTGCGCCGACCACAGCTCTCCCAATTCAGCGACAAGTTGGGCCAACTCGGCGCTGACAACAGAAGTGGCCCGGTCCAGCATATGCACGGCCCGAATCAACACGTCTTCCGCCTTGTCCCACATTTGTCCAGCGATGTAGAGGCGGCCCAAAGTGGCATACGTTGGGATTAACTCGGGATGGCCCTCGCCCAAGGCCTGTATCTGGATGCGCAGCGAGCCCTCGACCACAGGAATGGCCTCAGCAGAGCGTCCGCCGCCAATCAGCAGCCTGCCTAACTGCGCTTGACTGCTGGCCGTTTCGGGATGCAAAGCTCCCAGCCGCTTTTCCCGGATATCCAGGGCCCGGCTGGCCATGGCCTTGGCCTCATCGTGATGTTCCAGGGCCTGCAGGACTTCGGCCAGGGTATAGCAACAAAAGGCGACTTCCAGGTCATCTTCACCGAGCCAGGCAACGCTCAGGCGCAGGGCTTCTTCCAACCAACCTTGAGCCTTCTGATTCTCCTGCAGAGCCTGCCATACCAGGCCCAAATTGACCATCGTAGATACCCGACCGGCATCATTGGGGTCAAAAATCTTCAGAGCGCGCTCCAGCATTTGGGCGGCTTCCGTGTAATTGGCCTGCCGATACAGATTTTGACCCAGATTGTTGAGCGTGGCCGCCACATTAGGATGGGAATCACCCAACCCTTGTTCGAACAGCTGTAGCGACCGTCTATAGTGAGTCTCGGCGGCGGGATAATCGCCTTCGGCTGTTTCCAAAGTGGCCCACTGGGAGAGGGTCACGGCCAGTTCAGGATGGTCGACGCCGTAGGCCTGGACTTCTTCTTGCTCCATGTATTCTAATTGTTGGCGAGCGTCCTTAAATCGGCCCTGATCCATGAGCCACTGAACCAGATCGCGTTTGGCCTGCAGACGCTCGGGATGCCCTACGGGCAGGTGCTTCTCTAGCAATCCGACGGCCCGGCCAGCCACCGCCTCCATCAGATTGTCTTTGCCCTGCAGGCGAAAACTTTCCGAAAGCGCCAGCAAAACCCGACCGACCTGCAAACTATCTTTGCCCATAGCCTTCTCGTGTTGACGAACGGCCTGGGCCAATATTTTTTCGCCCTCGGCGAACCGGCTCAGAGCATTGAAACACTGACCCAACTGCATCTGACCGCGCAGGGTCAAGGCGTGCTCCGCACCCAGGCGCTCCAGCAGTCGGGTCTGCCCGGCTTGACGCTGCTCCAGGGCTTCGTTCCAAGACCCCTGTTGTTCCAAGCACTCGGCCAACCAGAGCAAAGCCACGAAATGCTCCTCTGGACTTTCCGCGCCCAATTTGGGAACCAACTCGCGCAGGTCCGCCTCTAGCTGGGCCCATTGTCCCGACTGCATCAAGGCCTGAGCCCCGTCGGGGTCAAACCCGCGCTGAAACGGAAGCGGCTCGTCGCCAAACTCAATCAGACGGGGAGCCCACTTTTCGTAAAGAGCCAGATCGCGCTGGTCCACGGCTTGATGCACAGCCATCTGAGCGATTAAAACTCCCAACTCGGGCGGATCGGTAATCTTCTCCCAACTCTCAAAGGCTTCGCCCAGCAAACGCGCCACCACTTCGTACTGCTGTTGCGGCGCCTGCACCTGCGCCATAAGATACAAAGTCTGAGCATAGAGAGGGCTGAATTGCAGAGACCTCTTCTCCAATTGCTCTCGCAAAGGCAGCAAGGCCGACTGAGAGGTGACCAGATTGCCGGCCACCTGTTCCTGTTGCGCCCAGTAGAGAGCATCATCCAGCCAACTCTCCTCCCATTGAGGCTGACTGAGGCGACCCATAAATGCCGCCCGATAGGCCTCAGTACACGGTTGACCGGCCTGACGCGCCCGCCGCGCGGCCCGCAGGTGAGCCTCGGGAAGAGCGTCCTCGGGAACCCCTTCTACCAGAATCCTCTGCCAGAAGAAAAAGGCTTGCTCCGCCTGGCCGTGTTGTTCAAGGGCCAGGGCCAGACCGTACACCCAACCCATCTGCTGGGACCGCGAAATACTCAACCGGTCAGCCCAACTGAGACGGGTCTGCAGCAACCGCAATTGCTCATCAGGTCGGGCTCGTTCCATCACATGGTCAAACAGGTCCAGGTGAGCCTGAACGGGCCCGTCCTGGCCTAGCAGGTAGTCCACCGCGTAGGGGGTGGCGGCTTCGCCCTGCCCTTCTTCGAAAGCCCAGAGCAAAACCTCCAATTCCTCATCGGCCGCCATGGACCGCGAACCCAATACCTCCTGATAGATGGGCCACGCTTCCGCGTATTTGCCCTGAGCACGAACCAGTCGAGCCAGGCGCGCCTTGGCTTTCAACCAGGCAGGACGGTCGGCCACCGATTGCTCCAACTGCCAGCGCAAAAGAGGCTCTGCCAATTCCCACGCCTGTTGCTGGCAATAAACCTTGACCAGCCGGGAGGTGGCAGCCAGGGTATCGATGTGGGACGGACCCAAAGCCGTCGCACACCAGGCTTGCTCCAAAGCCAGGGCGGGCACGGTCCAGGCCGACTCGTATTTTTGGGCCAGAACCTGGGCCCGCCTCAAATGAGTGAGACGGCCTTCGTCGCCCGCCAGATCCTTCACCAGAGCAAACCACAGCTCCCAGCTGGCTAACTCTGCCGACTCATCGCCCTTAGCCTCCTGCAACTGGGCCAATCTTTCCAACTGCAGTATCTGCAGTTCTGCCGGGCAGTTGGCCAGGTCCTCGGCAGGAACGGAGAGAATTTCCAAGGCTTTGTCATAATTTCCCAGACGGGTATAGCTGTGCGCCCAGCCCAGCAGGGTCCGCAACCAGCGCTCGTCCCGGACATTCTCGGATTCAACCTCGTCGTAAGCGTAGGCGTAGATTTCGGCCGCCTTGGCATAGTCCGACTCAGACATCGCTTGCTGAGCGGACTCAAAGTAGGTCTCCCAGAGAATCATGCCGGCAGCTTCTCCCTCGAAGTTGGTGCGCCTGCTTCACCAGCAAAGGCCTTTGAGGAAGGAAGAGGAAGCGAAACAAATGGCAAAGTTCAAAATTTCAGAGCGGATCCGGTGGGGAGATGTAGACGCCGCCGAAATCATTTTCTATGGTTCCTACATTCGCTTCTTCGAGTTTGCCGAAAGCGAAATGTTTCGCAGCCTGGGCTTCCCCTATGGCAAACTCTTTGAACAGCTGGATATCTGGTTGCCGCGCCGCCACATCGAGTGCGACTTCCTGGAAGCGGCCCGCCTGGATGACTTGCTAGAAGTCTCCTGTTGGGTACCGCAAATCGGCAACAGCAGCCTGCATCTCGCCTTTGAAGTACGCATCCCGGCCCGTACCTCTCAGATCGTGGCCACTGCCGCCTACGTGCTGGTGGCCGTCAATCGAAAGAATTTTGCCAAGGTGGCCATTCCCGCTATTTTGAGAGATTCTCTGCAGGCCTACCGAGGATAAGCAATTCTTTGATGGCGCTGCGCTTATCCGACTTCGAGTTAATAAATCGTGGTGCCTGGACTTCAATGCGCTCAAATTCACAATAAAGCTCTTGCACAAACTCGCTGTCCGAGTTGGACAGCATCACCTGGCATCCACGCCTGACCAATCGCTTAAAAATTTGAGCAAGCAAGCGTTGCTGCGGCTCACCAAAGCTATCTTTCGTGTAGCTGGTAAAACTGGAAGTGGGGTTGAGTGGCTGATAGGGAGGATCCAAGTAAACAAAGTCACCCTTGCGGGCAACTGCGGCCGCCTTATCAAAGGGACGCGTATTCAAGGTCACGCCCTGCAGGGCAGTGTGAGCGGCCCAAATTTTTTCTTCCTGCACGATCGAGGGATTCTTATAGCGGCCCATTGGGACGTTGAAGTGACCCGATGAATTGACCCGATAGAGACCGTTATAGCAGGTCTTGTTCAAGTAGATCAGCCGGGCTGCTCTGGCCACCTCGTCCGCGGGCAGCTCTGCCCTTACCTGGTAATAATAGTCCGGGGTATGCCGCTCGCTCATCTGACGGAGCCGATCGAGCAGCGGCTGAGGCCTTTCTTGCACTACCTGATAACAGTTGACCAGTTCTTGATTGGAGTCACTGAGGGTGGCCGAAAAAGGAGCCCGTTGGCCCCTTAACCAAAAAAACATCGCCGCACCTCCGGCGAAGGGTTCAAAATAGCGTTTAAACTGAGTGGGCAGATAGGCCTGGTACTGACTCAAAAGGCGGGACTTACCTCCGGCCCACTTCACAATGGGAGATGCAACCATGGTCGTTCCTTTGGGATACCCACCCCGGAAACCTTGGAACATGTGATCCAAATCACAGACCCATGCCAGTCACACTGTCATACTGTAATCATTAAGGCACATCTATGGGCACTTGCAAGGATGGCATCTCCAAAAGGGTGGCAGGCGCTCACGTTGGCTAGGTTCGGAGGTTGCATCGGCAATGGCAAAAGAAATTCCGTTTTTTCGAGCACTCAATTTGAAGGCTCTGTTTGGCCGCAAGGCCCCCCAAAAACCCAGTGAAAAAACACTGGCCCCAACTACTAGCGGTCGCTTGCGCAGCATTCTTCCGGTGATCGCGTATCGCAGCGGCAACTCTGAACCCCTTCGTCTCCTGTGCGGCCGACTCTCGACCTCAGGCATGGTCTTCCGCACCACCACCCTGGTGAAAGAAGAAGAATGTCTGGAGATCGAGTTTCTGCTCCAGGGCGTGGGCACGATGAAAATCATGGCCCAGGTCAAATTCGTTGCTCTGGCCTCCCAAGTTCAAGCCGAAGCTCCGCCTATGCAAAGTTCATTGGGTATGGTGAAGCCCATCACAACCTACAGCGGCCAGTTAGAACTGTGGACCACGCCCTCGCAGCAGGAGCAGATTTTCGGCTACCTGTGCCGAGAGCACGACCAGGCCAGAACCTCTACCGCTGGCTAAGGGGGTCACTACTCCCACTTGAGTCGCCCCAACCAGGACTCCAGATGGCTGTGCAGGAGAGCCGTATGTTCCCACATACAGACGTGATGACCGTCCTGGATCACGGTGCAGGTGGCATCGGGCAGAAGCTCGGCCATGCGCACGCTGGAACGCCAGGATACCAACCTGTCGCGACGCCCGGACAAAACCATACATGGCATGGGCAATCGGGGGAACAACTGCCAGGTATTCCAGCCGGGCAGCGTTTCCCAGAGCAGGTGATGAGCCACGCTACCGTGACAGGATATCCAGTAAGGCTCTATCTGGGCCACCCAATGCGAGAAGCGAGCGAAAATCTTCAGAAAACGATAGACCGGACCCTGCGAGATATTGCCTGCAGTATTGAGCAAAGCGATGCCTTTCACTCGGCCTGGCAACCGTTCAGCGACCAGCGTGGACAGGCATCCACCAAACGAATGCCCGATCAAAGCAAAGGGTCCGGCGATCTTTGCCTCAATGACCTGCAGCACATCTTCCGTGAAGTCTTCAATGCTACTGCCCCCTGGCCAGGGTGAGAGTCCGTGGCCCCGCAAGTCTAGCGAGAGGATCCGATAGTGGTGCTGAAGCCATTCGATTTGAAGGCGAAAGTTATGCCAACTGCCAGCAGCCCCGTGAAGAAGCAACAAGGTTGGACGATCCCTTCGACCCGCTTCCAGGACATGCAACCAATGGCCGGCCTCAGTTGGGCGGGCGAGAGGCAAACGCTGAAAAGTCCAGGCTTGCGGGGGCAGAATCTGATTCACGGGAAGTCATATTCGCAGACCACCGGATCCAACCTCCAACAACCGGGAGAGGCCGACCAACACAAGCTGTTAACATTCTGGCCACATTTGTTAACAAACCTGAAGCCAGAAGGATTTGATGGACATAACTTTAACCCAGCCGCTGCGAAGGTGTTACGTGGGCAACACCAAGTATTTTCTTTGAAAGGGAGAATCCCCGTGAACAAAACCGAGTTGGTAAAAGCACTTGCCAAACACACAGATCTGTCCCAGTCGAAAGCGGCAGAAGTGGTTGATGCGCTATTCGATGCCGAAAATGGTTTGATCTCAAATCAACTGAAGGCCGGTGACAAACTGGTAATCCCCGGCTTTGGGTCGTTCTTCAGCCGCAAGCGCGAGGCCCGTTCGGCCCGCAATCCGGCCACTGGCAAAACCATTGACGTACCCGCCAAAAACTATCCTGTCTTCAAGCCGGGCAAAACCCTCAAGGACATCTGCGAAAAGTAGAGGCCCTTTCAACCTGAATTCCAAGGAAGAGGTTTGACTCCGTCGAGCCTCTTCCTTTTTAGGGCCACAAATCAGCTTCTTTTCAGAAGCGCCGCATAGAGTGACCCGGCCGTGACTGATCTCCGCAAAATCACCATTCTGATAGCCTTGTGGTTATTAACGCCCTGTCTCTGGGCCCAGGCGACGCCGCCCACGCCCCTCCCCGACCCTCCTCAGGTGACCTTCAGCGAGGTAAAGCTTCATCAGGTGACTCTGTTTCGCATCCAGGGTCTGGGTCAAATATGCGCGGAAGATCGACAACAATTGCTGGAGGAGCGCCTCAGCGCAATCCTCGAAAAGGTGCACCCACCCTTTGAAGTGCGCAGCAGCCGCGAAGGAGACAACGAAGTGCTCTCCTGTCAGGGTCATTACCTGGTCACCGTCACTCCCGTTGACGCCGAGGCCGCCAGCGTGGACGTGCACACCCTGGCCGGACAGTGGTCTCGACTGCTCAACAAAGGCCTCTATCGAGCCTATCTTGAGAATAGCGACGAATATTACAAATACGCGCTCTGGAATTCTGGTTGGGCCATCGTGTTGGCCTGTGTCCTGCACCCCCTGATTCGACGTATCTGCCTCCGCTACCTGAGTACGCCTGGACTGTCACTACGCAGTATGTTGTGGCTCTCGGTGTTTGCCTACTGCCTGCATCAGTATCCCCGCACTCGCTTTCTGTCGCTCAATCTGGAGCGTTATGCCCTGCAACCGTTCCTGCTGCTGGCGGCGGTGGTGATCGGCTGCCTGCTGATGTCCTGGGTCATACGCCGGGCCACGCGGCACTATTTCATTCAAACCGAGCGAGTGCGTTCGCGCCGCCACCAACAATCCCCGCGCTGGCGACAACGCCTGCACATGGTTCGCGATGCCACCCAATTCGTATCCTCAGCCCTGATGATCGTGCTGGCCGTAATCATTTACTTTTCGTTGCTGGACATGAACGTGGGCGCCATTTTGGCTGGTGCCGGCTTCTTGGGTGTAGGCCTGGGCTTTGCAGCCCAAGACGTACTCAAGGACTACACGGCCGGAGTCAATATTATGGTGGAAGATCAATTTGGAGCCGGTGACGTGGTCACGCTCGGAGAACTGACCGGGGTTGTCGAGCACTTTACCCTGCGCGTAACCCAAATCCGCGACATGGCCGGCAGTCTGATCACCATCCCCAACTCACACATCCGGGTGGTCCAAAATCTTTCCAACCTGTGGTCACAGGTGGATCTGACGGTGCCGGTAGCGCTGGACGCCGACCTGCGCAGAGCCCTTCTCTGCCTGGAAGTAACCGCCAATGGCCTGCGTCTCGACTGGCCCGACAAAGTGCTGGACGCCGCCCAAATTCTGGGCGTGGAGCGGATCGGCCCCTACTCGGCAGACCTGCGCCTGCTATTGCGCACCGCTCCCCAGCAGCAATTCTCGGTGCGAAGGGAACTGCTCCTTCGTGTCATCGAAGCCTTCCGGCGCGACGGCATCGAGATTCCCGTGCAAATGACACGACTGATCTCGACGCCCCAACTATAGAAAGATGCGGCTAAAGAGACACTCTGCTCGAGGCGAGGGCGAGTCAGCCAGCAGCGGGAAGCCCAGCGCTTCGGCACCCACCCGGACCCAGCGCTGATGAGAACTGAGCAGGCCGATCTTGCCAGGCTCAACCTCGACCAGTTCAAAAACTTCCCAGCCCAAGATGCGCTCGGCTCCGCCGTAAAGGTGCCACCGGCTCTGTTCGTCAGAGGCGCTGACGTAGCGGCCGTGGGCCGTTTTCAAGGCCACATGGCTCTCCGACAGATAAATCAAGCTGAAAATTTCCCAGCCTAGCAGGCGCTGGGCCAGGCCGTTGATCCGCCATCCGCCCTGGTGATTCAGGGCGGTCACGTAACGGTTTTGATGGGTTCTCAATGCAATGTCACGCCGATAGAGTCGGTCAAACATAGCGGCACGTTCTCTGCATCGGGTGTGACCCCCTCCGGTCAAAGCGACAAATCGATCTCCAGTTCGTTCCAACCTCTTTTCAGGGGGGTCAATTTTTTGTATGATGCATCCACGACTCGCGACCCGCTCCGGTCTGCCCCTCGGGGCAGCGGCAATCTCGCCCGAGCTAGTCTTTCATTCCTCAGGCTGGAGCGATTCGTTGGACCCATTTGCTGTTGAATTGCTGAAAGTCAGCAAGAGCTATAGTAACTACCAGGCTCTGTATGGTCTCGATCTACAGATTCACCAGGGCGAGTTTTTCTCTTTACTCGGTCCTTCCGGCTGTGGAAAAACCACCACTCTGCGCCTGATTGCGGGCTTCGAAGAACCGACGGGCGGAGAAGTCCGAATTGATGGAGTGTCCGTCAAGGGGTTACCGGCCTACCAGCGCAACGTCAACACGGTCTTTCAAAGCTACAGCCTGTTCCCGCACTTAAGCATCTTTGAAAATATCGCCTTTGGGCTGCGCCGTCGCCGTGTTGCGGAGCCCGAAATCAAACAGCGAGTGGGTGAGGCCCTGGACCTGGTGCAGTTGAGCGACAAAAGCAAAGGCCGCGTCCACGAATTGTCGGGCGGCCAGCAACAGCGTGTGGCGCTGGCCCGAGCTCTGGTCAATCGACCGGCGGTGCTGTTGCTCGACGAACCGATGGCGGCCCTGGATTCAAAACTGCGCAAAGAGATGCGTAGCGAACTGAAGAGCCTGCAAAAAACGCTGGGCATCACTTTCATCCTGGTCACCCACGACCAGGAAGAGGCCCTGACCCTGTCCGACCGGCTGGCCGTGATCAACAAAGGGCGCCTGGAACAGGTTTGCGCCCCCCGTGAAGTCTACGAGCGGCCCGCCAGTCGATTTGTAGCCGAATTCATCGGCACCGTCAACTTTTTGCCAGTCACTATCAAGCAGTTGTGCGACGGCCGCACCGAGGTAGAAGGCCAAGGAGGTTCTTTCTGGGTCTCTATGCGCGGCGGATTCACCGTGGGCGACAACGCTGAACTGAGCGTGCGCCCCGAACGCCTGTGGCTGAGCAGGGAGCCCGTGCCGGAGCAGAACAGCTTGACCGGGACCGTCAAGGAAGCCATCTTCATGGGCCCGGTTACGCGTTTTTTGGTGCAGTTAAGCAATGGTCAACAACTGCTTACCGAAAAGCAAAATTTGCAGGAGAGTCTTTTTCACGCGGGCGACGCGGTCTACGTCCTGTGGGACGCCGAATCGGGTTCGTTGCTTCCCACGGAGGCGACGGGCAAACATTGAGACCTTTGCGGATAGCCAGGGTCTTGCCCCGTCGCAATTTTCTGCAGTCCGCCTCGCTGCTGGCTTTGGGCTGCCTGAGCGGGTGTCTCGACAGTCCCAAAACGCTCAACTTTTACAACTGGTCCCTTTTCATCGGACCCGATACCATTCCGCATTTCGAAAAGGTGACAGGCATTCGCGTCAATTATGAGGAGTTCTCCTCCGCCGACGTGATGTTTGCCAAACTTAAAATCGGCGTGACCGGCTACGACCTGGTGGTCACTCCCGACTACATGCTGCGCCGCCTGATTCGCCACAAACTGGTGCAAAAGTTGCCCCAACCCATTCCCAAGGAGCGTATCTACCAACGCCTACGCCGCCCCCCGTGGGACCCCGAACTGGTCTTCTCTGTCCCCTATCTTTGGGGTTCCACTGGCATTGCCTATCTCAAACACAAAGTGGACCCGGCGCCCACCAGTTGGCAAGATTTGTGGTCAGGAAAATACGGGCGCCGCATCACAATGCTCGACGAGAAACGCGATACGGTGGGCGCCGCTCTGATCCGGCTGGGCTACTCGGGTAACTCCACCGATGCCGCCCAGCTTCAGAAAGCCAAGCAAAGCCTGCTCGATCAAAAGCAATGGGTGCGTCGCTATACGTCGGACTTTATCGACGACCTGATCCGTCACGAAACCTATCTCGCTCTGGCCTGGAGCGGCGATGTGCACACGGCCGTGCAATCCGAACCTCGAGTGGCCTACTGCGTCCCTCGCGAAGGCAGCTTCTTTTTTGTGGACAACCTGGCCATTCCGGCCTCGGCGCCTCATCCCGAGGCCGCCATGCAGTTTATCCAATACTCGATGCAGCCAGAGGTTGCCGCAGGGGTCACCAACGGTTGCGGCTATGCCAATCCTATCGAAGCTTCAGAGCGCTGGGTGAAACCCCAACTGCTGGCCGATCCGCTCACCTACCCGTCCAAAGAAACCATGAACCGACTGGTCTTCCAGGAGGATCTGGGAGCCGCCGAAAAGCTCTGGGACAAGGTCTGGGAAGAAGTCAAGCGATGAGGCGCTATCTGGCCTGGGGACTGGTTCTACCTTTTGTCCTTTGGAATTTCACCTTCGTACTGGTGCCGCTGCTGACCGTGCTGATGCAGAGCCTGTATCCCATGGGTGAAGAATACACTTTGGCCACCCATGCCAGCCTGGCCAACTTCAAGGTGGCTTTTTCTCCCGCCAACCTGGCCGTAATCGGACGCTCGGCCGTCTATGCCGGCACCACCACTTTGTGCTGCCTACTGCTTGGCTACCCGCTGGCCTACTACATCGCCGTCTATGGCGGCCGCTTTCGCAGCCAGCTCCTCATCCTGGTAGTTCTGCCCTTCTGGACCTCCTACCTCATCCGCACCTTCTCCTGGATCACGCTGCTGCAAAGCGAAGGGGTTCTCAATAACCTGCTGCTCAAACTGCATCTGATCCCAGAGCCTCTGCAGCTATTGAACACACCCTTTTCCGTGATCCTTGGCCTGACCTACGGGTTTCTGCCCTTTGCCACTCTGCCTATCTATGTCAGCCTGGAAAGTCAGGATCGGTCGCTGGTGGAAGCCGCTCATGACCTCGGCGCCACCCCGCAGGAGGCCTTCTGGAAAGTGGTTTTCCCTTTATCCTTGCCAGGCGTTATCTCGGGCAGCTTGATCACCTTTGTACCGGCCATGGGCGACTTTGTCTCCTCGGACATTCTCGGCTCTCCCCAAACCCAGATGATCGGCAATCTGATCCAGCAACAGTTTCTGGCCCTCTTTGATTGGCCCATGGGCTCGGCGCTATCGTTGGTGTTGATGCTGCTGATGGTGGGCTCCATGGCCCTCTACGTAAAGCTGGCCGGAGATGACCATGCGAGAGCTTAAGCCCAGCCCCTACTGGCTGCGCCTTCACGCCATTACGGTCTACCTCTTTCTCTACGCCCCCATCGTGGTATTGGTGCTCTTCTCCTTTAACGCCGACCGGCGCAACAGCGGCTGGAAGGGGTTTACCTTGGAATGGTACGCCAGACTGATGCACGACGAACTCTTGCTGCGAGCCCTTTCCAATAGCCTCAAAGTAGCTTGCCTGTCCACCCTGATCTCGTCTCTGCTGGGAACCATGGCCGCGCTGGCCCTGTCGCGCTACCAATTTCGCGGTCGCGAAGCGGTGGGAGCGCTGGCCTACTTGCCCATGATGGTTCCCGAGGTAGTCATGGGCATTGCCCTCTTGACCTTTTTCATCAAAATGGGCATCCAACTGTCTATCGTGACGGTGGTACTGGCCCACGTGGCCTTCTCGGTGGGCTATGTTACCGTGACCGTACGCACCCGACTGGCCGGCTTGCAGGGCAACTTAGAAGAGGCGGCCGCCGATCTGGGGGCCACTCCCTGGACCACATTTCGCCTGGTCACCTTTCCCCGAATCCTACCGGGAATTTTGTCGGGCAGCCTGCTGGCCTTCACCCTCTCCTTTGATGATTTTGTAATCACCTTTTTCACGGCCGGTGTGGGCGCCGGCACACTACCTCTAAAGATCTACTCGATGCTCAAATTTGGGGTTACCCCCGAAATCAACGCCATCTCCACCATCATGTTGGTGACCACCATCATGCTTTTAGGACTTTGGAGCTGGCTTGAGTCCCACCAACAGACCCCCGGCGGGTAGCTTAAAAGCCTTGACGGGCTGATAACTGGTCAGTTCAACCTGCCAGCCCCGATGCCAGGGGTGGGCCAGTTTAAAATTGACCGCTTCATCCGCTCCGTTGACCAGCAGAAGCAGTTCTTCCTTGGAACCGCGCAACACCATTCCCAGCGCCCGCAGACCATCCCAGTCGGCCGCCTCGACCACTTTGCCCAGGGGATGCAACCATACGACTTCTTGGTCAGGACGCCAAAAATGAGGGCTGCCCGGCAAGTGCAGACGCTTGCGCAAGGCCGCCAGCGCCTGGGTAAATTTGAGCAAATCCATCTGGTCGTGATCCAAAGTCCATTGAACCCAACTGATCGGACTGTTCTGGCAATAAGCGTTGTTGTTGCCCTGCTGACTCCGTGAGATCTCATCCCCGCCCAATAACATAGGAATGCCGTGCGACAGGTAGAGGCAGGCCAGCATACTCTTTTGCTGGCGCAAACGTCGGGCCCGAATGTTGGGGTCGTCGCTCTCCCCTTCGACGCCGAAGTTTCGGCTGGAGTTATTGTTGGAACCATCGCGATTGTCTTCGCCGTTGGCCAGATTGTGTTTGCCTTCGTAGCAAACCAGGTCGTGCAGCGTAAAGCCATCGTGACAGGTGATAAAATTGACCGAGGAATGGGGACCCTTGCCGCTCTTGGCAAAGAGGTCACTCGATCCGCTGAGCCGGGTGGCCAGTTGCGAGGTTTGGCCGGGGTCCCCCCGCCAGTAGCGGCGTAAACAGTCGCGATAGCGGTCGTTCCATTCGCCCCACCTGGGTGGAAAGTTGCCGGCCTGATAGCCACCCTCGCCCAGGTCCCAAGGTTCGGCGATCAGTTTGACCCGACGCATGACGGGATCTTGATGAATGGTGTCCAAAAAGGAGCTGCGGTGGCGCGCCAAAGCGGTAGCCAGGTCGTAGCGAAAGCCGTCGACGTGCATCTCCTCCACCCAAAAACGCAGACTGTCCATGACCATTTGCAACACCTGAGGATGGTCCACATTGACCGTGTTGCCGCAACCCGTGTAGTCCCGATAATAACGCGGAGAATTGGGATTGAGTCGATAGTAGGTGGCGTTATCGATGCCCCGAAAACTCAGCGTCGGCCCCAGGTGACTGCCCTCACCCGTGTGGTTGTAAACCACATCCAAAATCACCTCAAGCCCCGCCTTGTGGAGTCGCTTGACCATTTGACGAAAGTCGTCGAGAGCCAACCCATGACTGTAGCGGGCCGCCGGCCGAAAATAATTGAGAGTGCCGTAGCCCCAATAGTTGCTGAGGCCGCCCTGACGCAGGCGGCGATCATCCAGAATGGACTGCACGGGCAAAAGCTCTATGGCCGTTACCCCCAGACTCTTGAGGTGGTCGATCACGGCCGGGGCCGCCAGGCCCAGGTAGGTGCCGCGCAAAGCCTCGGGCACGCGCGGATGCAAGAGCGTGAGTCCACGCACATGAGCCTCATAGATCACGGTCTGCGACCAGGGAGTGCGTGGGGCGCGATCCTTTTCCCAATCAAACTTCAGGTCGACCACCTGGCATTTGGGAGCGTGGTCGACATTGTCACGCGTATCCATGGTCAAGTCTTCTTGAGGGTCGCCAATCACGTAACCAAAGTCGCTGTCCTGCAGAGCCGGCTTGCCCTGCCATGCCCGCGCGTAGGGGTCGAGTAGCAGTTTATTCGGATTGAAGCGATGACCACGCAACGGAGCATAGGGGCCGTGGACACGATATCCGTAGAGCAAACCCGGGCCAGCTCCGGGAAGGTAGCCGTGAAAAATATTGTGGGTGCGCTCGTTCAGCCTCAATCGTATTTCCTGGCCGTCGCGAAACAGACACAGGTCTACCGCATCGGCGTGCTCGGAGAACAGGGCAAAGTTGACGCCGTGGCCGTCCCATGTTGCGCCCAGAGGTTCAGGTCCCCCTGCCTCCAGGTGAGGTGTCGATTTACTCATAAGCAGGCCTGTTGCGACGCAGGCTAGCGAACTCCTGGGGCCGAATGCCACCGGATGGAACAGTCGCTAGACCGAGCAATTGAGACTCTGGTTGAGTTGCGCGATCGGTTACCGGCCATGCTCGAAGGGTCGCCCTGGGACACGGTCACGGCACTCATTCCCATGGTCTATTGGGAGACCGACCGCGACGGTCGCATTCGCAAATTGCAGGGAGCCTGCGAAGAACTGCTGCAAACGGGAGCCGCCCAACTGTTGGGGCGCAAAATCCAGAGCCTGTGGCCCCACGAAAGCGACGATTTAATCACCTGGCACGACCGCACCGTCTGCCACAGTCAGGCCGGCCAGGAAACCTGGTTCCGTCTGGCGGTAGCCGAATTGGATCACGGCTACCGAGGTTTGCTCATCGACTGCACAAGCCAACAACGCGCCGCCCAGATCCAATTTTGGGAACGCGAACAACTGACGGCTACTGTCCGCGAAATCCAGCAGCAACTGACCAGCCTGAAGCAACAAAACCGATATCAAGAAGCCTTTGCGCTGGCCTTTGGGCGCGAATTGCGCACTCTGATGCATCGCGTCTTGGGGCTGCTCTCCATGCTGTGCCAACAGCCCCTGGCACGGAGTCAGCAGGACAACGCCCAGGCCATTCAGAGTTGCCTGGAGCACCTGCTCGAACTGGCTCAACCGTTGCATGAATCGCTGGGTGGTGGTTGGGCGGTGGAGAAAAATTCCGCCAGCTTTGAGATACGCCCGCTGCTGGCCGAGGTGTCGGGCTGGCTGAGCGCCGAACTGGATGCCAAAAATATGCAACTGAAGATGAGCGTGGCCCCCAGCATTCCTGATTCACTGGTGGGCGATGCGGTGAAGCTGCGCCAAACTCTGCTTCAGCTTCTGGACAACGCCATTAAGTTCAGCGACGGCGGAGAGGTTGTCTTAGAGTTGACGGGCCAAAAGGATGTCCGCTTCAGCGTACGCGATACGGGTCGCGGGATGAGCCCCGAAAAACTCGATGGCCTTTTCCGAGACAACCTGCTGGAGGGCGATTTGACGTCGGTGGGACTGGGCCTGAAACTGGCCCGCTACCTGGTCGAGCAGATGGAGGGGAAGATCTGGGCGGACTCTCAGCCCGACGTGGGAACGTCGATCTACTTTTCGTTGCGCTTCCAGGAAGGCTCATCGCCACCGTCAGCTGCCCCGGTAGCCGACCAGATCGCTCCGCTTATGATTCTGCTGGCCGAAGACGATGCCATCAGCCAGAAGGTCACCTTGCGCAGTCTCACCCAGTTTGGGCACAAGGTTGACATCGTCTCATCCGGCCTGGACGTCTTGAAAGCACTCCAACGCGCCACCTATGACGTAGTCCTGCTGGACGTGGAAATGCCAGGCCTGGACGGGCTGGAGACGGCCCGCCAGATTCATCAGCGCTTTACGCCCACACCTTATTTGATCGCACTGACGGCCGGAAACTCGGCCGCTGATCGGCGCAAAGTGATGCTGGCCGGAATTCACGACTTCCTGGCCAAGCCTCTGCGCCCCCAAGAGTTGGCCGACGCCCTGACTCAGGCCCACGGCTCGCGCTGAAGGGAAGGTCCGAGAAGCACTCCTCGCGTATCTGGCAAAAATGACCCTCGTCCAAGACATCATGACCAAAGATTGCTATTGTATGCGGGCCGAGCAGCCCTTGACCGAAGCGATTCTGCAGATGGATCAGCGCAGTATTTCCGGGGGTCCGGTCATCGACCCGTCCGGCCTGGTCGTAGGTCACCTGTCGCGTACGGGCATCTCACGCCACCTGGCTCGGATGACCAAAACGGCCGGCGAATTGTTGGTGGCCGACGTCATGGAGAATTTTGCCTTTCAAGTCTACCCCGACGACAGTGTAAAGTCGCTGCTGGAAACCATGCTGGCCAGCCGCATTCACCGCATGATCGTCACCGACGAAGAAGGTCGCCCGATTGGTATCGTTACCTCGATGGACCTGATGACCCATCTCTACGACCTGCTGCGAGCCCAGGACTAAACACAGAGGCTCTGGCCGTTGTGCTGCGGGCCCAACCCGAGCAGCAGGTTGGCTGCCTTGCCTACCCACTGATCGGGAGTGGGAAAAAACTTGGCCCCGGCCCCCAAGGCCTGTTTCAGCATATCGGTTTGCAGCGTGCCCGGGTCGACAGAAACCGCCGCCATCGTCTTGGGCAGTTCCTGAGCCAGGGTTTTCACCATCCCTTCCACGGCCCACTTGGACGTGCAATAGGCACTCATACGGGGGGTGGTGGAACGACCATATCCCGAACTGATGCCTACCAGCACTCCGCGGGCCGGTCCCAACATAGCCGGTATGGCCGCTCGAAACAGGTAAAACATCCCCTTGACATTGACGTCAATGAGCCGGGAGAACTCGGTGGGCTCCAACTGCCACAGCGGCCGCGGCGGCACTACCAGAGCGGCGTTGGCAACGACCAGGTCAGGGGGGCCGTGGCGCTCGACAGTGGCGGCCATCCAGGCGCTGACCTGGGCGAAGTCGGCCGCATCTACCCGCTCGGCTCCGTCCGATGCCGAGGAAAAGCCAAAAACCTGGTGACCCAGTCCGCTCAGGTGCTCGCTCAGGGCTGCTCCCAGGCCGCGCCGATGACCACTAAGGATGACTCTCATGCTGTGTCTCCAAAAACAACTCCCACTGATCGGGTGAAAGCACTGCGCCTGCAGATCCCGGATGCCCTTTTACCGTCAGACCCCGTTGCTGGAGGAGCTGAATGGCATGAAGTGGCGCTTTGCTGCGGGCCGATAGCTGCACTACCGGGCGATCGGTGCGCCGGTTAGCCACCAACACGATATAGGCAGGCAGCTTGGTGCGCCAAATTTGAGCAACAATGGACTGCACCGGACAATCGCTGGCAAACTGAACCACCGCCAAATTCCCAAAAAACTGTGGGTGGGCGGACCGGGCGTGGTTGAGCCTGCGCCGCACTCGGTCCTGACATTCGCGCAAGTAGACCACGCCAGGGTGGTTGGAACTCAACAGGGAGTGCGGATCACCATGCTCTAGCAGGGCATCGATGGCCGGTCGACAATCGCCTTCGGCCCGATGGGCGCTGTTGATCAGCGAGGTTAACTTACGCATCTTGGGCAGACCCCACTGCTTGAGAGAGCCTTGCAGGAGTGGAAAATCCGCCTTGTCCCCCAAATCACTGAGAGCACCTGCGGCGGCGATCCAGGCGTGGGGAGATTGTTCACCAAAGTAAAGCCAGTGGGTGAGCAAAGAGGTGCAGGCAGGCGGTTTCCAGTCGTGGGTATTGAGCATTAAGCAGCTCGGAAGCCGATCGGGAGGGGGATGGTGATCGATCACCACGGTGGGCGAACTCCAGGAAAAACCCTCTTGTGGGCAACTGAGGTCGAGTAGATAGACCACGGCCGGATCAGACTCAAGCGCAGGAAGCATTTGTCGCGAAGGGGCCACCAGCAAATCGCCCTGAGTGGCCAACTTCCAAAGAGCTGCGGAGCAGAGTCCATCGGCATCAAAATCGTGGACCGCCAGGGCCGGTCCCGGATGCTCGGCGCCAAACCGCTGCAATTGTTGGCGCCAATGCTCTATGGCCATAACTTCTGGAAATCGCCGGGCGTCAAGGAACCGGCCGCCTTCACTTTCCACAACGAACCCTGTTGGCTGGAAAGGTACAGTTGATTGCCAAAGCGGTCGGTGCTCAGTCCCGAGGGAGATTCGTTGATCAGAGCGGGCGGCAGGTCGCCCAGCAATTCCCAGGTCTGGCTGCTGTCGATGAAGCGATAGAGGCGGGCCCGATCATGGACAAAGACCGCCCAACCCAGCGGATCCATGGCTAATCCCAGCGGCGACCCCATACCCAGTTGAGCAGGCGGTCGGAAGCGTGTGCGATGCCAACTGCCCAAGGTTCCCGCACTCTCCAATTGTGCAACCGGATAAGCAGCTCGAGCCGCCGGACAGATCAACTTGCGCAGGCATTGGTAATCCTGGTCAGCCACCCAGACCAAAGTCATGGCAGGGTCGCAGACAGCCCCTCCGGGCCGCCCCAACGGGGGATTGGTGGGACGAGCGCGGGTCCAACTACCGCCGCGCCAAACCCACACGCCCGCATTGGCGGCATCGGCCACGACCAGGTCGGCCCCAAACCAGTCCGAGGCAAGTCCGGTAAAACGAGAAGGCGAGAGCCAGTTGTCGGGCACGGCCACGGGCAACGCCAGCGGGCCTCCCCAAGTCGCCGGCGTGGGGAGTTTTTCCAGGAACGGCACAGGTGCCAGACTGTCACCCCCACGCCACAGTAAATTACTGCCGGGCCGACCGGCCAGGGCGCCCCCCAACCGTGCGTCGCCAACCGGACCCAGGTTGGTGGCGGTGTTGGTCTGATCGTCCCAGCTCATGAGGTCGGCTCCGTGAATCCAGGTGACCTTGTGAATAAATGCATCGCTGGCGACACCGCTAAAGCGTGCCGGATTTGGCATCAGACAATAGCTGCGAGCGAGGGCCCCGCTGGGCGCCCTCGCCTCCACCGAAACCAGAGATAAGCCGACCTCGTAGGGACTGACACTCAATGTGGTGGTAAACCCCTGGCACGGGTCCCGTTCCTGACGCACTCCCGACACCAACTCGGTGGGCGCTACCGTGCGCGCTTCTTCCAGCCGACGCTGGGCCAGCACAGTTGCCCGCGAGTAGTCGAGAGCGCGCCGCGCGTGGCGCTGACCCGAAGCGAAAAGGGACATCAAGTAAAGTGCAACCAGCAGCAAAAGCAGCAGCGAGACTTGAACTTCCAGCAAAGACAGGCCGCTGACCCCACGCGATCTCATGGGAGAGTGGTTGCAGCGCCCCCCGGGGAAATCCTTTTCTCAAGTTGACATGAAGGGCATATGGGAATCATTGTTGAAACACTCTCAATAACAAGGATTAACCAGTCACCTGCCGAATTCCGTCTCCGTTGGAGGTAGTCCCCTTTGTTTCACTCCCTTGAACGACAAAGCCACCCGGTCCCACAACGTTACTCCACGAACGAAAAAAAGCTTACCATCAGCCTGGTCGAGGCCCATGATTGGATGGGACCCGAAAGTCGGTCTGATTCGAGTCAGGCTCCATCCGAGTTGGAAGCGACTGGCTCAAACCTCAGCGTTCGCGCCTAGGCTACGCGCGGTAAACACAACCGATAGCCCACTCCTGGCTCGGTCTTGATGTAGTTGCGTTTTCCGTCCGGTGAATTCAGTTTCCGCCGTAAATTGCAGACATTGACGCGCAAAACGTGGGAATCCTCCAGGTAGCCTTCGCCCCACACCTCCTTCAGGAGTTGCCTATGGGTCAGAACCCGCTCTTGATTGCGCATAAATGCCAACAACAGAGAAAACTCATTGGGGGTCAGGGAGACCTCGCGCCCGGCCAGCGAAACCAGGCGCCGTTCCATATCCAATTCCAGATCGCCACAAGTAAGCAATGTAGGCGCGTGAAGCGACTTGCTGCGCCGCAATGCAGCTCGAACCCGGGCCAGCAACTCATCGACCGAGAAGGGCTTGGTGAGATAGTCGTCGGCCCCCAGGTCAAGGGCTTCGATCTTGGTCGATTCCGCCCCCTGAACCGACAAAACAATCACCGGGGTGGAGTGCTCCTGACGCAGGCGTCGCAGCAATTCGATGCCACTTCCGTCGGGCAAGCCCAAATCGAGCAAGAGCAGGTCGGGCACATGGCGACTCAAATGCCGGACCGCCTCCTGGCACGTTTCCGCCTCGCTGACGTCGTAGTTGTGAGCAGACAAGGAGACTTTCAACAAGTGACGGATTGGCCAATCATCCTCCACTACCAGGACGTTCGCACCACGACTGCGTTCTTGGGTCATCAAGTTCATTTCGCCACCCTTCTACCACACCCCCCGAGATTTTCTCAAGGATCCTGGAGGACACAAGTAGAATCCCCATGGCTATGGAAATTTCGCGACTCCCCTCCACTGCTCCCGCACAGCCTCAACAAAAGGCTCCACAGTCCCCTCAACCCGACCCGCCCAAAGACCAATTTCAGCCTACGCCACCGGATGCTCCCAAGCCCAAAGTCGGAGCCAGGGTGTTTGCCACCGTGTCCGTGACTGGCTCAGCAGGGATGTTTATCGGCGCCAAATTGGGTGCCAGCTGGGGTAATCCGGCACTGGGATTCCTGGTCGGCACTCTGGTCGGCGGCGGGGTAGGTCTGGCACTGGCCAACTTCGCTTACTCGGACCCCAAGTCATAGTAGCGAATCAGGCCAGCCTGTGCGAACTGGTGCTGGTTCGTCACGCACAGCCAGATTGGGAGCCTCTGGGCCGGGCTTGCGATGACCCGCTGCTGACGGCCTATGGCCACCAGCAGGCTGAAGCTCTGGCCCAATGGCTGGCCCCGCAGAGTTTTGACGGATTTTTCGTCAGTCCCACCCGGCGCACTCTGCAAACCAGCCAACCCGTGTCCCAATTCTGGAATCGGCAGGCGACCGTTTTGCCCTGGTTGGAAGAAATTCGTACCCCACACCTGGATGGCACACCCGAAGACGAAGTCAAAGCCTTCATCGCTTCGGCCCGCAACCGCCCTTTACAGGATTGGTGGACCGGCCTTCCCGGGGGAGAATCTTTTCACGATTTCCACCAGCGAGTGACCTCCGGCCTGGATGCTTTTCTCAGCGAAGTGGTGCAAGGCGTTCGCCACAACGAACTCTGGCAATTCCCATCGCAACCGCGCAGACACCTGCTGGTGGCCCACCTGGGCACTATCTCTGTACTGCTCTCCCATTTGCTGCAAATTCCCCCGGTGCCCTGGGAATGGGAGCGATTTCCCTTGAGTTGGGCAGGGACATGCGTGGTCCGCACTAATCCTGTGGCCGACGGACATATTTGGGCGTTGCAGCATTTTAATCAGGTCCATCATCTGGAGCATCTGGCATGGACATCGGCACCTTCCTAAGTCAGGCCACCCTGGCTCAACTGGGTGGTGGAACCCTGGCGGGTATTGCCGTGGGCTACGCCGCCAAACGGGCAGCCAAAATCGCTCTGCTCATGGTTGGATTGATTCTGATTGGCCTCTACCTGTTAGCCCAGCACGGCCTGGTGACGGTGCACTGGCAGGCGGTCAGTCAAGAACTGGAGCAGGGAAGCCGGGGCGCGGGTCAGTGGCTGTCGACCATGATCAAAGAACTCAGCCCCAGTTTGGTGGGCCTGGCCGGAGGATTTGTGATCGGCCTGAAAATCCGCTAGCCGGGTCGTTCCGGCAACTCGAAGTCAGCGCTCAGCAAATAATGGTCTGAAGCCAGATCGGTATGGCGGCCCTGAGAATGGACCTGGCTCCCTTGAAACCGGGCCGACTGCTGATCCGGAAAGAGAATGTGGTCAAATTGGTGGCCCCGCTCCTGACCCGGCACCAGCCAGGTCAACTGGTCCTCCCGCTGCTTACCCTCCAGGCTATCCTTGAGTTGAGGTCCACGCCCATCGCCTTTCGCCAACATCTGCACCGACTTGTTATAGGTGTTGTCGTTCATATCGCCGCTGACCACGAAGAGTCGCTTGGGAAATGGGGCCATATCCTTGAGCACAATGCTACGCGCCGCCCGAGCTTCATCGATGCGCTGGTATTCCGTGGAAGACTCGCCCAGGCGCGCCTTGCCGTGGGTGTTGTAGATGGTGACCGTCTGGTCGTTGACCTGGATGTCGGTGCGCAAAAAATCACGGGTAAAATGGGTGTTACCCCGGCCGTCCCCTCGGGGAATCTGGTCGGCCCGGTGGGTGACCACCTGGCTGATGGGATACTTGGAAATTACCGCCAGACTGAGGCCGCTGCGATCGTTGCCGGGCACGAAAGCAACGTGACCGTAGGCTCCGTCCAGGCGTTGCTCCACAAATTGCTCCAGCAGTTTCTTACTGCCCACCTCCTGCAAGGCGACAATGTCGCAGTCGGCCTCCTTGAGGGTCTGGGCCAGGGCTTTTAGCTCGGCGAGGCTCTTGGGCTGGCGGATGCCCGCGCCCTGACCCGGGGCGATGAAATCCTTGACGTTGTAGGAGCCCACACGAATTCGCACCTGGCTAAATTCGGTCCCGGGCCGGCTAATCCTGGGCGGCCCGGAAGCGGCTGGCCACCTCTTCCCATTGAATCACCTTCCAAAAGGCATCCACATAGTCTTTGCGGAGGTTCTGATACTTGAGGTAGTAGGCGTGCTCCCAGACATCCAGGCCCAACAGAGGAATTTCTCCATCGGCCACAGGGCAGTCTTGATTGGCTGTGGAGCGCACCACCAGCGCCCCCCCCTTGTCGACCACCAGCCAGGCCCACCCGCTACCAAAGCGAGACATGGCTGCGTCACTAAATCGCTGCTGAAATGCTTGCCACGAGCCAAACGCGTCCTCAATGGCTCCCTTCAAGTCGCCGGGCGGTTTGGCGTTGCCGGGTGGCCCTATGACCTTCCAAAAAAAGCTATGGTTCCAATGGCCGCCCGCCATGTTGCGCACGGAAATCTGCAAAGAAACGGGCAAGTCCGGGATGGCCTTCAACAACTGATCCAGCGTCCAATTGCTCCAGCGACCGGGGTTTTTGGCCAGAGCCTCATTGAGGCCTTTGACATAGGCGGCATGATGCTTGTCGTGATGAATCTGCATGGTGGTGGCATCGATCACCGGTTCCAACGCGTGGAACGCATAGCCCAGGTCGGGCACCGCAAAAGCGGGGGCTGCGGCGGCTTCGGCCAGCGAGGGCAAAATGCTGGCCAGGCCCAAGGCCGCCAGCGCCTGTAGAAAACTTCGACGTCGAATGTGACAGTGCATGCAAATGCCTCCTGCCTCCGGGTTGTACCAAACCGGCTGAGCCTCCTTTAAGGGCCCGTCCCGGAATAAGTTGGTCACTCCGGTCGTCGAGGCGCCCCCAAGGAAGGCCGCCCGCTGCCAGTCGCGAATCCTGCCGGGTGGAGTGGTTTGGCCTCAGTCATCTTTTGGGTCTGGCAGGGATCTGCCTCAGTTGCCTGCTGGTGGCTCGCCTGGGGCGAAGCAACTCCATTTGGTGCGCTCGTCTCGACCGTTTTCTGCGGGCCAATCTTCTCACCTATATCGCAATCGCCTACGCCTGGCGCTGGTCATCGCTTTCTTTGGCCACCTGCCTGCCTCTACACCTGTGTGACTTTATCCTGATCGGGGCAGTCTATGCCGTTTCGGGAAATCGCAGCCAACGGGTCTTTGAATGCCTCTATCTGTGGTCGTGGACCGGCAGCGTCTGGGCACTGATCACGCCTGATCTGAGTCACGATTTCCCCCACTATCGGTACTTTGAATTCTTCTGGGGTCACGGATTGATATTCGTGGTGCTGGCCCATCTGGAGAGCGGTCAGGGCTACCGTCTCCTCGCCGGTTCTTGGAAAGGGGCGACCTGGGGCCTGCTGCTTTGGACCCTGCTGGTGGGCGCGCTTGACGTAACCTTTGGCTGGAACTACGGATACCTGCTCTATAAGCCTCCGGCCGGTTCTCCCCTTGACTATTTCGGCCCCTGGCCCATCTACATCCTGGTAGCCAACCTGGCGTCCGTGCTCTTTTTCCGTCTGATCTGCCGACTGCGCACCACTCCGGCTCAACCCTGAACGGTAATGTGCAACGTCTTGTTGGGGTCCTCGCCGACGGCTCCCTGCAGATCGAGCAGGGCCTCCTGCAAAGTAGCATAACGGTCGTCAGGATTGCGGGCCATCATTTTATCGATCACCAGGATCAGCGGAGAGTCCGTGTTCAGCCGCTGGCCCAAGGGGACCGGATCGTGGGTCAGGCGCCAGGCTAACGCCTGGCCCTGATTGGAAGATTCGGGAAAGGGGCTGGACCCGGTGATCATCTCGTAGCCTATCACGCCCAGAGCGTACTGATCGGAGCGCGCGTCGTGAGCCACTCCCTCGATTCTCTCCGGAGCCAGGTAATTGAGCGTCCCCATGACATCCTGAGGGGCCGTCATCTGGGTGGACTCGGAATCAAAGGCCAACCCAAAATCCACAATCTGTGGGCCGTCGTGCTCAAGCATAATGTTCTCGGGCTTAAGATCGCGGTGCAAAACTCCCTGAGCGTGGGCGTAGGCCATGGCATCGACCAAAGGCAGCAGAACGGTACCGACTTCTTGGGGGCTGTGAGTCTGCAGCATCCAGTAGCGCAAAGACCTGCCCCGCAGCCATTGCATGGTGTAATAGAGAAGTCCGTCCTGCTCACCCGACTCTAACACCCGTACGATGGCGGGATGATTTAGGGAGCGACAGATTCGCGACTCGCGCAGAAAGCGTTTGCGATACTCCGGGCTCTGGCAGGCCGATGGACTGGCCAACTTGACCGCCACCACCTGACTCTGGTCGAGAGTTTGAGCTGGTATGGCCCGATAGACCGCCCCAAAACCCCCTTCTCCCAATTTTTCCACCAGCAAATAGCTTCCCAGTGTCTTGAAGATCAAGGGATTCTGAAAATCGGCGGAAGCCTGCATGGCCAGCAATCGCCACTTCCAGATGCGCTGCCGCCACAGCCAGGTGACCCAGATAGCGGACAACAGCGTCAAACCCCAACTCACCCAGGGTAGCAGCCAACTGCCCCACAAAGATTGATGACTGGCCGACAGCAGCCACACCGGTAGGCAGGCCAGGGTCAGCCACAGCGGATTGAGGCGGCCAAGCAACCGTCCCGCCCCGGCTCCCAGAAGCAGGCAGCACCAACCACCCCCAACCCTCATAGGCCAGGACGTGGCTCGATAGTAGCGATTTTGCAGCAGATTGCTCAGCACGGTGGCGTGGATACCCACCTTGGGGTAGCTGGGGTCAAGCACGGTGGGCCCAACATCACCCACCCCCGAGGCCACGTAGCCCACAAATACCGCCTTGCCCTCAAATTTCGAATCCCCCTCTTGCTGCCATGTCTGCACGTCGTCAGGGGTGGCAAATTGAATATCACTGCCGGCCTCGGACCAGGCGGTGCGAGGTTGAAAGTACAGTTCGTTGGGAAAGCGCGTGGGGGGCTTCCCCTGCTCGGAGACCACTTCCAGGATGCCGTCCCGGCCCAGCCGAAAAGCATCTGGAGCCAGTCCCTGCACCTTCAGGTAGGCGGCCAATGCCAGGGAGGGTAGCTTTACTTCGGGGTAGTAGAGTTGATAGCGGCGAAAGATGCCGTCGTCATCGCGTTGCAAATTGGCCAGCCCCTGATCTTGAGAGGGCCCCGGCAGGCGGGGAGTTTCCTGAAGGCTGCGCGCCAGCAACACGTCAGGGTGACCGTAAACCTCTTTCCAAAATCCCTGAAAATCGGAATCTTTGCCCCGCGTCAACAACAGGTCCAAAACAATCACGGCCGCCCCCTGGTCCCGACTGCCGCTCACCAGGCCGGCCAGTCCGTCATATTCCTCACGAGTGGTGGTCCACTGATTGAGTTCGGCCTCTCCCAGGCTCAGGTGGGCAATCAGGGGGTATTGGGCAGGCAATCGATTGTGTCGCCAGCGTAAATTGTGGTCAAAAAAGTAGCGGTCCCAGGGCAACCAGGGCCTGGCGACGAGTAGGGCCAGGCTCCAAAACAAGCCTGCTATGCCCAGCCAAAACGGCAGTGGATAGGGTTTAGCGGGACTTGGAGGCAAACCGGGAGATTACCACAGGGTGCTGGCCGGTTTTCCAGGTCAACACGCGGGCCGACTTTGGCCAGCCCGGGGGGGCCGGCGGGGGCGGAGGCAACTCGAGGGTGGACCCACGAGTCAACGGACCCGGTCGAGCCGCCCCGACTTCGTGTTGCTCCATGCCCACCACGGCAGCGCCTTTGTCCTCCGCTTTCCACAACACGACCTGTTTGTAGACGTCCCGGGCATGACGGGAAAAATCCCCGGAGGTATCAATCAGCCTTCTCCACTCCTTCAACCTGGCCTGAATCCCGATCGCCTCCGCCGAACCAGGTTCCAGGAAAGCGACATAGGCTTTGGCCGAGGCTTGCGGGGCCGTCCAGGGAAGATACAGTTCCTGATGGGCCTCTACCTTGTAGCAGCCGGGCAGTTGCGTGCGAGGAGTCTCTCCCTGATGGGAGTTGAAGACCAGCACTTGAACCGGAACCGGGCCCACCTTGACGCGCAGGCACAGGCGGGCATCGCCTGGCAACGGCTCCCCTTTCTGGAGAATCTTCTCCTCTTCTCCAACCGTGTAGGTCCAACAGTAGTGCACTTGCGGGTCGGCCTGGGCCGGGCTCAGCCACCCCACCCAAAGGAACAGCACTATGGCGGTAAGAGCCCGTCGAGATTGCATCATACCGAGAATAGTTTCACCCCGACCCGTCCGCCCCTTCTCCCTGTTTTCAGTGGCTACTGCTTCATCAGCGTAGAATCGGACGGCATTGTCCAGATCAACTCCTCGTTGCTCACCGGTTGACTGGTAAAAGTAAGCCTGGCCCGGGCCATCTCTTTACCGCCTTTCCAGGCCACGATCTCCTGGAGCAGGCGGGTAGCCGGGTCCAAGATCAACTGGTCACTGTCGGGATCGGGTTCGGTCCACACATCCGAGCTGCTGGCTTTGGCAGGATCGAGAGAAAACTGCTTGCGGTCCCCCGATAGAAACAAAACCCAATAGTTGGCGGGTCCCAAGGCGGGGTGAGTGGGAGCGTCTTTCAGGCCGCGCGGCATATCCTCCGAAGTATATACGTTTTTACCGCCGTCCCCGGTCTTGCTGGTCCAGGCCCACATCTTGGACTGGTCCAGCCAACAATGCACCTGGCGAGCCTCCTCGCCGCTACCGATCTCGCTCCAGTAGTGAAGACGGTCAGGGCGTCGAAAAACCAGCGCCGAACTGTGCTGCCCCTCGCCCCCTGCCAATTTGACCTGAAAGGTCACTTTGCCCTCGGGCACAGCCGCAAATTTGGCCAGAGCCTCCTCCAAGGGATCAGCCGCCAGGGCCGCACTCAAAGCCAACATCAACAAACCCGTCTTCATTTCGCCTCCAAACTTTTGCTCCAACGAGCACTATCCTGGCCCACGATCAGATGGAAGACCCCATCCCCTACAGATTGCACGGCACGCACACCCAACTGTTGCAGAAGCCGGGTTTGCACCTGCTCGGATCGACGCACTTTCACACGCACCCGAGTGACCGCCACAGGGCGAGAGTCCAGCACATTGGCGGCCCCACCCAGGGCGGCCAGCAGTCGTGTCGTTTGCTCCGGGGGCAAAGGCTCCACACAGCGCTGCTCCGGCGCCGTGGGCGGCTTAGCCTGGGCGGCCACCACCTTGCCCTGTTGGGCCAAAATCGCTTCCATATCGGTTTTGATGTTCTCCGAGCGAGTGCCAAAAATGGCCTGCAGACTGTCGCCCACCACCATCACTCCGGCCGCCCCCAATTGCTTCAGCAGGTCGGTGTTGACACTGGCCATCGACTTTACGGTCACGCGCAAGCGCGTGATACAGGCGTCCAGGGCCAACAAATTGGGGGGGCCACCCAGCGCATCCAGGACCGCCTGAGCCAATCCCCCGGCTCGGACCAGTATATTCTCCGACACTTCCTCTTCGCGTCCGGGGGTCTTGAGGTTGAACATATTGATGGCTGCCCGAAAAACAACATAGTAGAGCAGCGCGTAGAGCGGACCCAGGATAAACACCAGCCATGGCTTGGTGCACTGAGTATAAAGCAAGGAAAAGTCGATCAAGCCGTGAGAGAACGTGGTGCCGAGCCGGCCGCCCAGGACGTACATGACCCAAAAAGCCGAGCCGGCCAGGCAGGCGTGCACGGCATACAGCAGTGGGGCCACAAACAAAAAGGAAAACTCGATCGGTTCGGTGATCCCGGTGAGAAACGAGGTGAAGGCGCCAGACACCATAATGCCGCCGATCTCCAGGCGGCGCTCCGGCCTGGCACAATGCCAGATGGCGATGGCCGCTGCTGGCAATCCCCACATTTTGAAGAGGTAGGCACCGCCCAAAATGCCCGCCGTAGGATCGCCGGCCAGGAAGCGATTGACATCACCGTGGAAAACCTGGCCACCTTTCTCAAAGCTGCCAATCAGGAAGAAGAACGGATTATTCCAGATATGGTGGAGGCCAAACGGGATCAGAGCACGTTCTACCAGTCCGTAAACGGCCACCGACAGCGACGGATTACCGTGGGCCACGTAGTCAGAGCAGACATTGATCACCAACTGCACGGGTGGCCAGACCACGCTCATCAGCAAGCCCATGATGACCGCGCACACCCCGGTGATGATCGGCACGAAGCGTTTCCCCGAAAAGAAGCCCAGATAGGGGGGGAGTTCGATCCGATAGTATCGGCGAAAGAGGACGCCGGCCATCAGGCCCACCAGAATGCCCCCAAAAACTCCGGTATCCAGGGTTTGCACGCCGGTGACCGTTTCCAATTTGAGGTGACGAACCTCGCCCATCACCCCCATGGTGGAGATCATGACAAAAAATCCCACCACGGCCGCCACCGCGGCCACGCCGTCGTTAGCGGCAAAGCCAAGGGCCACACCGATGGCAAAAATCAGAGCCAAATTTCCAAAAATCGAGCCCCCCGACTTCTCCATAACACTGGCCAGCAGGGGGTTCCAATTTGCCAACTTCTTGCCCACGCACAGCAAAATGCCGGCCACGGGCAAAACCGAAACAGGCAACATGAGGGAGCGCCCAATCTGCTGTAGAACTGCAAAAAATGGCCTGAAAACGGCCAAAAAGCTTTTCACGGGCGACGCTCCCTTACCAGACTGCGCACTTGTTCTACCTCTCCAAACTGCAGAGCCTCCTGGACCAGGGCCTGACAGTCGGCGATGCTCCAGCGCCGCACTTCGGCCTTGACCGACGCAATGGCCGGTGGGCTGACGCTGAGTTCGCGCACATTCATTCCCAACAACAAAGGAATGGCTTCCAGATCCTGGGCGGCACCGCCGCACACACCCACCCAGCGACCAAATTCCCGGGCCGCTTCGCCAACCCCGTGGAGCAGGTGCAATAAGGCGGGGTGCAGACAATCCACCTGACCGGCCAGATCGGGGTGAGAGCGGTCGATTGCCAGAGTATATTGAGTCAGGTCGTTGGTGCCGATGGAGAAAAAGTCGACCTCGGGCGCCAACTGGCGAGCGATCAGGGCTGCCGAGGGGACCTCGATCATCACGCCCAACTCGACGGACCTCCCCTGCAGGCGAGCGGTTATTCCAGCCTTGACCAGCCGCCACTCCTGAAGCGTGGAAACCATGGGCACCATAATGGCCAGTTTGCATTCGCCAGCAACTTCGAGGAGAGCGTCAATCTGGCGCCGAAACAGCTCGGGCCGACGGGCGAAGAGACGGATCCCCCGCACCCCCAGGAACGGATTATCCTCCGCCGCCATGGGCACGTACGGTAACGGTTTGTCCCCACCCACATCGAGCAAGCGTGCCACCAACCGCCTTTGGCCACCCAATTCCCGAGCCAGTTGGCCGTAAAATTCACGCTGGGCCTGGGGGGACGGCTCCTCGTCCAAACTGTGATAGTAGAACTCGGTGCGAAACAAGCCCACGCCTTCCGCGCCCAGCGACAGGCCTTCTTGCAGGTCGGCCAGGGAGCCAATATTGACGGCCACCTCGACAGCCACTCCATCTACCGTCAGGGCCGCCTGATGAGCTTGAGCCTGCTCGACCACCCTTCGCTCCTCGATTTCCAGCAATCGCCCCCGCGCCAACTCTACGGCCTCGGGACCAGGGTCGCTGAGCAGGTGACCGTTTTCGGCATCCAGAACCACCTGGCGGCCCTCGGGTAAGTCCAAGCAGGCGGCACCGACCGCGCACAAAGACGGGATCCCCAACGAGCGAGCCAGGATAGCCACGTGGCTGGTGGGCCCGCCCTGGGCCAGACACAAACCCTTAACACGCTGACGGTCAAGCTGAACCGTCTCACTGGGGTTGAAATCACGAGCCACTACAATACAATTTTCGGGAAACTGGCGCTGGCTCGAATGATCCCCAAGCAAACAACGAAGCACCCGCTCGCCAACATCGCGCAGGTCGCCCGCCCGCGCCGCCAGCAAGGGGTTGGGAAGCGCCTCCAGCAAGGCAGCCTGTCTTTCGTAGGAGTCGTGCCAGGCTCGGGCCGCCGCCTGCCCCGCCTCAACCCCCGCCCGAGTCTCCTCCTGCAACTGGGGATCATGCAAAATCTCCCGATGAGCCGCAAAAATCCCCTGCTCGTGGATGGGCGCTTGACGTTGCAGAGCCTCAATCTGGCCCTGAGCCTTAGCCAACGCAGTCGACCAAAGCTGCTTTTCTTGTTCCCTTGACTGGGCCTGGGCGGGCATCGTAAAGCTGGCCCGTCGCCACAGATAGACTACGCCCAACCCCACGCCGCGCGAAGCGATCACGCCGCTCAACTGGCCTGCCACCTCGGCCGCGGGGGCCGCCTGGGGGCCCTCGGCTACGGGAGCGCTGAGGTCGTCCCCCAGACCCGCCGCAATCTCCTGCTGCAACTGTTGGAGTTGACCAGGCGAAAGATCGGTATGGACCACTCGCACTCGGTCCTTCGGCCCCAGGCCCAGTCCCAGAATGCCCACCAGGCTGCGAGCCGAAGAGCGGCCCCGTTCACTTTCCAACCAGACCTGACCGCTCAGATCCTTCACCAGGCCCAACAAGCGCGCCGCCGGCCGGGCGTGCATTCCACTGGGATTGGGCAGTTCGAGCCATTCTCCGGCCTGCTCTGGCTTTGCTTCGATCGGGCCGGCGTCGTGACTGGCCTGGGTATGGACCGTTAGCCAATCCTGACCTGCAGCGATGCACCCTTCCTTGCCCTGCACGAAACGGACGGCGGAATTTTCGGGAATGACCACCACCGTGATCAGGCTACAACATTGGGTGGCGATCAGGTCTGAGTCAAACTCCAGCAATGGGGTACCGACCTCGACCAGATCACCCACTTTGACCCTGGCTACAAAACCCTGACCGCCCAACTTGACGGTATCGATACCCACATGCATCAACACCTCCAGCCCGTCACCTCGGCGCACGGTGACCGCATGCAGGCAGCGATGTAACTGGACGACCTCGCCCGCGCATGGCGACTGCAGCCGGCTCTCGGTAGGATCGATAGCAAATCCAGGCCCGGCCAGTCCCTGAGAAAAGACCGGATCGGGCACTTCGCTCAATGGCAAAGCCCATCCCGTCAACGGTGCTTGAAGTACGACTTCCACGGTGCAGCGTTTCCTTACTTGTTGAGCGGGGCTGGTTGGGCCGTGGCCGACCCGCCCCCGAGTTGTTCCAATTGCAGACGCATCAGCGGATCGGGTGGAATTTCGGCCATCCGATAGTTTTCCATGACCTGCCTGGCCTTGTCGCGGTCGCGGGTCTGCACAGCCACCATCGAGGCAGCCCTCAGGGCAATCGGGTCAAGACAGCCCAGCGTTCGCACTAAGATGCCCTCGGCCCTTTGCAGTTGTTCGGCCGCTTCAGGAATGCGACCGCGGCGGAGATCGACCTCTCCAAGGCGATGGCAGACAATTCCTACCCAACTGGCCTGGCGCCCGTCCACCCTCTCAAAAACTTTTAGAGAACGATGGAGGTAAACACGCCCCTCATTGGTCCGCCCCGTGAGCCAAAGCAGTGTACCCAGATCGTGGTAGGTACGTGCCAGACGGCCGTCCTCGGGAACCAGTTTTTCTGCCTCCCGGGCCGCTGCACGAAAGCGCTCCACGGTGGCTTCCGAAAAGGGAGGCATTTTCTCCAGTCGGTGTTCTGCCTGAGTATAACGAAGATCCCACATACCGGTGGGCAACCCGACCACGGCCAGATAGGCCAGTTGACAAAGATACAGACCGATCAGGACGAGCAGCAGACGCAGCTTTCTAGGCGACATTCACAGACATTGCGTCAAAATCAGGCATCATTCTGGCCGGAAACGGCCTCGGGTTGGGGCTTGTCCTCAGCTTCCAGGCCAGCCAAAAATCCGTAGAGCAAAAAGACCAGCACGCAACAGTGGAAGCCAAGGTTCATCAAAATGATCACTCGCAAGTCGGTGAACTTGGCGCTGAGCACGTTCTCCATCACCAGGGCCAGGATCCCATCGAACGCGTACAGGATAATGCCTACGAAGTAAAAGAGGCGGGAGCCGACCAGTTGAGTCATACCGGCGAACCGACCCAGACTGGCAAAGGGCTTCAGATAAGAAGAAAACTTCAGGAACGTGCCGGTGTGCGAGGTGAACTTGGAAGCCATTCCCAGCAGCAAGAAAATGCCGGACAATACCAGACCAAAAATGTAACTGTAGTAGTGGAGTTCTTCCCCCCACAGGCGGGGAGGCAGTACCCTGACCACGGTGTCCAAAACCACTGGAATCGCCAGACAAAAAATTTTGATAGCCTTGAAGTTAAAACCCCAGTAGAGCAACGTGTTGGCCAGAGCCGAGAAGAGCCCGACCAGAATAAAGAAATTGCTGCCTCTACGAAAGCGGGCTTCGATAGCCTTGCGCGGTTTAGCCACGACGTTGACCTCCCATGGATTCTCTCAGGCTCTGATTCGGTTATTCGACCGCGTCATCCTCTTCCATTTCCGGTGTGGGATCACTAAAAGCGGGCTTAACAGGCACCGCCTGAGTGGGGAACGGCTCAATGCTCTTGGGCAAAATCTCCTTGAGTACGGCTTGAGCAATGAACCAGTGATTCTGCTCCAAAACCATTGTATACTCGCCCTGGTAAGCCTTGGCCTTAGGACGCTCCTCGCAAAGCATCTCCACATAGAAAATCTGCGACTCGGCGCTCAGCGTCTGAACGCGGACGACTCTCATAAAGACTTGATCGAGTCCGGAGTAGCCGCGAGAAAAGGTTCGATAGGGCAGGTCGCGCTTGAAATCAAAGGACAGGTGGTCGTAGGCACGGGCATAGTCGCGACGATTGAGCTGCTGAAAAAATCCTTGCAAGGAGATCAACGCATCTCCCGGGCGGGGACCGCTGGCTCCCGGCGGCGGGTGATCGCCCACCTGAGATCGCTTCATCCAGCCGCTTCCCCCCCCAACCACCTGGACCTCCACCCAATCGTCCTGCTCCTTGAGCAGAGTCAGCGGCGTAGCGCACGGTAGTCTTTGCACCACAGACTGATTGAGGCCCATTCCTGAATAAAGGGGGCTGTTGTCCTGGTAAACCCAAAAAGCCAGACCGCCGGATGGCGCCGAGGTAGGAGAATTCTGCGGCAGTTCGGGCCGGGCATCCGGTGTGGGAGTCTTGCGCGACTGCTCGACGTCGGGTTTGTGCGGTGCCGTAAACTCCTCGGGCGTTTGGCTGGCTGTAGCCGTGACCGCGCTGGCGGTAGCCTTGGTCCCCTTGGGAGAGAGGGTGATGCCGGCGATAAAACAGATCAAAAAGCAAGGCACGCCGAACAGCAGCCAGACGCGATTGGATGAGTTCACGGAGATCCTCTTCTCGACTGGACTCGCCGCTACCGCAGGACCACCTCACCTGGAGGCGAAGCTCGCGTCGTGTTTCGCTGCGATGTTTGGGGACTAAGAGTCGCCCTGGTGGTGTTGGCTCTTCGCTGGGCTGCTCCTGCCCAAAACCTGGACGAGCTCTTTCGGGCCATTCAAGATCCCGATCCCCCGCTGGCCCGGCAACTGCTGGAAAAGGAACCATCCCTGGTCAAGTCTCAAGACCGCAAGGGCCATACGGCCCTGTGGAGAGCGGCCTGTATGCAACGGGCCGACATGGCCAACTTGCTCGTCTCGCGGGGCGCCGACGTAAACCAGGGCACGACCCGTGGGGCCAGACCGCTGCACGCGGCAGCCAACAATGGCAATCAAGAAATCGTGACCCTGCTGCTGGCCAACGGTGCCGACGCCAAGGCCCGCGATGGCGGTGGACGCACCCCTCTGCACTGGGCGGCTCGGGGCGGTTTTGTGGCGCTGGTCCAACAGTTGCTGGTGGCCCAAAGCCCCCTGGAATATCGCGATGCATACGGCCAAACGGCGCTGCACATGGCCGCCGGAGCCGGCCGACTGGCCACCGCCGAGCGGCTGCTGCAGAGCAATGCGCAGGTTGAGGCCGTTGACGCGCTGGGGCAAACTCCGTTGCAGGTTTGCCTGGACGGGCGCCATAACGAGTGGGCCAAAGTGACCACTCTGCTGGTCTCCCGCGGCGCCAACCCCAACCAGGCCACCCTCAATGGCTCCAGGCCCCTGATCTCAGCTTCCAAAGATGGCTCCAAAGACGCCCAGCAGACGGTGGTCTTCCTGCTCTCCAAAGGGGCCGACCCTCTGGCCGTGGACGGGCGCGAACGCACCGCCCTACATTGGGCCTGTCAGAGCGGCACTCTGGAAGTAGTCCAAAAATTGCTGGCCGCCGGTATCCCTGTCCAGGGCCAGGATTTCCAGGGACAAACTCCGTTGCACCTGGCCGCTCAAGCGGGGCGCGCCAACATCGTCGAAGCCCTTCTTAAAAATGGGGCCCAGGTAGATGCCACCGACGAGCGCGGGCGTACTCCTCTGCAACTGTGTGAGCAAGGCGAATGGGCTCGCATCATCAACCTGCTCGTGGCCGCTGGCGCCAACGTGGATCAGATGGACCGTAGCGGTTCTCGGCCGCTGCACGCGGCAGCATTTACCGGTTCCCAGGAATTGGTAGCCAGCTTGCTCTCCATGGGAGTGAATGTGCAGGCCCTGGACAATTCGAAGCGCACCCCATTGCATCTGGCCGCTCAGGGTGGCCACCTTGCGGTGGTCGTACAACTGTTGGCCGCCTCGGCCCCGGTTGACCCTCAAGATTTTCTAGCCCAAACTCCCCTGCATCTGGCCGCCGAAGCCGGTCAATTTTCCGTGGTCGAGAAATTGCTGCAAAGCGGGGCCCGGCCCGGCGCGACGGACGGTCAGGGCAAAACCCCATTGCAGCTGTGCGAGAGCGCAAAAAAGGGCCAGTGGGAAAAAGTGAAGGCCTTGCTCCAACCCAAACCGTGACCTCTCAAGAGCTGCTTAAGGCCACCTCACGGGCCTTCTACCTGAGTCTGCGAGTGTTGCCGCCGGGAGCCCGCCAGACCATGTCGCTGGCCTACTTGCTGGCTCGGTGCGCGGACAGCGTCAGCGACGGCTTATGGTTGCCGGCCGACGAGCGCCAGCCCGCTTTAAGCGAATTGATCGCCTGTCTGGGAGACCGCTCCCAACTGGACGCCTGGCGCCACCGGGTAGCCGCCGTCGACCCCGCCCGGGGAGGGGAAGCAGCCCTGCTCCATCATCTGCCCCAGGCGTTGCTCGAACTGGACCGACTCCCCTCCCCCGACCAGGATCTGGTGGTGGGCATTGTAACCACGCTGGCCCAGGGCATGACGGTGGACCTGCAACGCTTTCCCCCCGGCCAGCTGGGCTCGGTTTGGGACGCGGCCGAACTGCGCCGCCATTTGTGGGCAGCCGCCGGCTGCGTGGGCCAATTTTGGACGGCCGTCATACGCCTGCACGAACCCCGCCTGGCCCAGGTTTCAACTCGCTTAGAGCAGCTGGGCACGCGGCTGGGCAACGCCCTGCAACTGACCAATGTTCTGCGCGATATTTCCGGAGATCTGGCCGACGGAAGATGCTACCTGCCCGCCCGGCAACTGCTAGAAATCGGCCTGAAACCTTCAGACTTGGAAGATCCGGCCACAGAGAAACAGCTCGAGCCCGTTTACAGGCGCTGGCTGGAGGAAGCCTGTGCCGATTTTGCCGCCTCCCGAGAGTACATGTTGTTGATTCCCTGGACTTGTTGGCGTCTGCGCCTGGCCGCGCTGTGGCCCTGGGCCATGGGGGTGGCCACGCTGGTCAAACTCGCCGGCGGTGGTTGGCTGCGCCCTGGCAAAATCAAAGTCTCGCGAGGCTGGGTCTATTCCATGATCTTGACCACCACCCCCACCGTCGTGGTGACCCCATGGCTGCGCCGCACCCTGGAGCGCCAGTTGAGCCATTTACAACGGGAGGTTTCCCAAGCCGGGGCCCAAAAGGTCGGCCAATGAGCATCCAAGTCCTAGATCTGCAATTTCAAGGTCGAACCCAGTGTGTAGCCGCCTTCCTGGTGAGCACGGCCGATCGACCCATCCTGGTCGAATGCGGACCAGCGTCGTGTCGACCTCAACTACTCCTGGAACTCTCCCAACACGGAGTCAAACCCAGCGATCTGCAGGCCCTGCTGGTTACTCACATCCACCTGGATCACGCCGGCGACGCCGGTTGGTGGGCCCAACAGGGTGTGCCGGTGGTGGTTCATCCCCTGGGCGCCCCCCACCTGATCGACCCCAGTAAGCTGCTGGCCAGCGCCACCCGTATCTATGGAGAAAACATGGAACGCCTGTGGGGAGACATCGTTCCGTGCCCCCAGGACAAAGTGATTGTGGCTCGATTGGACTCGCCCCTGCCCCTGAGTGGCCTGGAAATCGTGGCCTGGGACAGTCCCGGTCACGCCCGACATCATCTGGCCTACCAAATCGGCAGCGACCTGCTGGCCGGCGACGTGGCCGGGGTGCGCCTGCCCCCTGGCGAAACGTCCTTTCTGTCCGTCCCCGCGCCGCCCCCCGAGTTTGAGCGCGAAGTCTGGCTGGCCACTCTCGACAAGTTGGAAAAACTGCCTGTGGATCGGCTCTACCTGACCCACTTCGGGCCGGTTCAGTCGGTAGCGGCTCACTGGGCCCTGCTGCGCCAGCGGATCAACGAGGTGACCGACTTTGTCGGACAACGCCTGACGTCGATGGATCGGGAGGCCCTGATCGAAGCCTATGCAGCCTGGCAAAGGCCCCAGTTTGCCGACCAGCAGAGCTATGACCGCTACGAACAGGCCAACCCCCTTTTTATGTCCATAGACGGCCTGCTGCGCTACTGGAAGCGACGCTCGGCGTGAGGGCTCTACTGCTACTCTTGCTGATCTCGGGCGTGGCCTGGGCTGATCGTGTCGACAAGCTAAAAAAACAGATCCACCAGATTATTGCTCGCTCCGAGGTGGGCAGTTGCGCCGTTTCCATCGTTCACACGCCCAGCGGCGAGCGGGTGGAAGTGCAGGCCGACGAGCCCTTTGCCCTGGCCAGTGTCTTCAAAGTTCCGGTGATGATCGAACTGGCCCGTCAAATTCAAACCCAGCAAAGTCCCCTCAAACTGAGCACCAAGCTGACCGTGCAAGCCAGTGACAAATGCATCGGCAGCGGCTCCCTGCAACGCAAACCGGTGGGCAGCCAGTTCAGCCTGCAACAATTGGTGGAGTGGATGGAGACGCGCAGCGACAACACGGCCACCGATATGATCTTCCGTCGCATCGGTCTGGACAGCGTAGACCGCTGGATGAAGAGCATCGGCTGCGCTTCCAGTCAAATATTCTTGACCAACCGGGCCGCCTGGCTGATCAGCCTGGGGCAGAGCAGCGATTTCCGGAGCCTGAAACCCAAACAGATCGCGGCCAAATGGAGCAAGCTCGACCCTCCCGCCCGGGTAGCCGCAGCCCAACGCGCCGAGAAGGAGAATGTCACCCTCAGTCTCAAGGAATTTCAGCGCCTGGAAGACGTTTCGGCCTCCCTCAACACCCCCTCGGAGAACGTGGTGGTGGCCGTGGCCGTGGACAACAAAGCCTCAGCCCACGACCTGGGCGTGGTGCTGGAAAAGCTCTATAAGGGTCAGCTGCTCAACCCGCAATGGACCGATTTCTGCCTGGGCGTACTGGGTCGCCAGACCTTCAACACCCGCATCCCTCGCCATCTGCCCAAAGAACTCACCATTTATCACAAAACCGGTACCATTGCCGGCGTGGTGAACGACATCGGAGTGATCGAGTTGGGTCCCGACAGCGGCCTGGTGGTGGTGGTGCTGGTCCAGCAGGTGGAGGAAGGCGACGAGGGTAGAGCCGAAAGTTTAATTGCCGAAATCGCCCGGGCCGCCTACAAGGCCTACGCCAACTGAAACACGGAGGCGCTGGAGTGGTGACCCTTCAAGGGGACGGTCCGATCGCAATCAGTGCGCGTACGAGGATGTTTTTCATGACAGAAGTCCATTCAAGAGGTTTGCCGAGATTAGCACAATGTCATACGCGGCGCTTCGTCCACTCGGACGACTTCGTCTTCAGCCATCGGACGGTCGGATAAGGTCGGTATCTGGGCCGCCTGCTGCAACAGCCTTTCCTGGGGCGTCGCCTGCTCCAGACGAACTTGACCGCCGGCACGCGCTTCAGTATCAACTTCTATCTGACCAACTTGACCAACCTTTGATTCGGGCCTAGAATCGAAGGATGAAGACCGTGAATGTTTATGAGGCCAAGGCGAAATTGTCTCAACTGCTCCAATGGGTTCAGGAGGGTGAGGACGTCATTATTTCAAAAGCGGGTAGACCCGTTGCTCGACTGATCCCCTTTCATCAACCCTCGCCCAGAGTAGCGGGAAGACTGCAAGGCCAGGGAGTAGTTTCCGGCGAGTTTTTTGACCCTCTTCCAGACGATTTGCAGGCATTCTTTTGTTGAGCTACATCCTGGATACACACATCTGGCTTTGGTGGACCTTGGAGCCACATCTGTTGACGCGCAAGGCCACCGAGACCATCTCGGACCCCCGCAACCAGATCTATCTATCGGTAGTATCGACCTGGGAGGCGACAATCAAGGCCTCCCTGGGAAGATTGAGCCTACCAGGAGGCCCCCGCCAATTTGTCCAGCAATCCATAAGTCAGGATGGCTTTACCGTTTTGCCCATTATGCCGGAACACAGCATCGGCATATTTGACCTCCCACTGCTGCATAAAGACCCCTTTGACCGACTGCTTGTTGCTCAGGCGATTTCCGAGAGGGCGGTCTTGATCACGGAGGATCCGCTCATTCGTCAGTACGGTGTAGCGACGCTAGATTAGACATTATCGGGCAGGGAACCCATACGCCTGATGGGCGTCCCCTTCCTCATCCGTTCACCCGAACTGCAGCAGGGTGGCGGCCAGGGTCTCTTCCAACGGACCCAGGTCCTCGCTGTGGGCCAGCCACTCACCCTCTACCAGGTCGAGCGCCGCCCCTAAATCCTGGAAAGAATTGGCGTAATAGTGAAGCAGTCTCTCCCCCACCAGCACCAGCAGCAGCCGGCCCAAGAAACTGCGCCCCAGCCACAGCGACTTTCGCTCCAAGACGTGGCCTAAGTAACGTGCAAACGTCTCACCGGGTGTGACCCGAAAAGGCTCTGCCACGGCGCTAACGGGGCCGCGGCGGGGACTGACATAGGCGCACTCTTCATTGAGCGCTTCTGCGATGGAGGCATCTCCTTCCAGCCAGGCCACTGCCGAAGCGCTGGACTGCTCGAGCAGGGCCAGAAAACTGTTCAGGTCGAGCAACAAGTCCAACAAGGGCTGCAGGCGAGCATAGACGGCGGCGGCCAGCGACTGGCCGGACTGCAAGCACTCACGCCAATCCTGTTCCCACTGCATGTAGGTGGACCAGGTCAGGGAACGTCGCCCCACCGGGGCCGGGTCAAATCCGACCTTGGGGTAGTTTCCACTGGCCAGCAATTGGGACAGGTCGTGCTGATGCTCCGACCACTCTACCCCGTGGTCGCGCTGGACCGCGGCGCAGCGAAAGGAGAGCCCCACCTGCACTCCCTCTGGCGTTTCCACCAGGAAGAAAGGAAACTGACGACAGGCACGAGGCTTACTCTGCCAACCCGTGCTGGCATGCAGGCCACACAAATGCTGGTCCTGCAAAAAAAAACACCGCCCCTGCTGATCAAACCCAAGGCGATGCAGACCTCCCTCCTCCACCTCTAGATAGCTCTGACCGGCCACTTCCAGCCGCAGGGCCAGAGGATGCTGGCGCAGCGAATCGAGCAGGCTCGGTTCCACCCATATCCGCCACTGGCCGCAACTTTTGCCGCACTGAATGCAGGCATAGCGTTGCTGAGGAAAGACGAAGGGGGGCATGGCCATGGGTTCCAGGGGGGGGCTGACGCTTCCCCCTTAGCATGGGCTCAAACGTCCACCGAGAGGCATGTCCCGAGGAATTCTCGAAATCCACAGTATGGATGCTCCGCTGCCGCACTACACCTATACCGACCTGGAAAAATTCGATCCCAACAAGCGCTGGGAACTGATCGACGGCATTCCCTACGCCATGTCCAGCCCAACGTTGGCCCACCAACTACTGGTCGGAGAACTGTACCTGGCCCTCCGGCAACACTTCAAGAAGGGGCCGTGCAAAGTGATCCTGGCCCCCTTCGACGTCAAGATCTCCGACCACAACGTTGTCCAGCCAGACCTGCTGGTCAGCTGCACCGACCGTCTCCAATTTCACTACCATGAAGGGGCTCCCGAACTGGCCATCGAGGTGCTCTCCCAATCCACTCTGCGCCATGATCGGGTCCGCAAACTCAATCTTTATGCACGTTCCGGGGTTCAAGAATACTGGATGGTCACCCCCCACCCCCTGCTGATCGAAGTGCTCGGCAACACCGGCGAAGGCTTCCTGGTGCGCGGTTCCTTCACTCAGGACGACAAGCTCCGTAGCTTCGTCTTTCCCGAACTAACCATCGATCTGGCCCAACTGCTGGCCGCCCTGCCCCCGCAACCGCCCATCGAAGGCGAAGTGCGCGAAACCGCCCCCGTCTACGCCACCACCCCCTGAGCCCTTCAGTCACCAATCAGGGAAGGCAAAAGGTCGGAGGGCTTGTTCAAGACCAGGCTCAAAACGTGGCTCTCATCGCGGTAACACAGACGTAATTCGGTGAGCCGACGCAGGCCTTCGTCCAGGCCCTCCCCCACCGCGCTGGCCACTTCCGAAATCCGGGTGGGCTGACTCGAATGTTGCAGAATGCCTGTCTCTACAGCGCTCAGCTGATGAACCAGGTCCTTTCCCGGCCAGCGCCGGTCGCGCACGCCGCCGTTTTCGAAATGAAGGGACCGTCTTTCTGGAACCTGCCAGGCCGCTCTCCAGGCCTCCACCTTGTTTACCAAAGCCTCAATGCGGGTGGCGTACCTTTCAGTATAGGCCGGCGGCCGCGGATCCGGGCCCAGCGTAAAGAGATAAGCAATTTTGCGAATCTCGCCGCGGTCCATCTCGTAAATGTAGGAATAGACCTCAAATGGCTCCAGGCCCTCGCTCTCGGCGAAGAGCGGGCTGAATCGGTCCGGGCGCACCTCGCAGCAGGCCTGCGGAGGCTGCAAGTGCATCAAGGAATGGGCCAAGTCTCTTTGCTCCACAATGTCTTCGATGGTTTCGCCCGGATGCCGCATCAACAGATTCCAGGAGAGGCGAATCCCGTTCTCGCGAGCGGCTTTCAACACGAAGATGTTTTGAATGGGCCGCTGCCCCTTGCGCATCAGGGTGAGAACGTTCTCCGAGAAACTCTCGATGCCGGGCTGGACCCAATGGACGCCCGCGGCCCGCAGCAACTCGAAATGGGCTCCCTTCAGATTGGCCTTGACCTCCCAAAAGAAGCGAAGATGGCTACCCACCAGGGCGGGCAACAGATCCTTGAGATGCTTGGGGGCGATGATATTGTCCACCATCTGGATCAGGCTGATCGAGTATTTCGCGCTTAAGGTCTGAATCTCGTCCAGCAAGCGCCGGGCAGACTTGGACCGGTAGGCCATTCCACTGCCGTTCAGTCCACAAAAAGTGCAGTGTTTAACCTGTCCCCACCAGCAGCCCCGTGACCCTTCCAGGGCAAGCTCCGGCTTCACCTGAGTCAATTCGGGAAACCGCTCCAGGCTGGCAAAGAAGTCGTCAAAATCGGGGTAAGGGAGGTCGTCCATGTCGGAAACTTTGCCACGCCCTGATTTTCGGGTTGAGGTGGCCACCTCTTCGGGCAGTTCGACCTCTGGAATAGCCGAGCCATACCGCGAGCACAGCTCGTAGAGCCGGCTGATACAACCATCAGCTTCGCCCGAGACCACATAGTCCACCCAGGGAAACCGCGCCACCGGCTCGCCCAACTCACCTTCGAGATTGGCCCCGCCTATGACAGTCACTACGTTGGGGGCACGCCGCTTGACCTCTTTCAAAATGGCCAGGGCGGCGTTGTTCTGCTGAAATGTGGAGCTGCAGCCGACCACTTCAGGCTGCCGCGCCAAGATCTCGTCCACGACCTGGTCTAGATATCGGGCCAACGGTTCCAGAGCCCGGCGCAGCCGCTCGATCTGGCCGGCCGTGTAAGTGCCCCTTCTCAGCATCAGCTCCGGGTAACCCTCGTCCCAGTTGCCCCCGGCACGTACAAACCCGGAAAACAGCCACTCCCCGGTCAACGCCTCGTAGTCGGTGTGAACCCAGTCATAGTCATCGATCTTGAAATGAGCGGCCAACAGGTGATCGGCATAAAAAATCTGGCTCCGGTGGCCGTCCCGGAGCAACTTTGCCTTGAGCAGGCTCAGGCCCAGGTTGGGGCGATACAACGAGGCAAAGGGTGGGTTGACCAACAAGAACATTGCTGTCGCAATTCCGCCGATCTCGGTGGCAACCTGCCGGGCAAAGGGAGACACCAGGAGCTGAATTGCCTCTCGTCGTAGCAGGGGGTATGAAAAAGTTGTTACTGATCGCTCTGCTTCTTCTTGTCTCAGGCACGTCCATGGCGGCCCTGCTTAACGTCAACACCAACTACCGAGTCACCGAGGTAAAAGCGGACGAGAGAACCTTTGGCATCGCGCTCATGGAAGACAATCCAGACGAAACCCAAAATGACGTCTACTTTGGCGCAGACACTCGCTGCTACAACGAACTTCGCTTTAGCAACGGCACCCGCAAAGAAATCCCGGTTACCATTGAAAAATTCTTCAAGATTTTAAAAAAGGGGGACCAGGTTCGGGTCAAGGGCGGGCGCGACTGGGACGGATCGATTCACGCTTACAACGTCTACTTACAGACCTACAAGTAGAACGGGTTTTCCCTAGGAAGCCTGAGTAACGGTCCGAAGTCGAGGCCCCATGGGCAATGGGCAGTGCCAAAACCCTCAACCTCCTGGCCGTGCGTCACAACTACGACGTGCAGGGCAAACGAGTGCTACTGCTCAAACCGTGCATTGATGTGCGCTACGGGCAAGAGACGGTGCGCTCTCGTGCCGGGCTGGAGTATCCAGCCGACATTCTACTCGAACCGGGAGACCGTCTGTCCGAGGCCGACCTGGAAGGGCTACACTGCATCCTGGTCGATGAGTGCCAGTTTCTCAGCCGCGACCTGGTCGACCATCTGCGCGAAGTGACGCGCACCCACAAGATCCCCATTATCGCCTATGGGCTGCGCACAGACTTTAGGGCAGACTTGTTCGAAGGCTCCAAGCGACTGATGGAAGTGGCCGACAGCATCGAAGAGATCAAGACCACCTGCAAATTTTGCAATCGCAAGGCCGTCTTCAATCTACGCCACAACGGTGAGGGGAAGGCCATTATCGATGGCCCCGCCCTACTTCTAGGAGCTGACACCTGCTACTCGCCCACCTGTTACCCGTGCTATCACGACAAAATCAGTGAAGCTCAGGACTACTGCCAGCGAAACGTGGCGTCCACAGGACTGCGATAAGGCCAGAAGCGACGGGCAAACTCTTGCAAGGCGACTGTCTTCTGTTCCGAGGTGGGTGGCTCGCAGCGCCGAATCCAGGCACCCTGCGCTTCCAACAGGGTAACGATAACCTTCTTGTTCTCCGCAGTCAAAGCCGCCAAAACAAAGGAGCCTCGGCGCCAGGGTGCCAGCCGAGCGGTGACCTGTTCTCCCCCTTTGGCGTAGCTCAAGAAGTAGCGACGCAAGGCCCGATGGACCCGGCGAGGATTGGCCTTTGCCGCTTCACCCAGTCGCGTCATAGGGTCGAGCACATAGTAGTAATGGCGCAACAGCAAATAGACAAAACGATGAGGCGTGACCATGGCCCAGTGATTCAGTAAGTCTTCCAGCGCCGCCGGGGGAGCCCCCATCATTTCCCCAGGTTGCGAAACAGAATCGAGAAAATCGACCAGAACCTGATCGCGGATGTCCATCAAATGCTTGGTCGGGGGACCGTGCTCAAAGGTGCCGTAATACTGATGAAAGGTAAGGAAGGCCACCCGACCCAACAACGCCTTCTTTTCGGGGGCCCGCAGAAAATCGAGAGCCTCCGGGTCGGGGGCGTAACCTTCGGGCAGACTCAACATCAACAGGGCAAATCTGTCTACCGCATTGAGCGGGGCGGAGTCCAGCGATTTCCCGTCCAGCAACTGCCGCAAGAATTCGAAGTAATCCTGAGGGGTGCGCCCCATAAACACCGCGTCAAGTCTTGATATCACCTCTTGAGTCAGAGGAATGCGAGCGCCGGGCGTTCCCCCACTGATCTCCATCAAAGTCTGCAACAACTGGTTGATCTCAGCTTCCGTCAGACGATTGGCCAGTTGCTCGCTCCAGCCAGCCTGGCTGGCGTGCATATAAATAAGGCCAGACGCCAACCGACGAAACTCAGGACTGCTCAAATCAGCGGGCGATTCCTCGATCGGCTCCCACTGGCCCTGGAGGCGATGAATAATGGCCCGACTGCACTCATGAATCGACTGATGAGGCTCGCGACTGCGCTGACGATGATATTCGTGGAGAATGCGGGGAAAGTTGCGCAGACTACCGCCGGAACGTAACAGTTCCAGGCAAAATCGCCAGATATTGTTGACCTCTTTGAGAAAAAAACCGCGCAAGGGGGCTAGCGTGGGCACATGTTCGGTTAAAGCCAGCAGAGATTGCTGGCATCTTTGAACCGTAAAGAAAGCCACGTAATTCTTATGAAACAGCCAGTTCGTGAAGTAAGCCATGAACTCCAGGTGACTGATGGGAAAGAGGTCGTGGTTGTAGACCTTCTGAAGCGCCCCCCAGAAGACCCAAACCATGCGCTCACCCGTGAGCGGATGCGGATTGAGGGCAGCTACTGGCTCGATATTGCGCAGTTCGGCCTCTTCCCCCAAAACCAAAAAGGCCTGATGGGGCACGGCGAAGCGTCCCACCTCCTGCGATAGAAAGTTGACCGCGTAAAGATTGGGACTCTGATGCGCATTAGGAGTCAACTGCAACGGAGGCAAGAGCAGTCCGCTGCGAGCAAACATCATTTTGCCCAACCACAAAACCTGGCGAATCATGGCCTGGTTGAGCGGATAAAGATTGGACCCGAAATGGATAGAGAAAGACTCTTCGACCGCGGCCTGTGATGGCCGAGAACCGCGCCTTTTGACAGGTTCGGGTGGCCGCGGGTCTTCGCTTTCCTCAGCCTCCTCTTCGGCGGCCTCCTCGCGGGCCTCCTCGCGGGCAAGCTTGGCCTTGACGGATTCGGGGTCCACCTCGGGTGGATCGGACGGTTCTGCCATTAGCCTAAATTGTGCCCCTTCTGTGACCGAAGAAAACTACGGCTCGGTCTCAATCAGATAATTACCGATCGCTTCCAACTGGCCTGCCGGAACTCCCTGAATCGTCAGGAAAGCCCTGCTCCCGCCCGCCAGATCCACCAGGTCGAACACTTCCTGGAGCCATTCCCGCTCCACTCTGAGTGTGGGACTGTTGCGCTGCGACTGCAAATAGTCGTCCATTATGGCTTCCCTTGGACATCCCAGCGAGTCCAGCAACAGGGCCGCCATGATCCCGGCTCTGTCTTTGCCCGCCGAGCAATGAAAGAGAACGGGATACGACTCCCTTTGGGCCAGGTGAGCGAAGAATTTCCGCAACACCAGAGGATTTTGCAACAGCATACTTCGATACGATTCAGCTCCGAGGCCGTGATAGCTGCGCATGGGCCAATGGTAGGACGGCCCAGCCAATCGATCCGCTCCATCCTTGGCAATCTCTTCAGGAGTGCGCAGATCGATCACGCTGCGCAGTTGTAGTTGGCCCAAACGGTCCTGGTCGGTCCCAGAGATGAAGCAGAGGGCGCCGCTGCGAAATAGACAGCCCGACCGGAGGCGTCCTCCGGTCACGGGCATGCCGCCCAAATCCCGTGTATTCTTGGTGCCTTCCAAAGGGATTGGGGCTGCCTGGAGGACGGCCAGCGACCCTCCCAGCAGCGTCCCGATCAAGAGAATTCGACAGCGCGCCATAACAAGAGACAGAATACACGCACTCGATTCTTTTGCAAAGACCGCGACCGCCTCGGCCACCCTGGTAAGCTGGTAGACTGGACCGGGCTGGCGGGATCGTAGTTAGAGCGTTGGCCCAATCTCCGGCCAAGCGCTACGCTACGGCCTTGGAGATGGCCAGGGCAATAGAGCAGGTGCGGCAATTTCCGTCCCGATGAGCAAGCACTGAAGGTATCCTCTTGGAGGAAGCCCCACAGGAAACGAACGTCACTTCAAGCCTTCAGTGGAAGTCGGAGCGGTCAGGCAGCTTTCTATGAGCGCCCGGCGGCTCAGGTTCACCAGAAGGGGGAGCGCCGTCCCAGGGTGAACCCCTCAACATCGTGGGTAAGAAAAAACGCAAGCCGAGTCGGACGATTCCCCTGGACCCCAACCACAAGTGGAAGTGCTCACCGGGGCATATGCTGCTGGTTGCGGAGGGCGGAGCGGTTCGGTTTGAAGTTCCAACGGGCTGGTTTCACGACTTTTGGAGCCCGGACGGGGGCCCTCCCTCGGTTCGAGTTTGCGATGTCGAGCCGCCCGACGATAACTGCCGCTTGGTTCTGAGCATTCAGCGCTTTCCGTTGCTAGATATCGACGCCATCCCCATCGGAAAATTGCACCCTCGGCTGGGGGAGCCAGAAACTCACCATCTGCGTCGACCTGGCCAAAAACTATCCTGGACGGTGCTGGACGTGGAACCGGATCGAGACAGTGGCCGACCTATACTGACCTATTTGTTATACGGGCTGGCTCCGGGAATCCAGGCCGTCCTCTCGATGGCGATATGGGAAGAAGACGCAGTCCAACGTTTGCCGCTCTGGCTGCATGTCGTGGACACCTTCGAAATGGCCCACCATGTCAACGATCTCAGCCAGGGGACAGGTGTCAGGCCCCACCTCAACTGAGGGACTGCGAAGGCAGTCCTCGTGGACCCCAAAGTGCCTTCGAAGGGACCCTTTCGTTTGCGGTCAGAACCGACTCTTCGTTGCCGGTGACACGGGCATTTGCTTCCCCTCCCGCCTGGGCAGCATCAAGGCCACTTTCAGGAGGTGTCCTGGCTGTGGGGTGTTCCTTTGTCCTGCACCG
>JADMJV010000017.1:82301-142692 GCA_018780265.1 bacterium
GGGCCAGGACAGCCGCGGGGGCGGAGGTGTCCTGGCCGTGGGGTGTCCTTTGTCCGGCCCTGAGGCCAGGACGGCCGCGGGGGCGGAGGTGTCCTGGCCGTGGGGTGTCCTTTGTCCTGCCCTGGGGCCAGGACAGCCGCGGGGGCGGAGGTGTCCTGGCCGTGGGGTGTCCTTTGTCCATTCTCCAGTTTTGGGGATCTTCTCACCCATGAAGCCAATCGAATTGGAGACACCCAGACGTGGCCCGGGGAGACCCAAGGGGTGCGCAGGCCCGTCGGAGGAAACGATTCACTACCCAAGCGTCTGCGATGTTGATCTGACAAGGTTCGGAAAAGTCCCCGCTGGGCTGAGGAACCGTCTGGGCTCAGCTTTCGCCAAGGCTATGTCTGATCTGAAGTCTTCGCGGCTTTGCAAGGATTCTACGTCGGCGGTGGTCGTGATTTGATACCCTTCCTTTGTGGCCTGCTTCCACCCATGGTCTTTGCCCTCGGTAGAGCCATCATGACCGAGCTTTTGACGGAAGAGCGCGGCCATTTAGGTCAAGAAATTGGCTGCAGTTGTGAAGGCTGCTCGGGGAGATTGAGTTATCAAGGCGACGTACCCAAAATTATCAAGACAAAGATGGGCGAAATCACCGGCTACTATTTGGGGGTTTGCCACCATTCGATATGCCCCCTGGACGTTTCTCATTCTGCCCTGCCCGATTTGACGGAACTCATCACGACGATGACCACCAGCGTGTCTTTCCCAGAGGCGGTTGCGCAAAGGCGGTGGTTATCGGCCGCCTGATTTTCACCCATGAACAGGAGCAGGACTCCAGGTCCCGGATCTAGATTGACGTAAGTATGTTTTGTTCGTATGCTTATATGGATGAGAACAACAATCAACCTGCCGGATCCACTCTACCGGGAGCTCAAGAGATTTGCGGCAGAACACGGTAAGACTGTAACGGATGTCATTCAGGATGCGGTTAGCGAGACTCTGCTCAGGCAATCTCAGCGCTCTATGGGAGAACGTTTGGTCTTGCCGACTTTCAAAGGCAATGGGATGTTGCCTGGCGTTGACCTCAGTGACAACGCCGGGCTGAGGGATTTAATGGATGGCCTGTGATACTGCCTGACGTGAACGTGCTGGTTTACGCGTTTCGTGAAGATAGTCCCGACCATGAAAAATTTCGCAATTGGTTACAGCAGTGCTTGGATAGCAGCGAAACCCTGGCGCTTACTGATTTTGCGCTGAGTGGCTTTTTGCGGATAGTGACTCATCCCAAAGTTTTCCACCCAGCCACTCCCTGGGAGCGTGCCCGTCATTTCGTGGAGTCCTTGCGGCAAGCGCGAATGTGCATCCGGGTGGGGCCCGGTGATTTTCATTGGGACATTTTCCTGGGCCTGTGCGCGCACGTCAACGCGAGAGGGAATACAATTCCCGACGCCTTCCTGGCGGCGATTGCCATCGAAAGGGGCTGCCGACTCTATTCGGCGGACCACGGATTTTCTCGCTTTCCCGGTCTCAGTTGGGCTCATCCTCTGAGACCGTGATCAGGCCGGGGAGTAGCCTCAGACCGTGAAGTCCCCCGCCAGCGACATCGGTTGTTCCGAGGGCAGGACTGGGCCCCAGCCAACTAGCTCAGGTCGTGGGCCTCGATGCGCACAACCATCAAGGAGCATCGCGCGTTGTGCAGGACCCGCTCGGCCACGCTCCCATAGATCCAGCGCAGCAAACCAGTGCGACCGTGAGAGGACATGACCACCAGGTCGACGGCCTCGCTCTCGGCCAGTTCCACGATCTGGGTGGCAGCGTCTCCTGAACGAACCACCGTCTCCACCTCCAGGCCCTTGTGCCGCAATGGACCCGCCAGACCCTCGAGGTAGCCGATCATCGCCGCATCGATTTTGGCCTGCTGCAGGCCGATCTCATGGGTCAAGGCCATGCTCAACTCAGGCAATCCCAGAGCTTCGGGCGCAATCACTCCACCCACTCGGAGCAACAAAAGTCGCGCTTTGAGGGGCGCGGCCAGCCTTTCAGCGTGCTCCAGGGCCTTCAGGGAGAGCGGTGACCCATCCAGCGGCACCAAAATATTCTCAATCTTCATAGCCTTGGCCGTTCGGCGAAAGCCGCCCCCGCCCCCTCTTTTACGCCCAGGGGAGGCGGCAGCCCCCCTAACATGCGTTCCCGCTCCTCGGCCGTAGAATGGCCATCAGGCGCCCGCGGGCGCCCTAACCTCGAGGTGGGCAAAGCCCCCTACAGCAGCGTGGGCCTGTTGGTGAATGGCCAGACAGGAACTGCCACGACCGCCTGGTTGGTGGCTCCTGATATCATTCTGACGGCGGGCCACTGCCTGTGTCGCCCCGGACCCGCACCTTTCACTTTGCCTCGCAATATTCGCGGGCTCAAGGGGGTTGGTGGAGCCGAGTCATCGCGGCCGCCACCTTGTGGCGCCTTCGGTGGCGCCCAGTTGTGGCAGGCCCGCAGCCAGGATCTGCGCTGCAATAGGCTAGGAGCCCAACTCTCCGCCCACATGAGCGAAGGCTGTAGCGGCTGGCCCATTACCACATCCTCATCTCGGGCGGCGTCTCATTCCCTGATGGCATGGGATTCTTGGAGCAGTCCTCGACACGGCTCCGTCGGAAGCCCCGTGCGGCCCGCAACGGCCCCAGACACGGGTCGCTGGAATAGCGGTCGCACGCAACAGGCTTGAAGGATGTGACGTTGAATCTTGCCCACCGATGCATTTGGAAACACTGTGGTTGCTGTATTTGCGGGAGTTGCGCAGCACACTGCGCGAGCGCAATGTGCTGCTCTACGTGGTAGTGGTCCCCCTGCTGCTCTACCCATTTTTACTCTGGCTGGCCATGTCGGCGGCCAGCGTACTGAGCGCCGAGGAAGAGCGCAGCCCGGTGCGCGTGGTCATCACCCCCGCCGAGCCAGCTTTGAGCCGGGCCATCTCCAAATATAGGATAACCGTGGTGCATAGTCCCAATCCCGAATCAGACTTGCGCAACGGAGTGATCGACGCACTGATCCGGGTGGAGAACAGTCGTGAGGTGCGGGTCGTTTACGATGGCCGCTACCGCCAGGGCCAGCGGGCCCAACAGCGATTGCGCCCCCTGATCACGCGCTATCGCGATGTGCGACTCGAGCAAATAGCCCTCAAAGGGGGCGTGACTCTGTCCGAACTTCACCCCCTGTACGTGGACAGTCGCGATGAAGGCAGTTCTGGAGACCTTGGCAGGCTGGTCTTGGGCACCTTTCTACCTCTCACTCTGCTGGTGGTGCTGAGCCTGGGCGGGCTCTATCCGGCCGTGGAAACCGTAGCCGGTGAACACGAAAGGCAAACCCTGGACACAACCATGGGGCTGTCGGTGGCCCGCTGGCAAATCGTCGTTTCCAAGTATGCCCTGGTGGTCACTCTGTGTTGCCTGTCGGGATTTTGCAATCTGTTCGCAGTGACAGTCTCTCTCCGATCCATTCTGCAACCGATGTCGGCCACGCTGGCCGCACAAATCACCTGGGGCTGGTCCTTCTACACGGTTGCTGTAATTGCCACGGGCATCGTGGCCATGAGTATGCTGGTGGCCGCAGTCACCATGCTTTTCACGGCCCACGCCAAGAGTTTTCGCCAGGGTCAAGCGGCCACCACGCCATTGTTCATGTCGATCTTGATCCCGGCCGGAGCCCTGGTAGATCGCTCGCTGGCTCTGGATTCCCGTACTTGCTGGCTACCGGTCATCAATGTGGCCCTGCTTTGGCGCGACGCTGTCACCAACAAGGTATCGCCTTACCTGGCCCTGGGCACGTTGGCTTTCTCCCTTTGTTGGGTCTTGCTGGCCTTGATTTTGCTCACCTGGAGATTGCAGCGCCAAGGCAGGGCGCTGGGATTGCTGGACGGAATGAGAAAATTCAAGAAATGACGATTCCCGTCCGCGTAGAGGGGCTGCGCAAAGTTTACCAGGATGAAGGGCGCGGTCCACTCGAGGCGGTGCGTGGTATTTCCTTTGAATGCGCGAGGGGCGAGATTTTCGGATTGCTGGGCGCCAACGGCGCCGGCAAAACCACTACCCTCAAAATGCTGGCCACTCTGCTCCCACCCACTTCTGGATTTGCCTATATAATGGACTTCGAAGTTCGCCAGGATGCCCACCAGGTCCGACAAAAGTTGGGATTTTACTCCTCTTCCACCGGCCTCTATCCGAGGTTGACCGTGATGGAGACTCTTGAATTTTTTGCGCGTGTCAACGGCTACCCTAAAGCCCGGGTTTCCCAACGTGTGCTGGAACTGGTCGAGCAGTTTCATCTTGACGAGTATCGGCACGCGCGCGTTGAAAAACTCTCATCGGGCATGAAACAAAAGGTATCTATCGCGCGCACCATCGCACACGATCCGCCGGTCCTCATCTTCGATGAACCTACCGTAGGCCTGGATGTATTGGCCGCCCAGGACTTTCAAAAAAGCCTTCAACACCTGCGCCAACAGGGCAAGTCAATCATCCTCTCCACTCACATCATGAGTGAAGCCGAAAAGCTCTGTGACCGAATTGCCATCGTCGATCGCGGCCAAATTCTGGCCTGCGCGACCTTAGACCAACTGCGCGCCGACACCCAACTTCACTACCTGGAAGACGTATTTATCCACTACGTAGGTCCGCGCGAAGTCTGACCGTGTGGATTCTATTTCGCTTCGAACTTCGCCACATTCTGCGCGACATCACCCAGGTCCTCATCGTGGCTGTGACCATTCCCATGTTGCTAGCCCCTTTCGTAAGCCGCTCCATCCAACACGTAACGCACCAGGCGGAAGAAGCTCAGAAAAGTACGTTCTTCGTGTCCATCGGAGGGCCCAAGGCCGACCAGCTTCGCAACCTCTTGCCGACCATCGGACGTTTTCGCGAACTTCCCCTGCATGGCAGTGCTGACGAGAGCCTCAAAGAGGGCCTCATCGATTGCTATGTTACGGTCGAGGAAAACACCGACCCGGGCACAGGTGTGACTCCTCGACTACCCGAGACTCCGCTGGTCACGATCCACTATTCGTCCAGCCGAGAACGTTCCTGGCGAGCCCGAGACGCCATTCAAACGGCTTTGATGGAGCACCTCAAAGCCATTCGCAACAAATATCTACAGGGACTGGGACAGGATCCGGCCAAACTCTACCGCCTGGAGCCGGTCAACCTGGCCAGTCGACAACAAGAGCACTTGCAAACGCTGTCCTCGCTGGTTCCCATCGTGCTGATTTTCGTTTTCTTCGGAACCGGCTCCGTGACAGCTCTGGATGCCATTGCGGGCGAGAGAGAACGCGGCAGCCTGGCTACCGTACTGGTATCAGCGCTAAGTCGCACCGACATCGCCCTGGCAAAATGGCTGACAGTGGTGGTCGTCAGTCTTTGCTTTGGGATTTTGCAATTTATCGGCATATACTTCAGCACCCAAGGAATGGGCGGCAACGGACTGGCCGGTTTGCCCGCTACCGGCTGGCTCGTGCTGACCGTTTTCGGCCTGCTGCTGTGCTTGCAAGTCTCGGCAATTCTGCTCTGGATTTCGGTCCGCTCCAACAGCTTTAAGCAAGCCCAACTGCTTTATATGCCGGCCCTGCTGGTGACGGCGGCCATGTCCGCGGTCAGTTGGATGCAGTCTCTGCCAATCGCCTCCGTGGTGGCCTTTGTCCCCATCTCGGGCCTGGCACTGGCTCTGCGCGATGCCCTGCTCGGCGAATATTCGCCCTGGTTGATGGTATCCGCTGCCGCCAGCCTGGGCTGGACCTATATTACCTTACAATCGGTCGCCGACAGCCTGGAACTCGACGGCAACGAACGTCCTCATAGCGACGACCCCAAGGAACAGATGCGCGTCCAGTTGGGCCAGGACATCGTTTGGTTCTACGCTTTGGTAGCCGCCGTCATGGTGGTGCTGCCGGGCAACTTTCCCGTCTTCGCCGGATTGCGCGGCCAGGTCTTGCTAAATCAAGGCATGATGCTATGCGTGCCGCTCCTACTTCTGAAATTTTATCGTCAACCGGTAGCCCGATCGATAGGTTGGCGTTCGACTTCCCTGCAAAACTGGACGATTTGCCTGCTGGCCGCCCCCTTGCTGCACATTTGCGCCAACTCCGTGGCCATCATCAGCAGTTGGCTGCTGCCCATGTCCGAGGACATGGTTCGCCAGATGACCGAATTGCTGCTGCCCGAAAACACCAGCCAGCTAGAACTATTTCTGCTCATCGCGGTCTCTCCGGCGATCTGCGAAGAGATTGCCTTCCGTGGCTGCTTTTTGCACGCGCTGCAACGACCGGTGGACCGCGTATTCCCCAGTTGGCGAACTTGCTTGCTGGTGGGATTGGGCTTTGGGATATTTCATTTTTCTCTGCAAAGGCTGCTCCCCACGGCCGTGATCGGAACCATACTGTCCTTCGTGGCTCTGCGAACCCAATCGTTGTGGCCCTGTATGCTGCTTCATTTCGTGAACAACGGATTGGCCGTGGGACTCCACTCGCTGCACCTCGATTATGCTGAATTCCCAGCCTGGACCTGGATAGCTGCCTGGGCTTTGCTGCTATATCTGTTAAAACGGCTTGGCAACCCTGCAGGCGTTGGGCGCCTGAGTGAGGAAAGTGAAAGGAACGAATCGATGGTAAAAACCAGGGAGAGAGTATCGCAACCGAGTGAGTAAGCACATCGAGGCCTACTTCAAATACATGCATGACCAGAGCGCCAGCGACCTTCATCTCGCTTCTGGCAATGTGCCGATGATAAGACGCTATGGGGAGATGATCCCGATTGGCGAACAAGTTCTGGCCCCTGGCCAGGTGGTGACCATGATGAAAGAAGTCATGGTCGTCGACGATATCCGCAAACTGGCTCAGGTCAAAAACATTGACTTCGGCGTCAGTTGGACCGAAGAAGGCCCCCTCAAAGGCCGCCGCTACCGCGCCAATGCCTATATCCAAAAGAACGGCCCCAATATGTGCTTCCGGGCCATTACGACCAAAATTCCGACTCTAGCCGATCTGGGGCTACCAGCCGACCTTGGCAAATTCTGCGAATTTCACCAGGGACTCATCCTGGTCACCGGGGCCACCGGTTCGGGTAAATCGTCCACCATGGCCGCCCTGATCAACATTATCAACGAGAGCCGCAAGGGCCATATCATCACCATCGAGGACCCCATCGAGTACGTCCACATCAGCAAAAGTTGCCTGATCAACCAGCGTGAAGTCGGCCGCGACGTGGAATCTTTCCAGTTAGCCCTCAAAGGGGCTCTCCGTGAAGACCCGGACGTGATTCTGGTGGGCGAGTTGCGCGACCTGGAGACGATTCAACTGGCCGTCACAGCCGCCGAGACGGGCCACGTGGTATTTGGCACACTGCACACCAATTCGGCAGCCAAAACCATCGACCGACTGATCGACTCCTTCCCGGCCGAGCAACAGTCCCAGGTCCGCACCATGCTGAGCGAGTCTCTGCGAGGCGTCATCGCCCAGCAACTGATTCCTCGCATCGACGGCAAAGGCCGTGTGGCAGCTATCGAAGTACTCGTAGGCAACTTGCCGGTAGCCAATCTGATCCGCGAAGGCAAAACCTTCCAACTCCCCATGATGATGCAGATCGGTCGAGCCCAGGGCATGGTTTTGATGGACGACTATCTGTTGGACCTCCAGAGACAAGGCCTGATCAGCGAGGAAGAAGTTCGCGCCCGCATTGTGAGCAAGGCCGAGCAGAAGACAGGAGCCAAATAACCATGGCCTTCTTTGGCAAAAAAACTCCTAAAGCTGCCGCCGAGCCTTCCAAGGCTGAACTCGCACTGCTTAACTCCAACGATTGGGGCGACGAGATCACCGAACAGGTGCAGGAACTGACGGCCGTAGAGAAGGCTGCCGAGGCCGCCCCAGAGCGAGTCTACACGCTACCTACCAACTATACCCTGCAGGATATGCTGGAACTGATGGTGGACTCCGAGGGATCCGATCTACATCTTTCAGTCGGCAACCCCCCGGCAATTCGGGTACATGGTCGCCTTACGTTCACGCAGGCCCAGGTGTTGGATCAGGCCCGCGCCGAAGCCCTGCTACTGCCGCTCATCTCCAAAGAGAAAGTGGCCCAATACCAGCAAACCGGCCACCTGGACTTCTCTTACGAAATTGCCAATCTGGCTCGTTTTCGCGGTAATTTGTTTCGCCAAATGCGCGGAATGGCGGCGGTTTTCCGTGTGATTCCCAAAAACATTCCGACCATGGAACAACTGAAGCTGCCAGGCGTCATCCGCACCCTGTGCCAGGAGCACCAGGGGCTGATCCTGGTGACCGGGCCAACCGGTTCGGGCAAATCGACCACGCTGGCTTCGATGATCAACTTCATCAATGCCACCCGCAAGGCTCACATCATTACCATCGAAGACCCTATCGAGTTTTTTCACAAAAGCCAGAAGTCGCTGATCGACCACCGCGAGGTGGGAGAGCATGCCATGTCCTTTGCCGATGGCCTGCGTGCCAGCCTGCGCGAAGACCCCGACATCATTCTGGTCGGCGAAATGCGCGACCTGGAAACCATCTACAACGCCATCAAGGCGGCCGAGACGGGCCACCTTGTCTTCGCCACCCTGCACACCAACTCGGCAGCCAAGACGGTGGACCGCATCATCGACGTTTTTCCGGGCAAACAACAACCCCAAATTCGGGCCATGCTATCGGAGTCGCTCAAGGCCGTTATCGCTCAACAGCTGCTGCGCACCATTGGCGGTTCAGGCCGAGTTGCCGCCCACGAAATCCTGATTTCACGCAGCGGGTTCCCGGCCATGGTTCGTGAAGCCAAGACCAGCCAGATCAACAACTACATTATGACCAACAAAGAAGAGGGAATGCAGTCGATGGACGCTTGCCTGGTCGATCTACTCCGCCAAAAGCGGATCTCGCTGGACACCGCCAAGGATCTGATGACGGACCCACTTTTCTTCAAAACTCAAGGATTCCCGATCGATATTCCGCACTGACGAGAGTCGGCATCACGTGGTGCGAGTAGCCACGGCTCGGGATCTTCCATGGCTCCCCAAAGCCCGGCCACACAGAAAATCCCCGAAAGCCACGATAATTGAAGGATTTTCTTCAATCCTTGGGTAACGAAGGCATGAATCTTAGCAGCTATGGAGGAGTCATGCGTAAAACCCTGGTGGCGGGGCTTCTCTTCATGCAAGCCCTTGGAGGCATCGGCTGGAGCGCTCCACCTCCCGACCCCAACCAGTCCGAAAACGGCCTGTGGGGGAACGTCACCGTGCAGGGCCCTACCACGCTGAGAATCAACGTACGCGGCCAGAAGCTCAGCATGCAGGCCTATTCCACCACGATGGGCGAAGAGTTCTTAGTGGCCGGCGACAGCCCGGAACTCCATCGTATCGCGGCCCTCTTTGGAGGAAAATTTGAGTGGGACCCGGACAATTCTTGCCTGCGTTGCACCTGCAAAGGGATCACTCGCTCTCTGAAGCTGGACGAGCGCAAAGTTCAGGGACCTTCCTCGGTGCCCGGCGCTCAAGAAGCCGAACTGCCGCTACCCGCCCAGGTCATCGATGACAAAGGCTACTTTCCTCTGTCGGCTTTGGAAGACTTTCTGGATACCCGAGTCACCGTCCGCCCTAATCAACAAGTGTTTATCGAACCGTTGCTGCGCAGTGTCCGCTTCGAAGGCAGCGCGCGCAAACCGCGCTTGATACTGGACACTACCGCACCGGTTACCTTTAAGACGTTCACCCTGAAAAGCCCTGATCGGTATGTCATCGATATCGCCGGAGCGGTCATCGATACCCCCAGTCTTACCGTGCAGCATCCTGACCTGGGCAACGTCCGACTGGGCCAATTCGAACTGGGACCGGCCATCACACGGGTGGTCGTGCCGATGGGCGACGGAGTGCAGGTACGCCAGGAAAGCTGGGGAGCCCGCGAATCGATGGCCTGGCAGCTGCAGATTCCCAAAGCTATGGCCCGCGCCGAAGTCGTGGACATCGAAGACGTCCGCATGGAAAAGACAGACAAAGGAAATCGACTGATCATCACCGGCAAAGAAGCCTTGCGCTATGAGTGGCAACGGCTGGGATCCCCCAATCCGCGCTGGTGGCTGGACATACCCCAGGCCAACCTGAAGAACGCCCGGCAAGAATTTGAAATCGCCGGAAAATTCAGCGGCTCGGTCCGACTCAGCCAGAATCAGCCGGCTCCCAACCCCGTGGTGCGCGTGGTCGTAGACCTCGACCAGGCGGTTGAAGTAACCACCAGCGCGGGCGAAAGTGATAAGCAATTGGTGATTGACATCCTGGACAAAGAGTTGGACGTCAGTTCAGCGCTGTCTAAAGGCCGAGGCTCAACGGCCCAGTCTGCCCTCACCGGCAGTGGCCTGATCGTGATCGACCCGGGCCATGGCGGATCTGATTGTGGAGCCATCAACAAGGGACTGGGGCTGTGCGAAGCCTCGGTTACTCTGGACATCTGCAAACGTCTGACGCAAATCCTTAAAGGGCAAGGCTGGAACGTGGTGATGACCCGCACCAACGACGTAGACGTCTCCTATGCTGGCTCCAGCGCGCGCGAGGAGCTGGGTGCTCGCGTCAAGGTGGCCAATGAAGCCAAGGCCGACATGTTTCTCAGTATCCATTGCAACGCGTCGGTCAGTCCCTCCTCCAACGGAACCTCGCTTCACTACTACAAGCAAAGCGACTACGTATTGGCCAGCGAGCTTCAGCAGGCCGTATTGAGCAGCACAGGACGAGTTAATCGCGGACTGCAGGCCAATCGCTTCTATGTACTGGCTCACACTCAGATGCCGGCGGTGCTGGTGGAAACGGCTTTTCTAACCAACGCGTCCGAAGGGGCGCTGCTCAACGACCCCTCCTACCGCCAGAAAATTGCCGAAGGCCTGGCTCAAGGACTGCGTCAATACGCCTCCCGGCAGCTTAACTGGGGAACGGCCAGCAAATAGTGGACGTGGCCCAAGCCCCGGTCTGGTTTCAGGCCGTTGTGCTGGGCCTGGTTCAAGGGCTGACCGAATTTCTACCGGTCTCGAGTTCTGGTCACCTGGTGTTGATTCCGCTGCTGACAAACTGGCATCATCTGGGCAAAGAGTTCGACGTGGCCCTGCACTTTGGCACACTGGTGGCCATTGTTGTCTACTTTCAAGAAGACGTGGCCGTGCTCTTTGAGGGGCTGTTTGGCCTGCTGCGCCGAATTCGCTCGCGCAATTGGTTCGACCTTAGCGTGGCCGAGAGACTGACTTTCCATGTGGCCATTGCCTCGCTGCCAGCCGGAGCTCTGGGTTTTTTTTGTAAGGATTTCTTAGAGAAATACTTCGACAATATGGGCTCGATCGCCCTATTTCTGGCACTTTTTGGACTACTCATGGGAGTGGCTCAACGGGCTGGCAGTCAACGCTACGACAACCTTGACGATGTCACCGTGACCGGCGCATTCCTGTTGGGCTGCGCCCAGGCCGCGGCTCTGATGCCCGGGGTGTCCCGCTCCGGGTCGACCATGAGCATGGCCTTGCTACTGGGACTGAGGCGCGACCAGGCAGCCCGTTTCAGTTTCTTAATGGCCCTGCCGGTCACCGCCGCCGCCTGCTTGCTCAAGGGCTACAAGATCATCCGAATCGCCGACAGCCAGGTATGGTGGCCCTGCGCCATTGGCATAGCGGTCTCGGGGTTCAGCGGTTGGTTGTGCATCCGATTTCTGTTGAGCTACTTAAGAATCCACACTTTTACACCCTTCATCCTCTATCGTCTGGCTCTGGCCGGCTTCCTGGTAGCCTGGATGCTGACGCACGTATCCCGGTAGGTCCCCAGCCAAAGGGCGAGGAAGGGCGCGTCCATGCCCATTGCACCCGGGGATTTTGGCAAAAGCTGGCGCCTGAGCGACGGGCGTTCCATCGTGCTGCGCAACGCCAGGGTCGAAGAGGCTGAGGCCATACGCCACCTGTACACCTCTCAATATGGCGACCGCTACACGCTATCCGAAGTGATGGACCCGCACAAAAACCTGGAGGTGTTGACCAGCCCTGACTGGCACTGGATTCTGGCCGAATGCGAAGGCCAGTTGGTCGCCTCCTTGATTTTTGGAATGGAGCGCATTCATCGGCTGGGCAAAGCCCTGGGAGGGGTGGTCCTGCCCGATATGCGCGGCCACAAAGTCATGCGGGTCATGCTGGAGGAAGGTCTGCGCCTGCACCTGCGCGAGGGTGGCCCCATGGACGTGGTCTACGCAGTAGTGCGCACTTTTATCAGCCTCTCCTTTCACCACGACCTGGCCCACCTGGGCTTTGTCGACACCGGCATCTTCCCCAACGTGCGCAAAGTGGCTCAGTACGAAACCCACGGATTGAAGGTACTGCTGGCTCCCCACGCCAAGGAAATACGCAGATCTACCCCCTTGCTCATCCCCCAATTGCAGGATCTTTACGAAATCGTGCGAGCTCGGATGGGACTGGAGCGAGCCAACATTATTCGGTGGGAACCCGGCCGGCCCAGCCAGGAGCGGGTGGCTCTGAGTCCGCTACTGGAAGCTCAATCCACTTCCAGGCGCAAATTTCTGCACCAGACCACGCGGCGCCAGGTATTCAACTTCTTTCCGCTGCACGGTCCCGACCTGATCCTGATCGACGCCTCACGTCAGGTACGGGCCTTTCTATCTTTTCAGGCCAAAGATGGCCATGCTACCATCCTGGGCTTCACCCCCGGTGCTTATGCCCGCGATGTGGTCCTCAATTCGGTGACGGACTACTGCGAACAGATGGGCTGCATCTATCTGGAACTGCTGGTTCCGGCTTACGAGCCGCGCCTGCAGGCCGAGGCCTACCAGGCCGGCTTTCTACCCTGCGCTTACTTTCCGGCTGCCTATCGGGGCAACGACGGGCTGCGCCACGACTACGTGGTGTGGTCAAAAACCTACGTGCCTCTGCACTTTAGGGGCCTGCGCCTGACCGAAGAGTCCAAGCCCTATCTACTAGAATTCTTCAAGCTGTACACCTCAAGTTTATGGGAAGACCTGATGGATGGCTGATTTGCACCGCTTTCTTACGCGCGCTGGTGAAGAATGGAGGCGCAGCCGGGGCTCCATCGACCAGCTTTGCGCCGGCAGACAGCAACTGTCGCCTCACCCTCATCTGCAGGACTGGTTTATGGCCGCCATGCGCGAAGCTCTGGCCTGGCACTGCCTGCGCGACCAGGAGTTGGCCCTGGTCTGCCTTCAGACCAACTGCCGCCCTCGCGACCTGCGATTCTATGCCGACCTCCAGCGAATTCCAGAAACCCAAAACCTGCTGCACAGCCCCCAGCACGAGGCCCGCGACCTGCGCCGGTGGAGTAAGGTCGCCGACCACTCCCTGTGCGATCTGGGCTGGAGCCGTTCGCGCCGGCGCCAACCCAAAGGGGATCTCCCCTTGGAAGCGCACAACCACGAGTCCATCGAAGTGACTTTGGTGGCCAACTGCGGCCAGGGAAACTGGCATCTGCCCAGGGCAGTCCGCTTTGAAGGCCGGCGCTGCTACACACCATGCTTTGCCAGTCGCTCGCTGCTATGCTGGCCAGTCAAAACAGTTTTCAAACAGGAGCGCTGCTCCTGTGGCAGGAGCGGTCAATGGTACGCCCATCCGTCAACAAACAGTTAACAAAAAGTTTTTATCCATGACCCTTAACTAATCGTGAGGGGCGTGTGATAATAAATCCAAGAAGAAGACTTCACACAAACTCGGAGGTATAAATCAAATGGCAGTTCCCCTTATGGCAGGTTTGATGATCGCTCAAGGCGTTATGGGCATCGGCAGTCAGGTTGTTGGGATGATCCAGCAGTCCAAAATGGCTGAAGAGAACAAAAAGATGCAGAAAAAGATGTCAGAAGACTTCGCCAAAAGCAACAGCGCCATCACGGCGCAGTTCGCTGCATCCTCCGGTCTTAGCGCCAACGTCGGTGGCGCTGTGGGCAACCAGCAGCAAGGTCAGGGTGGTTTCCCCAGTTACGTATAACCCTTCCCGATATCTCTGAGAGAGGCCCGGTCTAACCACCGGGCCTTTATCATTTCCAGGGCTTCCATGGTCAGATTGGCGACAGGTGTCAGGGCAATCTTGTGGAACTGGGGCCGTCTGTGAGGTGTCGATGATCGCTTGTTTCAAATGTGGCCACGAGAATGAGGATGGGCAAAAGTATTGCGCCTGTGGAGCATTGCTCCCGCAAATGGCTCCAACTGGGAGCCAGGGCTCCGGCAACCTGGACCTGGACGAAGATACGGAATACATCAAGCCGACCGAGCATTTCCCCTCGGCCGAGATGCTGGCTCTGGCCTGGGCCCTGCATGACTTCCTCGAAGAGGGCGCCGAAATCGAGGGGTTTCTGGACGTCTACGAAGTGATCAAGACGCGTCTGGAAAACTACAACCAGAATCTCCATCAAGAATCGCTTGAATTCATCACCAATGATCGAAACATCGATCCAGACGATTCTTACCCCAAACAGATTCAATACCTGATTGTGCGCGGCAGTGCCCTGGCCGAAGAAGGCATCGCCTCCGTGGAACGTTTCCTGGACGCGCTTGACGAGGACAAGGTTCAGGCCGAGGACGGTAAAGATGGCGTGGCCAAAATCGTCCAGGCCAACGACCACTTCCTACTTGCGCTGCATATGTCGATGACTCGCACCGAGACCATTGCTGCCGTTGCCAAAGCCCGCGGACTCGACCTCAACAATCCAGATGCCAACCAGGTCGAAGAAGAAGAGGCCGTTGGCGCTGAGGAGTAGTATCGCACGAGACTTATGGTGTCTTGATCCAACTCTAGTCCTCAAGAAATTCGACGCCGTCGTAGATCTCCGTTAGGGGCAATTCCACTTTGATCTCTGGCAGCGGCAGGGTGGCGTCAAGGCCCTCCCAGACCTCCCTGACAAAACCGTGGTCGGTTCTGCGGAAAGCGACCAGCGCCGGGGTACTGGTTTCAACCAGCAGGTAAACGGCCAGGGATGGGATGGAGAGGTAAGCGTCCTTCTTCTCACCGAGGTCGGTTCGCCGAGTGGACTCGGACAGGACTTCCACGATCACCGCCGGTTCGTCCTGGTATACCTCTTGGGGTGGGTTCGGGCGGCAAACCACAGATGCATCTGGATAATAGAATCGAGTCTGCCCGGGCAACCTGATTCGAATTTTGGTGTCCGAGTTAAAGGTACGACAGGGTTGTCCGCGTAGCTGGCTCCAGAGAGCGGCCGAGATGTTGGTGGCAACCAGATTGTGAACGTTGCGGGCCCCGCTCATAGCGTAGACCACGCCGCCCAGGTATTCGTGTTTAACCGGCGAGTTTCTCTCGGTCTCGAGATATTCTTGGACTGACAGGAGAACGAATTGTCTGGCCGCGCTCACCTTGTCAGTCTAACCGTTTTGCTCAGGCTTCAGCAACAGGTGAAGTGAGGTGTTCGCGTCAGAATACTCTTCCGCGATCGGTCCCGTAGACAAGCCCTGGGCAACGAATCATTAGTCAACTTCTAAAGGTGCAAAATACTGCCCAAGCTCAAGCCTTTGACCTTGAAACTCCCAACTGTCTTCGCTGCTAAGCGACTCCAAATGGTAGCGTCCGTTGTTGAGAGTCAGGACCTCAAAGCTGTCAATTTCAGGGTCCACCAAAAGGTAAAAAAGAACTCCATTCTGAGCGTAGCAATTGAGCTTTTTTAGCCGATCTAGCGAACGTGTTGCAGGGGAAAGGATCTCGGCCAACAGGTGAGGAACGCCCTCTATATAGCTTTTCTTTATCATCCATCCTTGATCACGCTGTAAGAAGATGAGATCTGGCTGGACGGGGCTGCAGCCGGGCATCAACAGGTCCATGGGGGCATTGAAGATGAATCCTTTACCTTCTAACTGAAACTGGTAGAAGAAGAACTGCAGCCTGAGGGACAAGAGCTGGTGTCGACTGGCTGGCGAAGGAGACACGTAGAGAACTCCATCGATAATCTCGTAGCGCTGACCGTCGACTGGTAGTCGCAAACTGTCTTCATAGGTCCAAACCTTGTGACGATCAATCAGCATTGCCATGCTGCCATATTCTTCTCCAACACCAGGCTTCCCGCTGCTGGTCTCTACGGAGCAAGCCGATTGCCCGAGCGAAATGCACTTTCCACGACCATCGACCAGGACGTGACTACACGCAGTCAATACCTTTGATCCCGTCTTGACCCGCAGCCTGATAGGCACTATCGAAAAGCGCCTGAGCGTCCAGCACCATCTCCTCGCAGCCGGAAAAATCGCCAGATCCCTCTTGCGCCGAGGCCAGCAACTCCTCAACCACGTTCAGCAGGAGTTGAATTCCCTGGCGCAGTTCCTGGACGTAGTCCGAAGCATCGTCCGCAGCCTCTGCCTGCAGCAAGCTCCGTGTCAACAGGCAAAGCTCGTCTTTCAACCTCCTTTCACATTCTGCTCTCAACTGACAACAGAATCGAGCTGCTTCCAAAAAGCCCAGATGACGTTGCAGCAGATCGCACTCGGGACCGGGAAACAACCTCCCCAACCCCGTCTCCACCGGAGTCGAACTAGACACCATTGAAGCGATTGCTCACCTTCAAGTCATCAAACATGCGACCGACCTTGTCGGAGAACGAGGGGCCCCGGTCAAATTCGTCTTGACGATTCATCGCCTCCATCCCAAAGCCCCTCATGGCATGACCAGCACCCATGATGGCAACCCGGGGAAGGAAGGTCAACTGAGCCAGAACCCCGCGAACCACCGAGGGTGACTTGCCCGTGTGGGGATCCGACCGCTGGCTAACAGAATTTTCCGCATGGGGACGAATCGTTGGGCTGTAAACTTGACTCGGCCCGGACATTTGAGAATGAATCATGATTCCTCCTGTGATACTCCGTGTGTCTGGGGCCAAGCAATACTCCCCCGGCTCCCGATTGTAACCCCGGCATCAAACCTTGCGAAGTGACTTTGTCACCCCCAATTGCCCCGTCCCGACCAGACGAGCGTTTTGCTATCAGGCGGAAGGATTGACGGTGCTGGCGCCTACCCCCTAAGATAGAGGGAAATCCCCAAGGAACGGCTTCCATGAGTACACCGGAAGAGGAAATTTTCAAATTCCCCTGTCGCTTTCCCATCAAGGCGATGGGATTGGCCACCGAAGACATCTTCGGGTTGTTTCTGGTGATTCTCAAGAGCCACGGTGCAGCCCCTCACCCAGACGACATGGTCTGGCGGAAGTCGGGCCAGGGAAAGTACATCTCGGTCACGGCCACCATCCATGCCACCAGTCGTCAGCAGCTTGACGCCATCTACATGGACTTGCACAAGGACGAACGAATCCGCTACGTTTTATAGTTTTTCGCTACCCAGCCTGGCCACCCGGTCTTGGAGAACTTCGGCCTTGACCTCTTCGGGCGGCACCGGATCGCCGATGATCACTTCGAGGTGGCTGCGTAATGGCCGACGTCGGGAACGATTTGTCAGTCCACCCTTGTAGCGACTAAAATAACTGCCCCACAGCCCGCACAGGGCCATGGGATAGACCGGCACGGGAGTCTCGGCCACCATTTTCTCGATTCCATTGCGGAAAGTATTCAATTCACCCGTCTTGGTGACGGTGCCCTCGGGAAAAATGCACACGACCTCGCCATTCTCCAGGGCTTGTTTGATCGAGGCAAAGGCGTCGGCCAGAATTTGAGGGCGCAACCTGGCCGAACTGATGGGAATGACTCCAGCCGCCTTAAACAGCGACCGCACCACCGGCTTCTCAAAATAGGTGTACCACATGACAAAGTGGACCGGGCGGCGCACTGCCGCCATGACGATCAGCCAGTCCACAAAACTGGGATGATTGGCCGCCAAAATCAGGCCCCCGTCGTGGGGAATCTTGCCCTCGCCCACAACCTTTAAACGATACATCCCATGCGCGATGAGATAGGCGATGAAACGCACGCCAAACTCGGGAATCAACGTATAGATATAGATGGCCACGGCCATGTTGAAGAGAGCGGACACGCCAAACACCTGTGGCAGCGTGAGGTGAAGACTGCGCAGCCAGGCGGTAGCAGCCAGGGCACTGACCATAAACACAGCGTTGACGATATTGTTGCCGGCGATCACACGGGCCCGAGTCTCGGGATCGCTGCGCTGCTGAATCAAGGTGTAAAGCGGAACAATAAAAAAACCACTGAAGAGACAGAAAAAGAAAACACAGGCGCAGATGGCCAGTCCACCACCTGTCTGGAGAAACTCCACAGCCTTGAGGGGTGTGGTGTGAACCGGCAAGGGATCACCCAGCAGCCAGAGCGCCCCCAGAAAGAGGCTGATGCCCATGGATCCAAATGGCACCAATCCCAATTCGAGACGACCATAAGAGAGGCGCTCACACCACATAGAGCCCACCGCAATGCCCACACTGAACACCAGAAACAGAAGGGTAGAAACCTCCAGACTACATTTCAGGTAGTCGGTGGTGTAGAACGGGAACGCGTTGAGCATCACCATCCCCAAAGCCCAGAACCAGGAGATCCCCAAAATCGAATTGAGAATGGCTCGCTTCTGAGCGATCAATTTAAGCGTTTGCCAGGTCGGTACAAAAGGATTGAGATTTACATGCAAGGATGGGTTGGCGCTGGGAGCCACGGGAATGGTGTTGCTAAAGAAGTATCCCAGGCAGGAAATGGTCACCAACAACAGGCCGATGGCGTAGTCGGGGACCCCTCGCAGGATGAACTCCGTACCCATGATGGTGCCGGCCAGAATGAACAGATTGGTCGACGTCTCCACCCAGGCGTTGCCGGTAACCAGCTCCTCTTCCTGGAGCAACTGAGGCAAGATGGCGTATTTGAGAGGGCCGAAAAAGGCCGCCTGGACGGCAAAAAAGACCAGGGTGAGCATGCACCCGTCGATCGAATTGTAGTAGATGGCGATGGCCCCGATCACCGCAAAGAAAATCTCGGTCAGCTTGAGTTTGCGAATAATGGACGCCTTGTCCAGCTTGTCGGCCAGTTGACCGGCCGTGGCCGAGAACAGGAAATACGGGGCCATAAAAATGGCGCCCGCCAGCAGACCGATATTCTCGTGACTCAGGCCCATGAAGCCCAGCTTGCGCTCTACCACCAATGCCAACAGCGTCTGCTTGAAAAAGCAATCAGTCCAGGCACCGATCGACTGGGTCCAAAAAATACCCGAGAAGCGTTTTTGGCCTAACAGTGAGAACTGGGACAAGACGGGCCCTCCACAGTGGACGAATGGCGGCCATTTCGGCCGCGAACTGCGGCTTCCTCGTTGACCACGGGCGCACCACGATTATTCTTCGATTGCAGTCTTTCCCAACGGAAACGGCGCCCTCTTATGGCTGGGGATTTTGCTTGACCCAGACCCGGAAGTCAACGTGGGTTTGGGTGGTGATGGTTGGGCCCAGATTGTTGGCCGTAAAGGACCTTCGGCTGTCAATCACCTGGGTGGAGGCGAAGTAAGGGGTAGGAAAGACGATTTTGTGCTGTTGCCCTGGTTGAAGCACGGGCACTTCTTCCTCCAGGGTGACGGGATCCCAGATGTGGGGTCCGTCCCCGGCGGGACGAGTGCCGTAAGGGATGCGGGGCTCCATCAGCAATGTAACTGTGGCCTCGGGTGTGGGCTGGCGCGAATGGTTGGCAATCACGACCGAGACCCGTATGGGAAAAGGCGCGCTACGGGGGCTTAGAGCGCTGGCCGTGACAGACCAGGGGGACTCTACCGCCCCGCTGGCCAGACTCGCCAGGACGATGAGGAGCAACCAACCCAGCCCGCGCATGGGCTATAGGTTTGGCGGTCGAGGGGAATCCCCTGGGTATCCGTCCCCTGCCCGGGCTGATAGCAATCGCCAGCGAAGGGGCGAGGGCTGGAGAAGGCAAGGTCGAAGGGGCCTGGATGCAGATCCGCTGTGTGCGCGCTTTCCTGGCCTCAGGCCAAACGTGTTAGGCCTGGTCATGCTGCTGCTGCTGGGAGTGCCTGAATTACCCCGACAAGGGCTGACGTATCCCCCCGAGAACTCGATTCTTTTGACGCGAGAGAGCAGCGTGACCGTCCGCTGGAATCTGCCCGGCCGAAAATTCCGGGTCGAACTATTCCGGGCGGGGAACGTGGTCAAGAGCGAAGTGGTGGAAGCCAACCGCTGGCAGATTGAGGCGAGCCCCGGTGGACAGTATGCCTGGAGAGTGACCCCCCTGCAGGCGGTAGGAGCCCGCCCTCAGTCGAGTCATTTTTCGGTGGCGCAGCAGTTTGAATTCCGGGCTCCGGGGCGAACGGGTTCACCCGGCAAGAATGGCAGCAATGGAGGGCAGGTCCGAGTGCGGTTGGCCAGAGATGGGGCCGGCATGAATTTGTGGATTTGGGAGCGGGACCGGCATCTTCATTACCTTTGCCTGGATCCCCAATCGAGATTCCTGATCTCGGTAAAGGGAGGCGACGGAGGCAAAGGCGAGGACGGCATCGAGTTTGACACACTCAAGAAGGCCTGTGGTCAGCCTGGCGGTTCGGCCGGCTGGGGAGGGACGGTTGAGATTTCCACGCGAGATGCCCCCTGGCGCGACTATCTGGCAGTGGACGTGTCCCCCGGGGAACCCGGCGAGGGAGGCCAGGGCGGGCGTTATTACTGGTACGGGAATATTCAGAAGGCCCCGGACGGCGAGCGCGGTCAGCCTGGCCGCCCTGGACGCGTGGTCACCGTCATCGAGCCTTGAATATCGCTGAGCCGGCCGGATATCGTTGGGGCAGATTCCGTGTCTGCCTGCGTATATCAGCAAGGCGAGCCGCAAAAGAAGTAAAGTCAGTTCCTATTCATGGCCTCAGCTTGATGCGGCCGCTCTGCTCGTAAACCTCACAGCTCAGGTCTTTTTCAGGGGATAACCTTACATTCCAACGGTGCGATTGCAACTGGGGAAATTCCTTCATCATCGCAAGTTGTTCTCGAGCGCAGACCTGTTCCTACTTGTGGGCACTCGCTGGCGCATCGGACTTGGTGGTGCTACGCATGGCAGCGATCGACAGAGCAATGACCGCCAGCACCGCCACCGCGCACATTCCCAGGGAGAGAAGGACTTCAGCCAGCGTCAAACCCTTGCAGGCTGGGCTCAGAACTCGTGCCACGAAACGACCTCCAGTGTGAACGGGCCTCCCTGCACCAGGCTGGCCACATAACTGGGGTCATAGGTGATGTCCAACCTCTCTAACCAGGCGTATCCTGGCGCACGGGCTTAAAATGCCTACAGGCTTACTTACCGGGCGAGGCCAGGCCCATCCGGGCCTCCTGATTTCTCGGGTCCAGGCTGACTGCCTGTTGAAAATACTCCGTGGCCGATTCGCGCATTCCTTGATGCTGCAGACAGGTTCCCATACGGGCCAGCAGATCCGGATCTTTCGGCCTCAGGTCAAGGCCTCGCGCCACCACCTCTGTGGCCACTTCCGTGCGGTCCAAAGTCAGATAAACCTGACTGATCGACAGGCGCAGCGGAGCACTGTCCGGAAAGTGCAGCAGTCGACTCTCCAGCGCTGCAAACTGGGGAGTCAATGGTCGCAAGGCGCCTTTCATCTCAGCCAACTCGATCCAGGCACTGTCCACGTAGTCACCTCCTTGATGTAAGGTGGCCAGTTCCAGCAAGGCCTTCTTCCGCTCATCTAGTCGTCCCGTCAACTGGTGGAGAGTGGCCCACAAATAGAGGGTCTCTGGATCCTTGGGAGTCTCGGCCATGACGAATGTCAGGAGTAGACCGGCAACTTTCAAGCGGCGGCGCTCCAGGGCCAGGCGGATGGTGGCTTTGGCGTAGGCCAGACTGGGGCCCACCACCCCCTCCTCTTGCGACCAGGTGCTCAGCAACTCCAGAATTTTTCCCGGACACCGGCCCGCCACCTCCAACAGCAAGGACGGGAGAGCCTCCCGGGCCGTGGCCTCTTCGGTAGCTACCTGATGGAGAGAATGAGCAGCTTCAGCGAGTTTATTCTGCAGCAATCGAAGCCGCGTCAATTCGTAAATGTGCCAGGCGGGGTACGGTGCAAAACCGTCCAACTGCTCGAGCAAGATTTCCGCCTTGGAAAACTGCTGTCGGGACCGGTATAACAGCAATCTGGCGGCACCGATGTCGAGATCTCGCGGGCTGATTTGCGCCGCCCTCTCCAAATCGGCCTGGGCTTTCTTGAGAACCTCTTCGTTCCGCAACAACGGTCCCATTCTGGACAGCAACTTGCCCCGCAAAAAATAGAACCGGGGGTTGTCCGGGTGGGATGCCACACAGGAATTCAGCAGATGTAAAGCTTCTTCCCAGCGCAAGCCACTCACCAATCTCTCGGCTCTATCCAGACGGGAGAAGGCCTGCAGGCTGTCATAGCTGCTGCTCGTGCAATAAATTCCGATAGCCACGAGTGCCAGCCCCACTAAGACTGAGAAGCGCCCTTTGCCGCTCCGACGGGCGGAGGTGGATTGCGCAGGCAGACCCTGGATTAAGCCCAGAGTCAACAAAACCGACAGGAACAGGCCGGGAACTCCTATCCAGAAGTTGAACAGTGAGAAACCCGCGAGAGCGCCCATGGCGCCCAACAGCCCGGCGGATTCCCAGGCGGAAATCTGATAACGAATGAGCCGAACGCCCCTGCGGACCACCAGGCCCAAAAATACCCCGAACAGCAAAAAGCCCACCCACCCCGTTTCCACCAACATTTCCATGTAGTCATTGTGGGCCACGTTGACATACAAATAGTCAGGCAAAAACCCTCTGGGACGAAACTGTTGGTAGGCCAGAGCAAAGGTGCCAGGGCCACTGCCTCGCAGGGGATAGTGCTTCCAGGTTTCCCAGCCGTAGATCAACACCTGGTAGCGCATGCCCATTCCCTGGATGTCCCGGCCGTCGGTGGTCTCGCTCAGGCGGCCAAGCACGGGCCGGACCCATCCGCACATTCCAGCCATAGCCAGTATAGAAACCAGAGGCAATAGCAAGGCACGTAAGGCCTTTCCAAGGTCTTCCACTTTTGGGTTTAGACACAGGCACAGGAGGGTGACCAGCAGGCCTGCAAACAATCCCAGAAAACTGGCTCGCGCCGCCGTAAAGAGCACCGACACAAGCATAAAGGCGGCACAGAACCAGGCCAAAATGTTTTGACAACGCTGCGCGCCTCCGGCCAGCGCGATCGCATAAAAAAATCCCAGCAAGGGAATCACACTGAAACAGTCTCGATTTAAGAAAGTGGCCAACAAATCGCGTTTGGGGCCCAGGTGCAAGAATCCATAGAGACAATAAGCGACCGCACTCCCCAACAGCCCCCACAAGAAAAGTCGCCAGAGTCGATTTGTGGGGAACGCAAGAGAAGCCAGCACAAACACGCCCACCCCTGCCCCCCATACCGTGAGGGACAATGAACTGACATAAACATCGATACTGCCGACCTTGCTCCACAGGGCCCAGACCCACCATAAGAGGAGCACGAAGAGGGTGGGTTTGGCTCGCTCTTTCAAGCCATTCCGAGACACCGCCAGACCAGCGGCCACAGTGGCCCCCCCCCCCATCAATACCGGGATGAAGGAGGCATCGCTACCGCGGAGGCCGGAATTGTACCAAAAAGATGCGCTGGCAATAACCCACAAAGCCATCGCGGCCACGAGATGCATCCGTTTGCTCGCGCCCATCAACGGCACTCAATTCCCTTCTAGATCTCCTCCATCGAGGTTAGAGGGATCGAGACCCCACCTTGCCTGGTTGGCCGCCTACTCCAGACCCGTGAAATTAATGCCGCTCGCCGATGTCGGATTGACGACCAACTGGCCATCAGGGCTTTTGGTCAGCGTATCGCCACCCGGGGTCGGGTTGACGAACGGGGTCAGGCCGCCAGAAGGCCCGCTGATTTGAAGCGTATCGCTACCCGAGTCCCCGGTGATGAACAGGGTCGAGTTAACACCCGCGACGCCGGCGGGGGCAACGGGAAGGGGGGTTGTGTCTTCCAGTTCGCCGGGGAGAAGGGGTGGGAGGTTCCGAGGGCGGAATGGCAGGAAATCATAGGCTCCCCCAAGCGGCTGAGTGCTCCCATCCTGGAAGGGATGACCTGGACTGGAGCCGGGTCCCAGGCGGGCCCCGCTGAAGTAATCCACGAAATACCCGCGCGCCGAGGAAGCCAGCCCCCTGCCTGTGATCTGAACGGGCTGGTTGGTTGACCGGTTAAAGAACGAGCCCCCCGTAAAGGCCAGAACGAGAGTCGCAAAGACGGCAGTCGCCTGCCAGTTCTCGGACGATGCCGCAGCAGGCGCCGCAGGCGCAAGAGGCGGCGCAGCAGAAGCACCTGGCAGGTCCGGCAGGTCAATCTCTATACCCATCGCGCGGCAAAGGTCACTGAGAATGTCTTGTTCGTGCGGGAGTAAGGTACCCATTTCGTCGTATACGGCTTTAAGTTGAACGTATTTTGCCTTGAGAAGGTCGAAATTTGCCTTGGAGTTGTCGGCTTCGTAATTGTCGAGTAATTGATCATATGCCTTTCGGACCGATGAATATCGCAGGATGTAACTGTGAAACCCGGTTTGTGCCACCAGGCCCGGGACTGCGTCCATCGACTCCTGATCCACACCGGGCAACTGCGGACAGGTCACGTGGCTGCCGCTGAGTCGTGCGTCGCCTTCCAGCACCTCCAGGACGACTCGTTGCCGGTCCACCTTCAGCACAAAGCATCCCGCCGAAGAATCGACGGTACCACTGGGGGTGGTCAGCACGACCGGGGTTTGGCCGGAATCGGGGACGGTGGTGAGCACATCTCCCAGCGGGAGGTTGACGCGCAGGCCACTGGCACTCGACGATTCAACGTGGACCATGGTATTTGGCGACATTCGCATGTGCACGCCCCCCGCAAAATCAACGACGGCGTGGGAATCGGGTCCGGTCTTGAACCAGTTAGACTGCGCCCGGCCGCCCGGGAGAGTGACTTTCCAGTCGGCATCCTCATTGCTTCGAGAAAGCAAGGTGCCGGTGGTGGGGGAAGCCTCAGGCGCATAGGGCAGGCCCACTGCCAGCACGGGCATCGGAAGGGCCAGATTGAGAAGTCCAAGAACGAGCATTCCGCTCAAAGTGCGCTGTACGAAAACCATAGTTTCCCCCAAAGTTGAGTCGATGCCCGGCAAAATCATTTCACCTCGAGGGCAGGAATCCTGTCGACCGGGAACTAGACGGCGTTGGTCTGTTGCCTGGCCTGCTTTTGGGCGCTGCAGCGAGGACAGAAGCCCATGCTGGTGGTGCGTCCTCCGCAATCCCCGCAAATGCGGGCGTGGCGCAAGGTCTCCTCGGAATACACATCTCCGGGGCGGAACCCTTTGGATTCCAGGGCATTTTGCTCGGCTGGCTTCTCGGCCAGACCCGCTGCTGCCTCCGGAGCGCCGGGTCGCTCACTTCGCCAGGTTTCGCTGACATGGTTGAGATCGGCCGGGGGGCGCGCCTGAATGTCGGGTAATTCGGTCAACTCCGGCAGTCGCAGAAAAAGAGGCCGAGTGCGCTGGACCTCGAGGGCCACTTCGGCATCCTCAGCATCCTTGTTGGTGCTCGTTAGGTGGGAGACGGCCGCCTGGAGCGCCTCTGAAGAGGCCACCCGACCGGCAAACACCTCATAATTGGAGCGCTGCCGAGGATGATTGGCCATCTGTCCCAGTGCGTGGGTCAGTAATTGACGACTTTCCGGGTTCTGGCTCAACTGGTCGAACAACTGAGCCAGATGGCCGGTGTTATTGCCGTCCTTGGCAAAGTTTGCCAGCAGTCGAGCCCCCTGTCCACCCTCGGCCAGGCTCACGAAGAGGCGGGCCACATCCTGCTTGCCACCGTTTTTCTTACTCATGGTCTGGAGGGACGCGAGCAGATCACGGGCACCGTCTCTGGACTCACTGGCCCGCGATAGCACCTTGCCCAGATCGGCCGCCCCCTCTTTGTCGTGAGCCAGGTTGCCCAGCGTATCCAGAGCAGACTGGGCTCCCTCTTCGGTTCGACTCATACGGTTGAGAGTACGAGCGATCAGTCGGTTGCCGCCCTCCACCTCAGACAGATTGTCGAAGGTTTGGGTGAGACGGCGGGAGCCGCCCACGGTCTCCGACAAACCCCTGAAGGTTTCGGCCGCTTTGGTGGCCGAGCTCCAGTTCTCGCCTTGCGGTTCGGTCAGCGTGTCAAAGAGTTCGGCCACGCCACGGGCGGCATTGGGATGCTTGCTGGATTGTTCCAGAAAGTGCGAGAGACGCAACGACGAGTCCACGTTCTGAGACATCTTATGAAAGGCGTCTCCCACCGCTTCTTTGCCGCCCGCGCCGTCGGTGGTCAGTAGCATGATGCCCACCATGCGGTCGGGAGCCACATTGGCCACGTTGGCCAAGATTGCGCTTAAAGCCACAGTAGAGTCGGGCGTTTTGGTAATGTCGCTAAGCCAGTTTTGAAACTTGCCCGATCCTCCCTTGACCACATTCGACTCCAGAGTATCGGTCAGACCCTTGGCCCCCTCCGCGTCCCGCGAATGGTAGACCAATGCCCACGGATGATGCTTGCCGCCCTTGCCAATGAGCTGGTCTTTAACCGTTTCATAGGTCTGGCGATAGGCTTCGACGCGAGCCTTAGACATGACCTGGCGGGGCTGATCCGGGGCCCCGCCTGGTGCAGAGACCTGAACGGCGGGCTTAGCCCCTGGCGAGGCCGGGGCTGGCCCGGCCTGTTGAGCGACGACCGGGGCTGGACGGCTGACCGGAACAGCCGCGGGCGTTGTTGGCGAAGGCCCCGGCCAGAGAGCCGAACCTGCACCCCCAACTGCACCCCCAACTGCGCCCGCACCAGCCCGCTGTCCGCCCAATTGAATCCCGAAGAGACTGCGCGGGCGGTTAGACGCCTGGGCGTCACGAATAATCTTGGCCAGACTCTCCCCCAGATCGGCCGGCAACTCGCCCGCCAATTGAGGCAGTCGATTTTGCTGAGCCTCGGTGGCGCGCTGCAGTTCCCTGGCTTGCGACAGGCCTTGAGTCACTTTTTCCGCCGGCCCTCGGGCCTGAGGCATCTTCAAATCGCTACTTAGTTGACGAGTCACAGGAGTGTCCAGGTGCACCTTTTTGAAGGACAAAATCTGCTGCTTACCCGCTCCTTGAGCAAAAGGTTGCAGGGCCGCATCCGCTTGCTTCAATCCTTGCCTTAAAGAGGGGTCGGTCAACACCGGCTGGAGCGTCTTGCGCAGCTGCTCTACATTGGCCTTGTCCTGTGGAGACTGTGCCACCGCTTTCAGCGTGTCCAGCCCGACTTGCATCGAGCCTGGATCGGACGTGGTGCGCCGCAAAGCCGCCAACCCATGCGGTTGCTGGGTGGACTTTTCCAAACTGGAAACCACCTGCTTCAAGTTCTCCTGGGCTTGAGGTAGTCGCTCCAGTTGCCGCGCAAGCACCGGGGCTGTCTGCAGGCGTTGGGTGATTTTGGTGTCTAGCTTGGCAACCGCTTCAGACTGGCCCCCAGGAGATCGTGCCGAGTCGACCGCGGGAGGACTGACCGGACGACTCTGACCGGGGGCGACCCCGGCGCCTACACCCGGCATCTGAGACGGTACGGCTGCGGGCGGGCGGCCTTCACCCAAGGGCTGAGTCAATATCTGGCGCTCCTTGAGCATAGGCGGCTCGGGAGCCCGCCCTCTTAGCTCCAAAGGTCCTTTGGGTTCACCCGGAACGGGGGCACGGCCTTGTGGATTGAGCACCGATTGGGCTCTCTCCTCCGGACGAGGCAACTCGCCCGCCTTAGGGGCTGGCTGAGAGCCATCCAATCGTGTTGGCAGCGACCCCTCCTGTTGAGCGGCACGAACCACGGGCAATGCTTGGGAAAGCTGATCCAGTTTGGCTGGAAGTTGCTTCCACTCCTGAGCCTGCTTGCCCAACTGCTGTAAGGAGTCACCCACCTGACGCATCTGAGACAGTTGCTGCATCTGACCTGGAAGCTGAGGTCCCTGACGGGCGAGTTCGCCCAAACCTTTCAGTTGACTATTGACTTGGGGCAGATCCTTCATGATCTGCTTCAAGTCGGAGCTTTTGCCCAACTCCTTGGGGTTGGTGGGCAACCCTTTGACCTTATCAAAGATGTCATGAACCTTACCCAGGCCTTCCAAGGTCTTGGGAACGTTTTCCAAGGTCGGCACCAACTCTTTCAGGCCATCAAGGCGTTGCAAAGATTGGGGCAGACCATCCAGGCCCTGAAGCCCTTGACTCAGGTTTTGCAGTTCTGTCAAACCGCCGCTTTGCCACAAACTCTGGTCCAACATTTGCAACTCTTGTTGCGAACTGGCCAGAGACTGCAAGGATAAGTCGTTCAGTCCACTCTGCGATAGCTGACTGATCTGACTGCTCAGGTCAGCATCACTTTGTGACGGCTGAAAATAGTTGTAGTTCGAGTAGTTGCCGCTATTGCCGCTCGATTGGCCTCCCCCAGATTGGTTATGGGGCTGATAGGTCTGCGGTGGCTGCGTCGTTTGCTGCGGTTGGCTAACCGGAGGCCTGGGGGACTCGGTCGTCTCCGCAGGCCTGGGAGTAGGGTCTGCAGTAACGTGGACTGGCTTTGTGGTGGCCGACAGACGGGGACTCTGAGTGCTCCTGTTAGCGTCGTCACTCTTGAATCCGTGCAACGCGGAGGTCCCCTCTGGCTTGCCGAGGACAGTTTCCCGAGGTGGAGCCAGGTCCGGCTTCGGCTGAGGTGAAACGGTCGTCGGGCCTGGGGACTTTACAATGGCGACCTCTCCAACAGGTTTGCTCGACTGCGCATCCTCCGTTGGGGGCACGGTCGACGCCGTGAAATACTTCCCTTGCAGCTGATTCACCTGAGCCGCGCCAGCATTTAAAAATCGAGAGAAGAATCCGCCGCCACTCTCTAAATCACTCCGATCTGATTTGCCTACCGTTTCCTGAATCGTGTTGTAAAGCTCTGGGTAGCCATCCTTGAGCCTCTTTTCGGCTTCACCCCCACGCAAATAAGCAGAAATGACCTCTGAGCCAAACTCCCCTTGATTGCTTCCCGCATTGGCGTTTATCTTGCCAAGCTGGCTCTCTTTCTCTGCGTAGGTTTTCATCATGTCGCTCCACTTGCGACTGGTCTCTGGGGTGCTGCGCAGTTTGTCATCAATGCGATGGCCAATCTCGTCGAAGAGCACTTCCTTCAATTCGTCGGGGTTGCGGAACGCGCTATCGGCCAGACGGATTTTATTGTCGGTGTAGTTGTAGAAGCCCTCGCGGATTCTCCCCTTATCGTCTTTCAGGCGGGCGTCCCGGTCGCTGACCCGGGATATGCCGAAACCATCCTTGGTGATCTCCTTCAGCAGTTCGCTGTCGATTTTCGAGTCTCGCAAAGCATTCTCAACGGCCGTCTTCTCCGGACCACGCAAATCCCGAGTAGCATCTTCGACGGTCTCCTGGCGATGTCGCTTCTCATTGGCCTGCCCTTCCACCGCCTTGCCAAAAAAGCCCAGCGCCTTCCCCAGAGGACCCCCGATGCTCTTGGCTGCTTCGCCGATAGCCTGGCCAGCACTATCACGGGCCCGATCCAGCAGACCGAGCCGATCTTTCGCCTTCACCACTCCTACAACTGGAGTGGCCGCCGCCCCCAAGCTGCCGCCGCCCAAGCTGCCGCCGACCTGGGCCATGGGCTGGGCGCCTTGCACACAGGCCAACTGCTCAGCTTGCCGCCGCTGCGCCTCTTTGTCATCTTCCAACTTCTTCGCGTCTGGCGAACTCTTGATCTTGTCCCCAGATTTGTGATCGGTCTTGTCTTTCTCAGCCTGAGATGCGGCCTCGATTTCGGCGGGTTTGCTCAGTTCATTTTCCACAATAGCTTTTGCCGCTCCCGGCTTGCCCGGCTCCTGAGCCTGGGGCTTGCGCTCGACAGGTTTACCCAATTCCTGCGGCTGAGGCCCGACCGGCTTGCCTGGCTCTTGCGCCTGAGGCTTACCTTCAACGGCTTTACCCAACTCGTGCCCCCGAGGCCCGACCGGCTTGCCCGGCTGCTGCGCCTGAGGCTTACCCTCGTAGGGCTTACCCGGATCCTGCCCCTGAGGTTTACCCTCGACATGATTGCCCGGTTCCTGAGCCTGAGGTTTGCCCTCAGCAACAGGCTTGCTCGGCTCCTGCGCCTGGGGCTTGCCCTCGACAGGTTTACCCGGCTCCTGCGCCTGAGGTTTACCCTCGACAGGCTTCCCCGGTTCCTGCGCCTGAGGCTTGCCTTCAACTGTCTTGCCCGGTTCTTGCGCCAGGGGCATACCCACCCCGGGCCGGGCGCCGTCCGCCAGTTTGCTGTTCAAGCCCAACTGGCTGGCGATCTCTGCAGGATTCTCCTTAGCAGGGCGGGCCAGATCAGTCTGATGAAAGCGGGGGTCAGTCAGGTCTTCCAAACCCTGAGTGGCCCTCTTAACCGTCTCGGAACGTTCGTCCTTAGGCTTGACCTCTTCGCCCCAGTTATGCTGAATTTGCGCATCCGAAGGCGAGCGGTAGTCGCCCAGCAACTGTTGACTATCCTTGGCGCCACCCCAGGTGGGCGCAGCCAACTTCTCTTCCTTAGGCGTGGGAGCCGGAACCCCCCAGAGCCTTTCCCAGAGATTGCCAGCGACCTCTTCCTTGGAGCCGGGCTGCTCTGCCGTCGGGGCCTGCGGCAACTCCTGTGCCTTGGCCGGATCGGCGGGCTTGGCCAGACCGACGAGGTCACCCAAGCGACCGGAATTACCGGTGAGAATGTCACCGATTTTGTGGGTCCAACTCTGCCTCGGGCTCTTTTCTTTGGAGCCATCTCCAAAGGCGTCCCTGAGGTTATCGACCACACCCAACTGAGGTAGGCCCGGACGGCTCTTGCGGTCGCGCAGCTCAGAACTGACTTTCAGCTGGTCATCGAGTTTCGCGGCCGGCGGCTCAGAGCCGGCCAACCTGGGCGCGCTCGAAGCGGACGACTTAGGCCCCGCCGGGGCAGCCGCCGGAGCGGCCTTGGCGGCGGCCAGGCCCGTCTTCAGCGTGGAGGCAGACGAGGGCTTGGCCGGCTCGGCCTTCTTTTCAGATGCTCCACTGGTCTTCTTCGTCGACTTCTCTATCATAGCCTAGTCCTCGGTTCTCGCTGACGTCGGTTGCTGCTCTGACAGGACCTGTTCTACATGATGAAGAGCGGGCTCTATCAGCTCTCGCTCGGGTAAGGGACCCATACCGGAAGTATCGCGTAACTCGTCCACAGTGGCCAGGACCGGATGGGGGCAGTCCAGGGCCACGGCCAGCTGTTCAAATTCGGCCCAACGCAAGTCGCGCCGGCCGCTGGCCAACTCTCGCCTGCAACGCTGACTCCAGGCGCGCAAATCGCCCGGCGTCGTGCCGTCAAGCAATTCAATGCAGCAGCGGCACATCAGGGCAAACTCTTGAAGGACCGGGTTCGTTCCGGCCTCGGTCAGGGCTCCCAGGCAGCCCAGAACCCGCTCCACCGGATCGCCCCCCCGGCACAGCTGGGAAAGGGCGCGAGCGGCCCAGGCCACCTGGGGATCGCGAGCAAAATCGGCCACCGTCTTGAGGCGATGCCACGAGCCAGCCAGCCGCACCCAGGGAGTCAACTCCTGAAGGGCCGCATAAGGGCGCTTTTCTAAATCTCGAGTCAGGTGCAAAATCGAATTCAACGGATGCTCGATAGGGGAAATTCCGGCCGCCTCGCGCTGAGCCCGGGCCCCTTCCGGCTGCCCCATTAACAGTCTCTGAAGTTGAAGGAACTCCGGATTCAAGTCAAGCGATTGCCGCTGGGCCCTATGGGCACAGCTTTGCAGATCAGCCATTCCCATAGCCACCGCCATACGCACTTCAAATTCGTGATCCCGAGCCAGTCGGAGCAATGGCTCAAAAGCGTGGGAACTGGGCATCCGCTCACACAACTGCAGGGCCAGGTGGGAGCGCACTCGCGTGGAATCGTCCTGGGCCCACTTCAATAAAAGTTGGGGACCCCAAACCAGGGCCCGATTCCAGAGAACGCCCACGGCTGCACAACGAGCCTCTTCCCCAGCTCCTACCAGTTGGTCAAAGAGAGCATCCTGGAAGTTGGGCGGTAGAGTGGCCATCAGCCGAACCAGAATCTGAGTGAGCACCGGGTCCTCGAAGGTCTCTATTTCTTCAAAGCGCTGACGCAGGAAATGTTCCACTTGATCCGGTCGAGTGCCAGCCAAATTGTTCATCCCATGCAATCCGCGCAATCGCAGCTCGGGGTGATAGGACAGCAGCAGTTCTCGCCAGGCCTGCATGGCCTCGGGTTCAGCCGAACTGCGCAGAGCCAACTGGCCGATGGCCGCCTGCCAGGCGGCCCGCGAGTCGGACCTGGCTTCAACCAGCAGCCGAGAAACGCCCTCCTCCCCTGGCGCGTAACTCATCCCAGTGCCTGCTTAATCTCTTGATGAACAGCCGTCAAGCGTTGTTCAGCCTCTTCCAAGCTGGCCTCATCGCCGTTAGAACAGAGCGACAGGACGACTTCCATTTCTTGCAAGAGGGCCTCGGTGGCGGCAAAAGCTCCCTGAAGTTGGGCCACCTGTTCTTCGGCCAGGCCCATCTGATCGAGCGGCTGATGGGCCACCGCATCCCAATGCAGGTAGGCAGCTTCCAGGCGCGGGGATAGACCGACCACATAGTCTTCCAACAAGGATGGGTGAAGCAATCCCTCGCGGACGCCGCGTACAGCTGTCAACAACGAAGCAAAACCCGGATTGGCGGGGTCTACTTCGGCGTGGTCAAAATCGACATCAGGGAGTTCAACGGGATCGTATTCTCCCTCGTCCAACTCCCGGACAAATCCATCTTGTGTCAACGGTGTCTCCTTGGCCCCTGTGCGATGAGGCACTCCAACAGCTTAGCAAGTTGCCACGCCAAAAGAGGCCTATCGTTGTAACAATAATTCTACAGGGGCGCGGTCTAGACCTAGAGACGGAAACAATTGCCGTATTCCGGCAATATTCAGATCAGTTACCGGCGGCAGGCTTGGGTTTCTTGCTAGAAAGTCTTTCCAGGCCCATGCGCGCCACAGGGTCGCCGGGCAACAGTTCGACCACCTTTTGATAGGAAGTCCTGGCATTTTCCAGATCGGCCGCCGCCAAAGTCTTGTCAAAGACTCGCTCGTAGCAGCAACCCAGAAAGCGCCAACCTTCGATGCTCTTTGGATTGATGCCCAGGCCTCGGCGAATCTCGGCCGCCGCCATGTCGGGCCGACCCAGACGATAGTCAAAGGCGCCCAGATAGATCCAGTATTGAGATTGCTTGGGGTCGGCGGCCACCGCGTCCTTGTAAGAATTCAAGGCATCCGTCAGCTTGCCAGCCTTGGCCGCCGCTTCCGCTCGGCTGAAATACTGAGCGTGCATGGCCGGATCGATGTTGCGACCTACCGGATTTTCCACCGGAATCCCCTCAAATCCATCATTGGGCCCGGGCTTTACGTAGCTACTCTTCTCCAACTCGGCCTTACATCCCACATGATTTGGGTCGGCCTGAAGTCCCCGTTGGAACCAGGCCTCGGCCTGTTTCTGCTTTTCCAGGGCCAGGTAGGCCTGACCCGCAAAGTAACAGGAGTCGGCCGTTCGGTAGTTTTGGTTGACGACATATTCATAGTCTTCAATCGCTCCCTGCAGGTCTAGCGCAACCCGGCGATAGGCAGCCCGCAAAAACCGCGCCTCCACATTGGTGGGGTGAGTTAGCAAAATATTGTCAATCATCACTTGCGCCAGCTCGTCGTTGCCGGCCTTTTGAAAGGCCACCACCAGGCCCAGGCGATAGGCGCCCACTCGTCCGGCGGCATCGCAAGCAAAGTCTCCCACCATGGAAAAACGAATAGCGTCGTCGATCTGGTTGTTATCAGCCGACCAGCGAATGCGGGCGTCTACGCGTTCAAAAAAGCTCTGATCGAGAAGGCCGCTGTTCTCGCGCAAGATACCAGGCCAGTCTGGCTGCGGCTGGCGAAACATTTGCTTGAGCATCTGAATCTGCTGGCCTTCGTCGACGCCGAGAGCCGGCATGGATAACAACAAACCGCAGCCCAGAGCTGCGCACACAATAGGAGTCTTCCAACGGGATAACATAGCGGACCTAATTCCTTTCGAGGTGAGGCGTTCCTGCGACCGGTCCCAGTCGTGGTAGAGGAATTGAATATTCCCAAGTCTTCAAAAAAAGTCTGTGCAAAGAAAAAAGCCCGCAGCATCGAGCCGGGGCTTGTCAGGAGGACCAACGTGGGGATGGTGATTACAGGGTCTTGCGCAGGACGTTGGTCAACACACCTGCAGCCACGCCGATGCCGGCACCGGCAACAGCGCCGCCCAGCATTCCGGTCATCAGGTTCAGGCCGCCACCCGCAGTGACGATCTCTTTCTGCTCGGTAACTTTTACGTGTTTGCCCACACCCAGAACGCCACCCTCCATCACCGGAACCTGACCATTTACGCTCTGGGTTCCGGGGCTGGGGACGCTGCTCTGGTGAACAGGCTGATGGTAGTCGGCCGGGATCTGGCCAAGCACTTTGTTTTCGAAGACGGGGGTCTGGTTGGTGATGGTCTTGGTGACCGAATTCCCACCCGCCAGCAAGCCCGACAGGCCACCGATGGCAGCTCCGCCGATGGCACCGACGCCAGCCATCTTGGCCATAACTTTGAGGTCGCCCTCGGTCTTGCGACCTTCGTGGGGGACATACTCGCCTTTGCCCGTCAACTTGCGGGTGACGATTACGCCACCGGCCAGCAAGGTACCGATACCGGCGCCGATGGCCATACCACCCAGAGCGTCGAAGACCGGGCTGGAAACACCGGCATTGTTCACCTTGTATTCCTGAGTGGTGTACTCGCCGGCTTTCTCAGTCTTGAAGCTGGCCTGGTGCTTGACGTCCCAACCGGTAAGCTGCGTGCCCTGGTAGGGGTTGCCGTTCTGGTCATACTTGGTGACCGGCTTGCTCACTTCGTCGCGACGCTCCGTGTTGCCCGCCAGAGTGGGGCGACTGACGTCGTGAGTGGTGGTCGTCACATCGATACTGGGCTGAGCGGCCCAACTGGTGAGCAGATTGCTGACCAGACCCACACCACCGCCCACTGCGGCTCCGGCGGTTGCGCCCATCACCAGCAACTGTGCGTCTTTGACGTTGGACAGGCTGGGCGGCTGCAGGGCCGTATCCTTGTCGATGGTCTGCAGGTTGGCGTTGACCTGCTGGTAACCGTCCAGGATGGTGCCGTAGTCGGCGTCGATGCGCTCGAACTCTTTGCTGGCGCGGTCCACTTTGGTAGGACCGGGAGTATTGTTGCTGCGGAAGATGCTGGCGATATTCATTGTCTTAAATCCTTCTCTCAATGGTCCGCGAGGGTTACTTCTTGTGGCTCGCCTGGCACTGTTCGAGGTCACGAACCAGGCCGGCGTTGTTCTGGTGCTTGGATTCAAGCTGGTTGCGGGAGCGATCTACTTCGCCGCGCAGACCGTCGAAAGTGGGCTGAAGGTTGTCGGCTTCACGGTCGAGGCGATTGGCCCGGTCGCGCTCCGATTGAGCTTGATTCAGGGTTCCAGGCACCTGGGCCATCATATTGCTGCCTTCGCTGCGAGCCGAGTTGGCGTCGCGGCGGAGATTGACGGCCTGGTCTTTGGTACGCTCGATGTCTTGCTTGATGGGCTTCAGTTCGGCGTCGACCTTTTGCTGCACCACCACCGGGATGTTGGCTTCCTCGCGCTGCAACTGCCGGTCGCGCTCTTCCAACTTGCCTTTGCGATCCTGATACTTGCCTTCGAGGTCGTTCTCGAGAGCTTTCAACATCTTGGTGGACCGCTGCAGAACCAGTTCGGGAACTTCCTTCTCCTTGGTATCGATGCGCTGCTTCTCGCCGTCAAGGCGAACTTTCTCGCCATTGAGACCAGCCTCGCCCTTGACCAGGCGGCTCTTCTCATCTTTGTAAAGCTCTTCGCTGCGCTCGCCGGAGAGTTTCTCCTGATTGGCGTTCTTAAAGCTGACTTCGCCTTCTTTGTCACCGACCACGCCCTGACGTCCGTCCAGTTCCTGGGTGCGGTTCTTGATGTCGGCAACCGCTTCGGTGTGAGCCTTGTTGGTGCCGGCTTCGAGAGAGTTCAGCTTGTTCTCTTGCTCGTTGAGCAAAGTCTCTTTCTTGTCCAGTTCCAACCAGGCCTGACCCTGATGAACCTTGTTGACCATTCCCTTGATGGCACCCTCGCCAGCCTTGACCAGGTTCCAACCGCCCACGGCGCCGATGACACCGAAGATGATGGCGCCACCGATAGCACCACCGGCGGCAGCACCGGTGATGGCGCTGAGAGTTACATCCTTGGCCAGCAGGCCCGAGACCAGGTTGCCAGCGCCCATTACGCCGGCTCCGATAGCGGCACCGCCGGTAGCGCCACCCAGCAGGCCTACGCCGCTGACTACGCTGGCGGCGAACTTGCCTACGCCGCTCATCTTGTTCAAATCTGTCTGCTTGGGAGCCTGAGGCTCGCTGGGCTTGGGAGCTCCCGGGAGAGCCGCGCCGGTTTCGCCCTGCAAGTGGTTCCAGCCACCCTTGAGAGCGCCCACCGGAGCACCGAGGGCCGCGCCAGGAAGTTTACCTACCAGGCCGCCAACCTTATTACCAACCGTCCAACCACCGCTGGCACCGGCCAGACCGCCGATGAGCATTCCGGCTTTGGCGCCTACGCCCAACGTGGTGAAGGTGGTGCCGATGAAGTTCATTGCGCCGCTGCTGCCTACCGAGGCGATAACCGGTCCGAAACCGCCGCCGAGGGCCGCTCCAACCACCGCGCCGCCCAGCACACCTGCATACATCGAGGGGACCATCGCGGCCACACCGACTGCGCCACCGGTTACGGTGCCGAAGGCGTTGGCGTAGCTGACGGCGGTGCGCACAGTTTCCTTACCCACTGCGGATGCGAAGCTGTCCTTGGGAGCTTCGGGCGCCGGCGGCTGATCGCCGGGGGTGTTGGCTAGAGTGCGGAACACCGGGGGTTGATTGGCGGCTTGCTGGACTTTCATTGACGTTTCTCCTGGGCCTAAAGTTTCTCGGGAATCGTGTCCCACCCATAGAATGTCAAAAGACCCTGAACAAACCCTGAAATTTTAGAGCTGCTCCCAACTTTTTTTCAAACGCCCTATTTGCTTGGTGTCCAGCGCGGCGTCCCAGTGCCCTCCCTGCTTCACAGAAGAGCCTACGATGAATCCCTGGGCTGCCCCAAAATCACCCAGATTCTCGGGAGTAATCCCCGAGCCCACCAGTACCGGCAGGGAGGTACTGGCCGCGACCCGCTTCACCTCCTGGGCGTCTGCCGGCTGGCCGGTAGCTGAGCCGGTCACAATCAGCCCGTCGGCCAGGCAAAACTCGCAGCCGTGAGCCACCTCTTCCAGGCTAAGATCGGCGGTGATCGCATGAGAGCTGTGCTTCTTTTTGATGTCCGTCAAAATTTTGATGTGAGAAGCCTTCCACAAATCTCGACTGCGCACCAGCTGGCCGGCGCAACCCTCAATCCAGCCTTCATCCGCCACATGGGCGTAGGCAAAGCCCTCCACTCGAATAAACGAAGCCTGACACGCCAACGCCACCGCCAGAGCCTGTTGATTGGCGGCCGCCAATACCTGAATCCCCAGGGGCAACTGCACGGCCCGGCGCACTTCGTGACCCAGTACCGCCATGGCGGCTACCGTTTCTGGCCCCACCCTGTCGCCTATCATGTAGGGGCGATCGTACATATTCTCCAAGAGAAGACCGTGAAAGCCCGCCTGCTGATAGAGAATGGCCTCTTCTACGGCGCGATCGAGAATGGCCCCCAGGTCACCGCTCCAACCGGGGGCCCCGGGCAAAGGCCCCACGTGAAGCATGCCGATGAGAGCAGAGCGATGCCCAAACATGGAGGCAAACCAGTGCTGTTCCATTTAGAGCAATTCCTGGGGAAGGGCGACTCGTTCCTGCAGCGGGTTAAAAAAGGCCCAGAAACCGAACAAGGCTCGCGGTGTAGCGAGCCTTGCGTTGGTCTTATCATTATTAGAATCTTCAGCCCCGTTGTCCAGAGGAAATTATTAAGGTTTTGCTAAGAAGGTTTTATTTTTACCTGAGGAGGTGTTTATGATTCGCTTGCTTCTGCTGCTGCTACTGGCAGTCTTATCCCCAGCAGGGTTTGCTATCGAGAAGATCGACCCCGACCCGAAAGGGGTTCAACTCTGCGAGAATTTCTTGAAGGCCTGCCTGATCGAAGACCCCAAAGCGCGCCTGGAGGCCGTTATCCCTCTGCTCCACAAAAGCATGCTGAGCAAGGACGGCAAAGACCTGGACCGAAACGTGAAGGAATTCTCCTACTCCAAAGCCTGCGGCGGAGCCAAATTTTACGCCCTTCCTGTGGAGATCTACGAAGTCCACAAGGGCAATGTGACCACAGTGGGCTTCAAGGAAACGGCTGAAAGAGGCAGGACCGACAAATACTTCGTGAGTAAGAAAGCCGGTCAACCGGGCCGACCCGCCCCTCTCCACGTCTTCTGGCCAGAGGCCGGCGGCGAACCCAAGTTGATGAACATCGGCTCGCTTTAGGGCCGGGCCAGAGGCGGAATCGTCCTTAGGGCCCGTCCTGGAATAAGCTGGTCAAACCATGACTTGAAGCCCTATTATCGTAGTTCTCCTACCAATGGAGTCGACCCCAAGTTACCCGTGTGCCACTCCGGGCCTTCAAAAGGGAGAGAAGTGTCGGAGTTATTTCGCGACGGGCCCTTAGGTGGGCTTGCCTCTGTTTTAGTTCTCATGAAAAAAGGACCGGCGAACCGGTCCTTTTTTCACTTCACCAAACACCATTTAGGTGAATGCCAGACGCGGATCATCGTAGTGATCCCTGGTGACCTGCTGGCCACTCCCCCAGGAGGGACGGCAGGGATTCTCCCACCACCTGGAATTGTGGACCGTGGCCAGATCCTTGTGGTTGGATTTGACGCCGAAGTTCTCATCCTGCGTGTAGTAGTTGGTGTAGTCGATGCCACCCTTGTGGTTGTAGTTGACGCCGGCGGTTTCGCCGTCATACTGCCAGCGCTCACGGGCCTGCGTGTCGCGCGGGTCGAAGCTGCGGTGGGTGATTTCGTTGCCCTTGTTTTGAATCTGAATGTTCTGGTCGCCGTCGTAGATGGAGGTGTTCTCCACTACGCCTTGAGGACCGGAAGCGCCCATGGTGATTTTGGTTCCATCGGGCAGTACCAGCGAGCGCTGCTTACCTTCCCAGTCCTTGATATGCTTGCCGTTGACGTACTCGTGCGGGTCGCCCGAGTGCTCAATCTTCTGCTTGCCATCAGGGCTGGTGCAGATTACTTTATCGCCGTTCACCGACACGTTCCAACCACCGCTGGTCGTGTATTTAATCGGCCCGCCTTCCTTTTCCTGACACAGGTGACCGCCCGGATTACCTGTGCCGCACTGGGGCGGGTAGCACTGGTTTTGAGGCCGGCAACCGTTGTTCCAACCGCCACCGGGAGGGTTGCAGCCGCCATAGCCGCCCTGAGGAGGGTAGCCGCCGCAGCCTTGCTGGTAACCTTGCTGGTAACCGGCCTGATACTGGCCCTGCTGATAGCCTTGCTGATAGCCCTGCTGGTAAGCGTTCTGGGGGTAGTAGGAACCCTGCGGATACCCGCCGGGATACTGGCCTGGGTAGCCCGGACCGTAGTTGCCGGGGTTGTAACCACCACACTGCGGGCCGCCGTAGCCGCCACCGCAGGGAGGGGGGAAGTTGTGACAGCCTTGCGGATGATGATGATGGCAATCATTCTGATTGTGACGGCCAACCAGCGCACCCAGCGCTGCACCTATTCCGCCGCCGATCAAAGCACCGACTGGATTGAAACCCGAGAAGAGAAAACCTGCAACTCCACCAGCCAGGGCGCCTTTAGCTGCCCCGCTCGCGGCCCCGTTCTGCTGAGAACCTAAAATTCCGTCGCAGCAATTACCCATGTTGCCGCCACCGAACATACTGAACAGACCCATGGCGGCGGGGGCCATCATTAGAGCGCCTACTAAGGGAAAAGCCATTGTTTAATTCCTCACCTTCTGCATCAGTTTCTGTGAAACTTGTTGATGCTTATATCACCGGGGGGGCTTGAAAAGTAAAGACCTCCGAGACAGTTCACACAACTTTAACATGCGATGCTCATTCCCCTACCCCGGCAGATCACCGCCTACTTTACGAATCACACGGTCGATTCAAAGCGATGTGGGCCTTGAGGACTGAGTGCCAGATGGAAAGCCACCGCCTCTTCTTCGAGCCTTTGACACGGAAACTGGCTGATTCGCTCCAGATACTCGGGCGACAGATTGGTCACCAACTTGTGCGGTGTTTCCTGGCCGCGCTGTTTCCATCGTTCCAGCCCAATCGTCAGCATCTGCTCAATCCCAAGCACCGCTGTGCTCTGGATAAGGGTGTCAAAATCCCTGGCCGAATAGAGGGTCAGTTGCAACAGATCTTGATGGACCGTAAGCAACCCCACGGGCAACTCCATGGTCTGAAGGAGGCGAGCCTGGGCCAGTTCGGTAGCTTCAAAGTGGACCGACCGGGCCGAAAAATGAGCACACTGGCGGCTCAATTCCTCAAGCAACTGGCTGGGGTAAGTGACGCTGACCACTCGCCGAGAATCTAACTTCCACCAGGCAAAGCTGGCTTGATCGCAGTCGTAGTGTAATTGGCCGGAGACCTTCTGGCCGATAGCTTGGGCGCTGACCTCAGCCAATTCGAGTGTGGCCACGTGATAGTCTCGGGTCAGCGATACCACCATCTGACTCTCAGACAGCGGCCAATCTTTGAGGAGATCATCCAGGCCCCGAAAATGTTGCTCGGGATCCTCCGGCGGAGCCTCGATCCGACGCAAATCCAGCGGATGGCCCTTCTCGTCGAGGAGTACCGCGATGACTGCTTCCATCCCCCAGTCGACCCCGATGCGTCGCACTTTCGACACGACGGGCTTGCTGGCCGAGCGAAAAAAACCAAACATATCTCTAAGCTTTATACCAGGATTGCGATGTCCTTGCTAACATGCAGCATTACTCGCGGTAGGCCACAAACTCGAGACTGGTGGCCAGATAACCCAAGGGCGTATGCTCACAAAGCCACTGATCAAGCCGCTCTGCCTGATACGGAAAGGGGTAATGCACTCTATTCTTGGGAAAGAGTTGACGCCGCCATATCTCTACCAGTTTCAAATTGGCCTGAGCCAGTAGCTGCTTGACACTGCGAGAGGTGTAGAGGCGATCGTGGTAGTGATTCCCCAGCATATACACCAGCCGCATAATCCAAGACCAGGCACGCGGCAGATTGAAGCACAAAAAGAGACCTCCGGGCCGCAAAACCCTGTAGATCTCTCGCAAGGAAGCAGCGTCGTCGGGCACATGCTCAAGCACGCCAAAGCTCAGAATGGCGTGAAAGCTCTGGTCTTCAAACGGCAACTTCCAGTCGTGATCCAAAACCATCAGCGGGCAGCCGCTGGCCTCCAGAAGGGGACGCTTTGAGCCGAAAGTATCCACGTCGACGCTGGTAGGACGAAGGTCCCGGCGCGACATCAAGTAGGTGGCCGCTCCAGAACCGCAGCCCCAATCGAGAATATCCAGTTGCGATGCGGGCATTTGCCACCACGACTCACCCATGCGCACCACGTAGTCGACCAGGTACAGGTAGGGCAGACAGCCCGAGAGATTGCGCAGGAAGCGGACGTCCTGCAAGTTGCCCACAACCTGCTTGAGATCTTCGGGAATCGGGAGGCGCTGGGCAAATATCTGACGACGAGATAGACCGGGTGTTACAGGGGCCACGGGACCCCGGTTCGGCTCTCTGCTGGCGGTATCCTGTGTGCCTGCCCGGCAGGCAGGGGGCCCAGTGCCGACTGCGAAGCGCCCGGCATGGCGAACGAATACATTTTCACGATGCACGACCTGCGCAAGGTCATCAATCACAAAGAGATCCTCAAAGGGATCAATCTCTCCTTTTACCCCGGTGCAAAAATCGGGGTATTGGGCTCCAACGGAGCCGGCAAGTCCACTCTGCTGCGCATTATGGCCGGCCAGGACAAGGACTTTCAGGGGCACGCCGCTCCCTCGGTGAGCGCCCGGGTGGGCTACGTAGCCCAGGAGCCTCAGTTGGACAACGAATTGACCGTCTTGGAAAACATCCGGCTGGGTGCCGATGACGTGCTGGGTCTGATGAAGCAGTACGACGACGTCAACGAGAAGCTGTGCGACCCCGACATCGACGGTGACCAGATGGAGAAATTGCTCAACCGTCAGAGTCGCCTCTACGAAGAGATCGATCACAAGGGCGGCTGGGACCTGGACCGCATCATCGAAGTTTTTGCCCGAGCGATGCTACTGCCACCCATGGACGCGGTAGTGGGTCCCCTGTCAGGTGGCGAAAAGAGACGCGTGGCCCTGTGTAAGGTGCTCATGCAAGAGCCCGACCTGCTGCTGCTTGACGAGCCCACCAACCATCTCGACGCCGAGTCGGTAGCCTGGTTGCAAGATCACCTGAAAGACTATCCGGGCACGGTGGTCTTCATCACCCACGACCGTTACTTCTTGGACCAGGTTGCCGCCTGGATCTTGGAAATGGAGCGGGGTAGCGGTTATCCCTGGAAGGGCAACTACAGCTCATGGTTGGGCCAGAAAGAAGCCCAACTGGCCTCCAAGGAGAAAGCAGAGTCTGCCCGTCGACGCAACTTAAAGCGCGAAATGGAATGGGCTGGCATGTCGCAGAAAGCCCAGCAGTCCAAAAACAAAGCGCGTATGAGCGCCTACGAAAAGATGCTGGCCGAAGCCCAGGCCGACCGCTCCGATTTCGCCGAAATCATCATTCCCCCCGGGCCTCCGCTGGGATCGGTGGTGGTGGAAGCCACCAACCTCAGCAAGTCGTTCGGCAAAAATGTGCTCTTCAACGACCTCACTTTCCAGCTACCGCGCGGTGGCATTGTGGGCATCATCGGTCCCAACGGAGCCGGTAAAACCACTCTATTCCGCATGATTATCGGCCAGGAGCAACCCGATTCGGGCACCCTGGTGGTGGGTGAATCGGTCAAGATTTCCCACGTGGATCAGCACCGTGACCACCTTAACGACGACTTGCAGGTGTGGCAGGAGATCACCGACAGCCAGGATCCCGTCAAAGTGGGCGATCGCGAGATCAACGCTCGCGCCTACGCCGCCCGCTTCAATTTTACGGGCCAGGATCAGCAAAAACGCGTAGGAGACCTCTCCGGCGGTGAACGCAACCGAGTCCATTTGGGCAAGTTGCTACGCAGCGGCGGCAACCTGCTGCTGCTCGACGAGCCCTCCAACGACCTGGATGTGGACACTCTGCGAGCCTTGGAGCAGGCCCTTAACGAATTCCCCGGTTGCGCGGTGGTCATCAGCCACGACCGCTGGTTCCTGGACCGCATAGCCACCCATACGCTGGCCTGGGAAGGCGAAGGCAAATGGGTCTTCTTCCCCGGCAACTACAGCGAATACGAAGAGAACAAGCGGGAGCGCCTGGGCGAGACCAGCAACCCCCACCAATTCCGAGTGCTGGCCAAAGCCTGAGCCAAAGATAACGGTCGGTCGGTAGCCTGTCGTTTTGACTAGCTATCGACCGGTCGGCGATTGCGCCACAGGTAGATCCAGAAGAGCACGGCCAGACCGGCCAGCAACAGTCCCCAGTTCCCCAAAATGGTGTAAAGCAGGTAAAAGTTCAATAACGAGATGCCGGTGCCGATCATGTAAGCCAGCCAGCGCACGGCCGGGGGATTGGCATAGGCCCCCATGCGAGCCGGGTCGGAGGTAAACTGGACCAGCGGAAAAATGGCAAAGGGCAGTTGCATCGACAATACGACCTGCGAGATGACCAGCATCTGCACCGTATGGCTGCCACCGGTCGCCGAAATGGCCCACAAGGCGGGGCCGATGGCCAGCAATCGGGTAATCAGCCGGCGGACCCAGGCGGCCACTTTGATTTTCAAGAACCCTTCCATCACAATCTGTCCGGCCAAGGTGCCGGTGATGGTGGAAGATTGGCCCGAACAGAGCAGGGCCACAGCAAACAGGGTGGCGGCCGTGCCGCCCAGCATGGGCTTGAGAAGTTCGTGGGCCTGCTGCAATTCGTCGACCACCGTACCTTTGGGGTGGAAGACAGCCGCAGCCAGCACGAGAATGCCGGCATTGACAAAGAAGGCGCCACCCAGAGCCAGCACCGTGTCGAGAGCATTGGCCCGCAACGAGGTGTCGATGTCTTCCGGTTTGTCGCCGGTGTCGCGCGTCTGGACCAGGGCCGAATGGAGATAAAGGTTGTGGGGCATCACCGTGGCCCCCAGAATGCCCAACGAAATGGCCAGCGCCTCCAGGTTGGGCATATAGGGATGAAACAGCCCTGACGCAACCGAGCCCCAATCGGGCTGGGCCTGGAAAATCTGAATGGCAAAGCAGGCCCCGATGGTGAGCACCAGCACGATGACCAGGGCCTCCAATTTGCGAAAGCCAAAATGCATCAGCCCCAGCAGCAGCATGACGTCGGCTCCCGTGAGCAGGACGCCCCAAATGAGGGGAATCCCGAAGAGCAGATTGAGACCGATGGCCGACCCGATCACTTCGGCCAGGTCGCAGGCAATGATGGCCACCTCGCAGAGCAGCCAGAGCAGAATGGCCGCCGGCCGCGGATAGTAAGCTCGACAGGCCTGAGCCAGATCGACCCGAGCCACCACGCCCATTCGGACGCACAAGTTTTGCAAAAAAATGGCCATCAGGTTGGAGAGCAGAACCACCCAGAGCAGTTGATAGCCAAACTTGGAGCCGCCGGCCAGGTCGGTGGCCCAGTTGCCCGGATCCATATAACCCACGCTGACCAGATAGGCAGGCCCCGAGATAGAGAAGAATTTTTTTAACCACGAACCCGCCCGCGGCACCGACACGCTGCGGTAGGCCTCAGGTAGGGAGTGCTGAAGATCTGGCTGTAGGGAAACGAGAGGTAACATGGGTCCTTCGGTCATTTTAGCTTTATCTAAAAATTTTTAGCACGGACTAAACAATCCTGCATGGACCGCGATGTTACCGAAACGACGGATATCCAAATTGGCTCAATTTCTCGGCCAAAAAATCGCAGACCATGGTGACCGAGTCGTCCACTCCGTCCAGTGGGTACATATTGAAGCCGTGGGGAGCGCCCGCGAACAGTGCCACCCGGACCATGTTCTTTTCCGACCAGCGCTGAGCTAAATACAGCGTATCGTCCACCAAGATGTCGGCGCCGCCCACCAAGAAAAGGGTCTCGGGCAGCTTGGGCACGGGCGCGTAGAGGGGGGAGATGGCGGCCACGCGACGCTGTTCGGGCTGCAGGCCCGGCGTAAACCAGTGGATCATGCGACGTATGGAAGTGGTGGTCAAATCGGGGTGGTCATCATCGGGGGCCAGCCGGGCCCCGGGCGTGACGCCCAGGTCGTAGACCCCGTAATAGAGCACGGCAGCGCTAAATTGAGTGGCCCGCGGCCCCAGCCGCAACAAAGTCATGGCCGCCAGATGCGATCCGGCCGAGCAACCCATGAGGGCCACTTTGGAAGTGCCGAACTGGCTTTGAGCGTTCCTCAGCAACCAGTCTGCGGCGGTTACGCAGTCATCGATGCCGGCCGGAAAGGGGTGTTCTGGAGCCAATCGGTAGTCCACGCTGACCACCGCCACACCGGCCCTATTGGCTAACTCTTCGGCCATTTTTCGGTCGCTGGCGGCATTGCCCATTACCCAGCCGCCCCCATGCATCTGCAAAACCACGCCACGGGCCTGTCCGTCGGGCTTGACCACCCGGATGGGCACTCCCTCGGCGGCCCTCCATTCGGGGCCGCTGCGATCTACTTGAGGTCCGCCCAGCCAGGCGCGTCCCCGCCGCAAAAACTCAGCGTCATCGGGGGCGTCAGGCGAGGCCGCCTGCATTTTGGCAAGGTCGCGTCGCACCTGGTCAAAGGCCCGCTCGGGACAGTTGACCTCAAGCATGATAACCTCGCCGACCGCCCAGGCCGAAAGGCTCAGACTGGCCAACACCCCCCCCAGGAACAGGCGACGCCCGATCATCAAGCCAGCTTCACCAAAACCGTGCGCGCCTGGACCACCTCGCCGGCCTGGCAGTGGACCTCAGCCACCACCCCATCGGCCGGAGAGGTCAGGCGGTGCTCCATTTTCATGGCCTCCAGGCGCACCAGCGTTTGACCCGCATAGACCGACTCGCCGGCCTGCACCAGCACTTCCACAATGCTCCCCGTCAGCGGGGCCAGGATGGCTCCTCTGGGCGGCAATGCGCGGGCCTGTCCCTGGCGGGCCCGCAAAGTAAGTTGGACGATGGCCTGAGAACTGGCCACCCACACCTCCTGGTCTTGCCAGTGCACGCGGAACCGGCGACGTTGCCCTTCCCGTTCCAACCACACCCAGCCGTTTTCCAGACCGCAGGGAGTGTCATCCCAGTGAATGGGCTCCAGCCCCTCGAAATGCCAGCGAGACCCCTCTCCAGGCAGATTGCGCCAGGCTTGACCGGGCAAATCCAACCAGCGGGCGGCCACAGCCGCCCAGGGGGCCCAGGGGTCAGCCGCCTGGCGGGCGACATGGCCGTCCAAAGTATCCACAAAAAACGTTTCGAAATGAGCCCTGGACAGCCACTCGGAGAGAAAATCCCGGTTGCTGGCCACCCCAAAGAGCACCGTGCGCTCCAGGGCGCGACGCAGACGGCGTAAAGCCGTGTCCCGGTCTTCTCCCCAGGCCACCAACTTGGCTAACATGGGGTCGTAGTGGGGGGTGATTTCGTCGCCGCTGCTCAGGGCGCTCTCCACCCGCACCTCGCCAGCGGGCGGCTCCCATAGCAACACCCGCCCCGGGCAGGGGACGTGGCCCAAAACGGGGTCTTCGGCATAGAGGCGCACCTCCACGGCGTGGCCCCGCAACGGAACTTCCGTCCATGGCAAAGTCTCCCCTTGAGCCACCCGCAACTGCCACTCTACCAGATCCAGACCGGTGACCGCTTCGCTCACCGGATGCTCCACTTGCAGGCGTGTATTCATCTCAAGAAAGTAGAACTGCTGGCCGCTCACCAAGAACTCGACCGTGCCGGCGTTCGCGTAGCCGGCGGCCGCAGCCACCCGCAGGGCGGCCTGCTGCAACTGAGCCCGCAGTGCCGGGCTGAGGTGAGTGGCCGGCGACTCTTCGAAAATCTTCTGATGGCGGCGCTGCAAAGAGCAGTCACGCTCGCCCAGGTGGATCAGATGGCCAAACTTGTCGCCCAATACCTGCACTTCAATATGACGGGCCTGAATCAGCAGCGGCTCGAGCAACACCCGGTCGTCTCCAAAGGACCGCCGGGCCTCGGAGCGGGCCGACTGCATCGCCGCCTCCAGTTGGGCGGGCGTATCCACCCTCCGCATGCCCTTGCCTCCCCCACCTGCCACCGCCTTGACCATGAGAGGATAGGTGGCTTTATCGACAGCCATGCTGGTCAGAACGGGGACATCCACTTGCTGGGCCAGTTGCTTGGCGCCCTCCTTACTGGCCAGCAACTCCATGCTGGCGGGGCTGGGGCCCACCCAGACCAGACCGGCCTCGCCTACGGCTCGGGCAAACTCCACGTTCTCGGCCAGAAAACCAAAGCCCGGGTGAACGGCCTGAGCCCCCGAGGAGCGGGCGGCCTGCAACAGGGCAGCCACATCCAAATAGGAGGGGACGCGAAAAGCCTGCTGCGCTTCACGCACCCAGCGCGCCTTCTGGTCCGCATCGGTGAAGACCGCCACTACGCCAATCCCGAGTCGCTCGCAGGTACGCGCGATGCGACAGGCGATCTCCCCCCGATTGGCGATAAGCAATTTGTCGATCACACGTAACCTTCCATTTTGGCCAGCACGCCCAGCATAATCTCATCGGCGCCGCCCCCGATCGACATCAAGCGAGCATCGCGATAATAGCGGGCGATGGGGTATTCCTCGGCGTAGCCCATGCCGCCATGAAACTGCATGCAGGTGTCGGCCACCTCGCGACAGAGTCGGCCAGCCTTGAGCTTGGCCATGCTCACCTCGCGGGTACAGTCCTGACCGGCCACCATCTGAGCCGTGCAGTAGTGGGCCATCTGGCGCAGCATTTCGATCTCCGTGCGCAGTTCGGCCAGGCGAAAGTGGACATACTGATTAGCAATAATCGGCTTGCCAAAGGTCTTGCGCTCTTTGCAAAATTCCACCGTCATGCGCATGGCTCGGTCCATGCCGCCCAGGCACAGGCCCACACCCACCAGGCGCTCCTTCTGAAACTGCTTCATCTGCAGCACAAACCCGCGGCCTTCCTCGCCGATGCAGTTGGCCTTGGATACGCGCACATCCTCAAAACTGAGAGCGGCCGTGTCGCTGCAGTGATTGCCCAGCTTGTCGATGGTCCGGCTGACTTTGAAGCCAGGCGTATCGGTGGGTACCACAATCAGCGACATGCCTTTGCTGCCCTGACCCGGGGTGGTGCGGGCCAAGACCACAATGAAGTCGGCCTGTGTGCCGTTGGTGATCCACATCTTGGAGCCATTGATCACGTAATGGTCGCCGTCGCTGTCGGCCCGGGTGGTGAGACCGGCCACGTCCGAGCCGGCGTCGGGCTCGCTGACGGCGATGGCCGATATCAGTTTGCCCTCGATGGCCGGCACCAAAAAGCGTTGCTTGAGGTCCTCGCTACCAAATTGGGCCAGCGCCGGAGTGGCCATGTCGGTGTGCACCATAATGCCCATCGACACGCCCGCCGCGGCGGCCCCGCCCAGTTCTTCAGACATCAGATAGTTACACCAGTAGTCCCCACCCCCACCGCCATACTCCTCAGGGTAGCTGACGCCCAGGGCCCCCAGTTCGGCCAGCTTGGGAAAAAGCGTGCGGCCGGGGTAACACTTGCTGGCTTCCCACTCCTCCACGTGTGGGTCGATTTCGCGCTCCACGAAACGGCGGATGGTCTGGCGAAACATCTGGTGTTCGGGGGTAAGGGTCAACATCTTGGCCTCCTCACATTCGAAAAACCCCATAACGTGGGGCTTTCTTGCTTGCGTAATCACTCTGCTGCACCACCGACAGCGCCTGAATCAAGGCCGTTCGGGTGTGGCGAGGGTCGAGAATGCCATCGTCCCACAACCGGGCCGTGGCATAAAGAGCCGACGACTCGCGCTCGAAAGCTTCGCGGGTAGCCTGTTGGCGGGCCGCAATGGCCGCCCGGTCGGGCTCCACTTTGCGGGCGCGGGCCTGCTCTTCGGCCAGCAGTGCCATGACGCCGGCCGCCTGCTCGCCACCCATCACGGCAATGCGTGCATTGGGCCAGGTAAACAGAAAACGAGGATCGTACGCCCGCCCGCACATGCCATAGTTGCCCGCCCCATAGGAGCCGCCCACGATCAAGGTGAGGTGGGGCACATTGGAAGTCGACACGGCATTGACCAGCTTGGAACCGTGTTTGACAATGCCCTCGCGTTCCACCTGAGAGCCGACCATAAATCCGGTAATGTTCTGCACAAACAGGATAGGAATGCGCGACTGATTGCACAGCTGGATAAACTGGGACCCTTTGAGAGCCGATTCGGAAAAGAGCACCCCGTTGTTGGCCAAAATTCCCAGCGCGTGGCCGCCCAGCCGGGCCTGACCGCAGACCAGCGTGGAGCCGAAGTCGGGCTTGAATTCCAGCAACTCGGAACCATCCAGCAGGCGAGCCAGTACTTCGCGGATTTCCAGGGGTTGGCGCGGGTCGGCGGGGACCACGCCCAAAAGTTCTTCAGCGTCAAAAAGTGGCGCCCGGGAAGGCGCCACCGAGGGACCGGTATGAGGGAGATGGGCGATGATCTCGCGGCCGATCTCCAGGGCGTGCAGGTCATCCTCGGCGGTGTAGTCGCTGACCCCCGAGACCGAGGCATGCATGTCGGCCCCGCCCAGACTCTCTTCGTCGATCTCCTCGCCGGTGGCCATCTTGACCAGCGGCGGCCCACCCAAAAAGACACGCGCCTGATTGCGCACCATCACGGCATAGTCGCTCATGCCCGGCATATAGGCTCCACCCGCCGTGGACGAGCCAAAAACCAGAGCCAGTTGGGGAATGCCACGCGCCGACATGCGGGCCTGATTGGCAAATACGCGCCCACCCGTCTCGGCAAAGATTTCCGCCTGATAGAGCAGGTTGGCCCCGGCCGACTCGACCAGAGTCAGAGTGAGCAGGCGATTTTCCTCGGCGATGCGCTGAGCGCGCAAGTGCTTTTTGAGGGTCATGGGGTAGATGGCCCCGCCCTTGACCGAAGCGTCGCTGGCGATGACCATACAGGTCCGGCCCGAAACGGTGCCGATGCCACTTATCATGGAAGCCCCGGGCGACTCGTCGTCATACATGCCCCAGGCGGCCAACGGCGACAGTTCTAAAAAGGGTGTGCGGGGATCGAGCAGGCGCTCGACGCGCTGGCGCGGCAGCAACTTGCCTCGATCCAGCATGCGCTGGTGGGCCTTGGCCCCGCCGCCCTGGAGCACGCGTTGCTGAGCCGCCTGCATCTGCTTGAGCAGGGGCAGCATGGCCTGACGATTGGCCTCCAACTCGGCCCGCGAGAGGCCCGATTCAAGCCGTGGCAAGCGGAGCCATCCCCAACATCTGGCGGGCCTCGGCCGGGGTAGCCACACGCCCGCCCACGTCTTCGATCATGCGCACCGCCTTGGCCACCAGGTCGCCATTGGAGGTGGCCATCTTGCCCTCGCTGACGTAAAAGTTGTCCTCCAGTCCCACCCGCACATTGCCGCCCAGGGTCACGGCCGTGGGCAGCAGTTGCCATTGCACCATGCCGATGCCGATACACTGCCAGAGAGCCTCAGCCGGCAGCGACTGGACCAGATGCAGCAGATCGCGGACCGTGGCCGGAATGCCGCCCAGCACACCCATCACCAGCGAATAGAGCAGAGGGGTGCCCAGCAATCCCATTTCTCGCAGAGGGTCGACGTTGTGAATGTGGCCACTGTCAAAGCACTCCATTTCGGGCAGGGTGCCGGCCTCGTTCATGGCTTCCAGATAGAACTGGATGTCGCCAAAGGGGTTGGAGAAGACGTGGTCGTGCACAAAGCGCCGCTGCTTGCTGGAAAAGATGGCATAGTTCATCGAGCCCATGTTGAGAGCGGCCATGGCCGGGCGCAGGGCCCGGATATGGCCGATGCGTGTCTCCCGGTCTACGTTGATAGCCCCGGTGGAATAGTTGATGATGGCCTGCGGGCAGTTCTGCTTGAGTTGTTCGTCGATGCGGGCGTAGCTGGCCACGTCAAAGGCAGGTTTACCGTCCTCCTGGCGGGCGTGCACATGCACAATGCTGGCCCCCGCCTCCAGACTGCGCCGCGCCTCGGCCGCGATCTCCTGGGCGGTGTAGGGAATGGCCGGGCACTGGCGACGGTCGGCCAGGGCCCCGGTGAGGGCGGCGCTGAGAATCACCGGCTTCATGATTGCCCCAGGGCCAGCAGGTCTTCGGGGCTGATCTGAATGAGCACCCGGTCGTAGTAGTCGGCAAAGCGACTGCGAATGGCCTGAGCCAGATCGGGGGGATCGGCGGTCAAACTGAACGCGTCCAGCACCTCGTCGGGAATCAGCGCGCCCATCTCGGTCCACTGCCCCTGGCGCGACATCTGGTGAAGCTGCGTATGCAAGGGGCCGTGGCCCACCGATTCCAGCACCGGCTGATAGGCCGGGGTGGAGGCGTAGAATGCGATCTGATTGCGCACAGCCAGTTCCATCTTGCGTTTTCGCTCGGCATCGCCGGTGATCACAAACAGGCTGCCCACCCGCTCCAGGGCCTGCGGGGGTCGGCCGCTCTTGGCCAGTCCGGCCTGGACCGCGGGTAGAGTGACGGTGTCCAGATACTGCTTGGTGGTAAAGGTATGATAAGCAATAAAATCGGCCACTTCGCCGGCCAGTTCGGTCATTTTTGGGCCCACCGCCGCGATACCCACGGGAATCTTGCCATAAGCGTGCTTCTCGGGCGAGAAGAATGGCGTCAACAGGCTCAGTTGATAGTATTCGCTTGTGTAGTTTAGCCGGTCACCACTCTCGAAAGCCGCCCAAATGGCTCGCACGGCACCGATCATGTCCCGCATCTGATCGATCGGCTTGCCCCAAGGCATGGAGAAACGTCTCACGATGTGCGCTTTGACCTGACTGCCCAGACCCAGGTAAAACTTGCCCCGGGTCAGGCCAGCCAGGTCCCACGAAGTCTGAGCCAGTGTCATGGGGCTGCGCGCAAAGGCCACCGCAATGCCGGTGCCCACTTCCAGTTCGGGTTCGGCCTGGGAGGCCATCAGCACGGCCAGAAAAGGGTCGTGACCGGTCTCGGGAAACCACAATCCATTGAGTTTGGCTCGCCGCGCCGAATGGGCCGCCTCAGCCGCGCCCTGGGGAGGTCCGAAATAACAAGCGTCTATTCTCATGCGGAAAGGGACTTCCCAGGCTACTTCAGACATCCTTGTGGGCGCGGAGGGCCCTTAGAGCTTGACCAGGTTCCTCTCGATCTGGGGCCGCTGGGACTCGAGGAAGGGGGGCAGGGATAGTTTCTGGCCCAGGCTCTCCATCGGTTCGTCGGCGGCAAATCCCGGACCGTCCGTGGCAATCTCGAAAAGAATGCCGCCCGGCTCTCGAAAATAGAGGCTGCGGAAGTAAAAGCGATCAACCGGTCCACTGGCGGGCACACCGGCCTGGGTCAGGTGCTCGGCCCAGGCCTGATACTGCTCCCGATCGGGCGTGCGAAAGGCGACGTGATGAGTGGCCCCGGCGCCAGACCTGGCCCGCGCCAGCCCGGGCTCCTGCTTCACGTGCAACTCTGCCGAGCAGCCGCCCGGGCCCATTTCGTAGACTCGCACCGGGGTGCTGTCTGCGCAGTAGTCGCGAACGGGGCGAAGGTTCATGACCTGCTGCAGGACCCGATCGGTTTTATCCAGGGCGGCCACGCTCATCGTCACAGGGCCCAGGCCCAAAATCTGGTGTTGAACGGGGACGGGGCTGGGTACCCAGGGGTTTCCCTGAGGGTGGACCTCGTCCACCACCAGGGCCAGGCGCTGCCCTTCGGGGTCTTCAAAAGCAAGCTCAAGGCGTCCGTCACGGGTTTGAATCGGGAGGTGCTGCACCCCCAACTGCTTCAATCTCTCCTGCCAGTAGCTGAGGCTGGCCTCGCTGGCCACTCTCAGACCGGTGCGAACCAGGCTGCCCGTGCCTCGTTGTTCGCGGGGCAGAGGCCAGTGAAAGAAGGTTAAATCGGAGCCGGGCGAGGCCAGGCCGTCGGCATAAAAAAGGTGATAGGCGGAGACATCGTCCTGGTTGACCGTTTTTTTGACCAGACGCAAGCCCAATGTCTGGGTGTAGAAAGCATAGTTTTGTTGTGGTTGAGCGGTAATGGAAGTGACGTGGTGAACGCCGGTAAGCTGTAACATTATGATTTAACGTTAAACCACTTGCCTGGAAATGTCAAATGCTTCGGCTTGCCAGGAGCTGGCCGGCAGCGCCCGAACGCCCCTGGATGCAGCCCGTAAAAATCGCCCTCCTCTCCCCTCGAGGTCCACTCTATCGACACAAAACGGGCATTTTCAAGAAATCTCTGCGCTACATGCCGCTCACTTTGCCCACTCTGGCCGCCCTGATCCCGCCCGAAATCCCCCACCAATTGCGCCTGATCGACGAAGGGATCGAGTCCATCCCCTTTGACCTGGACGCTGACATCGTGGGCATTTCGGCCATCACGGGCAGTTCGCCGAGGGCCTACGAACTGGCTGATCACTACCGGCGCCAGGGCAAATGCGTGGTGCTGGGCGGAGTTCACCCCACCCTGGTGCCCGATGAAGCCGCCCTGCACGCTGACAGTGTGGTGGTGGGCTATGCCGAGGATAGCTGGCCTCAGTTGCTGCGCGACTTTAGCCAGGGGAATCTGCAAGCCCGCTACCGCCAGCAGCCCGGCCTACAACTGGGGGGACGTCCCCTCCCCCGCCGTGAGTTGCTGCCCAACGGCAATTTCACCGTAGGTCACACCCTGGAGGCCACCCGCGGCTGCATTCACAAATGCAACTTCTGCGTGGTACCCACGGCCTGGGGGCGCCCCTTGCAGCACCCGGTAGCGGAAGTCATTCAGGACGTGCGCAACATGGGCGCCAAACGCCTGATCTTTATGGATCTCAATCTGATTGCCGACAAGGAATACGCCAAAGATCTGTTTCGCGCCCTGATCCCCCTCAAAGTCCACTGGGGCGGCCTGGTCACCACCGAGATTGCCTGGGACGACGAACTGCTCGACCTGGCGGCGCGCAGCGGCTGCAAAGGCCTGCTCATCGGCTTTGAGAGCCTGACCCCCGAAGCTCTCAAGGAATGCCGTAAGGGTTTCAATCTGCTCAAAGAATACAGCCAGGTGATCGAGCGCGTCCACGACCGCAAAATCGCCATCATGGGCACCTTTGTCTTTGGCTTTGACAACGACACGGTCGACAACTTCGAGCGCACCGTCGATTTTGTCATGACCCATCGCATCGAACTGCCTCGCTACGCGGTGCTGACCCCTTTTCCAGGCACTCCCTTGCATCAGCGCCTGGACGCCGAAGGCCGGCTGCTCCACAAGGACTGGTCGCTTTACGACGGTCAGCACGTGGTCTTTCAGCCCGCCCTCATGACCGCGCGCGATTTGCAGTATGGCATCGAGCACACCTGGAAAAAGACCTACAGCTACCGCGGTATCTTGCGCCGGCTGTGGAAAGGCAACCTCTTCTGGACGGCCCTGACGGCTAACCTGGGCTATCGTTTTTACGCCCATCGACTGCACCAGTTTTACAACTGCCGCGAACCGTTGCTGGCCGCCTAGGTGCGACTCACGCTGATACACCCGGCCGTGGGTCGGCGCGGCAAGTTGCCCTATATCCGTGCCTGGCAGATGGAGCCGCTGCCCCCGGCAGTGCTGGCCGCGCTGACCCCCCCCGACGTCGACATCCGCTTTTACGACGACCGACTTGAAGACATTCCCTACGATGAACCCACCGATTTGGTGGCCATCAGTGTGGAAACTTACACGGCCCGGCGGGCTTACCAGATCGCCTCGCACTATCGACGCCGGGGTGTGCCGGTGGTGATGGGCGGCTTTCACGCCACCCTGGTTCCCGACGAGGTGGGCCAGTTTGCCGAGGCCCTGGTCATCGGTGAAGCAGAGGAGGTGTGGCCTCTGCTCATCGACGATTTTCGCCACGGCAAGTTACAGCCCGTCTATCGCTCGCAAGGACGGCCCTCTTTGACCAACAGTCGTCCTCGGCGCAGTATTTTTGCGGGCAAACGCTATCTCGACCTGGGTTTGATCGAAGCCGGCCGTGGCTGCCACTTCCGCTGCGAATTTTGTGCCATCCAGGCCTATTTTAAGAACACTCAGATCCGCCGACCCGTGGATGACATCCTGGCCGACATTCGCGAGCGACCTCGACCCCTGTATTTCTTTGTAGACGACAATATTACGTCCAATATGAAACAGGCCAAGGAGTTTTTCCGCGCCCTGATTCCGCTCAAGATCCGTTGGGTCAGTCAGGCCAGCATCAACGCCGCCCACGACGAAGAATTTTTAGAACTGATCAAGGCCAGTGGCTGCCAGATGCTGCTGATCGGCTTTGAAACCCTTAATCCGCTCAGCCTTAAGAAGATGAACAAAGAGTTCAACACCATGAAGGGCGGCTACGAGCAGGCTCTGGCCAATCTGCGCCGCTACAAAATTCGCCTTTACACCACTTTCATTTTAGGCTATGACGAGGATACTGCCGAGACGGTGCGCGAAACGCTGGCCTTCACTCAACAGCATCGCTTTTATCTGACCGCTTTCAACCACCTCACCCCCTTTCCGGGCACGCCCCTATACGAACGCTTGCAGGCCGAGGGCCGACTGGTCTACGAGCGTTGGTGGCTGGATCCGCGCTACCGCTATGGAATGGTCCCCTTTCGCAGTCTGGGTCTGGCACCCCAAGAGATCGAGCGACTGTGCCTGGAAGCCCGCCGAAAATTTTACTCGTATCCTTCCATCGCCAGGCGCAGCTTTGACTTTCAGGTCAACAGCCGAAGTTTTTTCAGCTGGGCCACTTTCTTCACGGCCAATTTAATGATGCGTCGCGAGGTTCAACAGCGACAGCACTTACCTCTAGGCGACGAGGACGACCATTCCGCTCTGATTCCCGTGCGCAGCGGGGTGGTGCCCCCCTCGGTGCTGGCCGGCGGAATCACCTGAGGCCCCGTGTACCAGACCAGCCAGTCGGTTGAGCCCCTGCAGGCACCCCAAGCACAACCCGAAAAAGCCATTGTTTGTCGCGATTGCGGCCACGAGATTACCCGTCACCGCAGCGCCATCGAGGTAGGCGGGGCCCACGAGCACACCTTTCGAAACCCGGGAGGCTATTCGTTTCATGTCCTCTGCTTTGGTGAAGCCCCGGGCTGCCTCAACGCTGGCCAGCCCAGTCAGGAAGCCACCTGGTTTGCCGGCTACGCCTGGTCCTTCGCCCTCTGTGCGGCCTGCCACGGGCATCTGGGCTGGTGCTACCGCGGGCCAGGAGAGCCCGTGCAGTTTGCGGGACTGATCGCCACTCGATTGGTGCGATGACGATGAACCTGGTCCGCTTTTTGCTCCCAACGGCTGGAACATCGAGTGTCTTCGGTGATTTAGCCACCGCAAGACTGACCGGGTCGCAAGATGACGCCCCTACCTGGCTCGATTCTACCAGCATTGTTGATAGGCATAGCCCATTGCCACGGACCGTATTACAGCTACACTGTAAAAAGAGGGTCACACTGAGCAAGGCGGGACTACCAGCATGATCAAGTTCGAATCCGAAGCCATGAAGCAAGGGGCTCTGAAAACGATCCGGGTGGACAACGGCGAGTGGCCCGACCTTTTGCCCCAAGGCAGCCGCTGCCAAATCATGGGAGTCAACCCCAGCCAGCTGGCCATGGGCGATGTGGTGGCCACAGCCGATGGAAAATTCCGGCGATTTTGGTCCAGCGACGGCAAAAACATGTGGTTAACGGATCGCAGCGGCCTGCAACACGAAGCTTCGGTGGTCAAGGACGCACTGGTGCGTAAAGTCCTGGTGAGTCCGGGAGTGCTGCGCAACCTGGTATGGATGCTTGGAGCCTCAGCCGGCCGAATGCGCCGACGCAGTTAGCCCAAAAAGGCCGACGCGGCCTTTTGTTAACTTCGCATCGAAAAAATCGTCCAGAAAAAAAACTAAAATGAGGGCACACACAAACACAGGAGCACCTCATGAACATCACTTCGGCCCTTCCCACTCCCAGCGCCCCGCGCGCCACCGGCTCGGACAAAACTTTTAACAACAACCCCCAGGATCCAGACGCCCTGCCCAATGACGTGGTAACCATCCCCAACGTCTCCGCCAACGCCGGCAAACCGTCCACAGACACGGTCGTACTGGACAACAAGAAGGCCATTTTTGTGATGGGCAATCTGGTCGGCCTTCGTCCCGACCCCAAATACAAACTGACCCCCAATGAAGACGGTAACTATGTCTACCCCCAGGGGCACCCTTCGGCCACCGGCGCCAACGTCTTTGGGGCCGCCGCCGCCACCGTCAACAAATACAACGAAGTGCTGGGCGAACTGACCGGCAAGCAGATCGAATGGTCCTTCGGCGACAAGCAACTCAAACTCTCGCCTGAGACCGGCGAATGGCCCAACGCTTTCTACGCCCGTCAGTTTAAAGGCGTTCACTTCTTTGACTACAAGACCACCAGCACCGGCGACTCCGGCGAAGTGGCTTCCCACGAAACCGGCCACGCCGTGCTCGACGCCATCCGCTCCGGCTTTATGGAAGGCAGCGGCACCGAAACGGGAGCTTTCCACGAGGCCTTTGGAGACAGCCTGGCCATGCTGATGACTTTGGGCAACGCCAAGGCCGTCGAAGCCATTGTAGGCCAGACCGAGGGTGGTGACCTGTCCAGCAAGCGCAATATGCTTTCGGACATGGGCGAGGCTTTCGGCAATGTGCTGGGCAAAGAAGGCGGCATCCGCACTTCGTTCAACAATTTTGTCTACGCCGACCCGGCCACCCTGCCCGAGAGCGGCGACCAGGATCACCTGGGCCACGAAATCCACGACTTTTCCCGCCTCTGGTCAGGCGCCTTCTATGACGTTCTCGACGGTATCGCCGACGCGAATCGGGCCGCCGGTATGTCCCCCAAGGACGCCTTGCTGGCTGCCGGCGAAGAGGGCTGGAAACTGCTGGTGGGTCAGATGGAGAACTCCGCCGTCAGCTCCGAAACCACCTTCAAGGAGATGGCCGTCAATCTGCTGGCCGGCGACGCCCAGTTTAACGGCGGTCAACGCCAGGAACTGATCCGCAACGTGATGGTGCGCCGCGAACTGCTTCCCAAAGACGCAGAGCCCGCGCCTCCCACCATGCGCCTCTTCCAGGGCGAATCCGTCCCGCAGCAATTCACCTTTGGTCAGGACGCAGGCACTTTGGCCGGCGTAAAGATGACCAGCCTGGTGGAATCGTCTCCCTTTGGGCTCCTCCGCGGGGAAGACTCGGTCATTGCCGAGGCCGAAAAAGGCGCCCGTTTGATGGTGGCCGACGGCAAGGTGCTGTTTAGCGAACAAACCCCGTCCTTTGGAGATTTCTTCAAAGCCGATGGTGGCGTCTACAGTGCCTACGTAGCCCCCAACGCCCAGGGCGAGCGCGAGTTCAAGCGCATCCCCATGGCCTTCTGCGACTTTGGTCACGGCCCCGACCAGGTCCACGACCACGAAGGACACTCCCACTAAGCCGCTACAGCCCTGAGGCTAATTCCCGAGGCGTCCTACCTGTGGGGCAGGACAAATACCTGGTTCTGGCCAGGACACCCCTCAGGTGTCCTGGCCGCGGGGGGTATTCAAGTCAGGCTGGGCTGAACCAAAGTGGGCAGCAGTGAACTGGCCCCCAAGGGTCTGCCCAACTTCTGGTCCAGGGCACGGCGCGAGGTGTAGTTTCCCAGCAGACTGACGAAGCGATGACTCAGGCTGGTGCATCCAAGTGGCGGCACAATCACGCGCCGCAGGATGTTGGAATAGCGATAAAACTGGCTGCGAGCCCAGCGGCAGCCATCGGTAAGTTGCTGAGCCGTCATGTGGCGCGGGCGGTAGACCGCGTCTCCATAGCCATAGGCCGGATCCAGCCACCAGCGCGGATAAATCAGCCGGTTCTCCCTCTCCATGCGGGCATAGAGTTCGGTGGCCGGGGTGGGCGTCAGGGCGCTAAAATTGACCAAAAAGAGTTGCGACTCCAGGGCAAACTCCAGGGTGCGGGCAAAGACATCGGGGGTATCCTGGTCGTAGCCAAAAATGAACGAGCCGTAGACCAGAATGCCGTGGTCGTGAAATCGCTGGATGGCCTCTCCGTAGGGGTGTTTGTTGTTCCACTTTTTGCGCATCTGGGTCAAATTGGTTGCGTCCAGTGACTCAAATCCGATCAGCACCGCCACGCAACCGCTGTCGGCCATGGCCTGGAGCAAGGTGGGATTGGAGGCCACATCCAGACTGATCTGACAACCCCAGCGGATACCCCGGCCACGCAAAGCCTCGAGCAGAGCCAGCGTCTCGGCAGGACCCACAAACAAGTTGTCGTCGACCACAAAAACCCAGCGTGTGCGCAGACGGGCCACCTCCGCCACGACCTCGACCACCGGCCGACATGTCAGGGAGCGCCCGTAAAAAGCGTGAATCGAACAGAAATCGCAAGCAAAGCGGCAGCCCCGGCTAAACTGCAACGGGCTGACGTGGCCATAGCCTTTGCCCGAAAACACCGTGCGGTCATAGTGCAGGCCTTGCATGCTAACGGCCGCCGACTGACGGTAGATCGTTTGCATTCGCCCCTGGCTGGCGTCCACCAAGAGCTGAGGCCAGACTTCTTCGGCATCGCCACACACCACCGCATCCACGTATTGAAGGGCTTCCTGGGGCAAAAAGGTGGGATGGTATCCCCCCGCCACTACCTTGAGGCCCTGCGCTCGAAACTGTTGGGCTAACTGATAACCGCGCCGGGCCGTGTAAGTCTCCAGGGTGAGGGCCACCAGATCGCAATCGAGTTGAGCCGGGATAGCCTCCAACCGCTCATCCCACAACTCACACTGCACGTCCGGTGGAGTGACGCCCTTGAGGACAGCAAAGGCCAGCGGCTCCATGGCGTCGTGGGAGCGCCAGTCTCCCAGATTGGGGCGCACAAAGGAAACCTTCACGCGCCGGCCTTCGGCGCCAAGCCCAGACCTCCTGATGGTCCTTGGTTTCATCTCGGTGCATTTGGCTCACTTCTCGATGCCTCTCCCTGGTTGTTTGGGCGAACTTCCCACCGTCAGTCGCACTGGAGTAAAAACGCTCCGTGCGGGTTGGCATGCGAAAGTAAGGGCCCGTCGCCAAATAACTCAGGCACATTATGGATCAAACCCTGGTAAA